>NZ_JBBCBN010000009.1:0-283557 GCF_037203775.1 Phyllobacterium sp. CCNWLW183 | reverse complement strand
ACAGCATCAAAATCATCCAAAGGCCGATCCATTGGCTGCATGATGACATGGCCGTTGATTCCGAGAATTCGGGTCAAAAGCTCGGCCCGAAAACCATTCATCACCGCCATGACGATGATAAGCGTCGCCACCCCAAGCATAATACCCGTAAACGAGAACCCGGCGATAACCGAAATAAACGTTTCCTTGCGCCGGGCACGCAGATAGCGCCAGGCAATCATACGCTCAAAGGCTGAGAATGGCTTTGAACCAGAGGGCGCGGTCGCTGTTTTTTCTGTCATAAAGTTCCCGCCTGAAAGTCCGCAGGACCGGCCAATTTGTTGATTGCGGCTTCGATGGAGAGCGTTTCACGCTCGCCTGTAGCACGATCCTTGATCTCGACTTCGCCAGCGGCCACACCACGCGGACCAACAATTACCTGTGTCGGTAAACCGATCAGATCCATCTTGGCAAATTTTGCACCCGGGCGATCATCCGTATCATCAAGCAGCGGCTCAAGGCCGGCCCTCGTCAAGGCGTCATAGAGCTTCAGCGCAACTGCATCACATGCATCGTCGCCGGGCTTCATGTTCACAATACCCGCACCAAACGGAGCAACTGCCTTGGGCCAGATGATTCCGTTTTCGTCATGTGAGGCCTCGATGATCGCTGCAATAACGCGCGACGGCCCAATGCCATAAGACCCCATCGAGACCAAATGCTCCTTTCCGTCAGGACCGCTTACCTTGGCCCCCATTGGTTCGGAGTATTTTGTGCCGAAGTGGAAAATGTGGCCAACTTCAATACCGCGTGCAGCCATCTGGTGGGAGCCATCCACCTTGGACCAAGCCGCCTCATCGTGCATTTCGTCAGTGGCAGCATAGGGCGTCGTCCAACGCGTGACGATATCGGCAATCTGCTGATTATCGTCGAAATCCGTATCAGCACCTGGCACTGGCAGATCGAGATAGGCGCGATCGCAAAAAACCTGGCTTTCTCCGGTTTCGGCAAGAATAATGAATTCGTGGCTCAAATCACCGCCGATTGGACCCGTATCCGCGCGCATCGGAATGACCTTGATACCGAGGCGCGAGAATGTCCGTAAATATGCAACGAACATACGATTATACGCAGCCTTGGCACCCTCAAAATCCATATCGAAAGAATAGGCATCTTTCATAAGGAATTCGCGCGAACGCATAACACCAAACCGGGGACGGCGCTCGTCGCGGAATTTCCACTGAATATGATAAAGATTGAGCGGCAAGTCCTTGTAAGATTTGACATAAGCCCGGAAAATCTCGGTGATCATTTCTTCATTTGTCGGGCCAAACAACATTTCCCGATCGCCGCGATCTTTAATACGCAGCATCTCGTCGCCATAAGCATCATAACGGCCGCTTTCACGCCAAAGATCTGCTGACTGAATTGTCGGCATCAGCAATTCAATTGCGCCCGAGCGATTCTGTTCTTCGCGGATGATGTTGCTTACCTTGTTGAGAATGCGCAGTCCCGCCGGCAACCAGGCATAAATGCCTGCTGATTCTTGGCGAATCAGTCCGGCACGCAGCATGAGCCGGTGCGAGACGATTTCAGCCTCTTTAGGATTCTCTTTAAGGATGGGCAGAAAGTAACGGGAAAGCCGCATTGAGGGTCACCAAAATTGAACAACGCCTGAGTGCTTGAAGAATCAGGCAAAACCAAGTGCAAAGTCGATATTTCTTATCGGCTTCATGGCTGATTGGGAACCCGCAACTGCATATAACACAGGATGATATTGAGGGGTGATTCACTCTGCTGCAAGATTTCTAATCAAAAGATGACAGTAACGAATATTTTTCGTGACATTTCGAAGGCAGTCCGCTATTTTTTTAAGCATAAGGAGAAAGTAAGAATATTTCTGCTTTCCTACGCGGTCAAAGTCTTGGGAGGATGTGACCCTTGGCGCGGTTTCCGCAGCCGCCACGCAAGTGGATGGGTCAGACGCGATCTTTAAATGCAAGGCGAAAGCCTTGCATTTTTTTTTGTCTTCATTTATGGGTTTGACGAATGTTTTTCATTTTAAATTCAATACCTTATTTTTCGTGCCTAATATCCTAATTTTAAAATAGGTGTGATTCCCGATTGACGGTCGGCTGCAACAGCGCTGTAAGTAGAAATTAAATTTATTTTAGCGCACCCATTCAATGAACTTGCACGGTCGCACGTGCGAACAGCATTTTTAGTCCAAGCTATTTTATTTATTTCAGGCAGATTATTTCATGACAGAATTATTGCGCAGAATTTGCGTGGGAACCGTTACCCGCAATCGCCCGATCATGTTGCAAGTACTCCTCGCCTCCTATGCGAAAATGGCTATCCCTGCCAACACGCAGCTGCATTTTGTTATTGTTGAGAACAATTCCTTTCCGACGCTTACCGAAATTATAGAGCGCTTTCGTACGAGCGTTCCCAACTGCAGCGTACAATATGAAGTCGAATCGCGCCTTGGAATTGCATATGTACGCAACCGCGTGCTCGATATTGCAATTTCCAGCGGCCACGATCTGCTTACCTTTGCCGATGATGATGAAACAGTAGAACCGGATTGGCTGGTTGAGCTGCTCGCGGAACGGGATGCTTCAAATCTTGATATTGTCGGCGGACCAGTACGGCCAGCACAAGTAGAGCAAATGTCGTTTTTCGAAAAGGTCGTTTGGAAAGGACTGTTTGAGAGTACTCAAAAATACGAGCAACGAGCAATTCAGCGACGAGAGGGCGGCAAGGCTGACAGGATTCTTATTGCCACAGGGAGTTGGATGGGAAATTTAGCGTTCTTTCGTGCAACCGGATTGAGATTTGATAATCACTTGGCTCTAAATGGCGGAGAGGATTGGAAGCTCTATCGGGAGGCCACGAGAATCGGCGCGCGGACAGGTTGGACACCTCATGCCGTAGTTTTTGAAACTGTTCCCCGCGAACGCTTGACTCTGACCTATCAATTTAGACGAAGCAGAGATCATAGCGCTTCTGATTTACGGGCAAGATTCGCCGAGGATCGCACTACCGCTCTTCTTCGTTTACCGGGCTCAATTCTATCGCGATTTTTAAAACTGATGACCCATCTTCTGAAGCTGCCATTGAGACCCAGCCGATCGCTCGTCTTAGCGGCATCTTATCTTGGTCATATCGCTGGATCTTTCCTGGCATTTACTGGGAAAGCTTCGCCACATTATCAAACAACTACCGGCAAATAAGATCAGTCCAATTGTGGAAAAAATACCGGCAGGTCGTTGACGCCATAACCAAGCCGTTGATTGACAACGTAGAAAATTGCGAAAATGACTGCGGATACAAGCGTGGTCCACAGGAAGACTCGTCCCATGCGATGCTTGTGCGGCGCGCTCGGCGTTGTGCCCAGTGTTACGTCATTCTCTTCAGCTTGCGTGCGCAGGCCAATCGGCAGCATGGTAAAAAGCGTCAACCACCAGAAAATGAAATAAACTGCCAGCGCTGTTGCAATCGGCATTACTCTTGCTCCAGTTCGATCAACGTTCCGTTGAAATCCTTCGGATGAAGAAACAGAACAGGTTTGCCATGAGCTCCAAGCTTCGGCTCCCCATCACCCAAAACCCGGGCACCCTGCTCTTTTAGGCGATCTCGCGCGCTCAGTATATCGGGCACTTCGTAGCACACGTGGTGAATACCACCTGACGGATTTTTCAGGAGGAAAGCCGATATGGGCGACTCGGAAGAAAGCGGTTCAAGCAGTTCGATCTTAGTGTTTCCGACATCGATGAACACAACTGTAACGCCATGCTCAGGCAATATCTGCGGTTCTGTCAGCTTTGCTCCGAGCGTATCCCTATAGATGGCGGACGCAGCCGCCATATCTGGAACTGCGATAGCCACATGGTTGAGCCGTCCCAGCATTGCTTACCTCAGACCTTGGTTACGAACACGGTGACAATCGGCTTCTTGCCCCATGCTTCGTTGGCGGCGGAGCGAACCGCACGGCGAATTGCCTCACGCACCATGGCAAGATCGCGTCGCTTCTCCCTCGGGATACTTTGGACCGCACCAACAGCAGCATCGTAAAGAAGATCCTCCAGGAGTTCGCCTTCATCGTCGACTTCCGGAACTCCGAAAGGGACAAGCTCCGGATCTTCAAGAACGTTGTATTTGGCGTCGAGAATAAACGACACCGCAACATGGCCGACATAGGAAAGCTTTCGGCGATCAACGATGCCGACCTCTTCCTCGTCGCCGATCAGCCTGCCGTCTTTGATCAGGCGGCCGAAGGGCGCTTCACCAATGATCTCTGCCTTGCCCGGGGCAAGGCGCAATATATCGCCATTGCGCACTTGCGGCACTTCTGGAATGCCTGCCATTGCAGCCAGTGATCCCTGCCCGACAAGATGCGCAGCCTCACCGTGAACAGGAACAAGAATGCGCGGGCGAACCCACTCATACATCCGCTTCAATTCGTTGCGTCGCGGATGCCCCGACACATGCACCAATTGATCACCATCGGAAATGATCTGGACACCCTGCTCTATCAGAAGGTTTTTGGTGTCATTAATCGCCTTTTCATTGCCGGGAATGGCACGCGATGAATAAATAACCGTATCGCCGGGCGAAAGTGCAACACTGCGCATTTCATCGCGCGCCAGTTTGGCAAGGGCAGCACGTGGTTCACCTTGGCTGCCGGTCAATATGATGACCATGTTTTCCCGCGGAATATAGCCGTAATCATCCTCCGACAGGAACTCAGGCACACCATCCAGATAGCCAAGCTCGGTCGCGACATCGATCATGCGCTTCATCGAACGTCCGAGCACAAGCGTTTGCCTGCCGGCATCGCGCGCTGCCAGGGCAATCGAACGGATACGCCCGACATTGGATGAGAAGGAGGTAATCGCAACACGTCCACGGGCGTTTTCAATGATTTGCCGCAGGCTTTCGCCAACTTCCTGTTCCGATGGCGATTCGCCATCACGCAAGGCGTTGGTAGAATCGCACATCATGGCGAGAACGCCTTCGTCCCCCAGAGCGCGGAATCGCGCTTCATTGATCAGCGGTCCGATCGATGGTTCCGGGTCCATCTTCCAGTCGCCCGTATGGATGACTGTTCCAAGCGGAGTCTTGATTGCCAATGAAACCGGTTCAGGGATGGAATGCGTCACAGCCAGTGCTTCGAGCTCGAAAGGGCCAACATTGAAGGTTTCGCCAGCACGGTAGATTGTGACTGGAATGTCCGGTGCACCGGGTTCTGAGTGCCGCTTGGCGGCAAGAAGTCCGGCAGTAAATGGCGTAGCGTAAACAGGAACATTGAGAAGCGGCCAGAGATCAAGCAGTGCTCCGTAGTGATCTTCATGCGCGTGGGTGATAACAATACCCTTGAGGTTGTTGCGCTCAGCCTGCAAAAAACGAATATCGGGCAGGATCAGGTCAGCTCCGGGAAGATCCGGGCCAGCAAAGCTCACACCCATATCGACCACGACCCATTCGCGTTTGCGCGCGGGGCCATAGCCGTAAAGGGCCAGATTCATGCCGATTTCGCCGACACCACCTAAAGGCAGGAAAACAAGTTCCGCTTGATCGGAATTTGCCATTTATGCTCCTAAAAACTGAAACTCATTCAGCGTTTGCCGATGCCACTGTTCCAAAATGGACGTCACCGGCTGCAATTTTTTGCCGTACACCGTCATTATCACGAATGACGAACTGGCAATCTTCGTCAATTGTTTCGAATATACCACGCAGTACAGCTCCGTCTATTCGAACGGCGACTTCACTGCCAATTCCTGCCGCCTGCGAGAGCCAACGTTTGCGAATGTCACTTAAGCCCCGTCCATTCGCCCAAATGCGATAGTTCTCTTCCCAGGCGTCCGACAAGGCCAGAAACACTGTTTCGGCATCGCAGTTCGCACCAAGCCGTGCCAATGACGTAGCTGGATAAGGGACATCCTGCGGATAGGCAACAACATTAACGCCGATGCCGATAACTACTGCCAAATGCCCATCCGGCATCAATGTCGATTCAAGCAGGATACCGGCGAGCTTTGCGCCACCCGCCAGCAGATCGTTTGGCCATTTAAGCTCCACCCGTAATGGCGATTTTCCAGCACCTGCATTGCTGGCGCCATCAATGCCAACGGAAAAATTTGCTGAAGGACATACTGCGTTGAGCGCATCAGCAAGCGAAAGGCCAGCTACAAAGCCGAGCGTCGCTGCACTTTTCAGTTCAAGATTTCCGGTAAGCAATAAGGAAGCCGCCAGATTGCCCTCGGGAGAAGACCAAGCCCGGCCGCGCCGCCCTCGCCCGCTCGCCTGCTTCTTGGATACGATCCACAGCTTGCCAGAATCACCCGCCTGTGCGCGCTCGAGCGCGACAGCATTGGTGGAGCCAATCGTTTCGAAAGCTTCCAGTCGAAAACCATTCTGCTCTGCGATAGGCGATAGGGCGAATCCCGTCAAATTCTTTGGCCTAGAAGAAAGACTTGGATGCCGCTTCCGCGTAAGTACTAATCGGACCGCCGATCAGAACATAGAGCAGAACAAGCAGACCGGAGGCACCAAGCACGAGTCGAAGTTCGCCAGCGACTGGAACGAAACCGCCAACCGGTTCATCGAACCACATGATCTTGATGATGCGCAGGTAGTAGAATGCGCCCACAACCGAAGCCACAATGCCGATAATGGCAAGCGCATAGAGATTAGCCTGCATCGCTGCAAGGAAGGTGTACCACTTGCCCCAGAACCCGGCGAGCGGTGGGATACCTGCGAGCGAGAACATGAGGATGGTCAATATGGTCGCCATAATCGGATTTGTACGCGAGAGACCGGCAAGGTCGCTGATCTGTTCGACATTTCCATCCTTGCGGCGCATTGCCAGAATGAATGCAAATGTACCAAGCGTTGTGACCAGGTAGATCAGCATGTAAATGGCAACGCCTTTAACGCCAACCTGCGTACCTGCAGCAAGCCCAACAAGGGCATAGCCCATATGGCTGATGGAAGAATAAGCCATCAGCCTCTTGATATTGCGCTGGCCGATGGCCGCAAAAGCGCCAAGGATCATCGACGCAATGGCAATAAACACGACAATCTGTTGCCAGTCATGCGTGATCGGCTGAAAGGTATCCACTGATACGCGTGTCAGCAGCGCCATCGCCGCCATTTTCGGCGCAGTTGCAAAGAAAGCTGTTACCGGTGTCGGCGCGCCTTCATAAACATCTGGCGTCCACATATGGAATGGAACTGCCGATATCTTGAATGCAAGACCAGCAAAAATGAAAACCAATCCAAAAACAACGCCGAGCTGACGTTCGGAGCTGGCGAGAGACTGGGCAATACCTTCAAAGCCGGTATGACCCGTAAAGCCATAAACCAGTGAAATACCATAGAGGAGCATGCCGGATGACAGCGCGCCAAGAACAAAATATTTCAGGCCAGCTTCCGTGGAGCGAACGCTGTCGCGGTTGATGGCGGCGACGACGTATAGCGCGAGTGATTGCAGCTCAAGGCTCAGATATAGAGACAGCGTGTCATTGGCTGAAATCATCAGCAGCATGCCGACATTGGCCAAAAGGATCAGGATCGGGAATTCGAACTTGTCGAATTTCTCGCTTTTGGCAAAGCCGGACGACATGATGAGAGTAACGATCGAGCCTGCCAGTGTGAGTACTTTCATGAAGCCGGAAAAGGAATCATTGATGAAAGCACGACCGAAAGCGTTTCCCTGTTGAGGAAACACGGCAACAAGCACCAGTGCCAGCAACAGCAATATGATGCTGAGACCATTGACCAGCTTGTACGACTTCTCGCCGGAAAATGCTCCGACCATCAGGAGAGCCATCGCTCCAACTGCTAGAAGCAGTTCAGGAGCCATGAGCGTCAGGTTGGCAATCATATCGGTCTGCATCGGCCTTGGCCTCTTCCTGCTATTTCAACGCCAAAGTGGCCGCTGAGGACAGCGCGTTATTATATTGATTGATAAGTGCATGGACGGAGCTGGCCGTCGCATCGAATACCGGCATCGGATAAACACCGTAGAAGATCGTCAGGATCAGCAGCGGATAAATCACTGCCTTTTCCCGCGGCGACATATCCAGAAGCGCCTTCAGGCTTTCCTTGTCGAGCGAACCGAACACAACGCGCCGATAGAGCCACAATGCATAGGCCGCCGAGAAGATAACACCCGAGGTGGCAAAAAGAGCAACCCAAGTATTGACGCGGAACACGCCCATCAAGGTCAAGAATTCACCGATGAAACCGGATGTGCCAGGCAAGCCGACATTGGCCATGGTGAAGATCAAAAACACGACCGCATATTTCGGCATATTGTTCACAAGGCCACCATAGGCAGAGATTTCGCGCGTATGGGTGCGGTCATAGACAATACCGACACACAGAAACAGCGCTGCCGAAACCAGGCCGTGGGAAAGCATCTGGAACAATGCACCCTGAATGCCCTGCTCGTTTGCTGCGAAAATACCCATGGTCACATAGCCCATGTGAGCGACCGAGGAGTAAGCGATCAGCTTCTTGATGTCTTCCTGCATGAGGGCGACAAGGGATGTGTAAACAATGGCGACAACCGAAAGAGTATAGATGATCGGCGCGAAATCAGCCGATGCTATCGGGAACATCGGAAGCGAGAAGCGCAGGAAGCCATAGCCGCCAAGCTTCAACAGAATACCGGCAAGAATGGCGGAAGCTGCGGTCGGCGCTTCAACGTGCGCATCCGGCAACCAGGTGTGAACCGGCCACATAGGCATTTTCACCGCGAAGGATGCGAAGAAGGCGAACCAAAGCCATGTTTGCATTGAAGCGGGGAAAGAATGTGCAAGCAAGGTAGGAATATCGGTCGTTCCAGCCTGCCAGTACATTGCCATGATGGCGAGCAGCATCAGAACCGAGCCGAGCAGCGTATAAAGGAAGAACTTGAAGCTGGCATAGACCCGGCGCTTTCCGCCCCAGACACCGATGATAATGAACATCGGGACCAGTACTGCTTCAAAGAACACGTAGAATAGCACGATATCGAGTGCGCAGAACACACCAATCATCAGCGTTTCCAGAACAAGAAACGCGATCATATATTCTTTAACGCGGTTCTGGATCGCTTCCCAGCTGGCCAGAATGCATAGGGGCATAAGGAAAGTGGTGAGGATGACGAACAGCATGGAAATGCCATCGACTCCCATATGGTACGATATACCACTATCGAGCCATGCGGCCTTTTCCACAAATTGAAAGCCCGCTTCTGCATTGTCGAAATAATACCAGATCGGCAATGACAGAAGGAAGGTAATGATCGTCGTCCACAAAGCGACATTGCGAATGTTGCGGCGTGCAGCATCGCTGTCATCCCGGATGAGCAGGATCAGAAAGGCACCGACCAATGGTAAGAAGGTAACGGTGGTAAGAATTGGCCAGTCGGTCATCAGAAGTTGCTCCCGAGCATCATCCACGTGACGAGTGCGGCGACCCCGATGAGCATCGCGAACGCATAGTGATAAAGGTAACCGGTTTGCAGGCGCACGACGCGGTTGGTGACATCAACAACACGGGCGGAAACACCATCCGGGCCATGCCCATCAATCAGCCAACCATCGCCGCGCTTCCAAAGGAATTTGCCGAGAGCCATAGCCGGACGAACAAAGAGAAAGTCATACAGCTCGTCAAAATACCATTTGTTCAACAGGAACTGGTAAAGTCCGGAATGCTGTTCGGCCAAACGGCGCGGGGTTTCTGGTGAGCGAATGTAGAAGTACCAGGCACCGATAAAGCCCGCTACCATTGCCAGGAATGGCGACATGGCAACGATGAACGGCACGTGGTGATACTCCGCCAATATTTCATTTTCAGGCCCGGTAAACAGCGCACCCTTCCAGAACTCGGCATATTCGTGGCCGAAGAAAAACTCCTTGAACACGACACCGGCAAAGAGAGCGCCAATGGCCAGAATGAACAGAGGCACAAGCATGATGTAAGGCGATTCATGGACGTGATGCATCACATCATGGCTTGCACGCGGCTTTCCATGGAATGTCATGAAGATCAGGCGCCATGAATAGAAGCTGGTAAATACAGCCGCAATCACAAGCAGAATGAAAGCGTAGCCTGAAACCGGACTATGCGAAGCAAAGGCCGATTCGATAATCGCATCCTTGGAGAAGAACCCTGCCGTACCGATAACGGTACCTGGAATACCAAGCCCAGTCAGTGCAACTGTTCCGATGATCATCATCCAATAGGTCTTGGGGATGAGCTTACGCAGACCACCCATGCGGCGCATGTCCTGTTCGTCGGAAACGGCATGGATAACCGAACCGGCGCAAAGGAAAAGCAGTGCTTTAAAGAAAGCATGCGTGAACAGATGAAACACACCTGCGCCGTAAGCACCAAGACCGAGCGCCACAAACATATAGCCAAGCTGCGAGCAGGTTGAATAAGCGATGACGCGTTTGATATCGTTCTGGACCAGACCGACGGTCGCAGCAAAGAAAGCTGTTGTTGCGCCGACGACCGTCACGAAGATCAAAGCGGTATGCGACAGCTCGAATATTGGTGACAGACGCGCCACCATGAAAACGCCGGCCGTGACCATCGTTGCAGCATGGATCAGCGCCGACACAGGTGTCGGGCCTTCCATGGCATCCGGCAGCCATGTGTGCAGCAAAAACTGTGCCGACTTACCCATGGCGCCCATGAACAGTAGCAAACAGGCAATGGTGATTGCGCCCTGCTTGTCGAGTTCATAGCCAAGGAAGTTCAAGACAACCTTCCCTGCATCCGCAGCGCCTTCAGCAGGAAGATAGGTAGCAGCGGCGCTAAACAATGTATCGAACTGAACAGTATCGAAAAGTACGAAAAGCGAGAAAATGCCGAGCAAGAAACCAAAGTCACCGACACGATTGACTATAAAGGCTTTCATGGCAGCAGCATTTGCCGAAGGCTTCTTGAACCAGAAGCCGATAAGCAAATAGGAAGCAAGACCAACACCTTCCCAGCCAAAGAACATCTGGACAAGGTTGTCGCCGGTCACAAGCATCAGCATTGCGAAGGTAAAGAGCGAAAGATAGGCGAAGAAACGCGGGCGATGCGGATCGTGATGCATATAGCCGATGGAATATGTATGCACGAGCGCCGATACAGTATTGACCACGACGAGCATGACAACCGTCAGCGTATCAATACGAAGAGCCCAGTCGAAGCTCAACGAGCCGGATTCCACCCAATGCAGAACCGGAACTTTGAACGCCTCGCCGTGACCAAGACCTACGCTTACAAAGGCTACCCAAGACAGGATAGCGACAATGATCAGCAGACCAGTCGTTACATATTCACTCGCCTTGGCACCGATTGACGAGCCAAAAAGGCCCGCTATCAGAAAGCCGATCAGCGGCAGGAAGACAATCGCCAGATACAGCATGCCCCCGTCAACCTTTCATCATATTGACGTCTTCCACGGCAATCGACCCACGATTGCGGTAGAACACGACGAGAATTGCAAGACCGATCGCAGCCTCAGCAGCAGCAACAGTCAGAACAAACAATGCGAAGATCTGGCCAACCAGATCACCCAACGCGGCTGAGAAAGCCACGAAATTCAAATTAACTGCCAGAAGGATCAATTCGACCGACATCAGGATAATGATCACGTTCTTCCTGTTAAGGAAAATGCCGAAGATGCCCATCGTGAACAACAAGGCAGAGACAGTGAGATAGTGAGCGATACCGATTTCCATCATCAAATACCTTTGCCTGTTTCAACCTGTTTGATCTCGACCGCCGTTTCAGGCGTGCGCGCGACCTGCTGCGAGATATTCTGACGCTTGATGCCTTCCTTGTGGCGCAGCGTCAGGACGATCGCACCGATCATTGCAACCAGAAGCACAAGACCTGCAATCTGAAAGAAATAAACGTAATCAGTGTAGAGAATATCGCCGAGCGCCGCCGTATTGGACCGTGTGGCAATGTCCGGCGTTGGTTGAACGACGACCGACGCAACATTTGGCGCAAAGACTGAACCGCCGAGCACCACAATCAATTCAACTGCAAGGATAATACCAACAAGCGCTCCAACCGGAGCGTACTGCAAGGCGCCGCTTTTCAGTTCGGCAAAGTCCACATCCAACATCATGACAACGAAGAGGAAGAGAACAGCCACCGCACCGACATAGACAACAAGAAGGATCATCGCCAGGAATTCAGCGCCGGTCAGCAGGAACAGTCC
This sequence comes from Phyllobacterium sp. CCNWLW183, assembly GCF_037203775.1. NCBI lineage: Bacteria > Pseudomonadati > Pseudomonadota > Alphaproteobacteria > Hyphomicrobiales > Phyllobacteriaceae > Phyllobacterium > Phyllobacterium sp. CCNWLW183. The sequence goes on along the minus strand of NZ_JBBCBN010000009.1, from coordinate 271,352 downwards.
CGCCGCATTAAAGAAGGCAAGGATAAGGAACAGTACGGAATGCACTGGATTGCGGGCTGCAATCACCATGAAAGCACTGGCGATTGTTATGAAGGCGAAGAGGTAAAAAAACGCCGCCGCTATACCTGTCAGCATGGGTTCCCCCGATTTCCATTCCGGCAGAATGTTCTGCCATTTTCAACGAATCGGCCGCACATTCGGCAACCGGTCCTTCCAAATTTCATGCGTCTTAGCGCATGTTCATGTCTGGTTGAAGCGACCGGACATGGACACAAGCGCGCAGTCGTCAATTAACGGTAAGGCGCGTCCAGAGCGATATTGCGCGCCAGTTCCCGCTCCCATCGATCGCCATTGGCGATCAACCGTTCCTTGTCGTAGTAAAGTTCTTCACGGGTTTCCGTGGCGAACTCAAAATTCGGCCCTTCGACAATCGCATCGACCGGGCAAGCTTCCTGACAGAAGCCGCAGTAAATGCACTTCACCATGTCGATATCGTAACGAACGGTGCGGCGCGTTCCATCATTGCGGCGTGGGCCAGCTTCGATGGTTATCGCCTGCGCCGGACAGATCGCCTCGCAAAGCTTGCAGGCAATGCAGCGTTCTTCCCCATTGGGGTAGCGGCGCAACGCATGCTCACCACGAAAGCGCGGGCTGATTGGTCCCTTTTCATAGGGATAATTCAATGTTGCCTTGGGCGCGAAGAACTGCCGCATCGACAAAAAGAATGCGTTGACGAACTCCAAAAGGAGTAGCGATTTGGCAGCTTGTGCGAGCGAACTCATGGTGTAAGCCCCGTGATTTTGAGAAAGGCTGCGGTCGCAACAACCATGAACAGCGAGAGCGGCAGAAATACTTTCCAGCCAAGACGCATCAATTGATCATAGCGGTAGCGCGGAACAAATGCCTTCACCATGGCGAACATGAAGAAGCACATAAAGAGTTTCAGCAGGAACCAGACAACACCCGGAACCCAGTTCAGGAACCAGACATCGACCGGCGGCAACCATCCACCGAGGAACATGATGGTCGTCAATGCGCACATCAATGTGATGGCAACATACTCGCCGAGGAAGAAAAGCAAAAACGCTGTCGAGGAGTATTCGATCATATGACCGGCAACGAGTTCGGATTCAGCTTCAACCAGATCAAAGGGTGGGCGATTGGTTTCAGCCAAAGCCGAAATGAAGAAGATGATGAACATCGGGAAGAGGCCGAGCCAATACCAGTCAAGGAAAGAGCTTGGCAGGCCAGCCATTGTGCCTAGGCCATCCCTCTGCGAATTGACGATATCCGTCAGGTTCAGTGAACCCACGCAAAGCAGGACGGTGACAATCACGAAGCCGATGGAGACTTCGTAGGAAACCATCTGCGCTGCAGACCGGAGCGCGCCGAGGAACGGATATTTCGAGTTGGACGCCCAACCAGCCATGATCACGCCATAGACTTCCAGTGACGAAATCGCGAGAACATAAAGAATACCGACATTGACGTTGGCAACGGCCCAGCCTTCATTGACCGGGATAACAGCCCATGCAGCCATGGCCAGAACCGATGAAACCAAAGGCGCAAGAAGGAAAATACCCTTGTTTGCACCCGATGGAATAATCGGTTCCTTGACAACAAACTTGAGAAGATCGGCGAAGGACTGCAGCAAACCGAAGGGGCCGACAACGTTTGGACCACGACGCAACTGTACAGCGGCCCAGATCTTGCGATCTGCCAAAAGCAGGTAAGCGATGATCAACAGCATCACGACCAGCAGCAGCAGTGATTTTCCGAGGATAATCAGCAGCGGGACGATGTACGTGTAGAATATGTCTTCCATGTCAGTCTCTTCCCGCCTACTCGGCTGCCTGCTTGAAGCCGCCCTTGGCAAGCGCAGAGCACTCCGCCATGACAGCAGAAGCCCGCGCTATCGGGTTGGTTAGGTAAAAATCAGCGATCGGCGAAACGAAGGCCGTCTTTTCAATCGAAAGGGATGCATTTGCCAGCTTTGCAACATCGGCAGAGGCACCAGATTCGATTGCATCGACCGCTGCCAGATGCGGATACTCTGCATAGAGCTTCGAACGCAAGGCCACGAGAGAGTCGAAGGGCAGTTTTTTACCGAGAACATCAGACAGGGCACGCAGCACGGCCCAATCTTCTTTGGCATTGCCCGGAGCAAAACCGGCGCGATTGGTCATCTGCACCCGGCCTTCCGTGTTCACATATGTTCCGGACTTTTCAGTATAAGTTGCCCCAGGCAGAATAACGTCCGCATTATGCGCACCTTGATCGCCATGCGTGCCGATATAGACTGTGAACGCACCGCTCTTGCCCGACCATGGAAGTTCGTCAGCACCGAGCAGGAACAATACATCCAGTGCGCCGTTCATCTCGGCAACAGTCTTGCCGCCCTCACCCGGTACAAAGCCAATATCGAGCGCACCGACACGGCTTGCAGCCGTATGCACGACGCCAAAACCATTCCACTCATCGCCAAGCGCGCCGGTATCAGCAGCGATTTTCGCCGCAAGACCGAGAACTGCCGCACTATCAGCACGGTTAAGCGCGCCCTGACCGATAAGAATCAGCGGATTCTTTGCTTTCTTAAGGACGCCATGGAACTTCAGCGAACCGGCGGCAAGGTCAGCCAGGGTTTCAGCACCCGCGCCAAGATATTCGTACTTGAAGCGCATATCGGCCTGCTCGCCGATAACTGCAATCGGTATCCCAGCAGCTCGCCAACGCTTGCGCAGACGCGCATTGAGCAAGGAAGCCTCAAAGCGCGGATTCGAACCAATGATCAAAACCGCATCGGCTTGCTCAATTCCATCAATCGATGGGTTGAAAATGTAGGATGCGCGACCATTGGCCGTGTTGAGCACCGAACCATCCTGGCGCGCATCGGTATTGGCTGAACCAAGCGACTGCATCAGCAGCTTCAGGGCATACATTTCTTCGACGGTTGCCAGATCGCCTGCAATCGCGCCGATCTTTTCGCCGCTTGTCTTCGCAACAGCGGCCTTGATCGCCTCAAAGGCTTCCGGCCAGCTGGCAGCAACAAGACGTCCGTCCTTGCGGATATATGGCCGGTCAAGACGTTGTGTACGCAAACCGTCCCAGATGAAACGAGTCTTGTCGGAAATCCATTCCTCGTTCACCTGCTCGTTGACGCGCGGCAGAATGCGCATCACTTCGCGGCCTCGCGTATCAACGCGGATCGCTGAACCGACAGCGTCCATCACATCGATGGATTCAGTCTTCGTTAGTTCCCAGGGCCGCGCCTGGAAAGCGTAGGGCTTGGATGTCAAAGCACCAACCGGGCAAAGATCAATCACATTGCCCTGCAGTTCGGAGGTCATCGCCTGTTCAAGATAGGTGGTGATCTCGGCATCTTCGCCGCGACCAATCAGACCGAGCTCGGAGATACCAGCAACTTCAGTGGTAAAGCGAACGCAACGCGTGCAATGAATGCAGCGTGTCATGATCGTCTTGACCAATGGGCCGATATATTTGTCCTCAACGGCGCGCTTGTTTTCCTTGTAGCGTGATGAATCCACGCCAAAAGCCATCGCCTGATCCTGCAGATCGCACTCGCCGCCCTGATCGCAGATCGGGCAATCCAGCGGATGGTTGATCAAGAGAAATTCCATCACGCCTTCGCGGGCCTTCTTGACCATAGGCGTATTGGTAAAGATTTCGGGCGTCTCGCCATTTGGACCTGGACGCAGATCGCGGACACCCATGGCGCAGGAAGCAGCTGGCTTAGGCGGCCCTCCCTTGACCTCGATCAGGCACATGCGGCAATTGCCGGCGATCGACAAACGCTCATGGAAACAGAAACGCGGCACTTCTGCACCAGCCGTTTCTGCGGCCTGCAGAAGCGTGTAGTGATCCGGTACCTCGATTTCATTACCGTCGACTTTGATCTTCGCCATCGTCTGTCCAACCTCGCGGAACATTCCGCATTCTTTTCCGGCTGCCTTAAAGGCCGCCAACAATTTCATACCGCCGGTACGACCGGCATGCTCTTTATTTTACTTCACTTACAAAACGGTTTGCCTGACCAACCCAGTCATCCCGCGAAATCCGGCCATTCAACTTCAGCTGTCCATCAATCTTGGCAATATCATCCGCTGTCCATGCTGCGATCTGCGCATAAGAACGAATGCCCATGGAGTTGAGAACTTGTTCAAGCTTCGGCCCTACCCCCGAAATCTTTTTAAGATCCTCGATTGCTGCCGATGAAATATTTTCCAACGAATTGGCGATAACATCGTTCTTGCTACGCTGGGCCGGTTCGGAAGCCTTTGCTGCCTCGCCTGTCTTCTCACGAATGGCTGCCTTAAGATCAGCAATAGCGACTGGAGCGGTTTGTTTCCCGCCTGTCGTCTTCAAATCGAACGAGCCAAGCATGGCATTTGTCCAAATACCGAACATGCGTGTGGCAATAGCAGTGCTCGCAACGGAAACAGCCGCGGCTACCTCAAGCTGAGGTGCCAATAGATTGGCAACCGGAATCATCTGTTTCGGCAAGAATGCCGTCCAGTCAGATCCCAGTGGTTTGTTTCCGATGTTGGACATCAATCCTTCAACCCTATTCCGCAGCCACAAGCACAGGACGGCTTGCATCTGCGTTACGTGAAAACTCGTCGATACGGCGTTCGATTTCCGGGCGGAAATGACGGATCAATCCCTGAACCGGCCATGCAGCGGCATCACCCAGAGCACAAATGGTGTGGCCTTCAATCTGCTTTGTTACATCAAGCAGCATGTCGATTTCGCGCTTCTGCGCATTACCGGTCACCATGCGCTCCATAACGCGCCACATCCAGCCAGTGCCTTCACGGCAAGGCGTGCACTGACCGCAGCTTTCATGCTTGAAAAAGTAGGAAAGACGGGCAATTGCGCGAACAATATCCGTGGACTTGTCCATGACGATAACCGCAGCAGTTCCGAAAGATGATTTCACGGCTCGCAGCCCGTCAAAATCCATCGGGCAATCAATAATGTCAGCCGCAGGAACCACCGGACACGAAGCACCGCCTGGAATTACGGCGAGCAGATTATCCCAACCGCCGCGAATACCGCCCGCATGACGTTCGATCAATTCGCGGAAAGGGATGCCCATTTCTTCTTCAACGGTACATGGATTGTTGACATGACCGGATACCATGAAAAGCTTGGTGCCGACATTGTTTGGACGGCCAATACTCGAAAACCAGGCAGCACCACGACGCAAGATGGTCGGCGCAACAGCGATGGACTCGACATTATTTACAGTTGTCGGGCAGCCATAAAGACCCATATTGGCCGGAAATGGTGGCTTCAGGCGGGGTTGACCCTTCTTGCCTTCAAGGCTTTCAAGCAGCGCTGTTTCTTCACCGCAAATATAAGCACCCGCGCCGTGATGGACGTAGATGTCGTAGTCCCAGCCATTCTTGTTATTCTTGCCAAGCAGACCGGCATCGTAGCATTCATCAATGGCGAGCTGCAGCGCTTCGCGTTCACGGATATATTCGCCGCGCACATAGATATAGCAGGTATGTGCAGCCATGGCGAAACCGGCGATCAGGCAACCCTCGATCAATGTATGCGGATCGTGCCGCATAATATCACGATCCTTGCATGTGCCCGGCTCGGATTCATCCGCATTGATAACGAGATAATGCGGACGGCCGTCGCTTTCCTTCGGCATAAAGGACCATTTCAGACCGGTCGGAAAGCCTGCCCCGCCGCGTCCGCGCAAGCCGGAGGCCTTCATCTCGTTGATGATCCAATCACGGCCCTTGGCAATGATGCCCGCGGTGCCATCCCAATGGCCGCGTGACATCACGCCCTTCAACGACTTGTCGTGAAGGCCATAAATATTATTGAAGATGCGGTCCTTATCAGCAAGCATTTCGCACCGGTCCTACTCTCTTCGTCCATACTCGCGAATGCAAATTGCGCATCCGCCAATCCAATTTATCTCGGCTTCTTGCCGAAAACCTTGATGTATTCGGCTTCGCCGCCCTTGGCCAAAGCCTTGGCTTGCTTGACCCAATCGTCGCGCTCGATACGTCCCTTGAAATTCAGGTAATTATCAACCCATTCACGTTCGGCTTTTTTCCACGCCGCGACCTGCGCGTAGGTGAATATACCAAGATCGTGAAGAATGCCTTCAATCTTCGGGCCAACACCGGCAATCAACTTGAGATCGTCAACGATCGCTGGCTTTTCGATGCCGGCCGGGCGGTTATTGTCAGTGAGCGAAGCTGCCTTGGCAGGCGCCTTGATGGTCTGCACATCGGGCTTCTCGCCAAGCGAACCTTCCGCCAATGGCGGGTTCTTGATCATCCGGGCCGCTGAACTGGCTGTCGGCGCTGGCTTTGATGTCGCCGCCTCACCACCCTTTGCCGCCTTCACCGGAGAAGGTGTTTTGATTGCCGGATTAGTTGCATCATCATGCGTTACCGGCTTGCTCGCATTGGAGGGCGGAACCTGCGACGTTGCGCTGGCGGCCTTGCTTCCACGGCCTGATTTGGCAGTTGCGGCAGTATCAATAAGCGAAGTCGGAAGACCTTGGGGAGCCGAGAAATGACGGTCAATCTGAGGGCCAACGGGCACGGACGCGCCGTTTCCTGCCTCGAACGCATCGATAATCTCTTCAAGACGTTCTGGCGTCAGATCTTCATAAGTGTCTTTGAACACCATGATCATGGGGGCATTGACACAGGCCCCGAGGCATTCAACCTCTTCCCATGACAAAGTACCAGATTCATTCAAATGAAACTGCTCATGATGAATCTTGCTCTGGCAGACCTTTTTCAGGTCTTCCGAACCGCGAAGCATGCAAGGCGTTGTACCGCAAACCTGAATATGCGCACGCGTACCGACCGGCTTCAGCTGAAACTGCGTGTAAAAAGTTGCGACTTCAAGGACACGGATCATCGGCATGTCGAGCATTTCTGCAACATGCTCGATGGCTGCTTTGGTGACCCAGCCATCCTGTTCCTGCGCCCGCATCAAAAGCGGGATGACAGCGGACTGCTCGCGGCCTTTGGGATATTTCTTGATTGCAAGCTTCGCCCAGGCGCTGTTTTCGCGATTGAACGCGAAGGTAGCTGGCTGGACGTTATCTTCGGCTAGACGACGGACTGACATTAACGATCAACCTCACCAAATACGATATCAAGCGAGCCGAGAATGGCGGAAACGTCGGCTAGCATGTGACCACGGCATAGAAAATCCATGGCTTGAAGATGGGCAAAACCTGGTGCGCGCAGCTTGACGCGGTAAGGCTTGTTCGACCCGTCGGAAACCAGAAACACACCAAATTCACCCTTTGGCGCTTCGACTGCGGCATAAACCTCGCCAGCAGGCACATGGTAACCTTCAGTATAGAGCTTGAAGTGGTGAATCAGCGCTTCCATGGAGCGCTTCATCTCACCGCGCTTCGGCGGAACGATCTTTGCAGACGTATTGGAAACAGGCCCTACCCGCTCCTTGCCAAGCAATTGCTCGACACACTGGCGCATGATGCGAACCGACTGGCGCATCTCTTCCATACGGATCAGATAACGATCATAGCAATCGCCATTCTTACCGATTGGAACATCAAATTCCATTTCCGAATAGCATTCATAAGGCTGCGACTTGCGCAAATCCCAAGCCGCGCCAGAGCCGCGAACCATCACACCGGAAAAGCCCCAAGCCCAGGCATCTTCAAGATTTACGACGCCGATATCGACGTTACGCTGCTTGAAAATACGGTTTGGCGTAATCAAATCATCGAGATTTTTTACAGTTTGCAAAAATGGATCACACCATTTGCCAATATCTTCGATGAGCTGATCCGGCAGATCCTGGTGCACACCACCTGGACGGAAATAGGCAGCATGCATGCGTGCGCCACATGCGCGCTCATAGAATACCATCAGCTTTTCGCGCTCTTCAAAGCCCCAGAGCGGCGGTGTCAGCGCACCCACGTCCATCGCCTGCGTCGTCACGTTCAGCAGATGGGAAAGAATACGGCCGATTTCAGAAAAGAGCACGCGGATCAGCTGGCCGCGCTTAGGGACTTCGATCTTGAGCAAACGCTCCACAGCAAGCGCATAGGCGTGCTCCTGGTTCATCGGCGCCACATAGTCCAGGCGATCAAGATAAGGCACAGCCTGTAGATAGGTCTTGGCTTCCATCAACTTTTCGGTGCCACGATGCAGCAGGCCGATATGCGGGTCGACACGTGCTACAACTTCGCCGTCAAGCTCCAGCACGAGGCGCAAAACGCCATGCGCCGCAGGATGTTGCGGGCCAAAGTTGATGTTAAAGTTACGAACTTGAGTTTCAGCCATTGTTGGCTTCCTGACATTGTGCGGATGGATTGCCGTGCTCGCTCATCGGGCGGACCTCAATTCACCTTGGCCTTCTCATCGCCCGGAAGCACATAATCGGTGCCTTCCCAAGGAGACTGGAAGTCGAAGTTGCGGAATTCCTGCCTGAGTTCAACCGGCTCATAGACAACGCGCTTTACTTCGTCGTCGTAGCGAACTTCGACAAACCCGGTCAACGGAAAATCCTTGCGAAGCGGGTGACCCTCAAAGCCGTAATCGGTCAGAATGCGGCGAAGATCCGGATGACCGGAGAAGAGAACACCATAAAGATCATATGTCTCGCGCTCATACCAATCAGCACCGGGATATACAGGCGTGGCTGAAGGAACCGGCGTATCTTCATCGGTTGATACCTTCACCCGGATGCGCAGATTCTGGCGGGGTGAAAGCAAGTGATAAACCACATCGAAGCGATTTACGCGCGATGGATAATCAACGCCGCTAATGTCAATCAACGAGATGAACTGGCACTGCACATCGTCGCGAAGGAATGCCAGCGTTGCGAGCAGCGCATCAGCATCCACCTCTACGGAAAGATCACCATAGGCAATACCAACCGACTTCAATGTGAGACCCGGCTTTTCCGTCAGATAGGTCGCAAGTTCACTCAATGCTTCTTCAAACATCGCACCCACCCTATCGCTCGATCGTGCCGGTTCGGCGAATTTTCTTCTGCAGCATCAACACGCCATACAAGAGCGCTTCAGCAGTCGGTGGGCACCCGGGGACATAAATATCTACCGGAACCACCCGATCGCAGCCGCGAACGACAGAATAGGAATAATGATAGTAACCGCCGCCATTGGCGCAGGAGCCCATCGAGATAACATAGCGGGGTTCTGGCATCTGGTCATAGACCTTGCGCAGCGCTGGAGCCATCTTGTTGGTCAGCGTTCCCGCGACGATCATCACGTCGGACTGGCGCGGTGAAGCGCGTGGGGCAAAACCAAAACGCTCGCCGTCATAGCGCGGCATCGAGGTATGCATCATTTCAACCGCGCAACATGCAAGACCGAAGGTCATCCACATCAGCGAGCCGGTGCGCGCCCAGGTTACCAATGCATCAGCGGAAGTAACGAGAAAGCCCTTATCGGCCAATTCATTATTGATCTCGCCGAAGAAAGCATCGTCAGAACCAATTGGCTTGCCCGTATTGGGATCAATGATGCCCTTTGGTTGCGGTGCCACAAGGGTGGTGGTGCTGTCGGTCAATCCCATTCCAGCGCTCCCTTTTTCCACTCATAAATAAAGCCGACCGTGAGGACGCCCAGGAATACCATCATTGACCAGAAACCGAACCAACCCACGTCACCGAACGATATCGCCCAGGGGAAAAGAAAGGCCACTTCCAGATCAAAGATAATGAAGAGGATGGAGACGAGATAAAAGCGCACGTCGAACTTCATGCGGGCGTCGTCAAATGCGTTAAAGCCGCACTCATAGGCCGACAATTTTTCAGGGTCAGGCGCGCTGTATGCAACCAGAAACGGTGCAATCAACAGTGCCAGACCGATTACCAGCGCCACACCGATAAAGATAACGATGGGCAGGTAGGAACTTAAGAGCTCGTTCATGATCCGTCTTTTTCTGCCTTGTGAACTCAGGCTGACAAGAATGCCATGTCATACACATGACTGCCGATAATGCACGGCAGATCGCGCCGTCTTTTGAAGTTGGCTCGATGGCCGAGGGTTAGCGCGTTAGCGCCATGCACGCAAGTGCAACAATCGTCGCGAAGCTGCGCGCGTATTATCATCCACACGCTATTCCGCCACGGAAATATCGTCTCATTTAGGCATTTTTACCCCCATTTTAGTGTAAAAAGGCCGCAAAAAGCTTTTTAGAATGATATTAATGTAGATTGCAGGTTGCAGCGGCCCGGCATGGCAAATCCCAACTGCGACATTCGGTCCTACAACCGATTTAGCCCTAAATGCGGACATGCATAAGTGGGCCGCAAGGCCCTTTTGACTTCCACGTGATTTGCAGACTTTACGCACTGGCAGAAGTTCAAATACCGGCAAGCGGTTCAAGGCCGAATTGCTGACCTTCTTCTGAGATCATCCTGGCGTGATGCGCCTTGCGGTCAAGCATAGTTGACCATACCGCCACAGCCAGCCCCATGAGAGCCAGGGCAGCACCAACGAATGGCAAATACTGGTATGGAATGCCCAGAGTAAGCGCTGCCCCACCAATCCAGGCACCGGAGGCATTCCCCACGTTGAAAGCACCCTGATTGAGCGTAGCTGCAAGATTTGGTGCTTCATCTGCAGATTCGACGACTCGCATCTGCAAAGGTGGAACAATGATAAAGGTCAAAACACCCCAGAAAAACACGGTAATGATTATCGCTGTCGGCAAACCCGAAATCTCGGCCAAGATGACATGTGTCAGCACCAGCGCAGTCAAAGTCCCTATAACGGTCGGCATAAGTTTCCAGTCGGCGAGTTTACCGCCAATAACATTGCCGACAGTCATGCCCGCACCGAAAAGCAGGAGAACCCATGTTACTGCCGAAGTCGAAATGCCGGAAACATCTGTCAGGATTGGCTTGATATAGGTGAAGACCGCAAAAAGACTGGCCGAGGCAAGCGCCGATATTACCATGGCAAGCCAGACCTGCAGCTTGCCCAGCACCTTGACCTCGCTGAGAATGCCGCTTCCTTTCGGCTCATTCTTGGAAGACGGCACCAGCGCTATAATTGCAATCACAGCCGCAACGCCAATAGCGACAACGGCAAAGAAGGTGGCGCGCCAGCCGTAAACTTCACCGAGAGCCGTTCCAGCCGGAACACCAAGAATGTTGGCAAGCGTTAGCCCTGCAAACATCAGTGCAATAGCGCTCGCCCGCTTATGGCGTGGCACGAGGTTTGCGGCCACAACCGAGCCAATTCCAAAGAAAGCGCCATGTCCGAAGGCAGTGACAACACGGGCGATCATCAGCATCCAGTAATTGGGCGCGGTGGCGCAAAAAAGATTGCCGACAACAAAGAGCATGGCAAGCCCGATGAGCACGGGCTTTCTCGGCAGGGAAGCCGTGGCTATTGCGATGATCGGTGCTCCAATGACCACGCCTAGCGCATAACCCGTCACGAGTAGTCCGGCACTGGGGATCGATACACCAAGATCAGCCGCAACTTCCGGCAGCAGTCCCATGATGACAAACTCGGTGGTGCCTATGCAAAAGGAAGCAATGGCCAGGGCAAGAATCGGTAAAGGCATAGCGAGCAACCGCAAATGAGAGAAAGCATGATGCTGCCTATTCCGCGATGGCTGCACAACCAATTTTTGTGCAATGCAGCAATGCATTATCGGATGGCTACTTAATCGCCATTGGAAATAGCAGTCAGCGCAGCAGAAAAATCAGGAACGGTCCTACTGCTGGCCGCTTTCAATAGCCTTCAGATCTTCTGCCTGCTGCTGACGCAGCAAGCGGATTTCGGCCTGTTTGCGCGCAGCGGCCGCGGGATCGGCGGAAGGACCTCTTTGGCTGTTCTTTGCCGCAGTCGTGCGGTTGCGCAAAGCGTCTTTCTCTTCCGGCGTAAACTGGGTCGTTTCACCTTTAGGGTCAGGCGTAAAATGCGGATAGGTTCCGGTGTTGACCGGCCCTGTCATTGGAGAATTCGACATTGGCGCAGGGCTTGTATTGGCGCACGCGCTCAAGCCAACGATCATAACGGCGCTTGCCGAGCAGCGCATGAGCAGTTTGAGCGAGATTTTCATTGTGTGTCCTGACTCAGAAAAACGATATTTATCATGGCTACAATAAATGCACCTTGGAGGGATAGCACCAACTTATGTTATCATGTCAATAATGCTGATCGGGAGAATTGGCGGGAGGATGCCACTGTATGGATAATCAAGGCGATAAAAGCACAAAGATACCCAGCCTGGATCACTATGTGGTCAAGGACCCGGAGGCCTTTGCCCGCAATGTCGCCCATATGATCGAACAGGCAGGCAAAGCAGCCTCTGCCTGGGTCGAGCCGCGCGAAAAAGGCTTGAAGCGCGACACGCTCGCCGATCCTGTCACCGATATTGTCAAAACATTATCGAAGGTCTCCGAATATTGGCTCTCAGAACCCAGCCGCGCGCTTGAAGCCCAAACAAAATTGTTTTCGAGCTATATGGCGATCTGGTCAAACTCCATCAGGCGCATAAGCGGCGAGGAAGTTGAGGATATTGCTGCGCCGGAAAAGGGCGATAAGCGATTCACTGATGAGGATTGGGGACGAAACGCATTCTTTGACTTTTTAAAACAGGCCTATCTGGTCACTGCAAGGTGGGCAGGTGATCTGGTTGAGAATGCCGAAGGACTCGATGATCACACGCGCCACAAGGCGTCATTTTACGTCAAACAGATCACAACCGCGGCTTCACCAAGTAATTTCCTTTTGACCAACCCGGAACTCTATAAGGAAACAGTTGCCAGCAACGGCGAGAATCTCGTTCGCGGCATGAAAATGCTTGCGGAGGACATTGTTGCTGGCGGCGGCGATCTTCGCTTGCGCCAATCGGATTTGACCAAGTTTGCTCTTGGAGAAAACGTGGCAACGACACCAGGAAAGGTCATCGCCAGAAGCGACGTTGCGGAAATCATTCAATACGAGCCCACCACCAAGGATGTGCTCAAGCGCCCTCTCCTGATTTGCCCGCCCTGGATCAACAAGTTCTATATTCTCGATCTGAACCCTGAAAAATCATTTATAAAATGGGCAATTGATCATGGTCATTCGGTTTTTGTCATTTCATGGGTGAACCCGGATCAACGGCACGCGCACAAGGATTGGACAGCCTATATCAATGAGGGCTTGCGCTTCGGCCTTGACGCAGTTGAGGCTGCAACCGGCGAACGGGCGGTCAATGCGATCGGGTATTGTGTAGGTGGCACATTGCTTAGCGCTGCGCTCGCTCTCTTTGCCAAGGAAGGCGAAGATCGAATCAAAAGTGCCACTCTGTTTACAACGCAGGTAGACTTCACCCACGCCGGTGATTTGAAAGTGTTTGTTGACGAGGATCAGATTCGCGCCCTCGAAAACGCAATGTCTGCGGAAGGCTATCTTGACGGAACCCGCATGGCGACCGCTTTCAATATGCTGCGGTCTGGCGATCTTGTCTGGCCCTATGTCGTCAACAATTACATGCGCGGGCGCGATCCCGTGCCATTTGATCTGCTGTACTGGAATGCAGATGCGACGCGTATGAGTGCAGCCAACCACTCCTATTACTTACGCAATTGCTACCTTGATAATAACCTCGTTAAAGGAATGATGAAGCTGGCCGGCGAAAGCCTGTCACTGGCTGATGTGAAGATTCCCATCTACAATCTTGCGGCAAAAGAAGATCACATCGCTCCCGCATTGTCCGTATTCACCGGCTGCCAGTATTTTGGTGGCGACATCACCTATGTCCTTTCCGGTTCCGGCCACATAGCTGGCGTGGTCAATCCTCCTGCCAAGAACAAGTATCAATTCTGGACCGGAGATACACCTGTTGGTTCATTCGAATCATGGTTGGAGAAGAGTGTCGAGCACCCGGGATCATGGTGGAATCACTGGCATGCCTGGATAGAAAAACAGGATAATACGCGTGTCGCGCCGCGCATACCGGGCGAAAATAACGTGCAGGTATTGGCAGATGCGCCCGGCACTTACGTGAGAATACGCGTGTAATTACGCAGCTATGGCATTAAATTTCACTGTAACTTTCGATTAAGGACCATGGCAGGAAAGTGTCAGATCACGCTTTTGCCTCATTGTGTATATAGTTCGTGTCTTGTGCGGATCGCTAAAAACAACTAGTTATTGTTGCTCTCTGCCGGTGTATTTGCGCCTCAATAGAACTTCGTGGGCTTAATGCTCTTATAAACGGGCCGGATTGAATTATCGAATCGTGCCGGACGTCCAGACGGGGGAATCGTTGAAAACACTGCCGCGTTCAGTTTCAGCCTTACGGGCAAGCACAGTCGTATGCGTTATGAGCCTTGCAGCTCTTATAGCAACTTCTTGCACATCTACTGGCTCCAATCCCAGCGTTACTTCCGCATTGACTGTTGCCCCAACTGATCAAGCTGCTGCGAGCGATACCCAAACCTCCCTGCCCTCTGGCGGTAATGCGCAAGTTACCCCTGAGGCGCTGGCATTGGCTGGATCAACAGAAACAAACGCCTTGCAGGCGGTCAATGGCGCGGTAAAGCCAGGCGAAAGCAAGCCTGAGCTCGCCAAGACGGATGCAAAGACCGATGTGGCGGCTGATACCGGGACAAAAACAGAAGAAGTACAAGTGGCAAGTGCAGCGACCGTTGTTGCGCAACCTCCCGTCAGGACTTCTCTTTTTGGAAGCATGACGAAAAAAACAGAGACTGCACCGGCTCCCGCGCCTGAAACACCTGCAGCGGCAGCAGAATCCGCAAAACCTGAACCCAAGCCTGCAGAAACAGCCGTTGCGGACACGGCTCCTCCGGAAGAAACCAAACCGGCGGCGGCTACACAGAAGAACAATGGCGCACTTTTGCGACTGTTCTCCAATAATCGCTCCAAACCCGCCAATCAGCGGCTTGTTGCGGTAATCGAGCCTAAATCAAAGCCTGCCGGGGCATCTGAAAGCGACCTTCCATCCGCTGATTCCTTTGCTGGCCGGACTGAACATCTTGCATCCCTGCCCGGTGTACGGCCAAATGCTGGCATCCAGATCATGCAGCGCGATAGTCTCTATGAAGATGACGACATTGAAGCAGCGGGCGCTCCTGTAATTTTGGCTTCGGCGGCGGGTCTTGCACGCCTGGCACCCAATGGCCTGAAAGTTCAACGTGAAAGCGTTGATGTTGCCTGCCTGAAACCGCAACTGGTGGGCATTTTGAAGCTGATCGAGCGCAAGTATGGCAAATCCGTCATTGTAACCTCCGGCTATCGCAGTCCTCCCTATAATCGCAAAGTAAACGGCGCCAAGGCTTCTCTTCATATGTCATGCGCCGCCGCTGATATTCAGGTCCCTGGAATCAGCAAGTGGGAATTGGCCAATTTTGCTCGCGCCATGACAGGTCGTGGCGGCGTCGGCACTTACTGCCATACCGAATCGGTACATGTGGATATTGGCCCGCGCCGGGACTGGAATTGGCGCTGTTCGGGCAGAAAAGGCTGATTCCAATTGGCTTTTCTCGTGGGGTTGACGGTTTCCGGGCAACCGTCTTTTCAATAAATTTCGCATAAACTGCACTTTTTCTAAAAAAGAATGCATTATGGGGTTGCGGCGGAAATACTGTTTCACTATAAGCCGCTTCACCGGAGGCGCCCATCGTCTAGCGGTTAGGACGGCGCCCTTTCACGGCGCAAACAGGGGTTCGATTCCCCTTGGGCGTACCAGTCTTTTTCCAATAAAAATCAGCACTTTGTCGGCAAAGATAATTGCCTGTGCTTTACGCATATAAAAACGGCCAGCTCTGGGTGAGCGGGCCGTTATTTCAATCTCGGATAGATTAATTCGCTGGTGCAGGTTGCGATGGAGCAGGCTCTGCTGGGGCCGGTGCTGCCGGTGGGGTTGCAGGCTCCGTAGTGGTCGCAGGCGGGGTGCCTGTGTCTGCAGGCTTGTTATCGCAGGCTGCAAGGGAGAAAGCCGCCACTGCCATCAGAGGCAGGAAAATCTTGTATTTCATCAAAGTCCTCCTAACGTTTGTCCCTCCGCGCAGCATGTGACACTCTGAAGAATTAGAACAGCCCGGTTTTTTCAAGCTTTGTCACGACATGTTAGACAAAGTTATGAGGCTGAAATGGTGAGCTGGCATATCATAAATTGTTGTCACGATTCCCATCGTGACAACAGGACTCGCATTTTACCTCCAACGAGTCCGATTCTCCCACCCCAGAGCAAACTTACCTGCCTTTCCCAAGGCAGGTTTTTTGTATGACGGTCGCCATTGTACAAACGTCATTGGAACACATTATAGGCTCGTTTTCCGCTAGGATGAATTCATGCAGGAAATCACGAGTATGAATAATAATATCAACACTACATTGAAATTTCTCGCGGCCGGATTGGCCGCTGCGACCATGGTCCTAATGGCTAACACCACTTTCGCAGATGTCATTAATGCCGTGTTGCGAAACCACTGAATTTAAACCTATCGATTTAATGACCGGCTTGCGCTAGTTCTGCCGGATGATCTTTGCTTTCCCACTTGTTACCGGCACTTTGGTGCAGCGCTATAAACGCTTTCTTGCAGACATCGTTCTGGATGATGGCAAGGCTATTACCAGTTCGGTCCCCAATACCGGGTCCATGTTGGGTTTGACCGATCCGGGAATAAAGGTCTGGCTTTCCCATAGTGACGATCTGAAGCGAAAATACCCGCACACGCTGCAAATGGTTGAAGTCTCCGGGCACATAGTTGGAATCAATACCGGCCTGCCCAACCGCATTGCAGAAGAAGCGATTATTGCCGGATTAATCCCGTCGCTTGCTGGTTATGCCGCTCTTAAGCGCGAACAACGTTATGGTGCCAATTCACGCATCGATATATTGCTCACCGACCCGAACCGTCCAACCGCCTATGTCGAAGTGAAGAACGTACACTTTTCGCGTACGCCCGGCTTGGCCGAATTTCCCGATTCTCCCACCGCTCGCGGCGCAAAACATCTGGACGAGCTTGGCAACATGGTGGAAACTGGCCATCGTGGCGTGATGCTCTATGTGATTCAGCGAGGAGATTGCGATCAATTGAGGATATGCGGCGATTTGGACCCGGTTTACGCGGCGGCTTTTGAGCGGGCGATGCGGCGCGGGGTTGAAGCTTACGCTGTAAAATGCCACATCACGCCTGCAGGTATCGCTGCAGTCAGCACAATGCCTATTATAGATTAACGCCAACCGGTCAGTTCAATGGTTACCTATCTCGACGCACAAAGCGCGCCCTTGAAAAATACAGGGCAAATTCGGCTTCATGGCCCCGAAGGCTTCGAAGCGATGCGTAAGGCTTGTCAGTTAACGGCACGCTGTCTGGATGAACTCGCCTCGATCGTAGCTCCGGGCGTTACAACCAACACAATTGATCGCTTCGTGTTCGAGTTTGGTGCCGATCAAGGTGCCCTGCCCGCAACGTTGAATTATCGCGGCTACACAAAATCCAGCTGCACGTCGATCAATCATGTCGTCTGCCACGGTATTCCTGATGACAAGCCGTTGCGCGAGGGCGATATCGTCAATATCGACGTTACCTATATCGTTGACGGCTGGCATGGTGATTCCAGCCGCATGTACCCGGTTGGCGAGATCAAACGCGCCGCAGAGCGCCTTATGGAAGTAACGCATGAAAGCCTGATGCGCGGCATTGCCGCCGTTCGTCCAGGCGCACGCACCGGTGCCATCGGTGCAGCCATACAGACCTACGCTGAAGCGGAACGTTGTTCCGTCGTTCGCGACTTCTGCGGCCACGGTGTGGGGCAATTGTTCCATGACGCACCCAATATCCTGCATTACGGCACGCCGAACGAGGGTGTGGAAATGCGCGAAGGCATGATTTTTACCATTGAGCCTATGATTAACCTTGGCCGTCCGCATGTGAAGGTTCTTGCTGATGGTTGGACCGCTGTTACCCGCGACCGGTCACTGACAGCTCAATATGAGCATACTGTGGGTGTCACGAATGAAGGCTGCGAGGTTTTCACCCTGTCTCCGGCTGGCCTGTTCGCACCTGGATTAAAACTCGGATAGATGGAAGCCGTATGAGTGAAGAAAAGCCCAACCTGACCTTCTTCCTCAACGAAACTTCCGCAAAACTCTCCTCAGAACAACCTGCCGTTGATATAAACAGGACCTCGCGCAACGCACAGCCGCAGTCGGCCGAAGTCGAACCCATTCCGCACTACGTCGGACATCGCGAACGCATGAAGGAGCGGTTTCAAAGCGTCGGCCACGTCGGCTTTGCCGATTATGAAATGCTGGAAATGTTGCTCTATCGCTCCATAAGACAGGGTGACACAAAACCTTTGGCGAAGGCACTCATTGCGCGCTTCGGCTCTCTGGCAGAAGTCCTTGGGGCACCTGAGCACCTCTTGCGTGAGGTCAAGGGATGCGGTCCAGCTATTGCCTTCGACCTTAAGTTCGTCTCCGCCCTCACCCACAGGATGATCCGCAGCGAAATTCGCGATAAGATCGTGCTTGGTTCATGGGCCAAAGTCATGGATTATTGTGTCGCAGCAATGGCTTATGAGTCACGGGAACAATTTCGCGTCCTGTTTCTGGACAAGAAGAACGCCCTTATCGCTGATGAGGTCCAGCAAGTGGGCACTGTCGACCACACACCTGTTTATCCGCGTGAAGTTATAGCTCGCGCCTTACAGCTCTCTGCCAGTGCTATCATTCTTGCACACAACCATCCCTCCGGCGATCCGACACCGTCGAAAGCTGATATTGAGATGACAAAGACAATCGCCAATATCGGCACACAGATGGGTATTGTCGTGCACGATCACATCATTATCGGCAAAAGCGGGCACGCCAGCCTGAAAGGGCTTGGCCTCTTTTAGTCTGGCTTACTTTCAAACAAATAAACCGCACTTGTGTCCGTCGAAGCGACGCTGCCATTGCCAAAATCGGGCACTGAATATTTTGATAAGATGCGCAAGCGGTCGTGAGGCAGATATTCTCTTCCGGGATCACCTATGAGCACTTTGATACCCGCGGTGGTGCATCTGTCGAGATAGGAAACGACCCTTCCGGCAATATCTGACGCATAGAATAAGTCACCCACAGCAATCATATCCACCTCTGGCGGATCATCGTCGAGAATGTCCTTGCAAATTGTGTCGATGTTCACCGCATTAACCGCTGCATTCATACGGCTCGCTATAGCAGCGTAAGGATCAGTATCGACGCACACCACTGCGGTTGCTCGCGCTTTGGCAGCCGCAATTCCAACAATTCCGGAACCTGCTCCCAAATCGAGCACATGCAAGCCCGCGACCATTGCCGGATGGTCTAAAATATACCGGGCTAAAACTGTCCCGCCCGCCCAGCGATAAGCCCAGTATGGCGGATGATCATGGCCATATATGTCTTGATTTCCAAGTTTACCCAATCCGCTTGCTGGATGCGCCGTATAGAGCAGTATCTCCGCCACAGCAGGAGTGGGCAGAATATGCAAGTTCTCCAAAATGAAAGCGCGTGGATCAACCAAGGGGGCACCGAGGTGAGCCAATTTGGGTTTTTTCAATTTCAACTTTCTGGGCTGTAAATATAACTTCTAGGCTATCGCCCTGAGATGGAAAGAAAAACGGCCCCGCAATGCGGAGCCGTTTTTCTTAACTGGCGATAAGCCGCTTACCGAGAAGCTTACGCTTCGTCTTCAGTTTTCTTCTTGGCTGCCTTTTTTGGCGCTGCCTTTTTGGCAGGCTTCTTGGCTTCGCCGGACTTTTCTTCCGACTCGTCTTCAGCCATCAACTCTTCCTTGGTCACCTTCTTGTCGGTGACATTGATGCTGGCGAGCAGGTGGTCAACCACCTTCTCTTCGAAGATCGGAGCGCGAAGATTGTTGATCGCCTCCGGTGTCTTGCGGAAGAATTCATAAATCTGCTGTTCCTGACCAGGATACTGACGAACCTGATCGTAAACGGCGCGCTGCATTTCTTCTTCGGTTACTTCGATACCGGCCTTGTTGCCGATTTCCGAAAGAACGAGGCCAAGACGAACACGGCGTTCAGCAAGCTTGCGATATTCGGCGCGTGCTTCTTCTTCCGTTGTATCTTCGTCTTCAAAGGTCTTGCCAGCCTGTGCAAGGTCCTGACCGATCTGAGCCCAGATATTGTTGAACTCGGCATTGATCAGACGCTCTGGCGACTCGAACTGGTATTCGCCATCCAGCGCATCCAGAATCTGACGCTTCACTTTCTGGCGTGTGAAAGAACCGTATTGGCTCTCGATCTGCTCGCGGATAACCTGACGCAGACGGTCAGCACTTTCAATGCCGAGCTTCTTTGCGGTTTCGTCGTTGATTTCGAGTTCGCCTGGCTTTGCAACTTCCTTGACAGTGATGTCGAAGGTAGCGTCCTTGCCTGCAAGATGAGCAGCCTGGTATTCGGCCGGGAAAGTAACCTTGATCTGCTTTTCATCGCCAGCTTTTACGCCGATCAATTGATCTTCGAAGCCTGGAATGAACTGGCCGGAGCCAAGAACCAATGTTGCATCGCTATCTGCACCACCGTCGAAAGGAACATCATCGACCTTGCCGAGATAATCCATGGTAACGCGATCGCCGCTTTCAGCCTTGCCCTTCTTTGGTTCGAAGGTCTGGGCAGAGCTTGCAACACGCTTAACCTGCTCTTCGACTTCCTCATCGGAAACGTCAACGATCTCGCGGGTAATGCTGATCTTGGAAGTGTCTTTGATTTCAATCGCTGGCAGAACTTCATAATTGAGCGAGAATTCAAAATCGGCTTCGCCGGAAAGAACCTTGTCAGCTTCCTTTTCGTCTTCGGTCATGACGACTTCAGGCTGGGTAGCCGACTTTTCGTTACGATCCGAAAGAATGGTGCGCGAAGAATCGCTCAGGATTTCATTGACGACTTCAGCCATGAACGACTTGCCGTACATCTTGCGAAGGTGGCTCATTGGCACCTTGCCGGGACGGAAGCCATTGATGCGCGCCTTTGCGCTGGCACCCTGGAGGCGTTCGGAAAGCTTTGCTTCCAGATCCTTGGCCGGAACAACGACCTTGATCTCGCGCTTGAGCCCTTCATTGAGCGTTTCAGTAACCTGCATGTCCAAACCTTCACTTTTTTAACATTTGTCCCGCCGTCGCCGGCTCGTTCGCCAAATTGCGGGAGAAAAACTGTTGCCTATGTGGCTTCGGGTGCGGATGAGCAATTTTTGCTTGGCCATCCACGCTGATTCTATTGCCGTATTTCCAACTCAACTCTCGATTTATGCCACGCATTGTATCACAGACTGTGGCACAAAGTTGGATGAGAAATCGCACCTTCACCGACTGGTCGCTCCCTTTACTCGGCTCGGGTATAAAAATCAATGGCACTGCCATGCAGGCTGGCAAAATAGCATTGTTTGGTGCCGCTACAGCCTGAGATTGCAGGGTGACAAGAAAATGGAACTATGCAAATCTATTCATGTGGGGATTTTCGGATAGGTCAATTATGGCTGCACTATGTTAAAATTGTGCAGAGCCCTCTCGTAAACACTCCCCGCCAGCATTATGTGACTTCGCTCTACTCGACCTTATCGTCCGCAAAGACTGATCAAAGTTGATACCGTTTCAGCATTGCTGACACACCTTTGCGACACGCGTGGGACGTCTTACTGTCATGGAGGCCTACCCTTTGTCACGATCACTTTTAACAATAATCAAGGTTGGTTTGACAGCCGCTCTTCTGTCCTCTGGTGCTTCATTTGCCCAGGAAGCAGCGGCCCCGCCACCTCCCCCGCCGGTATCGGTCGCCAAGCCGGTCGTCCGTGATGTCGTTGACAGCGACGAATTCATTGGCCGCTTTGAACCTGTTGATGAAGTATCCATACGTTCCCGCGTCGCCGGATATCTCGACAAGATCGAATTTACCGATGGTGCGCTGGTTAAAAAAGGCGATCCGCTTTTTACAATCGACCAGCGACCTTTCGAAACCGCCCTGTCGCAGGCGCAGGCCTCGCTCGAAGTGTCAAAGACCACGCTTGTCTATGCCGAAGCGCAATTTAAGCGCACCGAGTCACTAGCTGCAAACGGCACGCTTTCCGCTTCGCAACTCGATGACAGGCGCCGCGACTTCATTTCGGCTCAGGCAAATGTCCGCGGCGCAGAGGCAGCTCTTGCCCGTGCGCAGCTTGATCTTGAATATACAAAGATAACAGCCCCCTTGAGCGGGCGCATTGATCGCCGCCTGATCTCCGTTGGCAATCTCGTTCAGCCAGACCAGACGATCCTTACGACAATCGTCTCACTCGACCCGATTGATTTTTACTTCAATGTCGATGAGCGTAACCTGCTTTCCTATGCACGCACCGCTCGTGAAAACGGCAGCACCTTGCAGGAAGGCGCCTCCGGTCTGGAAGTCACCGTCCGGCTTACCGATTCCGCCGAGCCGCCTGTAAAGGGCAAGGTTGATTTCGCGGAAAATCGTCTGGATGACCAGACAGGCACAATGCGCGTTCGCGCCCGCTTCAGCAATCCGAATTTTGTTTTGCAGCCAGGCCTGTTCGGCCGCGTCGATGTTGCCGCATCCAATACCTATAAGGGTATTTTGATCCCGGATGAAGCAATCGGCTCTGACCAAAATGAACGCATCGTCTTCACAGTCAGCGAAGATGGCACTGTAACCCCGAAGCCGGTTCGCCTTGGACCGAAGCTTCATGGCTACCGCGTGATCCGCTCCGGAATGACGGGCGATGAAACCATTGTGGTGAATGGCCTGATGCGGATTCGCCCCGGCGTAAAAGTCAAGCCGGAACTGGTGGTGCTACCACCGGAAGCTGTAACGGCTGATGCGACCAAAGCGCCGGAGGCTGCGCAATGAGATTCGCGCACTTTTTCGTCGACCGGCCGATCTTTGCGAGCGTTCTTTCGATTGTCTTGCTGATCGTCGGCGGCATAGCTTACACACAGCTGCCAGTTGCGCAGTACCCCGAAATAGCCCCGCCAACCATTGTCATCCGCACTTCCTATCCGGGCGCCGACGCTGAAACCATTGCCAACACGGTGGCGACACCAATCGAGCAGGAAATCAACGGCGTTGAGGGCATGTTGTATATGTCCTCCTATTCCACGGCCGATGGCTCCATGGCATTGACCGTGACATTTCGGCTGGGAACAGATCTCGATAAGGCGCAGGTCCTTGTACAGAACCGCGTGTCCATTGCGGAGCCGCGCCTTCCGGAAGAAGTCAGACGTCTTGGTATCACCACCACCAAAAGCTCGCCTGATCTCATGATGGTTGTGCATATTCTTTCGCCAAATGGTCGTTATGATCAGCTTTACGCCTCCAATTATGCACGCTCGCGCGTTCGCGACGTGTTGTTGCGTCTAGATGGCGTCGGCGATCTGATCATTTTCGGTGAGCGTGAATACTCGCTGCGTATCTGGCTCGACCCCGAAAAACTCTCAGCCTATGGCATGACATCAAGTGATGTCGTGCAATCGCTGCGAGATCAGAACGTGCAGGTTTCGGGCGGTTCCATTGGCGGTCCGCCAACCTCCGGTACCAATGCGTTTCAATATACTGTCACCACTGAGGGCCGCTTCAGCGATGCCCGGCAGTTCCGCTACGTCATCGTCAAGGCGACAGAAAGCGGGCGCCTCGTGCAGTTGCAGGATGTGGCGCGCATCGAACTTGGTGCCAAGGATTATGTCACCAACTCCTATCTGAACGGCAATCCGGCAGTGGCCTTGGGTATTTTCAGCCGCCCGGGCACCAATGCCCTTGCTGCTGCGGATTCAATCCGAAGCACAATGGAGGAACTCAAGAAGGATTTTCCTGACGGGCTGACCTACGATATCGTTTACAACCCCACCGAGTTCATCGCGGAATCGATCAATGAGGTGTACAAAACGATCATTGAAGCCGTCATTCTCGTGGCGCTCGTCGTCCTTGTCTTCCTGCAATCGTGGCGCACCGCGATCATACCGATTGTCGCAATTCCCGTCTCCCTTATCGGAACGCTGGCATTGCTGCTCGCCTTCGGCTTCTCGCTCAATATGCTCACATTGTTTGGATTGGTCCTTGCCATCGGCATTGTCGTCGATGACGCCATTGTGGTTGTCGAAAATGTCGAACGAAACCTTGCAGCCGGCATGACGCCCAAGGAAGCCTCGCACGTCACTATGGACGAGGTCGGCACCGCCGTTATTGCCATTTCGCTGGTGCTGATTGCAGTCTTCGTACCGACTGCTTTCATTCCCGGCATTACGGGGCAATTCTACCTGCAATTTGCGATCACAATCGCAGTGGCAACGGCAATTTCGGCTCTTAATTCACTGACGCTTTCGCCAGCGCTTGCTGCGATTGTGCTGCGGCCACACAACCACAGCGAATCGAAAAACCCGGTTGCCCGTTTTGGCCGGGCCATGGCCAATGGCTTCAATACCGGCTTTGACAAGATGGCGAATGGCTACTCTTGGGTCATTCGCCACCTCGTCAGTTCAGCCATTGGTATCACGGCCTCCCTGCTTGTCTTTGTCGGGTTGCTTGTCGCCACATGGTATATGGCAACCGCTGTTCCACGCGGCTTTATCCCGACCATGGATCAGGGGTACGCCATCGTCGTGGTACAGTTGCCTGACGGTGCGTCTCTTAATCGAACCGATGCAGTCATTGAAAAGGTTTCAAAGATCGTTCGGGACGTGCCGGGTGTAAAAAATGCCGTCGCCTTCTCTGGCTTTAACGGCGCGACTTTCACCAATGCGTCAAACTCCGGCGTAGTTTTCGCCGCCTTCGACTCCTTCGAAAATCGCCTGGAGGAAGGTCATAACGCCAACCAGATTATTGGTCAGCTTTATGGCAGTCTGCAAAGTATTCAGGAAGCCTTCATCATTGCCGTTCCTCCACCCGCCATCAGCGGTATAGGCAATTCCGGCGGCTTCAAGATGCAGCTGCTGGACCGTGACAGCTCCGACATGCGCCGCGTGCTGGCCCTGGCCTATCAGATGATGGGCGAAGCCGCACAGACACCGGGTGTAACTGGCGTTTTCACCACCTTCTCTGCCTCCAGCCCGCAATACTTCCTTGAAGTAGACCGGGACAAGGCAAGAGCGCTTAATGTGCCCATTCCAAGCATCTTCGAAACGCTTTCGACAAATCTTGGAACATCATATGTCAATGATTTCAATGCTTTCGGGCGCGTTTATCAAGTTCGTGCGCAGGCGGATCAGCAATACCGCCTCGACCGGCAGGATATTTTGAACCTGAAGGTGCGATCAGCCACGGGGGCGCTTGTTCCGCTTGGCACATTGATCGAGATCAGGGACACCACAGGCCCGTCGCTCGTGCAGCGCTACAATATGTACGTATCCGTACCGTTGCAGGGCAATGCTGCTCCGGGCGTGTCGACTGGCGCGGCTCTTGATCAAATGGAAGCGCTGGCCGCCAAAACGCTGCCACAAGGCACATCGTTCAATTGGACGGAACTTGCCTTTCAGGAACGCGCAACCGGCAATACGGCGGTGTTTATCTTCGCCCTGTCTGTCATCTTCGTGTTCCTGGCCCTTTCAGCCCAATATGAAAGTTGGGTATTGCCGCTGGCAATTATCCTGATTGTTCCACTGGCTGTCCTAGCCGCGCTGATAGGTGTGGCGTTGCGCGGGATGGACAATAATATCCTCACGCAAATCGGGCTCGTGGTTCTCATTGGTCTGGCGGCGAAAAACGCCATTCTTATTGTGGAGTTTGCCCGTCAACACGAGGAAGAAGGCGCAAACCCGGTAGAAGCAGCGATCGAAGCCAGCCGCTTGCGCCTGCGTCCGATCCTGATGACCGCCTTTGCCTTCATCTTTGGCGTTGTGCCTTTGATGATTGCAACTGGACCCGGTGCGGAAATGCGTCAGTCGCTCGGAACAGCGGTGTTCTCCGGAATGCTTGGGGTCACATTCTTCGGTCTGTTCCTGACACCGGTATTCTACGTCGTGCTCAGATCCTTCCGGCGCAAACCGAAACCTGCGGCAGAACAAGCCGCAGCGCATTAAAAATAAAAGCGCGGGGCCTTAACAGCCCCGCGCTTTTGCATTGGCTTCAATATTCTATGGGAGACGATATCGATAGGCCGGTGAAAGCATATCGCGCGTCTTATATGTGAATGCGGCACGCTCGCTTGGCGTAAGATTGATGTCGCGCAGCATATAGGCATTCAAATCCCCAGGGTCGCCTGCCGGCACTGAAGTCTGCTTGGAAAAGCCCGCCCAAAAAACCGCAAGCGAACTCAATCCGAATAATCGCAATTCGGTCATGACACTCTCCATCAAGCTATTAATTGTCCTGTTGTGTGGACAGATGTATTATCTTATTAACAGGCATACCAACGCGAATTTGATGATTAGACATCAATAGATTTAATGGCTCGACATGACGTCACTTCCTCTTGGTTCTATCCGGGTTTTTGATAGTGTTGCGCGGTTGCAGAACTTTACGAAAGCAGCCGATGAGCTCAACATGACCCAATCGGCCGTCAGCTATCAGATCAAATTGCTGGAAGATTTTGCCGGTACGCCCTTGTTTCAGCGCCGCGCACGCGGCGTTACCTTGACGCCGAAGGGCGAAGTAATAGCGCCGGTGATACGCAGGGCTTTGGCTGATATGGGCGAGACATTCCGAGCCATTCGCGAAGAACAAAATTCCGTGCTGGTTATTTCAGTCATCCATACATTTGCCAGCAATTGGCTGACGCCGCGCATTACTGATTTTCAAAACCTGCATCCCGAGGTTTCGGTGCGCTTCGATATTTCCTCCCGCTTGGTTGATTTTTCCAGTGAGGGAATCGACTGCGGCATCCGGCTCGGTCGTGGAAATTGGCCAGGCTTGACCTCACATCGGCTTTTATCGGGCGGTTTCACACCCTTGGCCAGCCCCGCCTATCTTGAACGATATGGCAGACCGCAAACACCGGCAGACCTCCTGCAATGTCATCTGATCACGCCAGACGATAATTGGTGGCCCGTCTGGTTTCGCCAAGCAGGTGTCGAAGGGCCATTGACCATGACCAAACCCGGGGTAACGATTGATACCCAGCAGATTATCGGCGGATTGGCATTGTCCGGCGGCGGCGTCGGACTGGTTTCTTCAGCTTTTTTCCAGAATGAAATAGAGTCGGGCACGCTGGTAAAGCTTTTCGATATCGAAGCCTCAACCGGCACCAATTACTATCTGGTCTATCCCGAAGCCGGGCAATTGCCCGCCAAGGTGAAGTTCTTTCGTGACTGGATCATAGACTGCTCGTGCAACACTAAGTTTTGACGATACGATCAAGCAACACGACATCACTGTCCTTGTAGATTGCACGTGAAAACTCCTTGAACCCGAGTTTTCCGGCCAGCTTTAATGAAGTGTCGTTCCAATGATCAATCATGCAAACGGTTCGCTCGGATATTTTCCGGGCATCGTACCATTGCAAGGCCGCGTACGCTGCTTCTGACGCCAGGCCTTGGCCATGGCGGGTATATTTGATCCTCCACAATGCCTCCGGAACTCCGTCGAAAGCCGGGCCATTGGCGCGATGAAACCTTGCCACCCCCGTTTCTCCGACCAGCTCCCCGGTTTGACGGTCGATGACCAGAAGCGGACCATAGCCAAAAACGTTCCAATGCCCGATCCAGCGCAGCAGCCTGTCCCAGCTTTGCTCATTGGTAAGTCCGGGCAAGACTTGAACACCCTCGCTTAGGTTGGGATCATTGATCCATATCGCCTTATAGAGTTCGAAATCCTCAATACGTTGCGGGCGCAACAAAAGGCGGCTTGTTTCAATCATGATCAGGTTTCCCCCACATGCACGCGAGTTTATCTGTCCAGTGCCTTATTCTCAATTGTGTTTGGAAAGATTGTGGTGCGGATAGAGGGACTCGAACCCCCACGGTCTCCCGCCAGAACCTAAATCTGGTGCGTCTACCAATTTCGCCATATCCGCATCCGAGGCACGTAGCCGAACCTCAAGCGCGGGTCTCTATAGCACCGTCTTTCTGAGGGTCAAAGGAAAAAGCCGGGTAATCGACACTATTATTTCAAACCCGTAATTTCCCGCCTATTTCTAATAGAGGGGTTCCTCGTAGAGAACCTTTCCATCGCTTCTTAAAGCCCGTATCTGGGCGTCTCCCTCATTCGATACAGCAATAACGACATCGATCTTTCTCTCGCGCTGCTGTTCTTCGATTGCCAGGCCCTGACCTTCCGGAACGTAATAGCGCTCAATGCCATAATCGACATGATAGGTGTTGTCCGAAGCAAAATAGGCGTAGTTTGGCGTACGTCCCCGAAGCTGCACCTCACCCGGCTTCAGGTCAGTGCGGGCCTGCCACGAAGCACTTGCAAAGTTCCAACGCTCATCTGCCCCTTTGACCAGTGTGACATAGACGTCAATGAGGCCCTTCGCCTCCGGGCGCGTGCCGGATATCTTGTCGATGCTGACATTGGAGATATCATAGGAGAGGATCACATAGTCTCCGCGCAGGAAATCCCGGGGATCAATGGGCTGGCTTAGCAGGATCACGTCTTTGCCGCTCCGCAGGATGGATGCGCGCTGCTCAACCATTGCGTATAAAGCGCCCGATTGCAGCAAGGCGACGATAATACCCAGCCAGATAATGCGCTTGCCAGTGAACATCAGGCGGCTCCTTCCGCTTGCGCAATCTTCTTTTGCAGCCGCCGCTCCATGCGCACAACAAAGGCGGCAAGCAGCAATACCAGCACGCCCGCACTCAAGAAGAAGCTCGCGGTTCCGATAAGCGTCCCTATCGTCTTGAATGCCAGATAAAGCACTTCGAGCGAAAATACGGTGTAAGACATCCATCTGACGGCAAGATTGCGATAACCGGAGAGAACCAGCCCGGCAATCGCACAGGCCAATATACCAAAGCCGATAATGACCTGATCGCTTACTTCACTATCGAAGCGATCAAACTGAAAATAGCTCAGCACCAGAAGAAGCATCAGAAACCCGTAAGCGCCGATTGCCTTGCTCCAGCCGGTGAGCCGTTGCAGCACCGCAGTCGACAGCGCATCGCCAAGAAAGAGCACCCCGCCCGCCATAGCGGCGAGCCACAATATCCAATCACCGCTCAAATCATCATAAAGGGCGAAAACATAGGCCATCAGTACCAGCGCGATAAAATGGCGGGCGATCTGCGCCTTGGTATACCAGACAAGTCCCGCACTGATGAAAAGCAATACCGGCAGAAGCCAGCTATAGGTGTGCGAGTCATTGGTATCCAAAACCATGAAAAGGTAGAGCGCAGTTATCGCCACCCCGGTTGCGACCAACACAGACGAGCGTAGCAAAAGCGCCGCAACCATTGTTCCCGCAGTCCAAAGCAAGGCGGCTTCCGTTGCATCGCCTGATAAATGATACATCTGCCCGATGAGCGCTATACCGGCTCCAAAGGTGATTGCAGCAATCAGATAGAGCGCCTGACTAAAACGATTATCGCCGAGTCTCGCCCGCCATGCGCCGCCAACATAGCCGATCCATAGCACCAGGATGATCATCACGACGCGAACAAGGCGCGGCATTACTTCCCAATTTGCCGCGACAAGCGAAATGATGGCAGCACCCAAGAGAACTGCGCCGAGCACCGCAAGAATCCCGCCAAGGCCAAAGCCGGACCGGGTTTTCTCTACGTCCTTGCGCAAAAGATCGGCTGTCACCTCGTCTATCAGACCTGCCTGCTGCCAGCGGGCAATGTGTTTTTTGATGCCGATCGAAAATGCCACGAAGTGCTCCTGAGTCGTACGGGGATTCAAATAACGCCAGCGGCAGGAAAAACGCAATTGCCACCGCATTGCCGAACTGATCGCGATTTTGACATTTGTGCGCCGCAGCAATTAAAATCGATTAATGATGCAATGCAACATATGCATAGCTGATCTGCAATCTTGTCTCTGCAAATTCTGCATGGGCTGCACTATCTTCAGTTCAACGATCAAGAGTGATCAACCGAACAACAACCGAAGTGGTGATTGAAATGAACCTTATCCGCTCTTACAGCAACTGGCGCCGTTATCGCGACACGGTTACTGAATTGAACCGTCTGTCGACCCGCGAACTTAGCGATCTGGGCATTGCCCGTTCGGACATTCCGTTCGTCGCCAAGAAGTCCGCAGTACGCTAATAGTTTGACGAATATCGCCGGGGCTTTACCTCCTCCCAAAGCCTCCCGCGATCAAAGCCCGGCACTCCTCCTCCCAGCCGGTCTTTATATAACGACACCCACCGCACCTCCTCCCGCGGTGGGTGTTGTTGTTTGTAGGATGCGCTGACATCAGCGTTGCCCGCCATAACCCCGCTCTTTCCATTCCGACAAACGCATCACATCTGGCGCCCCTCCTGCTGGTTCGTACCAGGAGTCAACGGCCCAGGATGTACCCGAGCGATCCCGCAACACTGCGGTGAAATGCGGATAGCGGCCATCGAGGAAACTCCCGCGTGAATCCCTGTTTCCCACTGTGTGGTGGCGCAACAGCCCGGCGCGCTGCAAATAGCTGAGGAAGCCGCCTGTATTGGCTGCCTCGTCGACGCAATCCATTTGGCCTCTCTCGCGCCCTTGGCCAAAATCCATTTTCGGGCGATCCCGGATACCGATTATTTGAGCGCTGCGACGCTCAAATATCTGCACAGCGCGCCGCACCGCAGCCCGTTCGGCTTGTGCCGACTTGCCTCCGCTCTTCATGATTGACGCGATTCTGCCGCGATCGGCAGGAGAAAGCGTCACACTGGTTTTGAACGTACAGCCATAGCCATGGCAAACACTGAATGTTTGCGCATTGGCGTTTGATACGCATGCCCAGGCAATGGCAGCGGGCAAAATAAGAAAGGCATATCTCATCATGAGAGAATATATCAGAAATTGCCTTTCGGCCTGTTGAAGAAATTGTGTTTGCAATGACGGGGTGGAAACCCGCATCGTCACGTCCTACATTCAAGCTCCCACCTCAATAATCCCCGGGAGTTCATCATGGAACAACGTCGTCTTGGCCGTACGGGCCTCACTATCGCTCCATTGGTCTTTGGCGGAAACGTCTTCGGCTGGACCGCCGACAAGAAAACTTCCTTCGATCTGCTTGATCGGTTCGTTGATGCGGGCCTCAACGCCATTGATACTGCGGATGCTTATTCGCGCTGGGTGCCGGGCAATGAAGGTGGCGAGTCCGAAACCATAATCGGCGAATGGATGAAAGAACGCAAATCCCGCGACAAGGTGGTGATAATCACCAAGGTTGGCTCCGATATGGGACAAGGCAAGAAGGATTTGTCTCCCGCCTACATTGCAAAGGCCGCCGAAGCCTCCTTGAAACGGCTTCAGATTGAAGAAATTGACCTTTATCTTTCGCATTGGCCGGATCCGGACACACCATATGAAGAAACCCTTGCCGCGCACGAGAAGCTGCTCAAGGCTGGCAAAATCAAATCAATGGGCTGCTCCAATCTCGACGCTGATCAATTGCGGAAATCGCTTGATGTGGCCAAGAATAAGGGGCTGCATCGCTACGATGTTTTGCAGCCGGAATATAACCTTTACGATCGCGCAAGCTATGATGGCCCACTGCGCGATCTCTGTATGGCTGAAGATATCGGCGTCATCACATATTTCAGTCTCGCGAAAGGCTTTCTGTCCGGCAAATATCGCAGCGAAGCCGATCTTGGCAAAAGCCCGCGGGGCGGCGGTGTGAAGGATTATCTCAACCCCCGTGGAAATCGTATCCTCGCAGCCCTTGATGATATATCCGCCAAGCATAAGGCAAAACAGGCCGAAGTCGCATTGGCCTGGATCATCCACCGCGATGGC
This sequence comes from Phyllobacterium sp. CCNWLW183, assembly GCF_037203775.1. Lineage (NCBI taxonomy): Bacteria > Pseudomonadati > Pseudomonadota > Alphaproteobacteria > Hyphomicrobiales > Phyllobacteriaceae > Phyllobacterium > Phyllobacterium sp. CCNWLW183. The sequence continues at coordinate 239,522 of NZ_JBBCBN010000009.1, read as the reverse complement.
GTAACTGCACCAATTGCCAGTGCAACATCGCTTGAACAGCTTGATAGTCTGATCAAGGCGGCCACTATGGAACTCAGCAAAGATGATCTGGCGACGCTTGATACTGCCAGCGCCTGATCTGCCCTAGGCGTCATGAAAGCCGTCACAATCATCTGTGACGGCTTTTTCATTGAAGCCAGCAATCAAAAAGACTATTGGTGCGCCATGTCACATAAACCCGTACACATTATTGGCGGCGGTCTCGCCGGTTCCGAAGCATCATGGCAGCTCGCAGAGGCTGGCATTCCCGTTATCCTGCACGAAATGCGTCCTGTTCGCGGCACAGATGCCCATAAAACGCAGGACCTTGCAGAGCTTGTATGCTCCAACTCCTTCCGTTCCGATGACGCCGAAACTAATGCTGTTGGCGTGCTTCATGCGGAAATGCGTCTGGCCAATTCACTCATTATTGCCTCCGCCGATGCCCATCAGGTTCCGGCCGGCAGTGCGCTTGCTGTTGATCGCGATGGTTTTGCGCAGGCAGTTACCGCGAAAATCGAAGCTCATCCACTTATCACTATCGAGCGCGAAGAAATTACCGGCCTGCCGCCAGCGGAGTGGGACAAGGTTATTATCGCCACCGGCCCGCTGACGGCGCCTTCACTTGCCGAAGCAATCGGCAATGAAACAGGGGCGGACTCCCTCGCCTTTTTTGATGCAATTGCACCGATCGTGCATTTCGATTCCATCGATATGAACACTTGCTGGTTCCAGTCGCGCTACGATAAAGTTGGCCCCGGCGGCAATGGCAAGGACTATATCAACTGCCCCATGTCAAAGGAGCAATATGACGCCTTCATTCAAGCATTGATTGCGGGCGACAAGACCGAATTCAAGGAATGGGAAGGCACGCCCTATTTCGATGGCTGCCTGCCAATCGAGGTCATGGCAGAACGCGGACCGGAGACATTGCGTCATGGACCGATGAAGCCAATGGGTCTGACCAACGCCCATAATCCGACAGTGAAAGCCTATGCGGTGGTGCAGTTGCGTCAGGACAATGCGCTTGGCACGCTCTATAATATGGTCGGTTTCCAGACCAAGCTGAAATATGGCGCGCAGACTGACATATTCCGCATGATCCCGGGCCTTGAAAATGCGGAATTTGCCCGGCTGGGTGGACTGCATCGCAACACTTACCTCAATTCACCGATTTTGCTTGATCCGACCTTGCAACTGAAATCCCGGCAAGGACTGCGGTTTGCCGGACAAATCACGGGATGCGAAGGCTACGTCGAGTCCGCCGCTATCGGACTTTTGGCCGGCCGTTTCATGATTGCCGAGCGTTTGGGTCAGCCTGTGACACCACCTCCTGCAACGACGGCTTTTGGTGCGCTTCTTGGACATATTACTGGCGGGCATATCGTATCGGATGAAGAACCCGGCAAACGTTCATTCCAGCCAATGAATGTTAATTACGGGTTATTCCCGCCGATTGAAGCGCCCGTCTCTGAGGGCAAGCGTTTGCGTGGCAAGGAAAAGACCAATGCCAAAAAACGCGCCATGAGCGCCCGCGCAATGGCAGATTGCCGTGCCTGGCTTGGCCTGCCCGCTGTCGCCGAGGCCGCTGAGTAACCCAATTTATTCAGCAGTAGCGCTTTGCGTGCTTCGACAAGCTCAGCATGAGGTGACATTGCGCCTGGCATAATAGTCTCAAAGATTGCAGGATTTAGCGTCCTGCAATCAGACCCCATTCCTCATGCTGAGCTTGTCGAAGCACGCAAATTGCTTTTGCAAAGGTGCTTTAAATATGCAGCGCGTGTCCCAGTGCTTTCAGCGCAGCTTCCTGGAAGCCCTCGCTCTGTGTTGGATGGGCGTGGATTGTCCCGGCTATATCTTCCAGGCGCGCGCCCATTTCCAAGGCCAGTGCAAACGCTGCTGACAGTTCGGAGACTCCGGTTCCAACCGCCTGAATTCCCAATACAAGATGATTGCCCGCAGCAGCAACCACACGGACAAACCCCTCCTCGCCTTCTTGTGTCATGGCGCGGCCATTGGCAGCAAATGGGAACAGACCAATTTTGACCTCGTGCCCGGCCTGCTTTGCCTCTTCTGGCGAAAGGCCGACAGTCACGATTTCCGGATCGGTAAAGCAGACAGCTGCAATGGCTCGCTTGTCCCAGCTGCGATTATGCCCGGCGACGATTTCTGCCACCATCTCGCCTTGTGCCATGGCACGATGGGCCAGCATTGGCTCGCCTGTCACATCACCGATGGCATAGACGCCCCGCATCGAGGTACGGCACTTGTCGTCAATGCGAACAAACTTTCCGTCCATGTCCAAAACAACTTCCTCAAGCCCCCAACCGGTGGTCACAGGCTTGCGGCCGACAGTTACCAGTATTTTATCCGCTGCAATCCTGTCATCCTTGCCATCAGCCGTTTCGATGAGCAGGGCATCACCCTTGGCGCTCACCCCTTTTGCTTTAACTCCGGTAAGAACTGTCACACCTAAGCTATTGAGACTCTTCACGATTGGCCGCGTCAGCTCTGCATCATATTGCGGCAGTATTTTTGCTTGCGCTTCAACAACAGTGACCTTTGATCCGAGTTTGGCATAGGCAGTGCCAAGCTCAAGGCCAATATAACCACCTCCCACAACCACCAGTTTTTCGGGCACAGTCTCAAGTGAGAGAGCTTCGGTGGATGAAATGACATTGCCGCCAAATGGCAATGAAGGCACCTCCACCGGCGCAGAGCCTGTTGCGATTACAATGTTTTCAGCACGGATGATTTGCTGGCCCGTCAGGGTTTCCACTTCGACGGTTTTTCCATCGCGGAACTTTGCCCTGCCCGTGACGATCTTCACATTGGCCTTCTTCAAAAGTCCGGCTACGCCATTGTTCAAACGGCTGACAATTCCGTCTTTCCAAGCGATGGTTTGCGTGAAATCGATTGCCGGATTGCTGACGGATATGCCTAGTGGCGTCTGATTTGCTGCAAAATGCGCAACCTTTGCAAATTCATCAGCGGCGTGAATCAACGCCTTGGAGGGTATGCAGCCGACCATCAGGCAAGTGCCGCCGACCTTGGCCGCTTCAACGATCACCGTATCAACATTCAGCTGCCCGGCACGAATAGCGCAGATATAGCCACCCGGACCGGCGCCAATGACCAGCAGTTTGCAGGAAATATCCTTCATGGCTCAGTCCTCAACAAATATCATGGCTGGCGTTTCGAGAAGCGCCTTGATGCGCTGGATGAATACGGCGGCATCCCAGCCGTCGATGACCCGGTGGTCGAAGCTTGACGACAGGTTCATCATCTTGCGCGGTATGAAGGCAGTGCCGTCCCACATGGGCCGGATCATGATCTTGTTGACGCCGATGATTGCTACTTCCGGGTGATTGATCACAGGCGTGGTCACCACGCCGCCCATGCTACCGAGTGAAGTGATCGTTATCGTCGAGCCACTCAGCTGTTCACGTGTCGCTGTACCCGTTTTTGCAGCATCTGCCAGCAGATTAACCTCGGCAGCACAGTCCCAAAGCGTTCTTGCCTCGGCATGTTTGACGACCGGCACGACGAGACCGCCAGGCGTCTGCGCGGCAATCCCGATATGCACGCCCCCATGCTGATGAATAATATTCGCCTCGTCATCATACAGAGCATTGAGCTGCGGCTGATCGGCAATGGCCTTGACCATGGCCCGCATCAAGAACGGCAAGATCGTCAGCTTGGCCTGATCCGGGCGCTTTTTGCTATTCAGGGCTGCCCGCAGCTCTTCCAAGGATGTCACGTCGATTTCTTCGACATAGGTAATATGCGGAATCCGGGATTTCGCGATTGCCATTTTCTCGGCAATCTTGCGGCGAAGCCCGACAACCTTGATCTCCTTGACGGAATTGTCCGGGCTGAGCGCTGCACTACCGGGTTTCTGCGAGCCGCGCGCGAAGAAGGCATCAAGATCTTCGTGAGTGATCCGGCCTGCCGGTCCTGTACCACTCACTTGACGCAAATCAACGCCGGAATCACGCGCACGCTGGCGTACAGCTGGAGAAGCCAAAGGCTTTTCACCTTCGCTACGGGGCGCGCTCGTATTGAAAACAGGTTTGGCAGCGGGCTTTACAGCTTCCTGTGGCTTTGCAGCAGCTGCTGCAGGCTTGCTCTCGGACTTTGCGGCCTCGGCAGGCTTTTCATCCGGTGCAGGCGCTTCAGCCTTGGCAGGCTTGGAGGGCTCCGCGGCTGCCGGTGCATGACCCTCGCCGTCGATCTTCAGGCGAATAATCGGCGAGCCGATCGGAATGACCTCACCGATCTCACCGCCAAGCCAGATGATCTCGCCATCGACCGGCGACGGGATTTCCACCGTTGCCTTATCGGTCATCACGGCGGCAAGAACCATATCCTCGCGTACCAGATCACCGACCTTTACATTCCATTCGACAAGCTCTGCTTCTGCAACGCCTTCGCCGACATCCGGCAGCTTGATGACATATTCGCCCATCTTAGAGCCCCTCCAGCGTTTCAACCAGCGCACGCCCGACCCGCGATGGCCCGGGGAAGTAATCCCACTCCTGGGCATGGGGATAAGGCGTGTCCCAACCGGCAACGCGAGCCACCGGCGCTTCAAGCTTATAGAAACAATGTTCTTGCACGAGTGCCGCCAGTTCCGCGCCAAAGCCCGATGTCAAGGTCGCCTCGTGAACCACGACACAGCGCCCGGTTTTTGAAACGGATTCAATAATCGTTTCGAGATCGAGCGGGAGTAATGTGCGCAGGTCGATGATTTCCGCATCAATATTATGTTCAGCTGCAGCGGCCTCTGCCACGTAAACCATGGTGCCATAGGTCAGGATCGTTAGCTGTGAGCCTTCACGGCGCTTGATGGCTTTGCCCAGCGGCACCGTATAATGACCATCAGGCACTTCGCCGAGATCGTGCTTGGACCACGGTGTGACTGGCCGGTCGTGATGTCCATCAAACGGACCATTATAAATGCGCTTGGGCTCAAGGAAGATCACCGGATCCGGATCTTCTATTGCCGCAATAAGCAGCCCCTTGGCATCATATGGGTTGGACGGCACAACCACCTTCAGGCCCGAAACATGGGTAAAAAGCGCTTCCGGGCTCTGGCTATGTGTTTGCCCACCGAAAATGCCGCCGCCGACCGGCATGCGCACGACCATCGGGCAGGTAAAGTCGCCATTCGAGCGATAGCGCAAGCGTGCAGCCTCCGAGACAATCTGGTCATAGGCGGGGTAGACATAATCTGCGAATTGGATTTCAACACATGGCTTAAGTCCATAGGACGCCATGCCAATTGCAGTTCCGACGATGCCCGCCTCATTGATGGGCGCATCGAAACACCGCGTCTTTCCATATTTTGCCTGCAGCCCTTGCGTGCAGCGAAAGACGCCACCGAAAAAGCCGACATCCTCGCCGAACACAACCACGTTTTCGTCGCGTTCCATCATTGTATCCATCGCATCGCGGATGGATTCGATCATTGTTTTACGTGGCATTTGGCTTAAACCCCCGCCTGCTGACGTTGACGGCGAAGATGCGGAGGCATTTGTTCATAAACACCCTCGAACATATCGCGCGCTGATGGCTTGCCTCCGGCATGCAATGTTCCGAAGCTTTCGGCTTCTTTCTGCGCAGCGATGACTGTGTCGAGTATCTCGGCTTCGGTCTGGGTATGACGCTCTTCCGACCATGCGCCGCGTGCAATCAGGTGGTTCTTCAACCGAACAATAGGATCGCCCAGAGGCCAGGCCTCCGACTCCATCTTGGGCCGATAAGCAGATGGATCATCCGAGGTCGAATGCGCGCCGGCGCGATAGGTAACATATTCCACTAGCGTCGGCCCCAGATTGCGGCGTGCGCGCTCGGTTGCCCACTGCGCCACTGCAAAAACCGCGAGGTAATCATTGCCATCGACGCGCAGCGCCGGAATACCGAAACCAAGGCCACGCGCTGCAAAGGTACCTGAGCCACCGCGCGCAATGCCTTGAAATGTCGAAATCGCCCATTGATTATTGACGATATTGAGAACTACCGGCGCCTTATAGGTTGAAGCGAAAACCAGCGCGGCATGGAAGTCAGACTCAGCCGTGGAGCCATCGCCGATCCATGCGGCAGCTATCTTGCTGTCTTTCTTGATGGCGGATGCCATGGCCCAGCCAACACCTTGAATATACTGGGTGGCCAGATTGCCAGAGATCGAGAAAAAACCGTGTTCTTTGGAAGAGTACATGATTGGCAGCTGCCTGCCCTTCAACGGATCGCGCTCGTTGGAGTAGATCTGGCACATCATTTCGACCATGGGATACCCGCCGGCGATCAACAGACCAGCCTGACGATAGGTCGGAAAATTCATATCGCCCTGCACCAGCGCCTTACGGAAAGCGCAACTGACTGCCTCCTCGCCAAGATGCTGCATATAAAATGAAGTCTTGCCCTGCCGCTGGGCGATCTGCATACGCGCATCGAACGTGCGCAGCGTCATCATATGGCGCAGACCTTCAACCAGCTGATCGTCGGTCAGCAGATTTGCCCATGGCCCGACAGCCTCGCCTTCAGGGTTAAGCACACGAATAATCGAAAATGCGAGGTCACGCATGTCTTCAGGGTTTGTATCGACATCGGGGCGTCTCACCGAGCCTGCATCGGGAAAGGTGACGTTGGAAAAATCCGGTGTACCGCCCGGACGCACAGCCGGTTCAGGGACGTGCAGACTTAGCGGGCCAAACTCAACACTACCATTGTCCGACATTATGCAGACCTCCCAATCGATTATGCCTTTGTCCATAATAGCATAAAAGACCAATGGGGCGGCAACGGGCCGTTTGGCACAATCGAATTGCTGTATCTAGAGTTTTGAATCAGAAATCAGACATAAACGCCTGATTTAATTAGGTTTACTAAGTATAATATTGGAAATCATGGCTTTCAATGCCAATAAAAAAGCAATGATGCGCCGGTTCTGGTGCGGCGCATCGATTATTTCATTCAAAGAGTGGCACTATTTTGTAATGAAATGTTCGATCAAGCGGTCAGAAGCCTATGCCGCCGCTATCGACAACATGCTTCGGCGCGCATTTTCGCGAATAGCATCGCGGTGAATACCGTTGAGCAAGGAAAGCAAATCATCATTTGCGGCGGCGGGAACAGCTCCTGCATAGGCCTCTACCGCCGTGATCTGCTCAATCATTGCGCGTGCGACATCATGCAAACCCAGCTTGCGCTTGCCGTTGATAGTATCGCGCCATGCCTGAACTGCGGTGCACAGGGAAGCGTGTGTGCTTTCGGCCAAACTTGCAGCGCTAAACAGCGCCCCCAGCACGTTCGGACGACCGTCAATGAGCAGGCCGCGCACGCGACTGTGCTTGTAACCGGACAGCGCAACAAGGATCGCGCCGAAGAAATCGATCTGTCCTTTCGCAACCACCCGAATGACAAAAGCTGTTGTTATGTCACCGCGCAGTTGTAGGTGTTCAACGAGAGCCGGATATTCTTCGATAGGCGTTGCGGCAACGAGTCCGATGGATGCTTTGACACAGGCATCATGTGTCATTCGTTCCGCTCTGCGACCTCCCATGAGTGCCTGCACAATATTCATCTGGCACAGCGCCTCTGCGGTCTTGACTGCAAGCGAGTGGCGGCAATCGGCTGGCAGGCTTTCATGATCGACGAGCAATGCACGTACTTCGGCAATATGTCCTAACCGTTCAAGCAGCCGACGATAACTCACCGGCATTATTTTCGCCTGTGTATTGGCCAGCAGCTCCAGTATGGCATCGATCTCGCCAACTTCGATAATGGCGGCACAAACAGTTGGCGAAACGCGTGCCCGACCGGCAATGACGCGTTGCGCCTCTCCGCAACCACTCACAACACAGTCAATCAGGTCGCTATCGCTGAGCAAAACCGAGCGGCCGAGCATATAGGTCGAGATTTCAATCTGGTCGCGTGCGAGACTAGCAACGATATGGGCAGGAGCGCGGACACTTGTAGAAAACGCCTCAGCCAGCGCGAGGCGCACTTTTGGCGAAGAATCGTCCAGCAGGAGCGTTAGTACAGCCTCTGTCGCGCAACGCTCATCATTGTCGAGTTCTGAATGCAGATAGATATGCGCCAAAGCCGCCGTTGCATGACAACGTTGCGCCACTGACGCATTCTCGATCATTCTGAGATATTGCTGTACCGGCATCCCTTATCGCCCCCATTTTTCTAGCAAAAGCCTAGCGGAAAAAGGTTTACGATCAGTTCACCATATCCATTAACCATGACGACAAGGGTTTTGCCCCTGTTGCGATCCGCAGAGCACCGTCATAATGTCCCGCAAATCATTGCGGAGGTTCGAAATCATCATGGCTGGATTGTATCTGGAAGAGTTCGAGGTCGGACGCGTTTTCAATCATTCGCTTCGCAAAACGATCACTGAAAGTGACAATATGCTATTTTCGGTCATGACATTGAACACCCAGCCGCTGCATATTGACTTTGATTTTGCCAGCAAGACAGAATGGGGAAAGCCTCTCGTCAACTCATTGTTTACGTTGGGTTTAATGATCGGTATTTCTGTCAATGACACAACGATTGGCACGACAATTGCCAATCTCGGCATGACCGATGTCACTTTTCCTTCCCCGCTATTTCATGGCGATACAGTACATGTTGAGACTGAGGTTATTTCAACACGCCCGTCCAAATCCAAGCCTGATCGCGGCATTGTCGAGTTCGAACACCGTGCCTTCAACCAGCATGGTGTTCTCGTTGCAAAATGCACGCGGCAAGCCATGATGAAATCAAAGAGTGCGACGTGATGCGCTCGCTCCTGTTTGTTCCCGGCGATTCGGAAAAGAAACTTGAAAAAGGACTCGCCAGCGAAGCCGACATGCTTTTGATCGATCTTGAAGATTCGGTAAGCGCAGAGCGCAAGGCCGCCGCGCGGCAGATCACCGCTGATTTTCTGAAATCGAACCGCGGTACGGCCTCGCCTCGCCTTTTCGTTCGCATCAATGATCTCTCCAGCGGTTTCGCCGATGATGATCTTGCCGCCATTATGCCGTCGCTGCCCGTTGGCATTCTTCTGCCCAAATCCAATAGCGGTAAGGATGTGACGCGGCTTTCGGTGAAACTGAATGTGCACGAAGCGCAGGCAGGGCTTTCTGAAGGCGTCACGCAGATCATTGCAATCGTTACCGAGACTGCAATTGGTACCTTGTCTGCAGCCACCTATCCGGATGCATCCAAACGATTAATCGGCCTCAGTTGGGGTGCGGAAGACCTTTCGGCAGTTATCGGCGCAACCGCGGTGCGCAACGAGGCGGGTCATTACACGGACGTGTTTCGCATGGCTCGCGCCTTGACGGTCCTTGGCGCATCCGCCGCTGATGTTGCGGCCATTGATACGGTCTACATCGACTATCGCAATGAAGAAGGTCTTGCCCGCGAATGCACCGAAGCCGCGCGCGATGGTTTCACAGCCAAACTGGCAATTCATCCGGCCCAGGTCGCAATCATCAATCAGATTTTCACGCCTTCGGCTGAAGCGGTCGATCAGGCAGAGCGTATCGTTGCAGCCTTTGCGGCTGAGCCCGCTGCCGGTGTAATTGGTATTGATGGTAAAATGTTCGACCGCCCGCATCTGAAGCGGGCGGAGCGGCTCATTGCCAGAGCGCGATCATTTTGATCTTACGCTAGCCTTTCCACGGCCCCGAATATTCGGAAAGTACCGCATCCACTTCCGGGCGAGGCCGCTCCGGCACTTTCTGCGCGCAAGTTCCAATATGAACAAACCCCGTGACCCGCTCATGTGGGGCCAGCCCTAGCAGCGCCCGGCCCTTTTCGTCCGACGAGTACCAATTGCTGATCCAATTGGTGACATAGCCCAATGCATTGGCAGCCAGGCAAAGCTTCATCGCCGCCGCACCCGAGGAAAGAAACTGCTCCCACTCCGGAATATGATGTTCAACTGGAGAGAACACCACACCAATGACCAGCGGAGCGCGAGCAAAGCGCTTCAGTTCCTGCTCGCGGCGTTGTTCAGTCAGTGGCCCTTCACGTTCTTCACAAAGTTCGGCGAGATATTTCCCGACTTCGACACGTGCATCACCCCGATACAGAATAAAGCGCCAGGGCGTCAGACGACCATGATCCGGCACACGCGAAGCAATCGTAATGATCTTGCGAATCTCTTCGTCAGATGGTCCTGGAAGGCCGATGGCCGAGATCGGGGTGGAGCTTCGTGTCGACAAAAAATCGAGGATTGGATTGGATGAGGAAGTGTTCATGGAATAATCGTAGCGACCCTGTTGCACTATTGCGCGGACAATGGCTTCGTTTTGTCGGTCAAGTAAAGACATGAGAGCGAGAAAAGCCTTGAAATTGCCATCGGCTTCGGATCAAAAGCTTGCATGGGCGTATTCCAGACAATTGCCACGGGCAGCATTTTCCGCAAACCCTTGTTTGCTATCGCGGCATGTGCGTGTCTGGCGTCGGGACCAGTCGCATTTGCACAGTCGCTGACACCGGATTCACCGGAAGTCGCCCCGCTTGAGCTACCCACCATTGCGCCGCCCGCCGGTAAAGGCGATATACCTAAAATTCCCAATCTGAATGAATATGCCAATCCAAAGGCTCCGCAGAACAATCCGCTGGTCAATGAGCCCGAGCTTGTTCTTACTGCAAAACTTTCAGACGAGAGTGAAGCGATTGGCCGGGGGCTGGTATGGCGGGTATTCTCACCCGATCCCGGCCCCGACGGCAAGCTGGCGCTTCTCGCCACTGCCAAAGGCGGTACCACTTCGTTCAATCTTGCTCCCGGCAGCTACCTGATCCACGTCGCGTTTGGCCGCGCTGGCGCAACCAAGCGCATTTCCATGACACGCGCCAAGCGCACTGAAACAATGATCCTCGATGCTGGCGGGATCAAGCTTAATGCTGTGCTTGCTGGCGGCGGTCGCATTCCTCCCGATCGTCTGCGATTTTCGATTTATGAGGATCATGAAGACGCCAATGGCGAACGCGCTTTGATCATTCCCGATGTCAAGCCGGACAGCGTTGTCCGTCTGAACACTGGAACCTATCAAATCGTGTCAAACTACGGCACGGCGAACGCCGTCATTCGGTCTGACATCCGCGTTGAGGCAGGTAAAATCACGGAAGCGAATGTTGAACACCGCGCGGCACTGATGACGATGAAACTGGTGCGCGAAGCTGGCGGCGAAGCGCTTGCCGATACGGCTTGGTCTGTTCTCACCACGTCAGGTGATATTGTCCGGGAAAGCGTGGGGGCTTTCGCATCCATGGTGCTTGCGGAAGGTGATTACGTCATCATCGCCAAGAACAAGGACAAGATTTACCAGCGTGACTTCAAGGTTGTTGCCGGTCGCAATCAGGATGTGGAGGTCATCGCCTCCAATGGCGCAAGCACGGCGGCAAGCGCCAACCAGCCGGCGAAAGGCGAAGAGCCGCTGGACTGACCCCTAACATCTGCTCAAAACAGGCTGCATGGCTGCTTTGCGTGGTTCGACAAGCTCACCATGAGGAGCGTGGTGAGCTTGCATGCCAATCTCCCCCTACCTCAAATCCCTCCCACCTGATGCATGCCAGCCTCCACCTTTCCTCATGGTGAGCGTGTCGAACCACGCATCACGCATTTGCAAATCTTGTTTGCTCGGTAACATTCAGCTCATCGCACATTGATGGATTTGCCGGGGAAAAAGGCTAAACCTCGCTTATTAGCTGCATAACCGCTTTGCGTGGTTCGACGGGGCTCACCATGAGGAAGTGTGGGGATTGCAGGGGCAAATCTCCCGCGCTGGAAGCTGGCGGGCAATTCACCACCTTCCTCATGGTGAGCTTGTCGAACCACGCACCACATGCGCAAATTCACTAAACGCCAGCGACATGAGTATTGAGCTCTTATTTGCTCGATGAACCCGGCTGCAGCGAAAAAACAGCATTATAGAGATATTGCAAAAGCGTCTGGCGATCTTCCAGCACCTTCAATTCATCCCAACTGATGATATTGCCGATCCGCACATTGATGGATTTACCGGAAAGACGCCGGAATTCTCGAATCAACAATGATATGCGCAGCGTCATCGATACTTTGCTGGCGAGGTGAAATAGCCAGCCATTCTGCCCGCTGAAGTAGACTGGAATGACAGAAGCCTGTGCTTGCCTGATGAGCTTGGCAGGGAATATTTTCCAAGGCAGATCTTCCGCACGACCAAAACCCTTGCGCGCTGTCGCAACACCGCCTGCTGGAAAGACAATGATTGTCACGCCTTCCTTGAGCAAGCGCACTGCTTCGTGCCGCGTTGCCATGTTCATCGCCATGGCTTCCTTGGTTTCGTCGAAACATACCGGCAAGGCATAAGGGCGGATTTCCGGTACTTTCAGCAGATCATTATTGATCAGCACGCGGAAAGGCCTGCCCAATTGTTCGGCCAGCGCCAAAGCTGCGATGCCGTCTCCAATACCGAATGGATGATTAGCAATAAGCACCAGCGGCGTGTTAGGCAGATTTTGCGGCGGCCACTGATCCGGCCCCTCTAACCTGATGTTGATCAGTTCCATCATGCGGCAAAAAACATCGATACCAGCGGGGACTATCTCAGTTCGCCATACATTATACAGCCCGACATAATGATTTCTGCCCGAGATCGCCTCAATCGAGCGGATCAGCCATTGCGTAAGGCGCGTCTGGGTATCGTTGGCATAGGAAAGTTCGGAAAACTGCACCGCGTGAAAACCCCGGAGGTTAATTCGGGGATTATCCCGGATATTTGTGACAGCGCGATGAAATCACCGCGCTGTCAACGGCATTGTCATTCGGCAGCCAGACGCAGAAGATCGGGAGGCGTAGCCTCGTGCTTCAGTTGCTGTATTGCCTCGTCCAATGAGAGAGAAGTCTGGTTTTGCGAACCAAGACGGCGCATATTCACTGTTCGCTCTTCCGCTTCACGCATGCCGCAAACGAGAATCACCGGAACTTTCTGCAAGGAATGCTCACGCACCTTGTAGTTGATCTTCTCATTGCGGAAGTCGGTTATGACCTGAAGACCTGCGGCTTTCAGCTCCTTGGCGACCTGACGGCCATAATCATCGGCTTCCGTCGTGATCGTCGCAACCACAACTTGCACCGGCGCGAACCATAGCGGCATGTGACCCGCAAAGTTCTCGATCAAAATGCCAAGAAAGCGCTCCATGGAACCGCAAATGGCGCGATGGATCATAACCGGCTGCTTCTTCTCCGATGTTGAGTCGATATAAAATGCACCGAAACGCTCCGGCAGGTTGAAGTCGACCTGAGTCGTGCCGCATTGCCACTCACGGCCAATAGCGTCCTTCAGCGTATACTCGAATTTGGGGCCGTAAAACGCACCCTCGCCCGGCAGAATTCCAGTTTTGATGTCGTTTGACTGTTGCTGGATCTGCTCAAGTACGCCGGTCATGACCGCCTCGGCACGGTCCCACAATTCATCCGAGCCAACGCGTTTTTCAGGACGGGTCGAGAGCTTGATCGTGATCCCTTCGAAGCCGAAATCCTTGTACACTGAAAGGATCAGATCATTGATGCGCAGACATTCTGCGGCCATCTGCTCATCCGTGCAGAACACATGCGCGTCATCCTGCGTAAAGCCACGCACACGCATCAAACCATGCAACGCGCCTGATGGCTCATAGCGATGCACATTGCCAAATTCTGCAAGGCGCACCGGCAGATCGCGGTATGATTTCAGGCCATGCTTGAATATCTGCACATGACCCGGACAGTTCATCGGCTTAAGCGCAAAGACGCGTTCATCGTCGGTCTCGTCGCCTGCGACCGTCACCTTGAACATATTGTCACGATACCAGCCCCAGTGACCGGAAGTCTCCCAAAGCGACTTGTCGAGCACTTGCGGTGCGTTGACCTCCTGATAGACGCCATCAAGCCGCCGACGCATATAGCTGACCAGAGACTGGAACATGCGCCAGCCCTTGGCATGCCAGAACACGACGCCCGGGCCCTCTTCCTGGAAATGAAACAGGTCCATTTCACGGCCGAGCTTGCGATGGTCGCGCTTTTCTGCCTCTTCCAGCATATGAAGATAGGCGTTGAGATCATTATCATTGGCAAAGGCGGTGCCATAGATGCGGCTCAGCATCGGATTGTTGCTATCACCGCGCCAATAGGCACCTGCAACCTTCATCAACTTGAAGGAGTTGCCGATCTGCCCTGTTGAGGCCATATGGGGTCCACGGCATAGATCATACCAGTCGCCCTGAGCATAGATTTTCAGGTCCTGCCCTTCGGCAATCGCATCAACGAGCTCAACCTTGTAGACTTCGCCCTTTTCGGCAAAGACCTGACGGGCCTTTTCACGCGACCAGATTTCCTTGGTAAAAGGCTTGTTGCGGGCGATGATCTCCCGCATCTTCTTCTCGATCAGCGGAAGATCTTCCGGCGTGAACGGCTCATTCTTGGCAAAATCATAATAGAAGCCGTTTTCAATAACAGGCCCGATTGTAACCTGCGTGCCGGGGAAAAGCTCCTGTACCGCTTCCGCCAGAACGTGCGCGCAATCATGACGGATGAGTTCAAGCGCGCGCGGATCATCGCGGGTCAATATTTCGATAGCGCCTGAGGCACCAAGCGGATCAGACAAATCGCGGACCGTGCCATCGACAGCATAGGCCACAGCTTTCTTGGCGAGCGATTTTGAAATGGATTCTGCAAGTTCCGCACCGGTCATGGCGGCGTCATAATCACGCTTTGAGCCATCGGGGAATTGCATGGATACAGTTTTGGCAACTGCTTGCGACATAAGGCTTCTCCTATCCAGTCCCGCCAACGATTGCGGGTGGTTTTCTAAAACTCCCGGATTTCTTATCCGGTCGCGGACTTCTAAATGCAGATTGCTTTGAGGTAAAGAGGTTTGGGATAAAAGCATGCATAGATCATGTGCGTGGTTCGACGGGGCTCACCATGAGGAAACTCGTTGATTGCAGAAAGTTGAATTTTCCACGCTGGAGACCATTATTGCAGACACCGATCTTTCCTCATGGTGAGCCCCGTCGAACCACGCATAGCGATTGTGCAGCCAACGCTACTCCTCGCCGCGTTCCTGGCGCAGCTTTTGCCAATATTCCATGCGCTTGCGGATTTCCCGTTCGAACCCGCGCTCCGGCGGATCGTAGAAGCTTTGCCGTCCAAGCGCTTCCGGAAAATAGTTCTGCCCGGAAAAGGCGTCAGGCTGGTCATGATCATAGGCATAACCCTTGCCATAACCCTCACCCTTCATCAGCTTTGTCGGCGCATTGAGAATATGTTTGGGCGGAAGCAGTGAGCCATTGGCCTTGGCCGCTCCCATTGCTGCCTTATAGGCTGTATAAACTGCATTGGATTTCGGCGCCGTAGCGAGATAGACGCAGGCTTGCGCCAGCGCCAGTTCACCTTCAGGCGACCCCAGATAATCATAGGCATCCTTTGCTGCATTGCAGATGACCAGAGCCTGCGGATCGGCAAGGCCAATGTCTTCGCTTGCCATGCGAACGAGCCTGCGTCCCAGAAACAACGGGTCTTCACCAGCATCGAACATGCGGCACAAATAGTATAATGCCGCGTCGGGATCAGAGCCGCGCACGGATTTATGCAAGGCAGAGATCAGATTGTAATGGCCATCCTGCCCCTTATCATAGACAGGAGCGCGCCGTTGCACGATCTGCTGCACCCGTTCCGCATCAAAAACCTCGCCTTCACGCGCCGCGCGCCAAACCTCTTCAGCCAGCGTCAAAATTGCGCGGCCATCACCATCCGCCATGCGTACCAGACTTGCCCGCGCCTCGTCATTCAACGGCAGCGCTTTGCCCTCATGGCTTTCCGCCCGCTCGAGCAATGCCACAAGACTGGTTTCATCATGGGGTTTAAACACCAGAACCCGCGCCCGCGATAGCAAAGCCGCATTGAGTTCAAAGGAGGGATTTTCCGTCGTGGCGCCCACCAGCACGATCGTTCCATCCTCCATGACCGGCAGAAAAGAGTCCTGCTGGGCGCGGTTGAAGCGATGAATTTCGTCGACAAAGAGCAATGTCTGGCGGCCGGACATTTTCCGTGACCGTGCCATCTCAAAGACCTTTTTCAGGTCGGCCACACCGGAAAATATTGCAGATATCTGCTCAAATGCGAGATTTGTCTCATTGGCGAGCAGCCGGGCAACGGTGGTCTTGCCTGTTCCAGGCGGTCCCCAGAAGATCATCGATCCGAGCGAACCGGAATCGATCATCCGCGTCAGCGCGCCTTCCGGTCCCGTCAGATGTGTCTGGCCGGTGACCTCGCTCAGGTTACGCGGTCGCAGGCGGTCAGCAAGCGGTCTGCTCCTGTTCGAAGCAGGATCGCCGCTTACTGAAAATAAATCCGCCATGCTCTTGCTGCCTTGTCGCGTCTAAAGCAATTCCAGCAAAAGTGTGAAGCGGTTTTGCGTCCGAAATTGCGTAAAAAAGTTTAGAGCGTCGTTTTTAAAAAGCAAAACGCTCTACCGAATGATCTGACGAATTATGGCACCCCCGCGCTCAAATTCGAAGCGCCAAAGCACGGGATTGGTCGACATTGCCTTGCTAAGATCGGCAATACTGTCAATTGAGGTGCCATTTATGCCCCGGATAATATCGCCGGGTTGCAAACCGATACGCGCAGCTGGAGAGTTTGGATAGACCTTGTCAACAGCAACACCGTCCGTCCCCTCCGGCAAGCGCAAACGCGCCAGGCTTGCAGGGCTTAGCTTGAGAACAAGTGCACCCGAAAGCGGGTTCTTGCCTTGAATCATCAGTTTATTGTCCGCAGAGTCAGGATCGGGCTTTTGCAAAGTCACTGAGACGGACTTTTCCTTGGAACGGCTCAATATGTCGAACTTGACTGTCTTGCCGATGCCCGCCGTCGTCATGCGATATCCAAGCCCATCCGGATTTTCAATGCGAACGCCATCAACATTCAACACCACGTCGCCAACCTGCAGTCCGCCTTTATCAGCCGGGCCACCTTTGGTGATATCGGTTACGAGCGCGCCGTAAGGCTGTCTCATTCCAAGACTTTCGGCCACATCAGCGGTCACGTTTTGGAAAGCAGCACCGATATAGGGGCGCTCGAATGTGTCTGCGCCGCCCTTGGCTGTATCAACAACTGCGCGCACCATATTGGCCGGTATGGCAAATCCGATTCCAACGGAGCCACCGGACTTGGAGAAAATTGCGGTATTCACACCGACAAGTTCTCCATCCATGCCAATCAAGGCGCCGCCCGAATTACCAGGATTGATGGCCGCATCGGTCTGAATGAAAAAATCAAAGTCGGAAATACCGACGCGCGTGCGCGCCTGTGCCGAGACGATACCGCTCGTCACAGTCTGACCGACACCGAACGGGTTACCGATAGCCAGAACCAGATCACCCACCTCAACCTTGTCGGAATCTGCAAGTTTCAAAGATGGCAGCGGTTCGCCGGCATCAATTTTCAATATGGCCAGATCTGTCGACTCATCCTTGAGAAGGACTTTCGATTCAAACTCGCGGCCATCTGACAGCGCGATTTTTACGGTGTCAGCGTCGCGGATGACATGATTATTGGTTACGATAATACCCGAACCGTCCACAATCACGCCGGAGCCAAGGGACGACTGAACGCGAGGCGGACCGCTAAACTGTCTCCCACCGAAGAACTGTTCAAAAAATGGATCCCCCGCAAAAGGCGAGCGTTGCTGAACCGAATGGGCCGCGTAGACATTGACCACAGCGCCCGCTGTCTGTTTGACCAGCGGCGCAAAGGATAGTTGCGCCTCAGTACGGCTTTCCGGCACTTGCTTTGTAGTATCTGCAGTTTGCGCATAAACCGGAAGAGCGGTAGCGGAAAAGACAGCCGCACCAAGCAAAATCGCCCGGGCCGAAGCGCCTATTGTCGAGCTTCGCGAAACAGAACCCATATTAATCTCCGATAGCTAATGAATCAGTCAAACTGCTTCGACCAATGTGGTGATTTCGAGCGAGGATACCAGCTATTAAACAAAGCAAATTTGAGACATATCGTTTCACCATCAGCTTATTTGATGCGACTTCCTCTTTAATCGGCATTCAGATAATATGCACCAAACAGGCGATGGACGATTGGGCAATATAAGAGGCCATTTCCGGATTTATCCGAGCGGCAATCCTGGCATACAAATTGTCGAGGCGACCACGCGCCATTCTTTTGCCCGCCATACACATGACCAGTTCGGCATTGGCGTCATTCATCAAGGCGCACAAAAATCCCTTAGCGGGCGCGGTACTGTGGAAGCCGGACCGGGTTATGTCATCACCGTCAATCCCGGCGAAATACATGATGGCGTACCAATCGGCGATTCAGGCCGCTCTTGGCGGATGATCTATTTTGACCCCGCTCTCATTGAAAATATCATTGATGATATTAACGAAGGTGGTGCGACCACAACAGAATTCACTGAACCGGCCATGGATAACGCCCTCGCCGCCAAACAATTTCAGGAGCTTTTCAGCGCCTTGACGCGCAATGCGCATGAGCCGCTTCTTCCTGAAGAAAAACTGATTGACCTGCTTTCCATCACGCACAAAAAACCAGCTAAATCAGAACCGATCCCCCCTGCCATTCATATGGTGAGGCAGCACATAGATGATGCACCAACCGCATCATATACTTTGTCGGATCTGGCAAAAATAAGCGGCCTTAGCCGTTTTCAGGTTCTGCGAGGCTTTGCAGCGGCAACTGGCTTTACCCCCCACGCCTATCTTATGCAGCGACGCGCCGATATTGCCCGCCGCCTGATCTTGCAAGGCATGGCGCTTGCAGAAACTGCGGCAGCAAGCGGCTTTGCCGACCAAAGCCACATGAACCGCATTTTCGCGCAAAAGTTTGGATTGTCGCCCGGTTCCTATGCGGCATCGCTATAGTTAAGCCTCCGGCCATCTGGCGATAAGCGCTGCAATCCTGTCCAAGACGCTGCCAGCATTCCTTGATTTAATCCTTCTCCATAAGAGTAAGGAGCTTAGACTATGAGTCTGGAATTTATCATCACATCACTGATCATTGTCATATCGCCCGGTACCGGCGTGGTTTATACGCTGGCGACCGGATTGACGCGGGGCGCAAGAGCGAGCATCGCCGCGGCGTTTGGTTGCACAATCGGCATAATTCCCCATATGGCAGCGGCGATAGGCGGGCTGGCTGCTATCATGCATACGAGCGCCATTGCGTTTCAGACGCTCAAATATCTCGGCGTTATCTATCTTTTGTTCATGGCGTGGAATGCTTTGCGCGATAACGGCTCACTACGGGTGGATCAGGAAAACACCGAAAGCTCATTTAGTCGTGTAACTTTGACCGCAATCCTCATTAATATTCTTAATCCGAAACTATCGATCTTCTTTCTCGCTTTCCTGCCGCAATTCGTAACCGCAGATGAAAGGCGACCCGTGCTGACCATGCTCGGTCTCAGCGGTGTGTTCATGGCAATGACATTCGTTGTCTTCGCCATTTATGGGCTCTTTGCAGCTTCTGTTCGAGACAAGGTAATTTCCCGGCCCATCGTTCTCACATGGATGCGCCGCTCATTCGCCGCTGCTTTTATCGGGTTGGGTATAAAGCTTGCTTTGACACAGCGCTAAGTTCGGGTGGGTGCCTTCAAGATCTCCACAATCACTAAGCTATCGATAGGCAGTCGATACGCCTCGCTTACCAACGAGAGCCACAATGTTGCGCACCCTCTGCGCTGGTTGGATAGTCCCCAAAGCCACAAACAGAAAAAGGGAGCTGAAGCTCCCTTTAAACTTTCTACCGTAGAAGCGTTGATTACGCTGCTTCGGCTTCGTTAGCGCGCTCTTCTTCAACGCGGGCCAAATCCTTAGAACCCTTTGCGCTGACATCACGATCAACGAATTCGACAACTGCGAGCGGTGCATTGTCACCGGTGCGGAAGCCTGCCTTCATGATGCGGATGTAGCCGCCATTACGCTGACCATAACGTGGTGCAAGCGTATCGAACAGCTTGGCAACCAGCTTGGCATCGCGGATAGCCGAGATGGCCTGACGACGAGCGTGCAGATCACCGCGCTTGCCGAGTGTGACAAGCTTTTCTACGATTGGACGAATTTCCTTGGCCTTGGGCAGCGTTGTCACGATCTGCTCATGCTCGATCAAAGATGCAGCCATATTGGCAAACATCGCCTTACGATGGCTGGCAGTCCGGTTAAGCTTGCGGCCTGAATTACCGTGGCGCATGAGCCTTCTCCTTCAGTTTTCTTTTCGGGCTCATTGCCCGGGCTAATTATTCAGTTCGGGCTCATTGCCCGGGCTTATTTGTCGGGCAGAGCCCGGATTAGTACTGGTCTTCGTAACGCTTGGCGAGATCTTCGATGTTCTCTGGCGGCCAAGCTGGAACTTCCATACCAAGATGGAGGCCCATGGAAGCCAGAACTTCCTTGATTTCGTTCAACGACTTGCGACCGAAGTTCGGTGTGCGCAGCATTTCTGCTTCTGTCTTCTGAATGAGATCGCCAATGTAGACGATATTATCATTCTTCAGGCAGTTTGCCGAGCGAACCGAAAGTTCGAGTTCATCGACCTTCTTGAGCAGAGCAGGATTGAACGCGAGTTCAGTAACCTGTTCCTGCTGAACTTCTTTTTGCGGCTCGTCAAAGTTGACGAAGATCGCCAGCTGGTCCTGAAGAATACGTGCTGCGTAAGCAACAGCATCTTCACCGGAGATCGAACCATCTGTCTCGATCTGGAGGATCAGCTTGTCATAATCGAGAACCTGACCTTCACGGGTGTTCTCGATTTTATAGGAAACCTTGCGGACCGGTGAGTAAAGGCTATCGACTGGAATAAGACCAATCGGAGCATCTTCTGCGCGGTTGCGGTCAGCTGGAACATAACCCTTGCCGGTGTTGACAGTGAATTCCATGCGGATTTCAGCGCCTTCATCGAGCGTGCAGATAACGTGTTCCGGGTTGAGAATTTCAATATCGCCAACAGTCTGGATATCGCCAGCTGTTACAACGCCTGGGCCTTCCTTACGGACGACCATGCGCTTTGGACCATCGCTTTCCATGTGGATAGCGATTTCCTTGATGTTGAGGACGATGTCTGTAACATCTTCGCGAACGCCAGGGATCGACGAGAATTCATGCAGAACGCCGTCGATCTGTACCGCAGTCACGGCAGCACCGCGCAGCGAAGACAGAAGAACGCGGCGCAAGGCATTGCCCAGCGTCAAGCCATAACCGCGCTCTAGCGGTTCAGCGACGACAGTAGCCTTGGTCTTCGAGCCGGAAGTCTGAAACTCGACCTTGTTCGGCTTGATCAATTCTTGCCAGTTTTTCTGGATCATCTATGTTTTCCTTATCCTTGCCAGTGCCACCATCCAATCGTGGCCTTGAAGCGTGGAAACCCCGTCAGGGGCTTGAAGCCGATGAGTTGAAATCAACCCACCGGCCAAATCCTAGAGCAAAAGACTAGACGCGACGACGCTTGCGCGGACGGCAGCCATTGTGCGGGATCGGTGTCACGTCACGGATCGATGTGATTGTGAAACCTGCAGCCTGCAATGCGCGCAAAGCGGATTCACGGCCGGAACCAGGTCCGCAAACTTCAACTTCCAAAGAACGCATGCCGTGTTCCTGTGCCTTCTTTGCACAATCTTCAGCAGCCATCTGAGCAGCAAATGGTGTGGACTTGCGCGAGCCTTTGAAGCCCTGCGCACCAGCCGACGACCAAGCAATTGCATTGCCCTGCGCATCAGTGATGGTGATCATTGTATTGTTGAATGTCGAATTCACGTGGGCAACGCCCGACGAAATGTTCTTCCGCTCGCGGCGGCGAACGCGTGTGGCTTCCTTGGCCATAGTAGTCCTTTCAGTTGATCTCGACGCCTCCGTATTTCCAGAGGCTCCACCGTGGTTCAGTTAACGTGTGAAACCAGCACGTCCGCCCCAAAAGGCAGAACCGGCGCAGCGAACCGCGCCGGACAATATTACTTCTTCTTGCCGGCAATTGCCTTGGCAGGACCCTTACGGGTGCGCGCATTTGTATGCGTGCGCTGACCGCGGACCGGAAGCGAGCGGCGATGACGCAGACCGCGATAGCAGCCCAAATCCATCAGACGCTTGATGTTCATGGAAACTTCACGACGCAGATCACCCTCAACGTGGTAATCACGATCGATCGTTTCACGGATCTGCAACACTTCGGCATCGGTCAACTGATTGACGCGACGCTCTGCAGGAATGCCGACTTTCTCGACGATTTCCTGTGCAAATTTTTGACCAATCCCGTGAATGTACTGAAGCGCGATAACAACGCGCTTGTTCGTCGGGATGTTGACGCCAGCGATACGAGCCACGTCTGTTCTCCTTGTTAACCGGCAGAGCTGGATTACCGATACGGCGGCCAGATGACGGGATGAAAATTAATATTCGAGGACAAACATAAACGATCAGCCCCGAACCTTTATTACTGGATCGGCGCCGACCGCTTTATATCCAAGCGAATTTGCGCCGTACTTGAAGGAATCGCTGTCAAAAGTCAACTCCTCCAAGAAAATTAAGTCAGTCCTAGAGTTCCGACAGAATTTTCTCGATCGATGCCGTGACCTCTTCAAAGTCGGCCATGCCATCAACCTTCTTCAACTTGCCCTTGGCATAGTAGTAGCCAATCAACGGCGAAGTCTGCTTGTAGTATGCCTCAAGGCGCGTGCGCACCGTTTCAGCATTGTCGTCCGGACGGCGTTTGAATTCCGTCGAGCCGCATTTGTCGCAGACACCCGCAACTTTCGGCTTTTTATTGGTATCGTGATACCCGGTCCCGCATTTTGCGCAGGTATATCGGCCCGATATGCGCTCGACGAGAACGTTGTCGTCCACTTCAAGCTCGATCACGCAATCCAACTCCAGATCCTTATCAGCGAGCATGCGCTCTACTGCATCGGCCTGAACCAGAGTGCGCGGATAGCCGTCGAGAATAAATCCCTTGACTGCATCCGGCTGATCAATGCGTTCGGAGACGATCGCATTGACGATCTCGTCAGAAACCAGATTGCCGGCATCCATGACGGCTTTGGCCTTCAGGCCTACATCTGTTCCCTTAGTGACTGCTTCGCGCAACATGTCCCCCGTGGAGAGTTGCGGTATGCCTAACTTTTCGACCAAGCGCTGAGATTGAGTTCCCTTACCTGCCCCCGGTGGTCCGAGAAGTATTAATCTCATCTGTTGCGTTTCCCTCCACGGAGCTTCGACTTCTTGATAAGCCCCTCATATTGATGCGCGATCAGGTGCCCCTGGATCTGTGCAACCGTATCGAGCGTAACGCTCACGACGATCAGCAGCGACGTGCCGCCGAGATAGAAAGGAACACCAGCCCACGAAATAAGGAACTCCGGCAGCATGCAGATCAGAACCAGATAGGCTGCGCCGAGGACTGTGATACGGGTGAGTACAAAATCGATATATTCTGCTGTACGCTCACCGGGACGAATGCCAGGAATGAAGCCTGAATGCTTCTTCAACTGATCGGCAGTGTCCTTCGGATTGAAGACAAGCGCCGTGTAGAAGAAGGCGAAGAAAACGATCATCGCAGCGTACAGGAACATATAGGCAGGCTGGCCATGGCCAAGCGAAGACAGGATGCTCGTCGCCCAGGCAGGCATTTGTTCATTCTGGGCAAATCCGGCAACGGTTGCAGGCAAAAGCAGCAACGAGGAAGCGAAGATCGGCGGGATAACGCCAGCAGTGTTCAGCTTCAAAGGCAGATGCGAAGTATCGCCCTGGAACATGCGGTTACCGACCTGACGCTTCGGATACTGGATCAGAAGGCGGCGCTGTGCGCGTTCAACAAAGACGATAATACCGATAACAGCAATCGTCAGCACGATAATCGCCAGAATCACGCCTGTGGACAAAGCGCCGGTACGGCCAAGCTCCAGTGTACCGGAAATGGCTTGCGGCAGGTTGGCAACGATGCCCGAGAAGATGATCAGCGAAATACCGTTACCGATGCCGCGCGCAGTAATCTGCTCGCCAAGCCACATCAGGAACATTGTGCCGCCGACAAGAGTGATCACTGTCGAGAACAGGAAGAAGGGCCCCGGATCGGTGACAATGCCCTGACTGCCCTGCAAACCGACAGCAATCGCATAGGCCTGTACAGTCGCAAGCAGCACGGTGCCGTAGCGTGTATATTGATTGATAACCTTGCGGCCCTGCTCGCCATCCTTCTTCAACTGCTCGAGAGCAGGAATGACGGACGTCATGAGCTGGACGATGATCGATGCCGAGATATAAGGCATGATACCAAGCGCAAAGATCGCCATGCGTTCAACCGCACCGCCTGCGAACATGTTGAACATGCCGAGGATACCCTGCGCCTGATTGTTGAAAGCCTGAGCGAATGCGCCGAGATTGATGCCCGGCAACGGGATATAGGTGCCAAGCCGGTAAACCAGCAATGCGCCAAGTGTAAACCAGATACGCTTCTTGAGCTCACTGGCTTTTGAAAAAGCTGAGAAATTGAGATTTGACGCGAGCTGTTCAGCGGCTGAAGCCATTATAGTCTCCGGTCTGTGCCGTCAGAGCGGTATCCCGCTTCGACTTTTGTTCTTTCGCCATTTCAAACGGAAAACCGGCAGCCACTTTTCCTGAAATTGCGTTAGAGCCCGTTCTAAACCCGGTATCGAGAATCGACGGTCTTACCCCCAAATATGATGTGGGGAGAAAAGGTACAAGCGGCGATCGTAAAGATCGCCGCTTGCCTGTCCGTATTATTCTGCTGCTGCAGGTGCAGCTGGCAGCTTGACTGTACCGCCGGCCTTTTCGATCTTTTCGATCGCAGCCTTTGATGCACCGGAAACTTCGAAAGTTACCGCAGTCGTGATTTCGCCGTCAGACAGAAGACGAACGCCATCCTTGGCGCGGCGGATAACGCCGGCAGCCTTGAGCGTTTCAATCGTGACAGCAGCCTTCGGGTCGAGCTTCTTGGCATCGATTGCAGTCTGCACGCGGCCGACTGAAACGGTGTTGAAGTTCTTCGAGAAGATGTTGGTGAAACCGCGCTTTGGCAAGCGACGGTAAACTGGCATCTGTCCGCCTTCGAAACCGTTGATGGCAACGCCCGAACGGGACTTCTGACCCTTGACACCACGACCGGCTGTCTTGCCGGAACCAGAACCAATACCGCGGCCGACGCGCTTGCGAGCCTTGGTTGCGCCTGGATTTTCACTCAGATCATTGAGTTTCATTTGTCTAATCTCCGGTATCAAGCCTCGTCCACGACGCGGACGAGATGTTGAACCTTGGCAATCATGCCGCGAATTGAAGGCGTATCTTCAAGTGTGCGACGACGATGCATTTTATTGAGGCCCAGGCCAACAAGCGTTGCACGCTGTTCTGCCGGACGGCGGATAGGGCTGCCGATCTGTTCGACCGTAACCGTCTTACCCTTCTTCTTCTCAACCATGACTTTGTCCTTTAGTCTCTACAGTGAGCAAAGCCGTAGGCCCTGCCCTGCTGCGCCACTTTATGGCCTATTCTTCCGAACCGACCACATCGCGGCGGCGAGCCTGCAGTGTCGAATACTTGATACCGCGCTGTGCAGCGATGTCCTTCGGGTGCATCTGATGCTTGAGAGCATCGAATGTCGCGCGAACCATGTTGTATGGGTTCGACGAACCGAGTGACTTGGCAACAACGTCCTGTACGCCGAGAGTCTCGAAGACTGCGCGCATTGGACCACCGGCGATGATACCCGTACCAGCTGTAGCTGCACGAAGCAGAACCTTGCCGGCGCCGTGACGGCCATGCACATCGTGATGCAATGTACGGCCCGAACGCAGCGGAACGAAGATCATTTCGCGTTTGGCAGCTTCAGTTGCCTTACGGATAGCTTCCGGCACTTCGCGCGCCTTGCCATGACCAAAACCAACGCGGCCCTTCTGATCGCCGACAACGACGAGAGCAGCAAAACCGAAACGACGTCCGCCCTTAACAACTTTGGCGACGCGGTTAATGTGTACTAGCTTGTCAACGAATTCGCTATCGCGCTCTTCGTTACGGCCACCACGATCGTCGCGGCCTCTCTTTTCCTGTGCCATGCTCCTAATTCCTTTTTCTTTTCCGGTAGCACGAATGACATTACAGCGCCGTGGATATGAATTGATCCACATAGATCGCGTAACAGTTTTAGTACGCGAAGTCCGGCTTACAAGAGACGAGCCCTTGCAGTCCCGGACTTCGAAAGTCTTGACCCTGAAGTCCGATCTTAGAAACTAAGACCTGCTTCGCGGGCAGCTTCAGCAAGCGCCTTTACACGGCCGTGGTAAATATACGCGCCACGATCGAAGACAACTTCCTTGATGCCAGCCTTGACGGCGCGCTCTGCAACGAGCTTGCCAACCAGTGCCGCTGCATCCGAATCTGCACCAGTCTTCAGCTCGCCCTTGAGGTCAGCTTCGAGAGTGGATGCGGATGCAATAGTGTGACCATGCGCATCATCAATGATCTGCGCATAGATATTCTTTGAAGAACGGTGGACGCTGAGCCGCGGACGGTCACCGGCAACCGCCTTGAGCTGGCGGCGAACACGCGAAGCGCGACGCTGAATGATTTCTTTCGGCGATGCCATGACACGAGTTCCTTACTTCTTCTTACCTTCTTTGCGAACGATCTTCTCGCCCGCATATTTCACGCCCTTGCCCTTGTAAGGCTCTGGGCTACGATATTCGCGAATTTCAGCTGCGACCTGGCCTACCTGCTGCTTGTCGATGCCGGTTACGACGATTTCCGTCGGCTTCGGCACTGCAACTGTGATGCCTTCCGGCACCTGATAGACAACTTCGTGGCTGAAGCCAAGTGACAGCTGCAGGTTTTTGCCCTGCATGGCTGCACGATAGCCGACGCCGCTGATTTCAAGACGCTTTTCAAAACCGTCCTTAACACCCGTGAAGATGTTGACGACCATAGTGCGGCTCATGCCCCACTTTGAACGAGCGACTTTGGAGTTGTCACGCGGGTTAACGCTGACAGCACCGTCTTCAAACTTGACCACTACGTCGTCATTGGCAACGAAGGACAATTCGCCCTTCGGGCCTTTGGCCTTGATGGTCTGGCCGTCTACGCTGGCTGTTACGCCTTGCGGGACTGCCACTGGTTTTTTACCGATACGAGACATTTTTCAAACCTTTTCAAGCCGGTGCTTAGAATATACGGCAGAGCAGTTCGCCGCCGACATTCTGTTCACGTGCCTCGTGGTCTGCCATAACGCCCTTCGGCGTCGACAGGATCGAAATACCAAGACCGTTCGCAACCTGCGGGATCGACTTGACCGACACGTAAACGCGGCGACCGGGCTTCGAAATACGGGTAATCTCACGAATTACCGGTACATTCTCAAAATACTTCAGTTCGATTTCGATTTCGGACTTGCCGTTATCGAAGTCAACCTGGCTATATCCACGGATATAACCTTCGGACTGAAGAACATCCAGAACGCGAGCGCGAAGCTTGGAGGCTGGTGTTGAAACCTTGCCCTTCTTGCGCATGATTGCGTTACGGATACGTGTCAGCATATCGCCGAGAGGATCTGTCATAGACATCGCGTTCTCTCCTTACCAGCTCGATTTCACGATGCCAGGCACCTGGCCGAGCGAACCCAGCTGGCGCAATGCGATACGCGACATTTTGATCTTGCGGTAATAACCGCGCGGACGACCCGATACTTCGCAACGATTGCGAATACGAACCTTGGTGGAATTGCGTGGCAGTTCTGCCAGCTGGATTGTGGCGCGGAAGCGCTCATCCAGAGGAAGCGACTGATTCATCACGACAGCCTTCAGGCGCGCCCGCTTTGCAGCGAAACGCTTAACCAGAAGACCGCGGCGCTTGTTCTTTTCGACTGCGCTCGTCTTTGCCATTTCAAATACCTCGCTACGCTTGCCGTTACTGGCGGAAAGGGAAGTTGAAGGCGCGCAGAAGAGCGCGGGCTTCATCATCCGTTTTTGCAGTCGTGCAAACGATGATGTCCATGCCCCAGATCTGATCAACCTTATCGTAGTTGATTTCCGGGAACACAATGTGTTCCTTGATACCCATGGCAAAGTTGCCACGGCCGTCAAAGCTCTTTGGATTCAGGCCGCGGAAATCTCGAACGCGTGGAAGCGCGATCGTGATCAGGCGGTCAATGAATTCGTACATGCGCTCTTTACGAAGAGTTACCTTCGTACCGATCGGCATATTCTCACGCACCTTGAAGGTAGCGATCGAATTGCGCGCACGGGTAATAACCGGCTTCTGGCCAGCAATCAATGCCAGATCTTCAGCTGCGACAGTTGGCTTCTTCGAGTCAGCTGTTGCTTCGCCTACACCCATGTTGAGAACAACCTTGGTGATGCGTGGGATCTGCATCTCGTTTTCGTATTTGAACTCTTCGAGAAGAGCTTTACGAACCACGTCGAAGTACTGTGTCTTCAGACGAGGTGTAATGTTTGCATCAGCCATCGATCAGATCTCCTGAACGCTTTGCTACACGTACCTTCTTGCCGTCCTCTAGGACCTTGAAACCAACGCGAGTTGGCTTGCCGTCCTTGTCGGCAATAGCAATGTTCGACAGATGGAGCGGCGCTTCTTTCGAAATAATGCCGGCTTCCTGGCTCTGTGTCTGCTTCTGGTGACGCTTTACAAGATTAACGCCGCGAACGAGCGCTTGCTCATCCTTCGGCAAAACTTTGATTACTTCGCCGGTACGGCCCTTGTCCTTACCAGCCAGAACGACAACGCGGTCGCCTTTACGGATCTTCTGCATCGTCTGCTCCTTACAAAACTTCTGGAGCCAGCGAGATGATCTTCATGTGGCTCTTTGCGCGAAGTTCGCGCGGAACCGGTCCGAAGATACGCGTGCCGATAGGCTCTTTCTTATTGTCGATCAAAACAGCAGCGTTCTTGTCGAAACGAATTACGCTACCATCTGCGCGACGGATGTCTTTGGCTGTACGAACAACCACAGCCTTCATCACGTCACCCTTTTTAACACGGCCGCGCGGAATTGCTTCCTTGATCGAAACGACAATAATGTCGCCGACCGAAGCATATTTCCGCTTCGAGCCGCCCAGCACCTTGATGCACATGACACGACGTGCGCCGGAATTATCCGCCACGTCGAGGTTTGTTTGCATCTGAATCATGACTAGCCGCCTTCTTCTTGTTCAACCGGACTGGGCTTTCTTTGCCCCTCGCGATTGTTGCGTACTTACATACAGATATTAATATTAACTTGCTGGGGCGTCAGTTACGACAACCCAACACTTGTCTTTCGAAATTGGCTTGGATTCCTCGATGGAAACCCGGTCGCCAACCTTGAACTGGTTGCTCTCATCATGCGCCTTGTACTTCTTGGACTGGCGCACAGTCTTCTGGAGGAGCGGGTGCGAATAGCGCCGCTCGACCTTGACCACGATGGTCTTGTCGTTTTTGTCGCTCACGACAACGCCCTGCAGAATGCGTTTAGGCATGGTTTTCTTCCTTAAGCCTTGCTCTCGACCGCTTTTTGGCGGGCGACAGTTTTGATGCGCGCAATATCACGGCGGATCTGCCGAACGCGAGCGGTTTTTTCCAACTGACCGGTTGCCTTCTGGAAGCGCAGGTTAAACTGCTCTTTCTTCAGCGAACCAAGTTCTTCATTCAACTGATCGAGGCTCAAGGCCCGAACTTCTGCGGATTTCATAACATCCACCCCTTATTCTGCGATGCGCTGAATAAAGCGCGTCTTGACCGAAAGTTTCGCAGCTCCGAGGCGAAGTGCCTCACGGGCGGTTTCTTCCGAAACACCGTCGAGCTCGAACATGATGCGGCCTGGTGCGACACGGGACGCCCAATAATCAACCGAACCCTTACCTTTACCCATGCGGACTTCAGTAGGCTTCGATGTAACTGGCACATCCGGGAAAATCCGGATCCACACGCGACCGGCACGTTTCATGTGACGGGTAATTGCACGGCGAGCGGCCTCGATCTCACGCGCTGTAACGCGGTTCGGCTCGAGGGCCTTCAGGCCGAAAGCACCAAAATTCAGATCCGTGCCGCCCTTCGATGCGCCGTGAATACGGCCCTTGAACTGCTTGCGGAACTTTGTGCGCTTAGGCTGCAGCATTGTTCTCTACTCCAAAATTCTCAGTTACGAAAGACGCTATTTTAAGCGTTTTCGCGACGACGGCCTGAACCCTGATGACTGGCATCGCCTTCAACAGCACGGCGTTCGGAAGCCATTGGGTCATGCTCAAGGATTTCGCCCTTGAATACCCAGACTTTAACACCGCAAATGCCGTAGGCAGTGTGCGCTTCAGCAGTTCCGTAATCGATATCGGCACGAAGGGTATGCAGAGGCACGCGGCCTTCACGGTACCATTCCATACGAGCAATTTCCGCGCCGCCAAGACGACCCGAGCAATTGATACGAATGCCTTCTGCACCAAGACGCATTGCCGACTGAACGGCGCGCTTCATGGCACGGCGGAAAGCGACGCGGCGTTCAAGCTGCTGCGCGATCGACTGAGCAACCAGAACAGCGTCTGTCTCTGGCTTGCGGACTTCGACGATATTGAGCGTTGTATCCGCATTGGTCATTTCTGACAGCTTCTTGCGCAACTTCTCGATATCGGCGCCCTTTTTGCCGATGATCAGACCTGGACGGGCAGCATGGATCGTAACGCGGCACTTCTTGTGCGGACGCTCGATAACTACCTTGGAAATGGCAGCCTGCTTCAACTCATCCATCAGATACTTGCGGATCTTCAGGTCTTCGTGCAGCAGCTTGCCATATTCACCAGTGTTCGCGTACCAACGCGAGTCCCAGGTGCGATTGATGCCCAGGCGGAAACCAATCGGATTAATCTTCTGGCCCATTATGCGGCCTCCCCTTTTTCCTCAGCTTCGCGAACAACGATCGTCAGATGCGAGAATGGCTTCTCGATCCGGCTTGCACGACCGCGGCCACGAACGTGGAAACGCTTCATCACGATTGACTTGCCTACATAGGCTTCAGCAACAACCAGAGTATCAACATCCAGATCATGGTTGTTCTCTGCGTTGGCGATAGCTGATTCGAGAGTCTTTTTCACCGTTCCTGCAATGCGCTTGCGCGAAAATTCCAGATCGGCAAGAGCGGCGTTAACCTTCTTGCCACGGATCAGAGCAGCCACCAGATTGAGCTTCTGAGGGCTGATGCGGAGCGTGCGGGCAACGGCTTTCGCCTCGTTGTCCTTTAGCTGGCGCGAAGCCTTAGCCTTGCCCATCGTTATTTCCTCTTCGCTTTCTTGTCCGCGCCATGACCGTAATAGGTACGCGTCGGAGCGAATTCACCAAACTTGTGTCCGATCATCTCTTCGTTGACCGAAACCGGCACATGCTTGTTACCATTATACACACCGAAGGTCAGACCGACGAACTGTGGCAGGATCGTGGAGCGACGGCTCCAGATCTTGATAACTTCACTGCGACCGCCCTCACGTACCTTCTCAGCTTTCTTGAGAAGATAGCCATCGATGAACGGGCCTTTCCAAACTGAACGAGCCATTTCAGACTACCTCTCTTACTTCTTGCGCTGATGACGCGAACGAGCGATGAACTTGTCCGTCGACTTATTGGAGCGCGTCTTCTTGCCCTTCGTAGGCTTGCCCCACGGAGTAACCGGATGACGTCCACCGGATGTACGGCCTTCACCACCACCATGGGGGTGATCGACCGGGTTCATGGTGACACCACGATTGTGAGGCTTGCGACCGAGCCAACGGCTACGACCTGCTTTACCCAGGTTGATGTTGCCATGGTCGGGGTTCGATACTGCACCAACCGTTGCAAAGCAAGAACCATGTACAAGACGCTGTTCGCCCGAGTTCAGGCGAAGGATCGCCATTCCCTGGTCGCGGCCAACGAGCTGCGCATAAGTTCCAGCCGAACGGGCAATCTGACCGCCCTTGCCTGGCTTCATCTCCACATTGTGGATGATGGTGCCGACTGGCATGGCTGACAATGGCATCGCATTGCCTGGCTTCACGTCTGTCTGTGCGCCGGCAATAACACTGTCGCCAACTGCAAGACGCTGCGGAGCAAGGATGTAGCTCAGCTCACCATCTTCATAGCGGATCAGCGCAATGAATGCGGTCCGGTTCGGATCGTATTCAAGCCGTTCAACCTTTGCAGCCACGTCATGCTTGCGGCGCTTGAAATCAACGAAGCGGTATGT
The DNA here is from genome assembly GCF_037203775.1 of Phyllobacterium sp. CCNWLW183. NCBI lineage: Bacteria > Pseudomonadati > Pseudomonadota > Alphaproteobacteria > Hyphomicrobiales > Phyllobacteriaceae > Phyllobacterium > Phyllobacterium sp. CCNWLW183. The sequence continues at coordinate 207,256 of NZ_JBBCBN010000009.1, read as the reverse complement.
GCGCTTGTGACCGCCACCCTGGAAACGCACGGTAATGCGACCAGTGTTGTTGCGACCACCCTTCGACGACAGACCTTCGGTCAATGCCTTGACAGGCTTGCCCTTGTAAAGCTCCGAACGGTCCACGATGACCAGCTGGCGCTGGCTTGGCGTGGTTGGATTATAATGTTTGAGTGCCATTGTCTTTACTCCACGGCCCCTCAGAGACCAGTCGAAATGTCGATTGACTGGCCTTCGGCCAACGTCACGACTGCTTTCTTGACATCACTCTGGCGTCCGACGATGCCGCGAAAACGCTTCACCTTGCCTTTGCGCACAGAAGTATTGACTGCAGTAACCTTCACGCGGAACAGCGCTTCGACTGCGGCCTTGATTTCCGGCTTCGTCGCCTTCTTGGCTACATTGAAGACAACCTGGTTGTTTTCGGAAACCATGGTCGACTTTTCAGTAATTACCGGGCTGACGATCACGTCATAATGGCGAAGATCGGTCATTTGAAACGCTCCTCGAGTGCTTCAACTGCAGCTTTGGAAAGCACGAGCTTGCCGCGACGCAGAATGTCATAAACATTGATGCCCTGAATTGGTAGAACATCGATGTTCGGGATGTTCGAAGCAGCGCGAGCAAAGTTCGCATCAATCTCGGCACCGCCGATCAGGAGCGCATTCTGCAAGCCAAGCTTGGCGAACTGCGAAACAAGTGTCTTTGTCTTGGCTTCTGTCGCGAGCAGATCATCGATGATGATCAGATCGGATGCCTTGACCTTGGCGGACAGGGCATGACGAAGTGCAAGAGCGCGAACCTTCTTTGGCAGGTCATGGGCATGGCTGTGAACAACCGGTCCATGAGCCTTACCACCGCCGCGGAACTGCGGTGCACGTGCTGAATGGTGACGAGCGCGGCCCGTACCCTTCTGCTTGTACATCTTGGCGCCGGTCCGTGCGATTTCCGAACGGGTCTTTGCCTTATGCGTGCCCTGCTGCTTGCGTGCAAGCTGATAGCGGACCATGCGCTGAAGGATGTCGTCGCGTGGCTCAAGACCGAAAATCTCTTCGGAGAGTTTCAGCTTGCCGGCGTCCGCGCCTTCAAGTGTTGTAATCGTGAGATCCATTATTCGGCCCCCTCAGTTGTCTGCGCTACTTCTGCATCAGACACAGCTGCTGCGGCGTTTGCGGCATCGTCGATCAATGCGCGAAGGCCAGCTGGCTTCGGAGCATTCTCGGGCAGCGCTACCTTGACGGCATCACGCACGAGGATCCATGCACCCTTCGAACCAGGAACAGCACCACGAACCAGAATAAGGCCGCGATCCAGATCAGTCGAAACAACTTCGATGTTCTGGGTGGTGATACGGGTTGAACCCATATGACCGGCCATCTTCTTGCCCTTGAACACTTTACCCGGGTCCTGACGCTGACCGGTAGAACCGTGAGCGCGGTGAGTAACCGAGTTACCGTGTGTTGCGCGGTGACCGCCGAAGTTATGGCGCTTCATTGAACCGGCAAAACCTTTACCGATTGAAGTACCAGTCACATCGACCTTCTGGCCTGCAACATAATGTTCGGCGGTGATCTCGACGCCGACATCTAGAAGATTGTCAGCAGAGACGCGGAATTCCGCTACTTTCGCCTTTGGTTCGACCGAAGCTGTCGCGAAATGACCGCGCAAGCTCTTCGTCGTATTCTTTACCTTGGCCAGACCAACACCGAGCTGAACGGCAGTGTAGCCATTCTTCTCGACTGTACGCTGAGCCACAACCTGGCAGTTCTCCATGCGAAGAACTGTTACCGGCACATGCTCGCCAGCGTCGTTGTAGACGCGAGTCATACCCAGTTTCTGTGCAATTACACCTGAACGCATCGGTTCATCCTTCCGTCCTCAAGCCTTACAGCTTGATCTCGACATCAACACCAGCAGACAGATCGAGCTTCATCAGCGCGTCCACAGTCTGGGGGGTCGGGTCTACGATATCGAGAAGACGCTTATGTGTGCGCATCTCGAACTGCTCGCGGCTCTTCTTGTCGATGTGCGGCGAGCGGTTAACCGTGAACTTCTCGATCCGTGTAGGTAGCGGGATCGGTCCGCGCACATTGGCACCGGTACGCTTGGCAGTCGACACGATTTCCCGCGTCGAATCGTCAAGGATCCGATGATCAAACGCCTTGAGGCGAATGCGGATGTTTTGACCGTTCATTTCATCTTTTCCTTGTTTAGCGGAGACGCCTTATAACAGGCGTCTTCCGCATAAAACCTTAATTTACTCAATGATAGAAGCGACGATGCCAGCACCGACGGTGCGGCCACCTTCACGGATAGCGAAGCGGAGCTTCTCTTCCATGGCGATTGGCACGATCAGCGTCACATCAACCGAGATGTTGTCGCCAGGCATGACCATTTCCGTACCTTCCGGCAAAGTCACTACACCCGTCACGTCAGTCGTGCGGAAGTAGAACTGTGGACGGTAGTTGGAGAAGAATGGCGTATGACGGCCACCTTCGTCCTTCGTCAGAATATAGGCTTCTGCCTTGAACTTCGTGTGCGGCTTGACCGAACCTGGCTTGGCAAGGATCTGACCGCGCTCAACGTCTTCACGGCCAACACCGCGAACCAGTGCACCGATGTTGTCGCCGGCCTGGCCCTGATCGAGCAACTTGCGGAACATTTCAACGCCGGTAACTGTTGTCTTTGTCGTCGGCTTGATGCCGATGATTTCAACTTCTTCACCAACCTTGACGATACCGCGTTCAACGCGGCCAGTCACAACCGTACCACGACCCGAGATCGAGAACACGTCTTCGATCGGCATCAGGAATGGCTGGTCAATAGGACGCTCTGGCGTTGGAATGTACTTGTCAACTTCAGCCATCAGCGCGCGAACTGCGTCTTCGCCGATTTCCTTGTTGCTGTCTTCAAGTGCAGCCAAAGCCGAACCCTTGACGATCGGTACATCGTCGCCCGGGAAATCATACTTGGAAAGAAGCTCACGAACTTCAAGCTCAACCAGTTCGAGCAATTCAGCATCGTCAACCTGATCAACCTTGTTCAGGAACACGACGATCGCTGGAACGCCAACCTGACGGGCAAGCAGAATGTGCTCGCGGGTCTGGGGCATCGGGCCGTCAGCGGCAGACACAACCAGAATAGCGCCATCCATCTGCGCAGCGCCGGTGATCATGTTCTTCACATAGTCGGCGTGGCCAGGGCAATCAACGTGTGCATAGTGACGCGCAGGCGTCTCATACTCAACGTGTGCCGTCGAAATGGTGATGCCGCGTGCCTTCTCTTCCGGTGCAGCGTCAATCTGGTCATACGCCTTGTACTCACCAAAATACTTCGTAATCGCTGCCGTCAACGACGTCTTGCCATGGTCAACGTGACCAATCGTGCCGATGTTTACGTGCGGCTTATTACGTTCAAACTTGCTCTTAGCCATCTGAGCTCTCCGTTATATGTTCGCCTGCTCAGGCTTAACTTCAACTGTCACGCGCAACCTTATGGTTACGCAAACTTCTTCTGAATTTCCTGCGCGACTGCTGCCGGGACAGGTTCGTAGTGGTCGAACTGCATGGTGTACTGTGCACGGCCCTGGCTCATCGAACGCAGATTGCTCACATAACCAAACATGTTGGCCAGTGGGACGTTTGCGTTGACAACAGTGGCAATACCACGCGCTTCGGTACCCGAGATCTGACCACGACGTGAATTCAGATCGCCAATTACGTCACCGACGTAATCTTCAGGCGTAACAACCTCGACCTTCATGATCGGCTCAAGAAGCTGGGCACCAGCTTTCTGTGCACCTTCGCGGAATGCAGCGCGAGCTGCGATTTCGAAGGCGAGAACCGAGGAGTCGACATCATGGTAGGCACCGTCGATCAGCGTGGCTTTCACGCCGAGCATCGGGAAGCCTGCGAGCGGACCCGCACCCATAACACTTTCAATGCCCTTCTGTACGCCTGGAATGTATTCCTTTGGTACAGCACCACCGACGATCTTCGATTCGAAGATGAAATCATCACCTTCATGCGGCTCGAAGATAACCTTGATGCGAGCGAACTGGCCCGAACCACCGGACTGCTTCTTATGCGTGTAGTCGATTTCAGCCTTGCGGGTGATCGATTCACGATAAGCAACCTGTGGGTTACCAATGTTTGCTTCAACCTTGAACTCGCGACGCATACGGTCAACGAGAATGTCGAGATGAAGCTCGCCCATGCCGGCGATGATTGTCTGACCGGATTCTTCATCCGTCTTGACGCGGAATGAAGGATCTTCAGCTGCCAGGCGGTTGAGCGCGAGGCCCATCTTTTCCTGGTCGGCCTTGGTCTTTGGTTCGATCGAAATCTCGATGACCGGATCCGGGAAGATCATGCGTTCAAGAATTACCGGCTTCAGAGGATCGCAAAGCGTATCACCTGTTGTCGTTTCCTTGAGGCCAGCAAGAGCAACGATATCGCCAGCAAAGGCTTCTTCGATGTCTTCGCGGGAATTGGAGTGCATCTGCAACATACGGCCGATACGCTCACGCTTCAGCTTAACAGTATTGTCAAGCGAAATGCCCTTGGTCAGCTTGCCGGAATAGATGCGGCAGAATGTCAGCGAACCAACGAACGGATCGTTCATGATCTTGAACGCGAGCATTGACAGTGGCTCTTCGTCCGAGGACTTGCGAACTGTTTCCGCATCGGTCTTCGGGTCGAGGCCCTTGATCGAAGGAACATCAACAGGCGAAGGCAAGAAGTCAACAACACCGTCGAGCAGAGGCTGTACGCCCTTGTTCTTGAATGCCGAACCACAGAATACCGGATGGAATTCAACGCGGCATGTACCGATACGGATCAGTTCACGCAGCTTGTCATTGTCTGGCATATTGCCTTCGAGGTAAGCCTCGGTAGCAGCTTCGTCGACTTCAACAGCGGTTTCGATGAGCTTTTCGCGGAATTCTTCAGCACGATCCTTAAGATCGGCAGGAATTTCAACGACATCCCATTCAGCACCGAGCTGTTCGTCGCGCCATACAAGTGCCTTCATCTCGATCAGATCGATAACGCCCTTGAACTCTGTCTCAGCGCCGATTGGCAGCTGCATGACGAGTGCCTTGGCACCAAGACGTGTCTTGACCATATCAACGCAGCGATAGAAATCGGCGCCGGTCTTGTCCATCTTGTTGACGAAGATCATGCGTGGAACGTGATACTTCTCAGCCTGACGCCATACGGTTTCAGTCTGTGGCTCTACACCGGCGTTTGCATCGAGAAGTGCAATCGCACCATCGAGCACGCGCAGAGAGCGCTCTACTTCAATCGTGAAGTCAACGTGACCAGGCGTATCGATGATGTTGAAGCGACGCTTCTTGCCATCACGGCCAGTCCAGTAAGTCGTGGTTGCAGCGGAAGTGATCGTGATACCACGCTCCTGCTCCTGCTCCATCCAGTCCATCGTAGCGGCGCCGTCATGGACTTCACCGATTTTGTGCGACTTGCCGGTGTAATAAAGAATACGCTCGGTCGTCGTTGTCTTGCCGGCGTCGATGTGCGCCATGATACCGAAGTTACGGTAGTCTTCGATTTTATATTCGCGGGCCATGATCTGGTGCCTCTAAGAATAGGGTTTCGACGATTACCAGCGGTAATGCGAGAATGCGCGGTTGGCTTCTGCCATGCGATGCGTGTCTTCACGCTTCTTCACAGCCGAGCCACGGTTGTTTGCAGCATCCAGAAGTTCACCCGACAGGCGATCAACCATTGTCGTCTCGTTGCGACCACGGGCTGCATTGATCAGCCAACGGATTGCAAGAGCCTGACGGCGCTCCGGACGAACATCGACCGGAACCTGGTAAGTCGCACCACCAACGCGGCGCGAACGTACTTCTACGTGTGGCGCTACATTGTCGAGAGCCTGATGGAACAGGGCAACTGGCTCCTGCTTGCTCTTGGCTTCGACTGACTCAAGCGCACCGTAAACGATACGCTCAGCAATCGACTTCTTGCCATGATGCATAACTGCATTCATGAACTTTGTCAGAACGAGATCGCCGAACTTTGGATCCGGGTTAATCTCACGCTTTTCTGCACTATGGCGTCTGGACATATTCTCTGTCTCTTATCTGCATCGGGTTGACCTACCTGGTGGCCAAATTCCCGGAAAATCTTACTTCGGACGCTTTGCACCGTACTTGGAACGGCGCTGCTTACGATTCTTGACGCCCTGAGTATCCAGAACACCACGGATGATGTGGTAACGAACACCTGGCAAATCCTTTACACGGCCGCCGCGGATCATCACGACAGAGTGCTCTTGAAGGTTGTGACCCTCACCCGGAATATACCCGATAACTTCGAAGCCGTTGGTCAAACGCACCTTGGCGACCTTACGGAGAGCCGAGTTTGGCTTCTTCGGTGTCGTCGTATAGACGCGAGTGCAAACGCCGCGCTTTTGCGGGTTTTCCTGCAATGCAGGGACTTTATTGCGCTTTACCGGCGCAGTGCGCGGCTTGCGGATCAACTGGTTTACGGTAGGCATTCAACCTTCCCTCTTTGTAATGCGTATCAAAGCGCTAGCGCTTCGGCACAAATCTCGTATCTTCGCCCGTCAGGGCCGTTTCAGCGCCATGCTCATGCACGAATTCGGGCAACTAAACCACCCCAAGGGTGGTTGCCCGAATAAAAGCAGAGGAAGCCATAAGGCCTCATGCGAGCGGCAAATTGCATTTCGTTCGTAAAACGAACCCTGTTTGAGATGAACTCCAGAGCGTGTCGCTCCGAAATGGCCAATCTCACATCGGCTCAGATGGGCTGCTGATACTGGTGTTTCAGCCTTTCGTCAAGCCTGAACCCCCAATATTCTTTGAGCGCACAGCATTTGCTGGCGCTTTTGCATCCCGACGACCGATAGTTTCGTTGAACAATCGTTAATTCAAGTTAAATTTCGTCTTCTTCACAGGGATTCTTGCCGACTCGCATGCCAGACCGACTCGTTACGTCTATTCTGACCGTAGAATCGAAGAATCGGGAATCAAACCAATGCCATCAGACAAGCCTGAACCGAAAATCGTCCATCTCGTCATTGCCGATGTATGGAAAGAGAAGCAGGATGAGCCGCGACAGGTTCATCTACTTCTTATGCGGGACGATTCTGAAGGGCTGGTCGACTTCGCCCTGCAGATTCTCGCCAATGAAGGCTATGATGAAGCAGAGCTACTCGAGATCGGCACCCTCACCGAAGAGCCAACTGAAGAACCCCATCTGTCAGCCTACAAGAATGCCCTGACTGGGCAGATCGCGATGATAGAGTTCAACGAATAGCTGTCACCGGCCGATCTACAGATTTTTTGAAATTCGCACCAGAGCACCACAGTGGGTGTTTGCTTCCGACAACGCAGGTACTGCCGAACAATACAACTGGACACTCTTATTGATTGCGAGCTCATGGGCGTTTCGGGACAATCCTTCAGATCGCCTCCCTGCCCTTTCCGACATATTCCTTCATTATCTCAAACATCGGCAACGTCTCTGAGAGATTTGAAGCATTTTTGCTGAAAAACCGCCGATTTTTGCTGAAGATTTTCCATCGTGAGTAGTAGTTTGGTTGCAGTCGGTTGAAAAGCCCATGAAAAAGGCCGCCTCGGATTTCTCCGGGGCGGCCTTTTGATTTGGTACAGCTAACCAGCTTACTCGGCTGGCTGGCCTGTCATGTCTGTCAGCATCGGGCCAGCTTTCGCGGCGCTTGCTCCAGCTTCCTTGCGGCGCTCGTCGATGATCAACTCGTCGCGAGCTCCGGCAATGCGGCGGATCTGCTTGACCGTTCCGCCTGTACCTGCCGGGATCAAACGTCCAACAATGACGTTCTCCTTCAGGCCCTGCAGAGCATCCATCTTACCGGCAACAGCAGCTTCCGTGAGGACGCGTGTTGTTTCCTGGAAGGACGCTGCCGAGATGAACGACGGTGTCTGCAAAGAAGCCTTGGTGATGCCGAGCAGCACCGGAGTGCCGTAGCCTGGCTTCTTGCCATCTTCTTCAAGACGCTCGTTAATTTCGTCCAGCTCGATCCGGTCAACGTGATCGCCAGCAATAAAGCCGGTGTCACCAGACTCGGTGATTTCGACCTTCTGCAGCATCTGACGGACAATCACTTCGATGTGCTTGTCGTTGATCAGAACGCCCTGCAAGCGATAGACTTCCTGAATTTCATTGACGAGATATGAAGCCAAAGCTTCCACGCCCTTGATCGCCAGAATGTCGTGCGGTGCCGGGTTGCCGTCGAGGATATAATCGCCCTTTTCGATCGCATCGCCATCCTGAAGATGGAAAGGCTTGCCCTTGGGGATCAGATACTCAACAGGCTCTAGAGTCTCGTCGTTCGGTTCGATGACAATGCGGCGCTTGTTCTTATAGTCGCGGCCAAAACGAACCGTACCATCAATCTCAGCGATGATAGCGTGGTCCTTCGGACGACGGGCTTCGAATAGTTCCGCAACGCGTGGAAGACCACCGGTGATGTCCTTGGTCTTGGCGCTTTCCATCGGAATACGCGCAAGAACGTCACCAGCCTTAACGTGCGAGCCTGGCTCGACCGAAAGGATGGATTCCACTGACAGCTGGAAGCGTGCGTCGCCGCCCTTTGCCAGTTTCAGAACCTTGCCTGCCTTGTCCTTGACCACGATTGACGGTTTCAGATCCGAACCACGCGGTGTTGAGCGCCAGTCGATAACCACACGCTTGGTGATACCGGTGGACTCATCCGTCGTTTCCGTAACCGAGAGACCGTCGACCATGTCTTCGAATTCGACGTGACCTTCGACTTCCGTCATGACCGGGCGGGTATAAGGATCCCACTCGGCAACGCGCTGACCGCGCTTAACCGTGTCGCCGTCATCAACATAGATGCGCGAACCATAGGTAACGCGGTGTGTTGCGCGTTCCTTGCCCGTTGCATCCAGGATGACAACTGCCATGTTGCGGCCCATGACAACCAGATGGCCATCGGAGTTACGCACCACGTTGCGGTTGCGGATTTGTACGGTGCCTTCATAACTGGCTTCGAGGAACGACTGATCGACAACCTGCGCTGTACCACCAAGATGGAACGTACGCATGGTCAACTGCGTGCCTGGCTCACCAATGGACTGAGCAGCAATAACACCAACCGCCTCACCCTGGTTGACCGGCGTACCACGGGCAAGATCGCGGCCGTAGCACTTGGCGCAGATACCGCCGCGCGTCTCACAGGTGAGAGCCGAGCGAATGCGAATCGACTGAACACCAGCCTTCTCAATGGCATCGATATCGAACTCGTCGATGATATTGCCACCTGTTACAAGCACGTCGCCTGAAATCGGGTGCAAGATATCTTCAAGCGCGGTACGACCGAGAACGCGCTGGCCAATTGTCGCAACGACCTGACCCGCATCAACGATCGGCTGCATTGTGAGACCGGTTGTGGTGCCACAATCAACAGAGATGACGATGCAATCCTGAGCGACGTCAACCAGACGGCGTGTCAGATAGCCGGAGTTAGCCGTCTTCAATGCAGTATCTGCAAGTCCCTTACGGGCACCGTGGGTCGAGTTGAAGTACTCGTTCACGGTCAGACCTTCCTTGAAGTTCGAAATGATCGGCGTTTCGATGATTTCGCCCGAAGGCTTGGCCATCAGACCGCGCATACCGCCCAGCTGACGCATTTGGTTCGGAGAACCACGAGCGCCGGAGTGCGACATCATATAGATCGAGTTCATCTGCTTCTGGCGACCAGTAACAGGATCAAACTCAACGGCCTTAATGCGGGCCATCATTTCGTCGGCGACCTTCTCGGTGCACTTACCCCAAGCGTCAACAACCTTGTTGTACTTCTCGCCCTGAGTGATCAGGCCGTCATTGTACTGCTGTTCGTATTCGGTCGCCAAAGCTTCGGTTTCAGCAACCAGCTTCGCCTTGGTTTCCGGAATAACCATGTCGTCCTTGCCGAACGAGATACCGGCGCGGCAAGCATGGCTAAAGCCAAGCTGCATGATGCGATCGCAGAAAATGACCGTCTCTTTCTGTCCGCAATGGCGATAAACCGTGTCGATCATCTTGGAGATGTTCTTCTTGGTCATTTCCTGATTGCAGATATCGAAAGGCACATTGTGGTGTTTCGGAAGAAGCTCACCGATGATCATGCGGCCAGGCGTCGTGTCGAAAATCTTCGACGTTGGCTTGCCGTCAGCGTCGATGCTCTTGAAGCGGCCCTTGATCTTCGTGTGAAGAGTGACCGAACCATTGCCGATAGCATGATGAAGTTCGCCCATATCGGCAAACGCCATGCCTTCGCCCGGCTCTTTAACCGCAACGATCGACAGATAGTAAAGGCCGAGAACCATGTCCTGAGACGGTACGATAACCGGCAGACCATTTGCAGGATGCAGGATATTGTTCGTCGACATCATCAGAACGCGGGCTTCAAGCTGCGCTTCCAGCGAAAGCGGTACGTGAACAGCCATCTGGTCACCGTCAAAGTCCGCGTTGAAAGCGGTACAAACGAGCGGATGCAGCTGGATTGCCTTGCCTTCGATCAGGGTGGGTTCGAATGCCTGAATACCAAGACGGTGCAGCGTCGGAGCGCGGTTCAACAGAACCGGATGCTCGCGAATGACCTCATCAAGAATATCCCAGACTTCCGGCTTTTCCTTTTCAACCAGCTTCTTGGCCTGCTTGACGGTTGAGGAATAACCCTTTGCGTCAAGACGGGCGTAGATGAATGGCTTGAACAGTTCGAGCGCCATCTTCTTTGGCAGACCGCACTGGTGAAGCTTGAGTTCAGGACCAGTCACGATAACTGAACGGCCGGAATAATCGACGCGCTTGCCCAGAAGGTTCTGACGGAAGCGGCCCTGCTTGCCCTTGAGCATATCGGACAGCGACTTCAGCGGACGCTTGTTGGCACCGGTGATAACACGGCCACGACGGCCGTTGTCGAACAACGCATCGACCGATTCCTGAAGCATGCGCTTCTCGTTGCGGATGATGATGCCAGGAGCACGCAGTTCGATCAGGCGCTTCAAGCGGTTGTTACGGTTGATTACGCGACGATACAGATCATTAAGATCGGATGTAGCGAAACGTCCGCCATCCAGCGGTACCAGAGGACGAAGATCCGGAGGAATGACCGGAACGATCTTCATGATCATCCATTCCGGACGGTTACCCGACTCCAGGAAGTTTTCGACGATCTTAAGACGCTTCATCAGCTTCTTCTGCTTCAGATCAGACGTTGTTGTCGCCAGATCTTCGCGCAGATCGCCAGCAATCTTTTCCAGATCCATGGAAGCGAGCAGCTCATGAATTGCTTCCGCACCGATCAGCGCAGTGAAGGAATCTTCACCATACTCATCGACAGCAATCATGTATTCTTCTTCCGAAAGAAGCTGGTGCTCCTTCAGTGCAGTCAGGCCTGGCTCGGTCACAATGTAGTTCTCGAAATAGAGAACGCGCTCGATGCCCTTAAGGGTCATATCAAGCAATGTGCCGATACGGCTTGGCAGGGACTTCAGGAACCAGATGTGCGCAACCGGCGCAGCAAGTTCAATATGGCCCATGCGCTCACGGCGAACGCGTGACAGCGTGACTTCCACACCGCACTTTTCGCAGATGATGCCCTTGTATTTCATGCGCTTGTACTTGCCGCACAAGCATTCGTAGTCCTTGATCGGCCCGAAGATCCGAGCACAGAAAAGACCATCCCGCTCCGGCTTAAAGGTGCGGTAGTTGATCGTCTCCGGCTTCTTGATCTCACCGTATGACCAGGACAGAATCTTCTCAGGGCTGGCGATCGAAATCCTGATGGAATCGAATGCCTGCACAGGCGCCTGAGGATTGAAAAGATTCATGACCTCTTGGTTCATGCCGTTTCTCCATGGGGCAAAAAAGTGCCCTCTCCTTGCGATGAATATCCGCCACCGCGGTCCATCTAGATCAAATGCCGCTTCTTCAGCGGCTCGAAACGAATGCCGGGGTGCGCGGAAACTAATCGCGCACCCTGACGTTTTTTACTCTGCAGCGTCGGGCAATGCCTGTTGCTGTTCCTGCTGGCGTGTATCGTCCAGCTCGACATTAAGTCCGAGCGAACGCATTTCCTTGACGAGAACGTTGAAGCTCTCGGGAATGCCTGCTTCGAACGTATCGTCGCCGCGGACAATCGCCTCATAGACCTTGGTACGACCGGCAACGTCATCGGACTTGACCGTAAGCATTTCCTGCAGCGTGTAAGCCGCACCATATGCTTCCAGTGCCCAGACCTCCATTTCACCGAAGCGCTGACCGCCGAACTGGGCTTTACCACCCAGAGGCTGCTGCGTAACGAGCGAGTAAGGTCCGATCGAACGGGCGTGGATCTTGTCGTCAACCAGATGGTGCAGCTTCAGCATATAGATGTAGCCGACAGTCACCTGACGATCAAAAGTTTCACCCGTACGTCCGTCGTACAGTGTCGACTGACCGGAGGATTTTAGGCCGGCCTGCTCCAGCATCACATTGATGTCTGGTTCATGCGCACCGTCAAATACCGGCGTTGCAATCGACACACCGCGCTTCATCTGTTCGCCAAGACGAATGATGCTTTCATCATCATAGTTGCGAACCGGTTCGTTGCGGTCATTGTCCGGGATGATCGACTCAATCGTCGCCCGAAGCGGAGCAATGTCGCCCTGCTCGCCTAGTGCGTGCTGTGCCTTATAGGCTTCGATTAGTTCCCCGATCTTCTTGCCCATTCCGGCGCAAGCCCAGCCCAGATGCGTCTCAAGGATCTGACCAACGTTCATTCGGCTTGGCACGCCAAGCGGATTGAGAACGATGTCAACATGCGTTCCATCTTCAAGGAACGGCATATCCTCAACAGCAGCAATACGCGAAACAACACCCTTGTTGCCGTGACGGCCAGCCATCTTGTCGCCTGGCTGGATCTTGCGCTTCACAGCGACAAAGACCTTGACCATCTTCATGACCCCTGGAGGCATCTCATCGCCGCGCTGGACCTTTTCGACCTTGTCCATGAAGCGCTGTTCAAGCAGCTTCTTGGAGTCGTCATACTGGTTGCGCAGAGCTTCGATTTCGCCCTGGATCTTTTCGTCTTCGACAGCAAACTGCCACCACTGCGAACGTGGGTATTCACCCATGATGTCCTGCGTAACGACTGTGCCTTTCTTGAACGCTTTCGGTCCGGCAACAGCAGATTTGCCGTTGAGAACATCAGCAAGACGGCCATAGACGTTGCGGTCCAGGATAGCCTGTTCGTCGTCGCGGTCCTTGGCCAGGCGTTCGATTTCCTCACGCTCAATAGCCATGGCACGTTCGTCCTTTTCAACGCCGTGGCGATTGAAAACGCGAACTTCCACTACCGTACCGTAAGTCCCGGGCGGCATGCGCATCGAGGTGTCACGAACGTCCGAAGCCTTTTCACCGAAAATGGCGCGAAGAAGCTTCTCTTCCGGCGTCATTGGGCTTTCGCCCTTCGGAGTGATCTTGCCGACAAGAATATCGCCCGGCTGAACTTCAGCACCGATGTAGACGATACCGGCTTCGTCCAGATTCTTCAGCGCTTCTTCCGAAACGTTCGGAATGTCACGCGTGATTTCTTCCGGTCCAAGCTTCGTGTCGCGAGCCATAACTTCGAACTCCTCGATATGGATCGAGGTGAAGACGTCATCCGAAACGATCTTTTCAGAAAGCAGGATGGAATCTTCGTAGTTGTAGCCATTCCACGGCATGAACGCGACCAGCACGTTACGGCCAAGAGCCAAATCACCCAGATCCGTCGAAGGACCGTCAGCAATGATATCGCCCTTTTCGATCCGGTCGCCTACACGTACCAGCGGACGCTGATTGATGCAGGTGTTCTGGTTCGAGCGCTGGAACTTCATCAGGCGATAAATATCAACGCCAGACTTGCCCGGTACGAGATCTTCCGTCGCACGGATAACGATACGGGTTGCGTCAACCTGATCGACGATACCTGTACGGCGGGCACCAATAGCAGCACCGGAGTCGCGAGCAACAACCGGCTCCATACCTGTTCCGACGAATGGCGCCTCAGCACGAACCAGAGGAACGGCCTGACGCTGCATGTTCGAGCCCATCAGAGCGCGGTTGGCGTCGTCGTTTTCAAGGAACGGAATAAGTGCGGCGGCAACCGATACAAGCTGCTTTGGTGAAACGTCCATCAAATCCACGTTTTCACGTGGGGCCATCAAGACTTCACCCGCATGACGGCAGACAACGAATTCATCTGTGAATCCGCCGGAAGAGTCGAGCTCCACATTGGCCTGCGCCACGTGATACTTGGCTTCTTCCATTGCCGACAGATAAACAACGTCGTCGGTAACCTTACCATCAATGATCTTGCGATACGGGCTTTCGATAAAGCCGTACTTGTTGACCCGAGCAAAGGTTGCGAGCGAGTTGATCAGACCGATATTCGGGCCTTCCGGCGTTTCAATCGGGCAGATACGGCCGTAATGTGTCGGATGAACGTCGCGAACTTCAAAGCCTGCACGTTCGCGAGTCAAACCGCCAGGTCCCAAAGCCGAAAGACGACGCTTATGCGTAATCTCGGACAGCGGGTTGGTCTGATCCATGAACTGCGAAAGCTGCGAAGAACCGAAGAACTCACGAACCGCCGCTGCTGCTGGCTTTGCGTTAATCAGATCCTGCGGCATGACAGTGTCAATTTCGATGGATGACATACGTTCCTTGATGGCACGCTCCATGCGAAGCAGACCAACACGATACTGGTTTTCCATCAATTCGCCGACCGAACGCACACGGCGATTGCCGAGATTGTCGATGTCGTCGATTTCACCACGGCCATCGCGCAGATCAACCAGCATCTTGACCACGGCAAGAATGTCTTCCTTGCGCAGGATACGGACAGTGTCTTCCGCATCCAGATCAAGGCGCATGTTCATTTTGACGCGACCAACAGCCGACAGATCATAACGTTCGCTGTCGAAGAACAGCGACTTGAACATGGCTTCAGCCGAGTCAATTGTCGGTGGCTCACCCGGGCGCATGACACGGTAAATGTCAAACAATGCGTCCTGGCGGCTCTCGTTCTTGTCCACGGCGAGCGTGTTACGGATGTATGGTCCGATATTGACATGATCAATATCGAGAACGTTGATTTCCGAAACGCCCGTGTCGAGCAGAACCTTGAGGGTCTTCTCGTCAAGCTCGTCGCCTGCTTCGAGATAAACTTCACCAGTTTCCATGTTGACGATATCTTCGGCTAGATAGGAGCCGAGCAGATCGTCTTCGGTCGCCTTGATGAACTTCAAGCCTTTTTCAGCAAGCTGCTTGGCGCTACGCGCAGTCAGCTTCTTACCGGTTTCGAGGATAACCTCGCCCGTATCAGCATCGATAACGTCAGTGGTCGCCTTGAAGCCGCGGAAACGGTCGACTGAGAATGGAATACGCCATGTCTCGCCGTCACGGTTGAATGTGAGCGAATTGTAGAAAGTCGACAGAATCTCTTCTGGATCCATGCCGAGCGCCATCAACAGCGATGTCGCCGGAATTTTGCGGCGGCGGTCGATACGCGCATACACAACGTCCTTTGCATCGAATTCAATATCGAGCCATGAGCCGCGATACGGAATGACGCGCGCAGCAAACAGAAGCTTGCCGGACGAATGGGTTTTGCCCTTGTCGTGATCAAAGAAGACGCCCGGTGAACGGTGCATCTGCGAAACGATCACGCGCTCGGTGCCGTTTACAATGAACGTACCATTATCGGTCATGAGCGGCATATCGCCCATGTAAACGTCCTGTTCCTTGATGTCCTTGATCGACTTCGCGCCGGTATCTTCATCGATATCGAACACGATAAGGCGCAGCGTCACCTTAAGCGGCGCAGCATATGTCAGATCGCGCTGACGGCATTCGTCAACGTCGAATTTTGGAGCTTCGAACTCGTACTTGACGAATTCGAGCATGGAAGCACCAGAGAAATCCTGGATCGGGAAAACAGACTTGAATACAGCCTGCAAACCTTCGTCCAAACGTCCGCCCTTGGGCTCTTCCACCATCAGAAACTGATCGTAGGAAGCCTTTTGAACCTCGATGAGGTTCGGCATCTCTGCGACTTCCGGAATCTTACCGAAAAACTTGCGTACGCGCCTACGACCATTGAAAGAATGGGTCTGAGCCATCGTCGCTCCTCGTCTTTATGCCAGAAACTGGCCTGTTTCTTAAAACCGCGTATGCGGCCCCGTGAACGGGACAAAACCCGTTTCCTGAAAGCACCAAATTGCCATCAGGAAAAGGGTTGAGTACCGGGCCCTCCGGAGAGGGTAGTCGGCGGACAGGTCACCCTGCCCGCCAATAACGCAAGGATTACTTGAGTTCAACCTTGGCGCCAGCTGCTTCGAGCTGTGCCTTGATCTTGTCAGCTTCGTCCTTAGTCGCTGCTTCTTTAACTGCCTTAGGAGCAGCTTCAACGAGGTCCTTGGCTTCTTTCAGGCCAAGACCGGTGATTGCGCGGACTTCCTTGATCACGTTGATCTTGTTAGCGCCGGCATCGGTCAGAACGACGTCGAATTCAGTCTTTTCTTCAACAGCAGCTGCAACTGCACCACCGCCAGCCGCGGCAACAGCAACAGGAGCGGCAGCAGAAACGCCCCACTTCTCTTCAAGAAGCTTGGAAAGTTCCGCAGCTTCAAGAACTGTAAGGTTGGACAGGTCTTCTACGATCTTTGCGAGATCAGTCATTGTGATATTCCTTTACAAGGTTCGATATATTGACAGCGAGAACGGCCTTATGCCGCTTCGTCCTTCCGGGCATAGGCGCCAAAAACGCGGGCAAGCTGAGCTGCCGGTGCGTTTACGACCTGAGCGATGCGAGAAGCTGGTGTCTGGATCATACCAACCAGCTTTGCGCGCAACTCGTCGAGTGATGGAAGTGCGGCCAGAGCCTTCACGCCATCTGCATCAAGAGTTGTTGCTCCCATTGAGCCACCGAGGATAACGAGCTTTTCGTTGCCCTTGGCAAATTCAATGGCGATCTTTGGTGCCGTAATCGGATCATTGGAATAGGCAACAAGTGTCTGACCTACGAATAGATCAGAAATGCCTTCCGATTCCGTGCCTTGAAGAGCGATCTTGGCAAGGCGGTTCTTCGCGACTTTAACAGTGCCACCAGCATCACGCATCTTGGAGCGAAGATCGCTCAGCTGCGCAACGGTGAGACCGGTATAGTGGGCCACGACAACTGAACCGGAATCCTTGAAGACCCCATTCAGCCAAGTGACAAATTCGCGCTTTTCCGCTTTTTCCACTGTCTCTCTCCATTTGACAGTAATGCGATATTGCATTCCTGCCGGGTTGCCTTTTGTTGCAAGCCTTCAGTCCGAAAACTGAAACCAAACAACAGTTGAGGATCCTGTCCCCCCTGCTTCGCCGGATTGGCTGCAAGCGAAAGGCAACTACGGTTCGAACCTTGTTCTTTGGGCAGAGCCCTCAAATCAAAGTTTTTCCACGTCTCATGCAGGTTCTTACGAATTAAGGCGAACCACCCGCAATCTCGGACAGGATAACCGGATTTTCATCCGGTTATCCAGGCCCCGAAAGGCCTGGAATTCTTTTCAATCAAGCGGTTAAGCTTGAAAACTCAATCAACAGTTACGCAATGCGTACTGTTGCCGGGTCGATCTTTACGCCAGCGCCCATTGTCGAGGAAATCGCGACGCGCTTGACATATTCGCCCTTGGAACCAGCAGGCTTGGCCTTGGTTACCGCATCAGCGAAAGCCTTGATATTCTCTTCAAGCGCCTTGGCATCAAAAGAAGCCTTACCGACGCCAGCATGAATAATACCGGCCTTCTCAACGCGGAACTCAACAGCGCCGCCCTTCGAAGCCTTAACTGCAGCTGTAACGTCAGTCGTAACCGTGCCAACCTTTGGGTTTGGCATCATGCCGCGAGGTCCTAGAACCTTACCGAGACGGCCAACGAGCGGCATCATGTCCGGTGTTGCAATGCAGCGATCGAAATCGATCTTGCCGCCATTGACGATCTCGAACAAATCTTCTGCACCAACGATATCTGCGCCGGCAGCCGTGGCTTCATCAGCCTTGGCACCGCGTGCAAACACGGCAACACGAACTGTACGGCCAGTGCCGTTTGGCAGATTGACAACACCACGAACCATCTGGTCCGCATGACGAGGATCAACGCCGAGATTCATTGCAACTTCGATAGTTTCGTCGAACTTGGCGACTGCACGCTCCTTGACCATGGCAATTGCCGAAGTCAGATCATAGAGCTTGTTGCGGTCAATGCCTTCACGAACCTTCGCTACGCGCTTTGCTACTTTTGCCATCGGATCAGCCCACCACTTCCAGGCCCATCGAACGGGCAGAACCTTCGACCATGCGCATTGCAGATTCAACATCTGCTGCGTTCAGGTCTTTCATCTTCGCTTCAGCGATTTCGCGGACTTTCTCGCGCGTAACCTTACCGGCAACTACCTTACCTGGTTCTTTGGAACCGGACTTCAGATTTGCAGCCTTCTTGAGGAAGTAGGAAACCGGAGCGGTCTTCATTGCAAAAGTGAAGGACTTGTCCTGATAATATGTGATCACGACTGGAACGGGCGAGCCCTTTTCCATTTCCTGCGTAGCCGCATTGAAGGCCTTGCAGAATTCCATGATGTTGATGCCGCGCTGACCAAGTGCCGGTCCGATTGGCGGGGATGGCGTTGCCGATCCTGCCGAAACCTGCAGCTTGAGCTGGCCTGCTATTTTCTTAGCCATTATACTCTGCCTTATGGTTATGCCGGATAAACCGGCACCTTTACATTATGCTGAAAAACCAGCGGTTGCAGTTTGGTGGTTCGGTTTAAAACCCGGCTAAGGTTTCTCACCTCCCACCTCTTCGTCACCGGAGTGACAGGACAACTTCGAGAGCCACCCTTATGATCAGACTTTTTCCACCTGACCAAATTCCAGATCGACAGGAGTTGCACGACCAAAGATCGAAACCTCGACCTTGAGGCGCGAACGCTCCTCATCAACTTCCTGTACCGTACCGTTGAACGACGCAAAGGGTCCATCAGCAACACGAACGCTTTCACCAATCTCAAACGAGATCGATGCCTTAGGACGCTCAACACCCTCCTGAACTTGGGTCAGGATGCGCTCTGCTTCCTTGTCGGAAATTGCGATCGGCTTATTATCCGAACCCAAAAAACCGGTTACCTTCGGCGTGTTCTTGATCAAATGATATGCATCATCCGTCAAATCAGCACGAACCATGACATAGCCCGGGAAGAATTTACGCTCAGCATCAACCTTACGGCCACGGCGCACTTCAACCACTTTTTCGGTCGGAACGAGGATCTTTTCAAAAAGATGCGACAGACCCTTCTGTCGCGCCTTTTCTTCGATCGACTCGGCGACCTTCTTCTCAAAATTCGAATAGGCGTGAACGATATACCAGCGCGCGGTCATTGTTGAATTCCCAATCCCGATTTTCTTGTCAGCCTGCGTTAACGACCAAGACCGAGAATGAGATCAATCCCGTATGCCATCAACTGATCAGCTGCGAAAAAAAAGATCGCAGCAAAGAACGCCATTATCATCACCATCGCAGTGGAAATGAGCGTTTCGCGACGCGAAGGCCATGTGACCTTTGCGGTTTCAGCGCGCACTTGCTGAAAAAAAGTTATTGGATTCGTTTTGGATGCCATTTACCGCTCGTGCGTGTCATTTCGCTGCAAACACACTGCATTAATATTTAAATGCCGACTGTTCACACCATTACGGCCCGTAAAGCTGATTATTCAGCTCCACGCACCGCGTGTCTGTTGACGTTACATAGAACCGATTCCGGTAAAACACAAGGCCCCGGAGTCAATTCCTTCTCAACATCTGCAGTTACACCATCCAATCGTGTACCCAGCAGACTATATAGATGGCAGGGGAGACAGGATTCGAACCTGCGACCTACGGTTTTGGAGACCGCCGCTCTACCAACTGAGCTACTCCCCTATCTTCGGGGCGTACATTCCACAAAGCCGTGGCCTTTTCAAGGGCCAATACGCGACTTCTTGCGCCTTGCTGAAAAATTATCTGTTTAGCTTGCCAACAATTGCGCCTGACTGCGTCCATTTCCGATTCGGAACCAAATTCTTTGCAAACAAAAAGGGCGATCCAATGGACCGCCCTTCCCGATTCGAACTGTCAGGCGACAGTCTTACTCAATGATAGAAGCGACGATGCCAGCACCGACGGTGCGGCCACCTTCACGGATAGCGAAGCGGAGCTTCTCTTCCATGGCGATTGGCACGATCAGCGTCACATCAACCGAGATGTTGTCGCCAGGCATGACCATTTCCGTACCTTCCGGCAAAGTCACTACACCCGTCACGTCAGTCGTGCGGAAGTAGAACTGTGGACGGTAGTTGGAGAAGAATGGCGTATGACGGCCACCTTCGTCCTTCGTCAGAATATAGGCTTCTGCCTTGAACTTCGTGTGCGGCTTGACCGAACCTGGCTTGGCAAGGATCTGACCGCGCTCAACGTCTTCACGGCCAACACCGCGAACCAGTGCACCGATGTTGTCGCCGGCCTGGCCCTGATCGAGCAACTTGCGGAACATTTCAACGCCGGTAACTGTTGTCTTTGTCGTCGGCTTGATGCCGATGATTTCAACTTCTTCACCAACCTTGACGATACCGCGTTCAACGCGGCCAGTCACAACCGTACCACGACCCGAGATCGAGAACACGTCTTCGATCGGCATCAGGAATGGCTGGTCAATAGGACGCTCTGGCGTTGGAATGTACTTGTCAACTTCAGCCATCAGCGCGCGAACTGCGTCTTCGCCGATTTCCTTGTTGCTGTCTTCAAGTGCAGCCAAAGCCGAACCCTTGACGATCGGTACATCGTCGCCCGGGAAATCATACTTGGAAAGAAGCTCACGAACTTCAAGCTCAACCAGTTCGAGCAATTCAGCATCGTCAACCTGATCAACCTTGTTCAGGAACACGACGATCGCTGGAACGCCAACCTGACGGGCAAGCAGAATGTGCTCGCGGGTCTGGGGCATCGGGCCGTCAGCGGCAGACACAACCAGAATAGCGCCATCCATCTGCGCAGCGCCGGTGATCATGTTCTTCACATAGTCGGCGTGGCCAGGGCAATCAACGTGTGCATAGTGACGCGCAGGCGTCTCATACTCAACGTGTGCCGTCGAAATGGTGATGCCGCGTGCCTTCTCTTCCGGTGCAGCGTCAATCTGGTCATACGCCTTGTACTCACCAAAATACTTCGTAATCGCTGCCGTCAACGACGTCTTGCCATGGTCAACGTGACCAATCGTGCCGATGTTTACGTGCGGCTTATTACGTTCAAACTTGCTCTTAGCCATAATCGTCGTTCTCTCGTCATCACAACCGGTCTAGAGGCCGGTACCATGTTTGTAGTCAGACGAGACAGCGAGCCGTCCGTCAGCACAGTCACCCGCCCGGCCAAACACGACCGATCCGGGTTGGGTTCGTCTTGGGATATGCTCGTTCATATGGGGACACATGAGCGGCGTACAAGCTCAAGACAAAATCGAAGAGCACCATACGCGCTCTCGCGTGTACGCGGTGCTCTCTGTCGAAACTGGAGCGGGTAGCGGGAATCGAACCCGCATATTCAGCTTGGAAGGCTGCTGCTCTACCACTGAGCTATACCCGCACAACACTCAAATTGGCACATAATCTCCACCAAGACCAATTCGTCTTGGGATTATGCGCCAGGCGGGCGGTTCCGGCAGTGGTGGAGGAGGTTGGATTCGAACCAACGTAAGCCAAGCTAACGGATTTACAGTCCGTCCCCTTTAACCACTCGGGCACTCCTCCGGTCACTGCCGATGGAACCGCGCCATTTGGCACTTCGCAAACAACCGCCGGACAGTTCATCAGGCTGCTGCTTGCGGAGGGCCTTATGCCGACTAGGTCACGTGGTGTCAACACTTACTGGCAGAAAATGAATGAGTTGTGGAAATTGCCTGACAAATTATGCGGTTCAACCGACCGAAGCCAATAAATTCAACGAATAGTCGTATCGCTGAACGAAGTGAAAGCGTATATGGTCGCGTTATGACGACACAAAAACCCACACATACGCAAAAAGATTCCCATTACGCGACATTGCGCCGCCAGTACCGCGATCAGAAGGCTGGCGGTACACCGCAACAGGCTGAACGAGCTTCGCGTCCTCAAGTCGCCGGCACACAAGCACCGGAAGGGCTTGTCCGGCTCTATGGTTTGCATACGGTCCGCGCAGCACTGGATAACCCTGCCCGCCAGATCAAACGCATGCTGGTCACGAAGAATGCTCTCGATCGACTGGAAATCGCTGATCCAGACGCCCTGGGATTCGACGTTGAAATTGTTGAGCCCCGCGCAATCGATAAGGAAACCGGCTCTGATGCCGTGCATCAAGGCGTGATGATCGAAGCAAAGCCTTTAAAAGCCCAATCTTTGAAAGTGCTTCAAGAAAGCGATCTCCTGCTGATTCTTGATCAGGTTACTGATCCACACAATGTCGGCGCAATCATGCGGTCCGCAGTGGCCTTCGGCGCTGGAGCTATCATCACAACGGCAAGGCACAGCCCACAAGAATCAGGCGTCCTTGCAAAAGCCGCTTCTGGCGCGCTTGAACTTATTCCCCATATAGAAGTTCGCAATCTTGCTGATGCGATCAGTGAATTACACGAGCTCGGCTTCACAACAATTGGGCTTGATTCGGAAGGGCCGCTCGAACTCGAAAAAACGATGAAGCCAGGACGCATTGCCTTGGTCCTCGGCGCAGAAGGCAAAGGCTTACGTCAGAAGACGCGCGAGACAGTTACCCACCTCGCCCGTCTTGATATGCCCGGCGCTATCAAATCATTGAATGTGTCCAACGCGGCTGCAATCTCACTTTATGCAGCCCAACGCTATCTGACGCGATGAAGGAACTGCCCACCACGGTATTGGCGTGATCTAAACAACCTTGGCGGCTGCCCGACCAGCAATACGGCCGGAAAATATGCAACCGCCAAGAAAAGTTCCTTCAAGCGAGTTATATCCGTGAACTCCTCCACCGCCAAAGCCAGCCGCCTCGCCCGCCGCGTAAACTCCCGGTAGCGGCTCGCCGCCTTGTTTCAGAACACGTGCATTCAGATCAGTCTCTATGCCGCCCAATGACTTGCGCGTCAGAATATTGAGTCTCACCGCTATCAGGCGCCCATGTTTTGGGTCCAGTATCTTGTGGGGAGGCACGACGCGAACGAGCTTGTCGCCGATATAATTGCGCGCGCCCCTTATCGCCGTGATTTGTGCGTCCTTCGTGTAGGTGTTCTCGACTTCGCGATCGCGTGCAGCAATTTGTGCGTGAAGTTTTTGCTCATCAATCAAATTATCCCCGCTCAGAGCGTTCATTCGCCGCACCAGATCAGTCAGATTATTTTCAACGATGAAATCTTCGCCCTTATCGAGAAACGCTTTAACAGGTGAGGGAATGCCACCGGTGGCTCGCTTCAATACCTGCCGCCAACTCTTGCTGGTGAAATCAGGGTTTTGTTCTGAGCCTGATAGCGTGAATTCTTTTTTCACAATGGTCTCGTTGAGTATGAACCAAGAATAATCATGTCCCGTTTTCATGATGTGACTGAGCGTGGCCAATGTGTCGAAGCCCGGCAAGCATGGTGCAGGCAAGCGATTTCCATTGGCATCAAACCATAAGGATGATGGCCCCGGCAGAATACGGATAGCATGCCTAGACCAAATCGGGTTCCAATTGTGCACGCCTTCGACATAGTGCCACATGCGATCGCAGTTGATTAGATGCGCGCCGCTTTGTTCGCTTATGCCCAGCATCAATCCATCAACATGATCCGGCACCCCGCTGATGAGGCGTTTAGGAGCTTCACCCAAGCGTTTTGGCCAATTTTTGCGCACAAGATCGTGATTGGCTCCCATGCCTCCACTGCAAACAACAATTACCTGCGCCCTTAAAATGAACGAGCTGGCAACCACACGTGAACTGGGCTCACTGCGCTTGACATTGCTAGGCTCAAGCACCTCACCCTCCACGCTGTCCACAATGCCGCCATTCGTGCCGAGCGACGTGACCCTGTGGCGAAATCGGAAACTTAAAAGTCCTTTTTGTTCAGCCTCACGGGCCCGCCGGACAAAGGGCTCGACTACGCCCAACCCCGTTCCCCACGTAATATGAAAGCGTGGCACAGAATTTCCGTGGCCCGTCGCCAATGAACCGCCCCGCTCCGCCCAACCGACGATAGGAAACCAGCGCATCCCTTGCGCATGCAGCCATGAACGTTTTTCGCCGGCAGCAAAATCGACATAGGCCTCAGCCCATTTTCGCGGCCAATGGTCCTCCTCGCGATCAAAGCCCGCAGATCCCATCCAATCCTGCAATGCCAACTCGTAAGAATCTTTAATTCGCAGTCGACGCTGCTCGGGACTATTTACAAAAAACAATCCGCCAAAAGAGCGCCACGCCTGTCCGCCCAATGTCTGCTCGGGTTCCTGATCAACAATGATTACCCGCTTGCCCGCATCGGTCAGTTCCGTGGCAGCTACCAACCCCGCCAGCCCCGCCCCAATCACAATAGCATCAGCATCATATGTCATCTCTGAGATCTCCCCCTTAAGCAACATTGAACTACAGATAACCTTTACGTCAACGTTATTACGCACGTCGATTCTTTGAGCGCCTGATTATCGTGGCGCTTACGCGCGTTTCCGATGATATCGAGACATGCTTGGCCAGACTGCCCTATTCGACTAACCCTGAAAGACAGTATCGGCCCGGTTTTCGGGCTTTTCGTAAAATTATTTCGTATAAACCACATTTTCCGTTTTACACTTCGGAGCTTTGTGCTAATCGAACGCCGCTGCCCTTATAGCTCAGTTGGTAGAGCATCTGATTTGTAATCAGAGGGTCGGGAGTTCGAGTCTCTCTGGGGGCACCACCTTTTCCTTTAATATTTGCACGCGAGCACGCTGGTAATTCTTTACCTGCTTCGCGCATGATGCACGCTCCAGATCTTTTCGCCGGCTAGTTGTCCAAGCGCTGCAGCGGCGTTGTTTCTTTACCAATATCACTTTCGCGTTTTGCCAGATCACGCCCAGCGTGCTAGGCGATATATCCTTATTCCTTTACATTTCGCAGGCAGTCATGAACCGGAAAATTGAAACATTTGCTTTTCTTTCCTCCGGCACGCCGGATTCGGATGAAGCTGCTCAAGAACTCATCAAATTCTACGGTCAGTCCGACGCTCGCGATGCTGATGTGATCGTTGCGCTCGGTGGCGACGGTTTCATGCTGCAGACATTGCAGCACTACATGAACCAAGGAAAAATGATCTACGGCATGAACCGCGGATCCGTTGGCTTTCTAATGAACGAGTTCAGCAGCGTTGGCCTGAAGGATCGAATTGAGGCTGCGCAATCCGAGACGATTCGGCCACTGAAGATGGTAGCGGAATCGGTGGAGGAAGGCACTGTCACGGCCTTCGCCCTCAATGAAATCTCCTTGCTTCGCCAATCATACCAGGCAGCGAAAATCCGTATCAGCGTTGACGATCAAATCCGGCTGGAAGAACTCATTTGCGATGGTGTCATGGTTGCCACGCCTGCAGGTTCGACGGCTTACAATCTTTCAGCCCAAGGGCCCATCCTGCCGCTTGATGCACGCCTTCTTGCGCTTACACCTGTTTCGGCTTTCCGGCCGCGGCGCTGGCGTGGCGCGCTCCTGCCCAATAAGGTGACTGTGCGTTTCGATATTCTTGAGCCGGAGAAACGACCTGTCAACGCCGTTGCAGATCATACGGAAGTAAAGTCGGTTTTATCGGTCACCATTGAAGAAGCTTCCCAGCTGCGAGCTACCATTCTCTTTGATAAAAACCATTCGTGGAACGAACGAATTCTAAAGGAACAGTTCCTTTATTGACAACATTAGAATAAAATGACGGACAATTGTAACAAACGCTTAAATGTGACCATACCAAAGAGTTGACTTTTGCTGGTATGCGCCGTAACGCAATTACAGCAAACGCTATGCAATCAAGCGTCAGATGCTTCTGGCAAATGCAGCTTTACGCCACTAACAGGCATGTATGGTACCGACTGCAGATAGAAAGTTAAATCTCCATTGACCACCTTTGCTGATCTGGGCCTTTCACCGAAAGTGCTCGATGCTGTAGAAGCAGCAGGATATACGATCCCGACCCCCATCCAGGCAGGCGCAATTCCACATGCGCTGCAACGCAAGGATGTCCTCGGCATTGCCCAGACGGGAACCGGCAAAACCGCTTCATTTGTATTGCCTATGCTGACACTGCTCGAGCAGGGGCGCGCCCGTGCCCGCATGCCCCGCACGCTCATTCTCGAACCCACGCGCGAACTCGCAGCGCAGGTCGAGGAAAATTTTGTTAAATATGGAAAAAACCACCGCTTGAATGTTGCGTTGCTCATCGGCGGCGTTTCTTTCGACGACCAATTGCGCAAGCTTGAACGTGGCGCAGACGTACTGATCGCTACGCCAGGCCGTTTGCTTGATCATTTCGAGCGCGGTAAACTGCTGCTGAGCGCAGTAGACATTCTCGTGATCGATGAAGCTGACCGGATGCTCGACATGGGCTTTATCCCGGATATTGAGCGCATTTGTAAACTCATTCCCTTCACACGGCAGACACTGTTTTTCTCGGCTACCATGCCACCTGAGATCACCAAGCTGACGGAACAGTTTTTGCACTCGCCAGTACGCATCGAAGTGGCGAAGGCTGCAACGACTGCAAAGACGGTTGAACAGAAGCTAGTAAAGTCCGGCAAGAAGGATTGGGAGAAACGGGCAATATTGCGCGATCTTATCCGCGCTGAGGCCGATGGACTTAAAAACGCAATCATCTTCTGCAACCGCAAGAAAGATGTATCGGAGCTCTTCCGCTCGCTCGTTAAACATGAGTTCGACGCTGGCGCACTCCACGGTGATATGGATCAACGTGCGCGCACGACAATGTTGGCGAATTTTAAGGATAACAAGCTTAAAATACTTGTTGCATCCGATGTCGCCGCGCGCGGGCTCGATATACCCGATGTGAGTCACGTGTTCAATTTCGATGTACCAATTCATTCCGAGGATTATGTTCATCGTATTGGACGCACGGGACGCGCAGGACGCTCCGGAAAGGCGTTTACGCTCGTAACACAAGCAGACGTCAAATATCTGGCATCCATAGAAAAACTGATCGGCGAAGATATCGTCTGGTACGATGGTGATCTGTCGACACTGCCCGTATCGAACGAGCCGGATGAGGCCCCTCGTCGTGGACGCGGTGGCCGTGACAAGCCAGCACCAAAGCGTCGCCGCAATGAAGGTCGTGAGCGCGAGCGCCCACAGTCCGAAATTGACATCATAGCGGCTGCTGAGAAGGCAAAAGACATTGAAGTCGAGCCTTTGGACGATCAGCCTGTTATTCGTACAGCTGATAAGCCCAACAAGGTTGCGATTAAAACTGAGAATGAACAACGTCGCGCTCGCCCCGCTGCAGCTCGGCCCGAGCAACGGCCGGAACCACGCCGCGACCATCGCAGAGACCGTGATGATATGGGGACAGCCCCCATTGGCTTTGGCGACGAAATTCCTGCGTTTATGCTGATTGATACTAAAATCTGAGCATGAATAGTCCGGGCGTTGGGTGCGGCATCGTATTTCTGAAAGAGGGGCATATTCTTCTTCTGCAGCGTAAGAAGAGCCCGGAAATAGGTTGTTGGGGCATACCAGGCGGTAAAGTAGATTTTCTTGAAACCGCCGAACAGGCTGTGCATCGCGAAGCACTCGAAGAAACCGGGCTTTACGCCAAAACCATGAGTTTGCTCGGCATCAGCGAACAGCTATTTCATGATGAACAGCAACACTGGCTGGGAGTGTTGTTTCTTGCTGAAAATTTTTCAGGTGAAGTGCAATTGCTGGAACCCGAAAAGCATGCGGGAGTAGGCTGGTTCTCGTTTCAACAATTGCCAAATTTATTGACCTTGCCCACAAGGCATGCTCTCGGCTTTCTCGAGCAGCGCGGCTTGATCTGAGACTACTTGGCCACGCGCAGAGCGGCTTCATAAGCCCGCTTGGCCCATTCGGTCATGATATCCGGGTCATCAAAAGCCTCCTCCGGAACGGACCAGTAGGGCATTTTTACCTGCTTGGACTTACCTGTGTAGGTCCATTGCTCACAGCCTGCTGCTTCAAATTCCGGAATTGATACCTCATCGGCTTTAAGAAGGACATTTCCGGTTGAAAGTTCAAGGGCGATAATTACCCCCTCGAAATAGATGCCCTTACCACCAAACATCCGCCGGATGCTAACGCCGCCCAATCCCGCAAACAAATCGTGGATCGCATCATTATCCACGTGACGACTATCAAGAAATGGCAGGCGTCAAAGCTTCGGGGCGAGCCGGTGTCAATTCAACCGATTCGCCGCAGCCGCAAGCTGACGTTTGATTTGGGTTATTGAATACAAAACCAGTGCGCAGTTTGGTAATTTCGAAGTCCATTTCGGTGCCAAGCAAGTAAAGCACTGCTTCAGGCGCAACAAAGACCTTGGAGCCATTTTTCTCGATAACGTCATCGCCCGGCTTGGCCTCAGTGACGAGATCGATTGTATATTCCATACCTGCACAACCGCCCTTCTTGATTCCGACGCGGATACCCAGCGCATCTTCACGCGACGATGTAATTTCGTCGACGCGGCTCGCAGCAGCGTCAGTCAATGTTATGACAGAAAAACGACCCATTTATCAGCTTTCTTGTTCAGACGGTGCAACAATCACCTGCCACTATAATTAGTGTTACACGGACGTCACTGCAAGTGTTCACAATAGGCATGGGCTCGAAAACAGACAAACGGAAGGCAATGACCATGAAAAATCGTTATTGTGTCCTTATCGGCATTGCAATGCTGGCTCTCCACACGGCTCCAGTTATTGCACAGGAACCAAAAGCACCTGCCTCAAGCAGCGAAACACCTGCGGTTTCTGACACACCTTCCAAAATCGAAACGGCACTGAGTCCAACTCAGACGCCCCCCGAATACCTGGATAATCGAAGCACGCCGGAAACTCTTATCAAATCCTACTACAATGCTATCAATCGACAAGAATATGCGAGAGCGTACAGCTATTACTTACCTGAAAGCCCTCCCCAGCCATTTCCACAGTTTCAGGCTGGATATGAAAATACCAAATCGGTGACGGTTCAGTTTGGAAAGGTGGAAGGCGAAGGTGCTGCAGGATCAGCCTATTGGAGCCAACCCATTGCGGTAAAATCCGAAGAGAAAGATGGCTCAATCAAAGTCTTTTACGGTTGCTATCGACTAAAGCTTGCGAACCCTGCCATACAGGGCGTTCCATTCGTGCCGCTTTCATTGATAGACGGCACGCTGCAAAAGTCCGAAAAAAGCATGGAAGAAAGTGTGCCGGAAGGTTGTGAAGCCCCTTGAATTCCGGCACTCTTTTTCGTGGATTAGATGAAGCAGATTACCGCTCCGATAATCGCAGCAATACTAAGCAGGTCGATGGTGCGATTTTTTCTGTCCTTCATCACTGCACGGCTACTATTCACCATGATCAAACGCTGGATGCCATGAGCGCCCGAAGCACCGACCCAGCCATTTCTAGCGAGAGTTCGGCGATACCACAGCGCTTGCAGCACGAAGCAACCGAAGAAAATTGTGATCAAAAAATTGATATTCGCTAAGGTTACATAACTGGTCATCACTATCGCTCCAACAACCACAAACAGTGCAGCTCTTAAAAGAGAAATGTCCTTGCATGACATTCGCTCTCATCTGCTGGTTGCAATAGAATGGAATATTTGCAGTAACAATCCGTACCTTAGTCGTACGCCTATAGTCTAATACCCTGCACGCGGCTCATTAAAACGATTTATGAATTCGTTGAAAGTTCAGAAATTTATAGGAGAGAGTGCCACAGATCGGGGC
Organism: Phyllobacterium sp. CCNWLW183; assembly: GCF_037203775.1. Lineage (NCBI taxonomy): Bacteria > Pseudomonadati > Pseudomonadota > Alphaproteobacteria > Hyphomicrobiales > Phyllobacteriaceae > Phyllobacterium > Phyllobacterium sp. CCNWLW183. The sequence goes on along the minus strand of NZ_JBBCBN010000009.1, from coordinate 177,234 downwards.
CATTGGCGCGGTATAATCGCGCCCATCAATCGAAATAACAGTATAATATTGTTGCTGTAATGACAGCGGCGCTAGCCAAACCCATTGAAACCAAGGTCTCGCGCAACAGTTTTTTCCGCTCCTTTGCCACGTCGGCCAAAAGGGTCAACGTGCAGCGCCCGTCCGACAGGCCCGCAATATCTGCCGCATTTAATATCTCAGATAATTCGTGGCTGTGCCAACACGCTTTTATTATGAATGAGAGGCTAACGGAGACCAAAAGGATCCGAGCCACAGACACACCATCAAACATTCTTATTCCACTGTAAAATAAGCAGCAAAAATGGATAAATCAGAACGAAAATTTCTGTTCCGGGAATAATGTAATGTATCGAAAAGAATAAGCTGATTCCAGCCAGACTTTAGTCTAACTCGTTGAAAAATAAAGACTGCTTATTAATACCAACCAACGGCGACTTGGGCTTCTTCAGACATCCGATCTGGCGTCCATGGTGGATCGAACGTCATCGTTACGTCGACAAAACTCACGCCCTCTACGGCGCTGACTGCATCTTGTACCCAGCCAGGCATTTCACCGGCAACCGGGCAGCCCGGCGCGGTAAGCGTCATCTCAATTTTCACCGAACGATCATCTTCGATATCAATCTTATAGACGAGGCCGAGTTCATAAATATCGGCGGGAATTTCCGGATCGTAGACAGTTTTTAAGGCGCCAATAACATCATCTGTCATGCGCGCCAATTCGTCGGCAGGGATGGCAGAGACTGGTTCCGAGTCGACTATCGGCGCGGCTTCGAGGGCCACATTTTCTGTTTCGACTTTATCGGTCATGATCATCACCCAAAAAACTTTCGCGCTTTTTCAAGCGCATCGGCGAGAACATCGATCTCGTCTCTGGTATTGTACATTGCAAACGATGCACGGCATGTGGAGGTTACGCCGAAGCGTTTCAAGAGCGGCTGTGCGCAATGCGTTCCCGCACGGACAGCCACACCGGCACGGTCAATAACCATCGACACATCGTGTGCGTGAATGCCCTGAAGCTCAAATGAGATAATGGCACCTTTGTCTTTGGCATCGCCAAAAATACGCAGTGAATTGATCTCGCGCAGCCGTTGGTGGGCATAGTCGCGCAGATCTTCTTCATGTGCCAAAATGGCATGGCGTCCAATTTTCTCGACATATTCAATTGCCGCGCCAAGCCCGATCGCCTGCGCTATCGGTGGCGTACCGGCCTCAAAACGATGCGGCGGATGATTATAGGTGACATAATCCTCAGTCACCTCCTCAATCATTTCGCCTCCGCCCTGAAACGGTCGCATCGATTCGAGTATCTGTTTGCGGCCGTAAAGCACGCCGATACCGGACGGACCATAAATCTTATGGCCTGTGAAAATATACCAATCGCAACCGAGCTCCTGGACGTCGACCGGCAAATGCACGGCGCCCTGACTACCGTCGACAAGAACCGGAATGCCTCGCGCGTGGGCGATACGCACAATATCTTTGATCGGCGTTACGGTTCCCAGCACATTCGACATATGCGTAATAGCGACCAGCTTGGTACGATCCGTCAGACGCTTCTCAAATTCTTCGACGTGAAACGCGCCCTGTTCATCGACCGGTACCCACACAAGTTTGGCGCCTTGCCGTTCACGAATGAAATGCCAAGGAACAATATTCGAATGATGCTCCATTATCGACAGAACGATCTCGTCGCCCTCGCCGATATTTGGCATACCGTAACCATAAGACACTGTGTTGATGGCTTCAGTGGCTGACTTCGTGAAGATGATCTCGTCAACCGATGCGGCATTTATAAAACGCCGGACACTTTCCCGTGCTTTTTCATATGCGTCGGTGGTAGCGTTAGAGAGAAAATGCAGCCCCCGATGCACGTTAGAATATTCATTGGAGTAGGTCTGTGAGATCGTGTCGATAACGGCCCGCGGTTTTTGTGCCGAAGCGCCATTGTCAAGATAGACGAGTGGCTTGCCATAGACTTCACGTGATAGGATCGGAAAATCCCTACGGATCGCGTCTACATCATACCCGCTATTGATGATCTTCGTATCCATGATCGCTGCACTTGTCCTTGGGATTGTCGCGTTATCGATCAGATATGCGCGCTCAGCCATTTGTCGAGAATTGCTTCAAGCGCTTCTACCAATGCTTCGCTTTCAAGTTCTTCAATAATCTCAGCAACGAAAGCTTTGATCAAAAGTCCACGCGCTTCATTTTCAGGTATTCCGCGCGCTTTTAGATAGAACAGATGATTACCATCGATTTCAGTGACAGTTGCACCATGACCGCAAGCGACATCATCAGCGAAGATTTCAAGTTCAGGCTTTGCATCAAACTCGCCGTCATCGGATAACAGAAGGGTATTGCACGCCATGCGTGCATCGGTCTTCTGGGCGATCCTGTTCACTTTAATCTGACCCTGAAACACACCGCGAGCACGATCCGTAACAACGTTGCGAACAACCTGCACCGAAGTCGTATTTTCAACCAAATGACCCAGCGTCATAGTAACGTCGGTGTGCGTATCGCCGGCAAGGAGGTTTACGCCGCGCAACTTGAAATCAGAGCCTTCGCCTTTTACCAGCACATGCACTTCCTGGCGTACGAGCTTACCACCTGCATTAACAACATAGAGTGTAAGCTTTGAATTGCTGCCAAGCGTCGCCGTTAATTGCGCCAACTGCGTTGCATTGGCACCCTGTTCACGCAAAATGATCCAGTTTACTTCCGCATCATCAGCAACAGTCAAATTACTGACGCTTGTCGAAAATCCTTCGCCATCGCCGCCGGTCTGGCGCTCTATGACTGTAGCCTTGACGCCTTTTCCGAATTGAACCGGAAAACGAACATGGCCCTGCCCGCGAAGCTGCGCATTTTGTATCTCTAATGGCGCTTCGAGTTCCACGCCATCGTCAACAATGATGTTCCAACCGTCAGTGACATAAGCTGCGTTGATCTGACCAATAGCGTCATCGCCATCCCGAATAGCCAGATGCCGTATCGCGGAACCATTGGCGAGTAACTCGCTGAACTTCGTGAACGTGACAGAATCAATCTTCGGGGCGTTCAACGCAGTACCGTTTGAGACGGTTGCTACTAATGATCCTGCGATAACCGAAGGTAGGGCCGCGCTACCGGCGGATGAATCATAGTCAGGTATGCCGCGTAACAAAGTGCGAAGATCGGTATAATGCCAAGCTTCGACGCGCCTTGATGGCAATCCTTGCGTCTTCAAAGCCTCAATTGCGTTATCGCGAGCACTAACAACCTCGGCATCGCCAGGCAACTCACCCATGCGATCAACAAAAGCGTCGACCAAAGCCGATTCCGCTGCAGTGGGCTGACGCCCTGTGTGAACATTCATGACATCAATCCTCAAGCGGCCTCACCGATGATATCGGCGTAGCCATTCTCTTCGAGATGAAGTGCAAGATTCTTGTCGCCAGACTTGATGACCTGGCCTTTGTAAAGCACGTGCACGCTGTCTGGCACGATATAGTCGAGCAGACGCTGATAGTGGGTAATAACTATCACGGCCCGATCAGGCGAGCGTAGTGCATTCACGCCGTCGGACACGATCTTCAGTGCATCAATGTCAAGCCCAGAGTCTGTTTCATCGAGCACGCAAAGCTTTGGCTCCAACAGTTTCATCTGCAGGATTTCAGCACGCTTTTTCTCACCGCCCGAAAAACCAACATTCAGGGGACGCTTGAGCATTGCCAGATCCATGTCGAGCGATCCAGCTGCTGTTTTAACACGTGAAATGAATTCAGGAATCTTCAAAGGCTCTTCACCGCGCGCCTTGCGCTGCGAGTTCAGAGCAACTTTCAGGAATTCCATCGTTGCTACGCCAGGTATTTCCATCGGATACTGGAATGCCAGAAAGATGCCTTTTGCGGCACGCTCGGCTGGATCAAGTTCCAGAATGGACTCGCCATTATAAAGAATATCGCCTTCAGTAACTTCATAATCGTCACGGCCAGCAAGAATATAGGACAAAGTTGACTTACCCGACCCGTTCGGTCCCATGATGGCCGCAACTTCACCAGCCTTCACCGTCAAATTAAGACCGCGAATGATTTCGGTATCTGTGTCTGCGATCTTCGCATGGAGATTTCTGATTTCCAGCATTTTAGTACCCTTTGATATTCCGTGGATCCACACTCATGATCCCAGTTAAATTTTATGGTAGTCGGCGCCGAGCTATGACGAACTTTCGCCACTTAAGCTTTTGAGGCGCTCGACCACCGAAACAAGCTCCTTGCGAGCTCTCATCAGTTCCGGTTCGAGGACACGTTCCGTCGCGGTGGAAGCCCGACCGAGCGTATCGGTCAGTTCATCGATGACATCGCCAAGCTCTTTATAGCGCTTGCGTAGCCGATCCAGTTCTTCCTTCGTGACGGTTACGGCCATTATCCGACGCTCCCCTCGAGACTGATACCGATCAGTTTTTGGGCCTCAACGGCGAACTCCATCGGCAATTCCTGAATGACTTCCTTGACAAAACCATTAACGATCAAGGCAATCGCCTCTTCCTCGGGAATGCCGCGTTGCATCACATAGAACAACGCATCTTCGGAAATTTTCGACGTTGTGGCTTCATGCTCGAACTGAGCCGTCGCATTTTTCGCTTCGATATATGGCACCGTATGCGCACCGCAATCATTGCCGATCAGCAGCGAGTCACACTGGGTAAAGTTACGCGCGTTTTCAGCCTTGCGATGGGCGGAAACTTGACCGCGATAGGTATTGTTAGACTTACCTGCGGAAATGCCTTTAGAGATGATGCGGCTTGATGTGTTTTTACCAAGATGCAACATCTTGGTGCCGCTATCGATCTGCTGATGGCCATTGGAAACCGCAATCGAATAGAATTCGCCGCGAGAATTATCACCGCGTAGAATAACTGACGGATATTTCCAAGTGATCGCTGAGCCCGTCTCAACCTGCGTCCAGGAAATCTTGGAATTGACACCGCGGCAATCACCACGCTTGGTGACGAAGTTGTAAATGCCACCCTTGCCTTCCGCATCGCCCGGAAACCAATTCTGGACGGTTGAGTATTTGATCTCGGCATCGTCCAGTGCAATCAGTTCGACAACTGCGGCATGCAACTGGTTTTCGTCACGTTGCGGTGCGGTGCATCCTTCCAGATAGGACACGTATGCGCCTTCCTCGGCGATGATCAATGTACGTTCGAACTGGCCTGTATCGCGTTCGTTAATACGGAAATAAGTGGAAAGTTCCATCGGGCAACGCACACCCTTGGGTACATAGACAAACGAACCATCCGTGAAGACCGCCGAATTCAGCGTCGCATAAAAATTATCCGAGACAGGTACGACCGTGGCAAGATACTTCTTTACCAGTTCCGGATGCTCACGAATGGCTTCGGAAATGGAACAGAAGATGACACCCGCTTTTGCCAGCTCGGCCTTAAATGTCGTTACAACAGAGACGCTGTCGAACACGGCATCAACTGCAACGCGGCCTGATTTATAAACGTTGTCACTGGCTTCTTCGTCTTCATCGCTTGGGCTTGGTTCACCGACCTTGCGGACACCGGCTAGGATTTCCTGCTCCTTCAGCGGAATACCTAATTTTTCATAGGTACGCAGAAGCTCCGGGTCGACTTCAGCAAGCGAGGTGGGGCCTGTCTGATTCTTCGGACCGGCGTAGTAAACCATGTCCTGAAAATCGATCTTGGGATAGTTGACCCGGGCCCATGTGGGCTCTTCCATCGTCAACCAACGCTCATAGGCTTTAAGGCGCCATTCCAGCATCCATTCTGGCTCATTTTTCTTGGCTGAGATGAACCGGATAATGTCCGCGTTCAGACCCTTTGGCGCTTTATCCATTTCGATAAGCGTTTCAAAGCCATACTTATATTGGTCCACGTCAAGCGTACGGACCCGATCAATGGTTTCCTGCACTGCAGGCATTGGCGTTCTCCATCCTCGCGGGGTTCAAGGTCCCGCAGTTGCAAACGTCAAGGCAGTATGTCGTCTTGAATATTTGCCTTTATGTAATGTGCATTCGCACGATTTAACACCGGCATTTACCGGATTTTTTGCAACTATCGACGAAAAACGTCAATAATTGAAATTTTTATGCTGCATCAGCAGCGGCGGTTCCCGAACGGTCGCTTCGAATAACGATTTTCTTCAGCGCGTCGAGAAATAATTCGATGTCATCATCATCCGTGTCCGGCGCGGTAGACACACGAATCCCTCCGGTACCGTCGCCATGCCCCATGGCTGCCAGAACGTGACTAGGGCCAACTTTACCGGATGAGCACGCAGAGCCCGCAGATAAGGCGATCCCTGCCAGATCAAAAGCTATTTGCACCGTTTCTGCTTTGGCGTGTGGCAAGGAAAAGAAGGTCGTATTCGGGAGCCGTTCTACATCCGAACCGTAGATTATTGCATTTGGAGCAATGACACGAATACCACGCTCAATCTTATCCCGCTGTAAAACGGGCCAACCGCCCTGCTCAAGGCGCTCGCGCGCAATTCGCGCAGCAGCTGCAAAGCCAACAATCAACGTCAAGGCTTCAGTTCCGGCACGATGCCCTTTTTCTTGCCCTCCACCACGTATCAGCGGCTTGGGCATGATCAAGTCTGACACGGCGATAATTGCCCCAATTCCTTTAGGACCACCAATCTTGTGCGCTGACAAAATGAAGTAATCCACGGAACTCGTTGTAATATCTAATGCAATTCGACCAGCAGCCTGGACGGCATCCACGACAAATACACCGCCGAACTGCTTTACCAGAGCGCCGATCTCTGCAATTGGTTGCAAAACACCGGTTTCATTATTGGCTGCTTGTACGGCCACTAAAGGCAAGCCTTCGTTGCGATCATGAAGTGCCAAAAGTTCCCGCAACCGATCACGATTCAACAAGCCCCTGCCGTCAACGGGGATAATTTCAATCTGTTCCGCTGCAAACCGACCACCAGCAAGTATGCAAGGATGCTCGCTCGCACTGACATATAGTTTGGACAGGCGCATTTCTGCACGTCCCATCAAATATTGCGGTGTTAGAAGGGTTGAAGCTGCCTCGGTTGCCCCCGATGTAAAGAATACATGATCAGGTTTGGCGTTTACGAGTCCTGCCACGTCGTGTCGGGCAGCTTGCAGAGTTGCTTTAGCGGCACGGCCCTCCATATGTACCGATGAAGGGTTACCCGGCAATGCCAGCGCATCGACAATTGCATCGCGCGCAGCTGTTATCAGCGGGGCGCTAGCATTGTAGTCGAAATAGGCACGGTTGCGGGCCATACGCGGTCAAATCCTGTTCTTTTGCGATCAATGTGGTCTTAAAGCGCAATTTTCTTGAAATTGCACCTCAGACCAGCCTATTAAGCCGCTTCGATATAGTTTCTACACCAGTTTTGAACGGTTCTAAACTGGTTTTATGGGCGCTATTGATTGCCGTCAAGCCCGGCTGGTCAAGAAGCATCCGTTGGCGAAGACTGGAGTATACATGCCTGAAGTAATTTTCAATGGACCTGCGGGACGCCTTGAGGGCCGCTATCAGCCTTCTATGGAAAAAAATGCTCCTATAGCCATCATCCTGCATCCGCATCCGCAGTTTGGCGGCACGATGAATAATAAGATCGTCTATGATCTTTTCTACATGTTTCAGCAGCGCGGTTTTACGACACTGCGGTTTAACTTTCGTGGCATTGGGCGCAGCCAAGGTGAATTCGATCATGGTTCTGGCGAACTGTCTGACGCTGCAGGAGCGCTTGATTGGGTGCAATCCCTACATCCGGACTCAAAAACATGCTGGGTTGCGGGTTATTCTTTCGGCGCCTGGATTGGCATGCAGTTACTTATGCGCCGTCCTGAAATCGAAGGTTTTATCTCCGTTGCGCCGCAACCCAATACCTATGACTTCTCGTTCCTGGCGCCCTGCCCCTCATCCGGTCTGATTCTCCATGGCGATCAGGACAAGGTCGCACCACCCAAGGATGTACAAGGGCTGGTTGACAAGCTGAAGACGCAAAAAGGCATAACCATCACTCAGAAAACGATGGTTGGAGCAAACCACTTCTTTTCCGGCATGACTGATGAAGTTATTGCTGAATGCTCTGACTATCTCGACCGTCGCCTCAATGGGGAATTGGTCGAAGCCAAGCCTAAACGTCTACGTTAAGCCACTAGATGACGCGCCCTGAAAATTCGGGCGCGTCACACATTGCCCAAAAAGCACAGACGCCTCGTAGCGCTTCTTTCGCAGCGCCGATCTAATCAGGAATAAATCTATGTCTGCCTTCAAATCCGAATTCTTGCATACGCTTTCCACGCGTGGGTTCATCCATCAGACCTCCGATGATGCGGGTCTGGATGCACTGTTCACCAAGGAAACTGTATCGGCTTATATCGGCTTTGATCCTACAGCTTCCAGCCTGCATGCGGGCGGTTTGATTCAGATCATGATGCTGCATTGGATGCAGAAGACGGGGCACAGACCTGTCGCGCTGATGGGTGGTGGCACAGGTATGGTTGGCGACCCTTCGTTTAAGGATGAAGCGCGCAAACTGATGACGCCTGAAATTATCCAAAACAATATTAACGGCATCAAACAGGTTTTTACCAATTACCTGAATTTTGGCGACGGCCCGCAGGATGCCCTTATGGTCAATAATGCTGAATGGCTGATGCCTCTCAACTACCTTGAGTTCCTGCGTGATGTGGGTCAGCATTTTTCCGTCAACCGCATGTTGTCGTTCGACTCTGTCAAACAGCGGCTTGATCGTGAACAATCGCTTTCATTCCTCGAATTCAACTACATGATTTTGCAAGCCTATGACTTTGTCGAGCTTAACAAGCGGTACGGACTTCGATTACAGATGGGCGGCTCGGATCAGTGGGGAAATATTGTCAATGGCATTGATCTGGGCCATCGCCTTGGCACGCCGCAGCTATATGCCTTGACCTCACCTTTGTTGACCACTTCTTCGGGTGCCAAAATGGGCAAATCGATGAATGGTGCGATCTGGCTGAACGCGGACCTGCTTAGCCCATACGATTTCTGGCAGTATTGGCGTAACACAGAAGACGCCGACGTAACCCGCTTTCTCAAGCTTTACACGACCTTACCACTTGATGAAATTGAACGGCTCGGGGCGTTGGGTGGTGCGGAAATCAACGAAACCAAGAAAGTTCTTGCAACGGAAATTACGGCTTTGTTGCATGGCAGACAAGCAGCCCAAGATGCGGCTGAGACTGCTCGCAAAACTTTCGAAGAAGGTGCGCTGGCAACCAATCTGCCGACTGTCGAAGTCGCTGCCAGCGACTTGGAAACTGGAGTGGGCATTCTCACCCTTCTGGTTAAAGCTGGCCTCGCAGCATCAAACGGTGAAGCGCGCCGCCATGTTCAAGGCGGTGCCGTACGTGTGAATGATGTGAGCGTCTCAGACGAAAAACTCCAAGTCGGAGCATCCGAAGTGACGACTGATGGCGTAATCAAATTATCGCTCGGCAAGAAGAAGCATATTCTGGTTCGCCCAGCGTAAGTAAAATGCCGATGTTTGTGCGTGTTCAAAGTCACGCACAAACTTCGAGGAAAACTATTGAAACTCGAATATTGAGCGGAAAATACCCGGTGCAATTACCGAAATCGGGTTGACGATGATCTGAGGTTGCTTCAGAGGCCCCACCAACTTGTAGGTGATGCCTATCAAGCCCCGATCACGACCATTCCCTAGAAACAAACCCAATACGGGCAAGTCGCCAAATATACGATTAAGGCCATAGGCTGGCATGAAGGTACCCGTGAGAGCCATATTTCCGCTGGGATCGCTTAATACACCTTGAAAAGTCGTTCCGATAGTGGAGCCGCGGATAACCCCGTTTGCCAAGTTAATATAGTTATCTCCCTTTTCGATTTGGGAGAAACCGCGCTCGAATGTAACTGTCGAAACATCGATATTCTTTTTCACTGCCTCATTGAGACTTGTTCCGTTAGGAGAAGACGACACAAGGCTTGCCAGTCTTGGCTCGTTGACCAGCGTGAAATTTCGCGCATCAATTTGACCGCGCAACGGCCCATCGCCTTTAGAATCCAGCGTTACATTGATATCGCCACCCTGCATCTTGTCGTAAAAGCCAAAGAAACGGAGCACGGCACCGGCATCCTTCGACTGCAGACTTATGGAACGGGAACCGCTTTCGGAGCTGTCTGCCGCAAATATCTTTCGACCGGCCTTCGTCGATGCGTTGAACGCGAGGCCGGAAACAGCGGTCCCCACCCCCTCATAAGACAGCGACACGTTGCTGAGATCTTCTGAATAAAATCCGGTAACAGAACCTATGTCTGCATTGACCAGAATACGTTGTTTACCGCCCGCATTGGCGCTTTCGCCACGCTGTTTTCGCTCGGTAATCTGATTGAGCAGAGGTCTTGCGTCGAATGTATCGCCTTTCACATCGACACGATAACCATACTGGGTCCGCGTAACTTTCACTGCAACATCATCGCCGCGATTGAGTTTAGCTGTACTGAATTCCGCAGTTGTCAGATCACCATTGACGACGCTCACATCACCTCGGAGGCGGAATGTGTCTCCGGCCACATCGAGATTGCTGATTTCCACATTGTCGCCGTCCTGTTTGATAGCAAACTTTGCACTCGCTTTGACGCCAGCTCCCTTCGTCCAGCCGAGTTGCGCCAATCTGATCTCGGCCTTGCTCAAATCTGCCACCGCGAGCTTTGAGCCATTAGGCGCTTTTTCAATATCTACAGAAATTGGCCCAGACAGAAGCGGGGTGAGCGCCGGGAAAAGAGTGTTGCGGGTTTTATCGTCGAGCTTAAGCGTAACTTTCTGTTCACGTTGGGCGGTGTTATCGCCCAAAGGCTCGAAAAGCTCGATTTCAGCTGGCACACCGTTGAGCTCCGCCTCTGCATCTATACGCGCTTCCGACTGGGTAACAAACAAGCTGCCATTGGCATTATCTACCTTTTGGCCATCGATTTTCTTTCCGATCGAGATATCGGACAGTTGCATATCCGCGGACCATTTAAGACTACCTGGCGGCGAATGCCTGGTGACTGGAAATGTTACCAATACATGTGACTTCACATTGCCTTTGATGTCGTCCGGACCAAAAGGCAGACTTTTCAAACCATTTATTGGCTTGAAACCAATAATTTCGGCAACAGCAGAGGCATCCCCCTCCAGATTAAGATCAAGCTCTGACAATACTGGCCTTTGCGGACCCCACGGAATGATAAGCTTGCCATTAATGATCCGCGCCTCTCGATTATTCGGCGTGAAGGACGATCCCTTTTCAAGCGTGATGGTTGTATAGGCACCACGCACGCTAATCTTTCCATTGGCGTCGCGCACCGGCGGCAAGTCGCCGACAATATCAAACCGCGAATGCTCAACAGCAAAATCAACCTGAACCTCATCTTTGGTTAAAGGTGGAGGTTTTCCAGGACCGTCAAAATGCCCTGCCTGGAATGCGACATCAATACGACCATCTTTCGCTGTGCCGCCGAAAAGGTTGTCGAGAACCCAACGCCGTGCTCCGGTAGCCGCCCAAATCGGCCATAATTGCTTAACCTGCGAAACGGGCATTTGGGGAATTCGCAAATTTAAATTCATGGCAGGCGACCCCTGCCCGAACGTTGCTCCTGCCTGTCCGTAAAGTTCGCTTTCATCATTACTGCGAACAGCAATTTCGGAAACATCCAGCCGTTTCACTGTGGGATCATATCGGCCAGCGACCCTGGCATTGAAGATCAGTGGTTGTTCGGTCGAATCCTGTGGCGCGGATTTGGCCCGTTCTGTTACAAGCTCGAACCGGTAACCGGGGTTCGAGGCGTCACTGCCGTCTATTTTAGCTGGCTCTGGTCCGATCGCTCCTTCGAGCACGCCGTCAAAAGCACCAAAATGAAGTCTCGAAGGTTTTATCTCGATTTTATCCGAACCGGAGACGTGTTCAAACGCAATGACAGAGGCAACGGTCATGTCATCAACATTGCCTATAGTGACAGGTCCTTCTCCAATATTGACAGTTCCCCAGAGTCTTGCTGACCCGGTGGCATTTGCTGCGATACCATCAAGCTTCAGATCGGAAACATTGTCGTAAGAAAGGTAAGCTCCGTCCGGCTTGATCCCATCAATATCCGGGACGGGCGCGGTTCCGAGCTTTGCAGCCAGCGGGATCTTGTTGATTGCCAGTGAGAAAGCCTCGATTTTTCCACCGGTGGCTGACCTCTTCGCCTGTGCAGATACTTCAATCTCTTTGCCTTCCCACTCGACAATTCCCTCGATGGACACAGGGCCACCGGTCTCTGACAGATCAAGCTTTACTATGCGCAAGCGCTTTGATTCACCGGCTAAAGTGAAGTCAAACGCCGTATCCAAGATGGAAATATCCCGCGTCTCACGTTGATCAAGTAATGATACTGCGCTTTCCAGACCGGTAAAAATCGCCGCCGCTGCTCCGTCCAGATCAATAAGTCCGCGTTCATCCTTGGGAACAAGGCTCATGAAATCGAACGGCGCGTGTGACGTTACCTTTATTTGAGCGCCTTCGAGCTCCAAACGTTGCACGCGCACCTTGCCCTGAAGCAAGGGCAAGGTCGCCAGACCAATACGCACCGCGCGCACATTACTGATCGCGATCCCGCGCTTGTTATCGGTAATATTGACATTGCGAGCTTCCAAAGCCACATGCCGGCGCTGATCAAGTGAGATTTGCGCTGACTGGATTGTCGCATACGCATCGGGACCTGCGACCGATTTCAGAGCTTGTTCGGCACGCTGTGTCAGCGCTTCTCCGCCTATACCGGCAAGCAGCACTGCAAATGCTATCCCAGCAAGCACAGCGAAAAGAATAATAAAGGAAATACAAGCACTTGTGAGCTTGTGCAGAAGCGATCGCTGGCGCAAAGTGGCAACAGGCGCCTGAGCTTGAGTGCTGGCAGACGGGTGCTTATGCAGCTTAGTGAAATCACGCTTTGTAAAGCGGACTTTTTCCGGTTTCTCTGTCAAATTCCCAAGCCAATTGAGGAATCAATTGGGAAACCGTAGATGATTCCCGTACCTCGCTATAGTTGCGTAATTGAAGACTGCACACAAGAATCAAAGAAAGGCATTCCTATGACAATTCTCGAAATTGGTAACACACCTCCGGATTTTACGTTGCCGAAAGATGGTGGTGGCGCGATCACATTGTCAGCGCTACGCGGCGGCCCTGTGGTTCTGTACTTTTATCCCAAGGACGATACCAGCGGCTGTACACAAGAAGCCATTGAATTTTCTGGACTGAAAACCGAATTTGAAAAGTTGGGAGCAAAAGTCATCGGCATGTCGCCTGACCCCGTTAAAAAACACGACAAGTTTATCGCCAAGCACGATCTGAAAATCGCTCTGGTCGCGGATGAAGACAAAAAGATTGTTGATGCATATGGCCTCTGGGTTGAGAAAAGCATGTATGGCCGCAAATATATGGGAGTTGAGCGTACAACAATTCTCATTGGTGCCGACGGCAAAATTGCAAAAATTTGGAACAAGGTCAAAGTTCCTGGTCACGCAGCCGAAGTATTGCAAGAAACTAAGGCTCTCATTGCCTGACAGCCATCGAAAGCATTGATATCTTGCACTTTATTAGAGTTTATTAACCTTACTGAAGTCTAATAGTTGAAAGATTGAAGCTGCTAACGATGGTGTAGCTGCAGTGAAGAAACTTCAAAATCAACGTATCTTCAACGGCGCAAATGAGCCCCACACGATTATTGTCGCACGGGGCGATACCATTCGCCATTTCACTTTGAAACCTTGGATGACGATTGCGGTAGGGACCCTCGCGATCGGACTGGCTGCTTGCTATCTGTTGGCCACATCCTATCTGGTCTTTCGTGACGACCTGATCCACGGCAGTGTTGCACGCCAAGCACGTCTGCAACAGGCTTATGAGGATCGCATCGCTGCGCTTCGAACGCAGCTGGATCGGGTAACAAGCCGCCAAATGCTCGATCAGAAGCTTATGGAAGGCAAAATAAGCGAACTCATTAATCGCCAGAAAATATTGAGCGAACAGAATAATCGTTTGGCACCTGTGCTCCAACGCGCGAGCGAAAGCCTACCCTTACAACTTCGGGCCGACAACACTGTTCCTGGCATTGATTCAGAAGAATCCGATGGATATTATGGAATTGATCCCATTATTACAGGTCCAACGACAACGAGCCGGAAGATCGTCCCGACTCAAGGTAAGCCGTCAAAGCTTGGCGTTGATAAGGCTGAGCTGTTATTCGACCGTGTTGATTATTCACTTGGTAAACTTGAAACACTTCAAGCCAAGCGGGTGCAGGCATTATCAATTAAGGCTTATGAACGCGCGAATTCAATTAAAGGCGCACTTGCAAATGCAGGTATAACCTCTCCTGCGCTCGGCGAGCGGGCTGGCACCGGAGGGCCGTTGATCCTGGCAAATGCGAGCCAGGCTACCGATTTTGAGTCAAATATTTCTGATCTTGATGCTGCGCTTGTAGAGCTCGAGCAAGCTAAAACACTGGCGAACTCAACTCCCATCGCTCATCCTGTACCAGGCATGCCGGTTTCCAGCTCATTCGGTATCCGCAGAGACCCCCTGCTCGGGCTATTGGCATTCCATTCCGGCATGGATTTTCGAGCGGCAAGTGGAAGTTCTGTCTATGCCACGGCCAAGGGAACAGTTACTGCTGCCGATTATAATAGCAGTTATGGTAACATGATTGATCTCGACCACGATAATGGTCTTTCGACACGCTATGGCCACTTGAGCCAGATTCTTGTAGCACCTGGGCAACAAGTCAATATCGGCGATGTCATTGGCAAAGCTGGCAGCACCGGGCGATCGACTGGCCCTCACCTTCACTACGAAGTCCGCAAAAGCGGTAATGCTGTAAACCCAGCCAGCTTTCTCAGCATCGGCCGCCAGATTGCAGCCGAGCTATAGTAATCCTTAGGCGATATCTTCCACTTCGACATCGGTACCATGCACCCGGTGCGCAAGTGCGGCTTCCATGAACATATCGACTTCGCCGTCGAGCACATCCTGAGGACTGGTGCTTTCAACGCCTGTGCGCAGATCCTTCACCAATTGATAAGGCTGAAGAACGTATGAGCGAATTTGATGCCCCCAACCAATATCGGTTTTCGAAGCGGAAATGGCGTCAGCCGCTTGTTCGCGCTTCTCCAATTCAGCTTCATAAAGCCGCGCGCGCAACATTGACCATGCGGTTGCGCGGTTCTTATGCTGCGAACGTTCAGCCTGACACTGCACAACGATTCCAGTGGCAATATGCGTGATACGCACTGCGGAATCAGTGGTGTTTACGTGCTGGCCTCCGGCACCAGACGCACGATATGTGTCGATGCGCACATCTGCTTCCGTAACCGCGATGTCGATATTATCGTCAACAACGGGGTAGACCCAAATGCTGGAGAACGAAGTATGCCGACGTGCATTCGAATCGTAAGGCGAAATACGGACCAGCCGGTGCACACCCGACTCTGTCTTCATGAGACCATAGGCATTGTGTCCCTTAACGAGAATTGTCGCAGATTTAATACCTGCTTCTTCCCCGTAATGAACTTCCAGCAATTCCACCTTATAGCCCTTACGTTCCGCCCAGCGCGTATACATGCGCAAAAGCATATTAGCCCAGTCCTGGCTTTCGGTACCACCGGCACCGGAATGCACTTCGACATAGGTATCGTTGGCATCGGCCTCGCCTGACAGGAGTGTATCAATCTGACGCCTGTCGACTTCGGTTTTAATGTCGCGGATAGCGGCCTCAGCTTCGTCGACAATGGACTTGTCGCTTTCCTCTTCGCCCATGGCGATCAACTCGATGTTGTCTTCGAGCGTTTGCGACAATGTACGAATGGAATTGATGCTGTCTTCGAGCTGTTGACGCTCACGCATCAATTTTTGTGCTTCCTGCGCGTCGTTCCATAGCGCAGGATCTTCTGCAAGCTGGTTCAGATAGCCCAAACGTTTGATTGAAGTATCCCAGTCAAAGATGCCTCCTCAGCAGGCTTATGGCCTGCTTGATCTCATCGACCAGCGTCTCGATTTCGGCGCGCATGGGGTATTATTCCTTAAAGTTCATTCAAATTTCGGCGGACCATATTGACTGGTCCGCGCGATGTAAAGTCTTGAAAACTTCGACCAAGACACAAGGGTTTGAGGATCAGAAGAGTCCGCCGCCGCCGCCCTGTATTGCGCGGTTGACGTTAGGTGACTGAACTTCAACAGGTGAACCTTCGGAGAAAGTATCCATGCCGATAACTGAATAGCTGCCTGCTGGGCCAGTACCCGGCTTGAAAGCCTCCATTATGACATTGGCACCACCTTCGGACGCCTGCATACCAGTTTTACGATCAATAGGCAGAACCGTCATCCCGTCGGGTACCCGGAAGTCAACTGACCTTTGATCTTTCAAGGCAGCTTCAGCAAAGGCCTTAAATACGGGAGCAGCAAGACCGCTACCTGTAAAACCGTGCCCCATGGGCTGAGGATTGTCGTACCCGAGATAAACGCCGAAAACGAGATCAGGCGTAAAGCCTATGAACCAGGCGTCTTTTTCGTCATTCGTCGTTCCGGTCTTTCCAGCAATCGGACGGTTCAGACTCTTAAGAATAGTGGCAGTGCCGCGCTGGACCACGCCCTCCATCATGGAAGTAATCTGATAAGCAGTCATCGGATCGAGCACCTGATCCCGATCATCGATCAGTTCCGGTTCGTCCTGACCATTCCATTGTTCAGCGGAGCACTTTTCGCATTTGCGTTCGTCGTGCTTGAACACAGTCTTGCCGTAGCGGTCCTGAATGCGGTCAACCATGGAAGGCGTGATCTTGCGACCACCATTGGCGATGATTGAATAGCCAGTTACCATACGCAAGACCGTCGTTTCGCCCGATCCAAGTGACATTGCCAGAACTGGCAGCATTTTGTCATAAATGCCAAAGCGTTCGGCGTATTCCGCAACGAGCTTCATGCCCATGTCCTGGGCAAGGCGAACAGTCATCAAATTGCGAGACTGTTCAATGCCGTAGCGCAGAGTCGATGGTCCAGCAAATTTGCCGCTGTAGTTCTTCGGTGCCCAAACGCCGAGGCTTCCACCTTGGTCAACCGAGATTGGTCCGTCGAGAACCACGGACGCCGGTGTATATCCATTATCGAGCGCTGCTGAGTAAACAAACGGCTTGAAGGAAGAACCTGGCTGGCGCATGGCCTGCGTTGCGCGATTGAACTCAGATTGAGCGAAGGAGAAACCGCCAACCATTGCGAGGACACGTCCTGTATGTGGATCCATCGCAACAGCACCACCTTCAATCTTGGGAATTTGGTGCAGATCGAATTCAGCCTCGCTTCCTTCTTTTTTCTGGACAAATACGACATCGCCGACTTTGAACACACCCTCCAGCGATTTGGCAGTGGTGCGCTTGTCACCGTCTATGATGCGGAACGCCCATTTGACATCATCAGCAGCGATTGTACCCTGCGTGCGTTCCTGCACAACTTTGCCAGATGCATCCAGTTCCGGTCGCAATCCGATTACCGCCTGCTGCGGTGTGACTTCCAGAATAACGGCTAGCTTCCAATCCGGGACGTCCGAAAACTCTTTGATTTCGGAAAGTGGAATACCCCAATCACCTGCTGTCGAAATGGTTTTATATGCGCCACGATAGCCTTTGCCTTCGTCAAACTTGAAGAGGCCATGCTGCAACGCGGCGCGTGCCTGAACCTGCATTTTGGGATCGAGGGTGGTGCGGACAGACAGTCCACCCTCATACAATGCATTCTCGCCATAACGTTGAATGATCTGGCGGCGCACTTCTTCAGTGAAATACTCCGACGCAAAGAGGTAATTGCCCGTGTGACGCGGTGTTACACCCAAAGGCTCAGTCTTTGCTTCTTTAGCTTCTTCCATCGTCACATAGCCATTTTCAGCCATGCGATCGATAACCCAGTTTCGGCGCTCAATTGCGCGATCTGGCTGGCGGAAAGGATGATAATTCGAAGGGCCCTTTGGCAGCGCGGCAAGATAAGCTGCCTGCGCGATAGTCAGTTCATTGACTGACTTGTTGTAGTAGGTGAGCGCCGCTCCGGCGATACCATACGAGTTCAAGCCGAAGAAAATCTCATTGAGATAAAGCTCAAGAATACGGTCCTTTGAATAGGCCTGCTCAATACGGAATGAAAGAATGGCTTCCTTGACCTTCCGGCCAATGGTCTGATCGTTACTGAGAAGAAAATTCTTGGCGACCTGTTGCGTGATGGTCGAAGCGCCTACAGGACGCCGTGCACCCCAGTTCTGGATATTTACGACAATGGCGCGCGCCAAACCGCTGATGTCGACACCTGGATGCTGATAGAAATTCTTGTCTTCGGCTGAGATAAAGGCGGCCTTCACCCGGTCCGGAACTGCCTGAATTGGCAGATATAGCCGGCGTTCCCGGGCAAACTCTGCCATCAGTTGCCCGTCCGATGAGTGAACCCGCGTCATAACTGGCGGTTCGTATTTCGCCAAAACCTCGTAGTCCGGCAAATCCTTGGAAATACTGACAACGTAAAGTGCCACGCCTGCGGCACCCAGCAGTGCCATCACCGTGCCGATTCCGAAAAAATATCCGATCAAGCGTATCATCTGTATCCGGAATCCATTTTACCCAGTTGGCATTTAACATTGCTGCATTTGAATTTATGCAGGTCGTGTTGCGGAAAACACCAACCCCCGAAGGGTTTTCCATATCCGGTATCACATTGGCGAACGCCGGATGTTGCTGACGCAATTGGGCGACAAATGTGACAAAGGCAAGGACAACCCATCTGCGTTCACAATTTAAATACTAATTGTGGAGTTTCGGCAACGCACGCATGGATGAACTCACACGGCCTAATTCTGCGCGCCAGCAGTCTTTAATCCGGAAAATGCAGCGACTGCCGTTGCAAGTCTAGTTGCTACATGGGCGCGCCATGCCGGATCAAGCATGAGTTTTTCATCTTCAGCGTTCGACAAGTAGCCGATTTCAACCAGCACGGAAGGCACATCGGGGGCGCGCAAGACCTGAAATCCTGCAAATCTGTGCGGATTATTGATCATGTTCACTTCTTTTCTGAGCGAATCCACCACGTTTTTGGCAAACCTCAGTGAAAAATTATGGGTTTCACGCCGCGTCAGATCCATAAGAATATCGGCAATCTCCGGCGCCTCACCGTCAAATGTAATACCTGCCACTGCATCGGCTCGATTTTCTCGATCCGCCATAGCGCGAGATTCGGCGTCAGAAGCCTTGTCGGAAACAGTATAAACCGTGGCACCGCGAATATTGCCCCGATTGATCGTATCCGCATGCAGCGAAATAAACAGATCCGCCTCATATTGGCGCGCAACACGAACCCTCTCGGTAAGCCGCAGGAATGTATCGTCCGTTCTGGTCATTTCGATGCGCATACCGGGTATTTTGGCAAGCTCGTCGCGCAATTGCTGGGCAAACATCAGCGTAACATTCTTTTCCATGATGCCGCCCGCGCTTTCCGCGCCACTATCGATGCCGCCATGCCCCGGATCAATGACCACGGTAAAAGGCTTGGCAGTTTTGTTCGTTTCGTCCGGCGTAGCAGCGACGACCCTGTCCCGCGTTGGGGTGCTTTCAGTAGACGCGGTGGTAGCGTTCTGTGTTCTCAGATCTTCAGCAAATTTTCTATCTGAAGACGCTACGAGATCGGCAACCAGCCGGTAGCCAGGACTATTGTCGTTCTTGATGACATCAATACGCTCTACGGCGAAGGGACCCTTGAGGGAGAAAATGAGCCTGGAACGCTCCGAATCGAGCATTCCATAACGCACATCATCTACAAGCCCCCGTGATTCAACGGATTTTTTATCGAAGGCAAAAACGGTCTTTGGCATGTCCACGACAAGCCTGTGCGGATGGTCAAGCAACATGGTTGAGATATCGGGTTCACGGTCAAAATTGATAACAACGCGTGTGCGCAACTCATCACCAGCCGCCTGGTAGGTCAGAGCAGCCAATCCATCGGACGCATAAGAACTTCCAGTCGCCGATATAAAAATGAGTAAGCCTGCAAATGCGGCTACAACTATCCGACAGATCACATTCATCTCTTTACCGATCGAGACCAACTGGGGCGAATATCCCCGCGGGCGCCTCTTCTGTATCAGATCAGGCAGGTGCCTGCACCCTGCAGGGGCCATATCCTACAATATTAGGTAGAGAGCTATGGTTAATATTGTCTTATGGGCCGCATACCGCACATTGAATCCTTCTTTGTTCAAATAGAATTTAAACAGGATCAGTTCCAACTCGCGGATGGCAAGACAGACGACCGTCCATGGTGCGAAGCTAAACCGAACATTCGGTCCAAATTCTCTTCCAAAGAACGATCCTGTTTAAACAAGAAAGACACTAGAATGACACGATTATGAAGAAGCCCTTGTCATAATGCAGCACACCTCCTAAAAGCAAAGGTGGGTTAGTTTCATGCCCCTTGGAATCAGGAACTTTAATGTCACGGCTAAGACCGGATGACAAAAGTACATGATCTGGAGTGGCGAGAGCGATTTCGCTGTGGCTAACCGAAAAAGAATTTGGCGCGAGCGGACAGGGAATGTCTGTAGCGCTTTTTGTGAACGGCAGATCGCCCGGACAAGGCGCATCACGCCAGCCCTATCAAGGGTGTTACCGCATGGTCCAGAAATCTACGATTTTTGAATCATGCAGAATCTTAAGTTTGTTACTGCGTCCTTAGTGCGTTTAAGGACGCACGACGCAGTAACGGGTCGGCACAGCGTGAAAAGCGTGCCATTCATGAGGTCGTTTCGTCAGGAACAGGAATGTTTGTAACAGACAGTATCATAACCGGCTTGCAAGCCGCGGTTGCCTCAGGGCAGCTTCGCGCGACGCCAGTTTTGTCTGTTCCTGCGAACTTTAATAAATCCGGCAAATGTGAACTCCCCGCGCCAGGAGCCCCACGGGCATCCTGGCTGTTGAGGGTTGCCAGCGTTTTAGCCGGGGAGAACAGATATAATGTCGGACAAAATGCTAATCGACGCCTCCCACCAGGAGGAAACACGCGTTGTCGTGGTTCGCGGCAATCGAATTGAAGAATTTGATTTCGAATCAGAACACAAGAAACAAATCAAAGGTAATATTTATCTTGCGCGAGTAACACGCGTAGAGCCGTCTCTCCAGGCAGCTTTTGTGGAATATGGCGGCAACCGCCATGGTTTCCTAGCCTTTAGCGAAATTCACCCGGATTACTATCAGATCCCGGTTGCAGATCGTCAGGCTTTAATCGAAGCGGAAGCGGAAGCAGCCAGCCAAGATGAAGATCATGACGAAAACGCCAGCGAACAACGCACACGTGATCGTAATGATCGTGGCTCGCGTAATCGGCGGCGCGGACGCCGCGGTTCGCGTCAGGGCGACGATGCTGCAAAACTAGAGTCCGGCGATTCGGATGATAACACTGTGGCCGGTGAAGTCAGCGATGTTTCTGAAACATCTGAACAGCCCCACGTCGATCTGGAAGATAGTGATTCATCTGATGACGGCAACGGTCAGACCATGGCTGCAGCCATTGAGACGGACGTTATTTCAGAGGCAATCCAGTCTGATTTGGATGACGTGTCCCACGATGACGACAAGATCGTGGAATCGGAAGGTGGTCAAACACGCTCCAGGCGTTCACGCCACCGTTCGAACGACGATAAAGAAGAAGCACATGATGAGCTCGACGAAGTCGAGTCCGTTGGAGCCGAAGATGCCATGGAAGAGGTTCCAACGCATCAGCGCTTTCAGCGCCGTCAGTATAATATTCAGGACGTTATCAAGCGTCGTCAGATATTGCTGGTTCAGGTCGTTAAGGAGGAGCGCGGCAACAAGGGTGCTGCCCTTACAACCTATCTCTCTCTAGCCGGGCGCTATTCTGTGCTTATGCCGAATACTGCCCGCGGCGGTGGTATTTCACGCAAGATTACCAGCATTCAGGACCGCAAGCGCCTCAAGGATATAGTCAAGGATCTTGAAGTACCGAAAGGTATGGGTGTTATCCTACGCACTGCGGGCGCCATGCGCACGAAGCCTGAAGTCAAACGCGATTATGAATATTTGATGCGCCTTTGGGAAAATGTGCGCAGTCTTACTTTAGCATCCAGTGCACCTACCCTCGTTTACGAGGAAGGCAGCTTGATTAAGCGCTCAATCCGGGATCTTTACAATAAAGACATCACCGAGATTCAGGTGGCTGGCGAGAATGGCTATCGCGAAGCCAAGGATTTCATGCGCATGCTTATGCCGAGCCATGCAAAGGTTGTGCAGCCTTATCGTGACATGACGCCAATCTTTGCCCGCAATGGGATTGAGGCGCAACTCGACCGCATGCTGCAGCCGCAAGTTACGCTGAGATCGGGTGGCTATATTATCATCAATCAGACGGAAGCTCTGGTCGCGATTGATGTCAATTCCGGTCGCTCGACCCGAGAACATTCAATTGAAGACACAGCGCTCCAGACAAATCTTGAAGCAGCAGATGAAATAGCGCGCCAATTGCGTCTGCGCGATCTCGCCGGCCTAATCGTTATCGACTTCATCGATATGGAAGAAAACCGCAATAATCGTGCGGTTGAAAAGCGGATGAAGGATTGTCTTAAAGATGATCGCGCCCGCATCCAGGTCGGACGCATTTCGCATTTCGGATTGCTCGAAATGTCTCGACAGCGCATCCGCGCCAGTGTTCTGGAAAGCACGACACAGGTTTGCGCCATGTGTGGTGGCACGGGCCATGTTCGTTCCGCTTCATCAATAGCGTTACATGTTATGCGTTCAATTGAGGAATACTTGCTGCGTCATTCGCAGAACAACATCATTGTCCGCACAACAGTTGCAACGGCACTTTATGTATTGAATCAGAAGCGTCAAAATCTTGCAGATCTTGAAGCTCGCTTTGGTTTGACTATCAGTATTGAGGCCGATGATAGCGTCGGTGCCCAGCACTTCGCCATCGACAAGGGTTCCTTGGCGGTCGGTCCAATTGTACCCCTCTCAGAAACGCAGGCACTTAATATCGCTGAAGATTTTGACGAGAGTGACCCGGTCATCGAAGAAGTTGACGACGAAACCGAAACCATTTCGACTGAAACTTCGCGTTCAGACGATGATGCATCGCGCAAGCGTAAGCGTAAGCGGCGGCGGCGCGGCGGTCGTGATCGCCACGAAAACGGCGGTTCTGAACAAAGTGATCAGCCAATCGGCGAAGACGACTCCGATGATGCTGAGCAGCCACCTGTAGAGGGTGAAAACGCTGCTCAGGCAGCAGCCCGTGAAGAAGAAAATGAGCGTCGCAAGAAACGTCGTCGTGGGCGGCGCGGCGGGCGCAAGAACAAGCGCTTTGATGAGGGTGACAATGCAAATCGTCCCCTTGTAAATGCGGTGCCGGACGCCGAGCCTGTTTTTGTCTCGATCCCTCTTCCAGATTTCTCCAAGGCCAAGCTTGCGGATGTTTCTGTTGTGATCGCAGAAGCGCCGGTAGTTGCCCCCGAAAACTCGGAAACGGTGGCTGCTGAAGAAACGCCGGTAAAAGCACCCACCAAGCGTCGTTCGCGTGCCAAAGCGAACCCTGAAAAGGCTGAGACTGTTACTTCTGAAGTGCCTGCAAACGAAGCGGATGCAGAGACTCCGGCGAAGCCGAAGCGTGCGCCACGCAAACCTAGAAAAAAGGCTGAGACCACTGTTGTCGACGATGCTGTTGTTACGGAACCTATTGCCGCAGCGCCGGAACCGAAGAGCGAGCCGACACCCGAACCCGCAGTTGAGGCTGCACCTGCACCCAAAAAAGTTGAGGACAGCACGCCTGTCGTCACTTCTACTGGAAAAGATAAGAATGCTGATAACGAACCAGCTCCCAAAAAAGGCTGGTGGCAAAAGAAAGGCTTCTTTTAGAAACCCAAAAAATTCTTAGAATGAAGAGAAACCGGCAAATAGCCGGTTTTTCTTTTTGGCAAATATTTCATAAAAAAAATCAAACTTTACCTAAATAAACCTAGTTTTCACATTTCAAGGAGCTTTTGAGAGTGCTCTTTCTTTCAAAGATTGATTTGGGTACGAATAGATATGATCGTATTACAAAAGACAGTTTTGTTTGGGTCCATCGCGAGTTTTATGCGCGGAGCCGTTGCCGTCGTCACAGCCAGTGTGGTTGGTATAATTCAGACTGGCAATGCATTCGCCCAGTCATCCTCTGTACCCATTGTTCGCGACGCTGAAATCGAGGCACTGGTCACAGACTATGCCGCACCGATTATCAAGACGGCTGGCCTCGGCAAACAGTCGATTAAAATCGTTCTGGTCAATAGTCCCAGCTTTAACGCGTTTGTCGATGGCCGACGCATATTTATCAATACCGGTGCGCTTCTTGAAGCCGAAACACCCAATGAAATCATCGGTGTATTGGCCCACGAGACAGGTCATCTGGCCGGAGGTCATCAGTTCAAACTGCGCGAACAGCTTGCAGCAGCAAAGACAATGGCCGTTGTTGCCGGGTTATTAGGCATTGGGGCTGCAATTGCCGGTGCTGCCAGCAAGCAAAGTGGTTTGGCTCAGGCTGGCGGTGGTATTGCCATGGGTGCTCCCGAAGCTGCAATGCGCAATCTTCTAAACTATCAGCGTACTGAAGAAATGGCTGCTGATCGTTCCGCGATTACCTATCTGGCAAATACTGGTCAGTCTGCCAAAGGCATGTTGACGACATTCGAACGTTTCTCGAATGCCTTGTCCCTTACGGGAACGCGGGTTGATCCATACCGTATCAGCCATCCCATGCCGCGTGAACGCATTGCCAATCTAGAGACATTGGCGCGGGGAAGTCCGAATTTCGATAAGAAGGACAGCCCGGCGCTGCAACAGCGGCATGATCTTATGCGGGGCAAAATTGCCGCCTATACCGCCGGAGGAGCCAGAGTCCTTCAAACATTCCGCAAAGACCCAACCAATATTGGCGCGCGTTACGGAGACGCAATTGCGACTTTTCTAAATGGCTCTACAGAGTCGGCGCTCAGCAAGATCAATGCGTTGATTAAACAGCAACCCAAAAACCCCTATTTCGAAGAAATTCGCGGCGAAATATTATTGAAACAGAGCAAGCTTGATCAAGCTGCGAAAGCTTTCCAGAGGGCGAGCGACCTGGATCCGAGAAAGTCGAGTCTGATCAGGATGAATTACGGGCGAACATTGATGCTTACCGGGAAGCCCGATAATTTGAAAATCGCGGTGAGCGAGTTGAAGGCAAGTATTGGCCGCGACCGCGAATCACCCACAGGCTATGCTTATCTGGCGC
This sequence comes from Phyllobacterium sp. CCNWLW183, assembly GCF_037203775.1. NCBI lineage: Bacteria > Pseudomonadati > Pseudomonadota > Alphaproteobacteria > Hyphomicrobiales > Phyllobacteriaceae > Phyllobacterium > Phyllobacterium sp. CCNWLW183. The sequence goes on along the minus strand of NZ_JBBCBN010000009.1, from coordinate 151,836 downwards.
AAGCTTATGGACAGCTTGGGGATGCGGCACGTTCCGATTTAGCGAGCGCTGAGGAAAAATACTATTCCGGGAAAATTCAAGACGCTCAAATCTTTGCGATCCGCGCCCAACGCGCCTTGCAAAAGGGCTCGCCCGAGTGGATACAAGCGCAAGACATAATCAATGCCAAGCGCGGTAAGAGCAAGTGATCTGCCAAGGGCAGGCAATCTGCCTACGGAATGAAAAGGACGAATAACATGACAAAAGCCCCACTCATCGGCATTGCCGCCGGGCTTATTGGTATCGGCGCTTTGGTATTGGGTTATCAAGCGGGCCGCTCGGAAATCGCGCTTGCTGCGCCTGAACCAGTAGCTATCGCAGCGCCCGCAATCGACCGCGCCGAGGTTGAGGGTATTGTCAGGAACTATCTGATCAACAACCCGGAGGTTATGATCGAAGTTCAAACAGCACTTAATGAAAAACAGGAAGCGGCTCAGCAGGCAGCTTCTACAGAAATAATAAGTGAAAATAACAACAAGATTTTTCAATCGCCGATGGATGCTGTTTTCGGAAATCCGAAGGGCGACGTTACGATAGTGGAGTTTTTCGATTATAATTGCGGCTACTGCAAAAAGGCCCTGCCAGATATGGACGCGCTCCTTAAAAGCGATCCCAATCTCCGATTTGTCATGAAAGAGTTTCCAATTCTTGGTCCGGATTCCACACGCGCTCATCTTGTTGCGAAGTCTTTTAAAACTCTGATGCCTGAAAAATATCTTGAATTTCACCGAGACCTTCTTGGCGCGGAGGGGCGCGCGACAGAAGAATCTGCGATGGCAATCGCCGTTAAACTGGGAGCCGATGAGGCCAAGATGCGCGAAACAATGAAGCAGCCCGAGATTGCCAATGCTTTCCGCACCAATTTCGAATTGGCGCAAAGCCTGAGCATTACCGGCACGCCCTCTTATATTATAGGCAATGAAGTTGTCCCCGGGGCACTGGGAGCAGACGCATTGGCGGAGAAAATCAGCCACATTCGCAACAAATAATTGTTGCTTCTTACCAAAACGAATTGTGGACAAGCAATAAGGCGTATTTGCAGGCTTTCCGCGTGGCCGTAAGCCGTCTATATGGGACCAGAACCTTTAACCTGCCCGGTAAACATGAAACAGCAAGTCTTCATCCTCAACGGCCCAAATCTCAACATGCTGGGAAAGCGTGAACCCGGGATTTATGGTGCAACGACATTGAGCGATATCGAAGCGATGTGCCGAGCTGAGGGCGAGGTTCTCGGTGTGGACATCGAGTTTCGCCAATCCAATCATGAAGGTGATCTGGTAAACTGGATTCAGGAAGCGGGAGAGCGCCGTGCTCTGGTGCTGATAAATCCCGCGGCCTACACGCATACTTCCATTGCGCTGCATGATGCTATTCGTGCTGCTGGTGTTACCCTAGTGGAAGTTCATATTTCAAACATTCACGCGCGCGAGTCATTCCGCCATCACTCTTACGTTTCCTCTTTGGCCAAAGGGGTGCTATGTGGCTTTGGAGTTGATGGCTATGTCATGGGTTTACGCGCACTCATCAAGCTGGCGCCGCAGTAATCGGCATTCGCCAAACAGTAATAAGGGGCTTGAACAAGCATGGCTACCAAAACCAACGGGATCGATAAGGTCATGATCCGCGATCTTGCGGAAATCCTGAACGAGACAGACCTTACAGATATCGAAATTGAACAGGGCGATCTTCGCATTCGCGTATCGCGGCAAATAACGATGCAGGCGAGTGCTCCTGTTTACGCACAGGCTCAGGCACCGGCGGCGGTTGCGCCCCCGGCTTCCGTGGCTGCGCCTGCTACTCCAGCCAGTGACCCATCGAAGAATGCGGTTCCTTCGCCCATGGTTGGCACAGTGTATTTGTCTCCTGCCCCTGGCGCTCGCGCATTTATCGAGGTTGGCACTCAGGTCAAGGAAGGTCAGACACTCCTGATCATCGAAGCCATGAAGACGATGAACCAGATCGCCTCACCTCGCGCTGGCACGGTTACCTCGATCCTCGTTTCAGACAGCCAACCGGTTGAGTATGGCGAGTTTCTGGTCGTTATCGAATAGACGGAACCGTTATTAGATCGAGAGCGCAATGTTTCAGAAAATACTTATAGCCAATCGCGGTGAAATTGCCCTGCGCGTGCTTCGCGCATGCAAAGAGCTTGGCATTCAAACGGTTGCCGTCCATTCCACCGCCGACGCAGATGCCATGCATGTACGGCTCGCCGACGAAAGCGTTTGTATTGGACCGCCGCCTTCACGTGATAGCTACCTGAATATCCATCAGATCGTTGCTGCATGCGAAATCACCGGGGCAGATGCAATCCATCCCGGTTATGGCTTTCTTTCGGAGAATGCCAAGTTCGCAGAAATTCTTGAAGCGCATAATATTACCTTCATTGGACCGACCGCAGCTCATATCCGTATCATGGGCGACAAAATCGAAGCCAAGCGGACTGCAAAACGTCTTGGCATTCCCGTCGTCCCTGGCTCTGATGGCGGCGTGACGGATGACGCTGAAGCAGCGCGTATTTGCGCCGAGATCGGTTATCCGGTCATCATCAAAGCTTCGGCTGGTGGCGGTGGGCGCGGCATGAAGGTCGCGCTCAACGAGGACGAGCTTTCAGTTGCTCTGTCGACTGCACGTTCTGAAGCTGGCGCAGCTTTTGGCGATGATGCGGTCTATATTGAAAAATACCTACAGAAGCCACGCCACATCGAAGTTCAGATCATGGGCGACGGCTTCGGTAATGCCGTGCATCTCGGTGAACGCGACTGTTCGCTACAGCGCCGCCACCAGAAGGTATGGGAAGAAGCAAACTCTCCTGCCCTGAATTCCGATGCACGCGAAAAGATCGGTATGATCTGCGCCAATGCCATGGCCGATATGGGCTATCGCGGTGCGGGTACGATCGAGTTTCTTTATGAAAATGGCGAGTTCTATTTCATCGAAATGAACACACGCCTTCAGGTTGAGCATCCAGTGACCGAAGCCATAACCAGCATTGATCTTGTTCACGAGCAGATACGTGTTGCCTCTGGCGGCGGCCTTTCAGTCAAGCAGGAAGATATCCGTTTTTCTGGCCATGCGATTGAATGCCGGATCAACGCAGAAGATCCTCGGACGTTCACGCCGTCTCCAGGCAAGATCACGCATTGGCACACGCCGGGCGGGCTTGGTATCCGTGTCGATTCGGGTGTCTATACGGGTTATAAAATCCCGCCATATTATGATAGCCTCATCGGCAAGCTAATCGTGCACGGCCGCAATCGCGTCGAATGTATGATGCGTCTACGCCGTGCGCTCGATGAATTTGTCGTCGATGGGGTTAAGACAACCCTGCCCCTTTTTCAGGATTTGATTAACAACCCTGACATTGCCAATGGCGACTATGATATTCACTGGCTTGAAAAATATTTGGCTGGTGATGCTCCAGTTACGGCCGAAGAATAATTCAAGGCGTAAGCATGGCGGGTAACAACCCGGAAAAATCATTGATACTGGACCCCGAATTGCTGCTTCGTGCATATGCAACCGGGGTCTTTCCTATGGCAGAAGAGGCGGACAATCCGGAAATCTTCTGGGTTCGCCCTGAAAAGCGCGGTATTATCCCGTTTGAAAACTTCCACGTCTCACGTAGTCTGCGCAAAACGGTGCGTAAGGCACTTTTTGATATTCGCTATGATACGGATTTCGCCGGCGTAATTGATGGTTGCGCAAGTGGTAGCGGCGAGCGTGCTCGCACGTGGATAAACCAGCCAATTCGCGAAGCCTATGGCAAGCTGTTCAAGCTTGGCTATTGTCATACGGTCGAAGCCTGGCGCGATGGCCGGCTCGTGGGTGGACTTTACGGAATATCTCTTGGTTCTGCCTTCTTTGGCGAAAGCATGTTTTCACGAGAGCGTGATGCTTCAAAGGTCTGTCTCGTTCATCTGGTTAGCCATTTGATCGAAAAGAACTTCACGCTGCTGGATACACAGTTTACCACCAATCATCTTGAGACGTTTGGCGCTGTTGAAGTACCCCGCCGCCAGTACCAGAAGATGCTGGAGAACGCGCTCACCCAGCCTGCTGAGTTTTGACCTAAAAATATTTTCGTCACGGAGTAGGATTTATAGTTTTTCATTCGTCCTTTGACCGGGAATAAACCCAACAGGAGAACTCTGATGAAAATCAATGCTTATCTCAATTTCGATGGAAAATGCGAAGAGGCTTTCAAGTTTTATGAAAGCGTTCTGGGCGGTAAGATAGAAGCGATTATCCGCTATGATGAAATGCCGGAGGGCGGAGACTTCCCACCTGAATCGGCAAAGAACGTCATGCACGCCTTATTGACGATAGGCGACAATGTATTGATGGGATCGGACGCACCGCCGCCCTATTTCCAAAAAGCACAAGGCATGACGGTCGCGATCAATGTTGACACGCCTGATGAAGCAAAACGTTTGTTTGCAGATCTTTCAAAAGATGCAGAGGGCGTGATGATGCCTCTTGGTGAGACATCATGGGCTCAGCAGTTTGCAATGTTTACAGATCGCTTTGGTACACCGTGGATCGTTAATTGTGCGAAACCAATGTACACAGCATGAAATGAATCTAGCTTTTGTCGGGCGCGGGTATGTCCGACTTTAGCTTACAAGATTTTAGCCAGACGTCATAGACCGGGTGCTCGACAGCGTTCAGCCCCGGGCTATCCGCGAACATCCAACCAGAAAAAATCTTGCGAATTTTCCGGTCTAGCGTGATCTCATCCACTTCCACGAAGGTGTCAGTTTTTGGTGCTTCCGTGTCGGGACGCGTGTAACAAACGCGGGGCGTCAATTGTAATGCGCCAAACTGCACCGTCTCGTTGATGTAGACATCAAAGGTTGTGATCCGCCCGGTGATCTTGTCGAGGCCGGAAAATACGGCAATTGGGTTAGCAATCTTTTCCTGAGCCAACCCCACAGTAGGATAGCTCGCAACCATGGCGATACCCACAAACAGTACGCTGACAATTTGAGAGAAGGGAAAGAACTGGGTCAGACGGATCATTTCACTTCCGGTTTAGCGGGACGACAAAGGGGGCATTTCCCCCTCGTCGATAAAGATTAATTGTGGCGACAAAAAATCAGCCTAGCTGCCTGGTGTCCAAGCATCGTAATCGCCAGTAACAGTCGGTCGATTATCGCCATGGGCGATCGAACCCTTTGGCCGGTAGGCAGCTGAAGAACCAGTTAAATTCTGCTGGTGATTCTTTTCCCATGGATGCGGCTTGTAGTCTTCCTGCGAAGGCGCCGTCGCTACGCGGTGGTGCATCCAGCCATGCCAACCGGCAGGAATAGCAGAGGCTTCCGCATATCCGTTATAAATTACCCAACGGCGCTTACGTCCTTCTGAGTCGAATGTACCTTCGTAATAGACGTTGCCAAACTGGTCCTCACCGACCTTCGTACCCTTGCGCCATGTAAAGAAACGCGTGCCGATAGTCTGACCGTTCCACCATGTGAAGATCTGTGTGATGAGGTTTTTCATGGCAATCCTGCTTGCAACGAAGTCATTTTGATACCGGGTTTATGGCCGTATCATTGGCTGATAGCAAGGGTCAAGTTGACGCTGGACCTGCTTGTAGTTTCAACTTGAAGCCCGCATGAGATTTCTTGAAACCCAGCCGCTCATAAAAACGGTGGGCATCCTGTCTCTGATTGTTCGATGTCAATTGCGCCGAATTTGCTCCACGTTCCTGTCCGATTTTCAGGCAATGTGTAATCAACAGGCCTCCAATACCCTTGCCGCGCATATCAGCACGGGTCTGGACCGCTTCGATTATCATGCGTGTGCTCCCACGCCCAACAAGTGACGTTACGAATGTCACTTGTGCCGTTGCAACAATTTCACCGCTCATGATTCCAACAAAAATCAGATCATTCGGGCTATTTTGAATTGCAGCAAAGGCACTCTGATAGATGGGAAGAGCGGCAATATCCGTGGTGTCATTATGGCCGCCAACAACATCATCTGCAAACAATGCAACAAGCGCAGGCAAATCCTCAATCGTTGCTTCCCGAAAGCTCAAACCACTTTCGATGTTCATGGCGCCAGTTCATACCCAGTCAAAGACTTTTCGAGAACGATTACCGAAATGCCCGAATTGGGTTGGCCCCAATCATCGATCTTGGTGCTGGTTTTCTCAAACCCTCTGCTCTCATAAAACTCAACAGCATTCCGATTCTTGTCGATTACTTCCAGCTGTAAAGCGAATACACCGGGAAATGCACTTTCAACCTCGGCGAGCAACAGAGAGCCGACACCTTTTTTCTGATGCTCGGGATGAACATAAAGCTGATTCAGGATCGAAAGCTTGTGATCTTTTTGCGAAGCATAGGCCATACCGAGAATGTCGGCGCCATCATCCGCAATAATGAATTCCGAGTAAGGCTTGGCCAATTGTTTTTTGAGCGCCTCCAACGAGTGATAGCGAGATGTGATCTCGTTGACCCTTTCAACGCCGTAGACATCGTCATAGGTCGCATGCCAAGTTTCGACCAGCAAGTCGTGAACAGCGTTCAGATCTTCCTTGGTTGCGCTGCGAACCCACATTTATTCTGTTATCCCAAGCTTGGCTTTGACTAGATCGCTGAGAACCTGCGGGTTGGCTTTGCCGCCCGTCGATTTCATCACCTGCCCGACGAACCAGCCTGCAAGGCTGGGCTTAGCCTTTGCCTGTTCGACCTTATCAGGATTTGCAGCGATGATTTCATCAACGGCCCGTTCTATGGCTCCGGTATCCGTGACCTGTTTCATGCCTCGGCTTTCGACCACTTCTCTTGGATCGCCGCCTTCGTTCCAGATAATCTCGAACAGATCCTTGGCAATCTTACCGGAAATCACGCCTTCCTTGATGAGGTCAATTATCGCCCCGAGCTGATCCGGTAAAACTGGCGATTCTTCAATGCCTTTTCCTGCCTTGTTCAAGGCTCCGAGAAGATCATTAATTACCCAGTTGGCTGATAACTTGCCATCACGACCTTTGGCAACCGCTTCATAATAATCGGCAATCGCCTTTTCAGTAACAAGAATAGAGGCGTCGTAAACGGATAGCCCAAGACTGGATACCAGCCGCGCCTTCTTGTCATCAGGTAATTCCGGCAGATCAGCCTTCAATTCGTCAACATAGGCCTGCGTGAATTCGAGCGGCAGCAAATCTGGATCGGGGAAGTAGCGATAATCATGCGCCTCTTCTTTCGAACGCATCGAACGTGTTTCGCCCTTGGACGGATCAAACAGTCGAGTTTCCTGATCGATGGAACCGCCATCTTCGAGAATAGCTATCTGGCGGCGGGCCTCATATTCGATCGCTTGACCGACGAAGCGGATGGAGTTCACATTCTTGATCTCGCAGCGCGTGCCAAATTCCCCGCCTGGCTTACGGACAGAAACGTTAACGTCGGCCCGCATAGAACCTTCATCCATGTTTCCATCGCAAGTGCCCAGATATCGCACGATAGTACGCAACTTGGTCAGATAGGCTTTGGCCTCGTCCGACGAGCGCATATCGGGTTTGGATACGATTTCCATCAACGCAACGCCAGAGCGGTTCAGATCCACATAAGACATTGTGGGGTTCTGATCATGGAGCGACTTGCCAGCATCCTGTTCCAAATGCAGGCGCTCAATACCGATTTCTATATCTTCAAACTCGCCTTTCTTATCGGGACCGACCGAAATGATCATCGTGCCTTCGCCGACGATTGGCTGCTTGAACTGTGAAATCTGATAGCCTTGCGGCAAATCAGGATAAAAGTAATTCTTACGGTCGAATACGGATTTCAGGTTGATTTGCGCTTTCAGGCCAAGACCGGTGCGAATAGCCTGGCGCACACACCATTCATTGATAACCGGAAGCATGCCGGGCATAGCAGCATCTACCAGCGATACGTTCTCATTGGGGCCAGCACCGAATGTCGTGGATGCACCGGAAAACAGCTTTGAATTAGACGTTACCTGGGCATGGACTTCCATACCGATGACGATTTCCCAATCGCCTGTGGCACCTGAGACAAAACGCTTGGGTTCGGGCGTGCGGGTATCAACAAGAGTCATGCTGGTCTGTCGTTCCTGGCTGAAAATATCTGAATACTGGCTAGTGCAATCCGGCTTATGAGGCAAGTGATTCTGACGTTTTCGGTCGGGATGTTCGTATCTTCCATCACCCCGCATATAGTTATACGCTCGAAACGTTCAACGACCAGTACCACCACAATCATAGCGACGGGAATTTGGGAGAAGAGATATGATCATGCTTTTGCCCGTTCTAACGATGCTTGCTGCCCTGGGAAGCGGCATCATGGCTGGCCTTTTCTTCGCATTCTCCAGCTTCATCATGACGGCATTTTCAAAACTTCCGCCCGAACAGGGCATTGCGGCAATGAATTCAATCAACGTGACAATCCTAAATGCTACATTTGGCATGGCCTTCTTCGGTACAGCCCTACTTTGTATTGTGCTGGGCATTGCCAGCATCGTGCTTTGGTCGCAGCCAGGATCTGCGTGGTTGCTCATAGGTAGTTTGCTTTACCTGATCGGCGTCATCGCTATTACCGTAGTGTTTAATGTTCCACTCAATGATGCACTTCAAGCCATCTCACCGGCGAGTCCGGAAGGCACGGCACTGTGGACACGTTATTTTGCAGAGTGGGTGCCATGGAATCATGTACGCACCTTTGCCAGCACAGGATCGTTAATTGCGTTTATTCTGGCCTATGGGAAGCTGAACGCTGTCTAACAAGGTTGCACTCTTTGACAGCCACTCTGCACACCATTATATAAACGCCATCCACGATGGAGTTTTTATGTTCAATCAGTCTGAGTCCCGCTAAAGCCCCGACTTCTTTGAAGTCAGGGGCATGAAAACAGGAGCCCCGAGCCAATTTAAACCGGCTGCGGATGTGTTCTCATGGGCATTTGCCCGTTTTCCAGGACTCAACAAATGGACATTTCGCGCGATGAACAGCGCATTCTTCACTTGCTCGCTCAAGGCGGTAAAATTCTGCTTGAAAAGGACGAGGACAAAACCATTCGGGATATCATCTGCCTTACACGCGATGGTGCCCGCTATACTGCCTGCAATTTAAGGCTGTTTCGCAAACTGAAGCAAAAAAAGGCCATAGCCTCTTCGGGCGGTGGACCTTATCGGGTAACGCGACGGGGCCTGCAACTGGTCCGGTCGGAACTCGACAATCGCTGAAACTGAGGGCTGGTGGCGGAAAACCGCCGCCAGCCCTCACAGCGTCACGTACCAGGCCTGATCGGGCATTTTTCAGTGGTTCCCTGTTCTTTTTTCTCTCAAACATGGTGTATTCCCATTGCAAATTGCTCTAAGAGAACCGCTTAACACACAACGGAACTGATATTGCTCATGGGTCTTTCCAACACTGTTCAGATCACACCGGAACTAATCGCCTCGCACGGGCTGAAGCCGGATGAATATCAACGCATTCTCGATCTGATCGGACGCGAGCCCAGCTTTACAGAGCTTGGTATTTTCTCCGCCATGTGGAACGAGCATTGTTCCTACAAGTCGTCCAAGAAATGGCTTCGTACATTGCCGACCACCGGTCCCCAGGTTATCCAAGGTCCCGGCGAAAATGCTGGCGTCGTAGACATTGGTGACGGCGATTGCGTGGTTTTCAAAATGGAAAGCCATAACCACCCCTCCTATATTGAACCCTATCAAGGCGCTGCAACAGGCGTTGGCGGTATCTTGCGTGATGTCTTCACCATGGGTGCCCGCCCGATTGCTGCCATGAATGCATTGCGCTTCGGCGAACCTGCACATCCCAAGACCCGTCATCTTGTATCGGGCGTGGTTGAAGGCGTTGGCGGATACGGCAATTCCTTCGGAGTGCCGACCGTAGGTGGCGAAGTCAATTTCGACGCGCGCTATAATGGCAATATTCTTGTAAACGCTTTTGCTGCCGGTTTGGCCAAAACCGATGCGATTTTCCTGTCGGAAGCCAAGGGTGTTGGCCTTCCTGTCGTTTATCTCGGAGCAAAAACCGGACGCGACGGCGTTGGCGGCGCAACGATGGCTTCTGCCGAATTTGACGAGTCAATCGAAGAGAAGCGCCCTACCGTTCAGGTTGGTGACCCCTTTACTGAAAAGTGTCTGCTGGAAGCGTCACTTGAATTGATGGCTTCGGGCGCTGTTATCGCTATTCAGGACATGGGCGCTGCGGGCTTGACCTGCTCTGCTGTTGAAATGGGCGCCAAGGGCAACCTCGGTATTGAACTCATTCTGGACAAAGTTCCCGTACGTGAAGAGCGTATGACCGCTTATGAGATGATGCTGTCCGAAAGCCAGGAGCGCATGCTTATGGTTTTGCGCCCGGAAAAAGAAGAAGAAGCCCAGGCCATTTTCAAGAAATGGGGACTGGATTTCGCCATCGTAGGGCATACGACCGACGACCTTCGCTTTCGCGTCATTCATCAGGGCGAGGAAGTTGCAAACCTCCCCATCAAGGATCTGGGCGATCAGGCTCCGGAATATGACCGCCCATGGATGGAACCGGGCAAGCACGCTCCGCTGCCAGCTTCAAACGTTCCACAGGTTGAAGATTATAACGCAGCATTATTGCAGATGCTTAATTCGCCAGATTTGTCATCGCGCCGCTGGGTGTACGAGCAATATGACACGCTCATTCAAGGCAACTCACTGCAATTGCCGGGTGGCGATGCGGGCGTGGTTCGTGTCGAAGGTCATCTTACCAAAGCACTCGCATTTTCATCAGACGTCACGCCGCGTTATTGCGAGGCTGATCCATATGAAGGCGGCAAGCAGGCTGTCGCTGAATGCTGGCGCAATCTTACAGCTGTTGGCGCCGAACCTCTCGCCGCCACCGATAATCTCAATTTTGGTAATCCGGAACGACCGGAGATTATGGGCCAGTTGGTTAAAGTTATTGGCGGCATAGGCGACGCTTGCCGTGCGCTCGCCTTCCCGATCGTTTCGGGCAATGTCTCACTCTATAATGAAACAAATGGACAAGCCATTTTGCCAACCCCGACCATTGCTGGCGTCGGGCTGATCCCTGATTGGTCCAAGATTGCCAAGATAGGCGGTATGGCAAACGGAAATATCTTGATCCTCATCGGCACAGACGGCAGCCATCTTGGGCAGTCGATTTATTTGCGCGATCTTCATGGTCGCTCAGATGGACCGGCTCCCAATGTCGATCTCGCAGTCGAGAAGAGGAATGGCGATTTCGTCCGCTCCGCAATACGCAATGGCCAGGTTACTGCCTGCCATGACTTATCGGATGGCGGACTTGGCATCGCTCTGGCTGAAATGTGCATGGCCTCTGGCAAAGGTGCATCTGTTTCGGTTGGTGAAGATGCCCCGCATGCCCTGCTCTTTGGTGAGGATCAGGCTCGGTATATTATCGCCGTGCCCGCCGATATGGCAAACTTCGTAACGCTCAATGCTGAGGGCTCGGGCATTCCGTTCCGCAAGCTTGGCGTCGTAGAGGGCAATGCATTGACGATCGGAGAGTTGGTCTCCATATCAGTAGCAGACCTGACAAATGCCCACGAATCGTGGTTCCCTGACTATATGAACGGTCCGGCGAACCAAAAAGATCAGGCCGCCTGAGGAGAACGACACATGGCAATGGACGCGCGTGATATCGAAAAAATGATTCAAGACGCCATTCCCGATGCGAAGATTACCATCCGCGATCTGGCGGGTGACGGAGACCACTATGCTGCTGAGGTTGTCGCTGAGAGCTTTCGGGGCAAGTCACGAGTTCAGCAGCACCAGATGGTCTATGATGCATTGAAGGGCAATATGGGCGGTGTGCTGCATGCCCTCGCCCTGCAGACCAGCGCACCGGAATAAACCAATTCGGGAACACCGAGCCTTGTTTTGCCAGAATTGAAGCGCTATTTGTTAGGAAAGTTCAATTTTGACCAGCGATGACGATTCGTCGTGTTTGGTAGGAAGGTTTGCCGAAATGAGCGGTATTAGCGAATTTATCGATAACGAAGTGAAGAGCAACGATGTTGTTCTGTTCATGAAGGGCACCCCAGGGTTTCCCCAGTGCGGCTTTTCCGGTCAGGTTGTGCAGATACTTGATTATGTTGGCGTGGATTATAAAGGCGTGAATATACTGACCTCCGACGAATTGCGTCAGGGCATCAAGGAATATTCTAATTGGCCGACCATCCCGCAACTTTATGTTAAGGGCGAGTTTGTTGGCGGCTGTGATATTATCCGCGAAATGTTTCAGGCTGGCGAACTGCAATCCCTCTTTAGCGAAAAAGGTGTTGCCACCAAGGCAGCCTGATTACGCAAATAAATCAGTCAGTTCCGCGGTTTAGCGGAATTATATTCTAAAGGCGTCGGATATACCGACGCCTTTGTCGTTGTTTAAGGTTCCGTAGGAACTCAAGAGATGACAGCACGATGGTGTGTTTTGAGCGGTTAATGAAACGAGCGTCAGGCCCGTTAACCGATTGCAAGGGCGACCCGGCGGTCATCGCTCGGGCATTTTATAGATGATGTTTGCAGGTTCGAAAATGAAAACCCCCTCGACAGGATTAACTCCCAAACTTGGCGCAATGACCAAGATTGAGTTTATCGCAATGATGGCAGCGCTCATGGCGCTTAATGCCCTTGCAATTGATATTATGCTGCCAGGATTGCAGGAAATCGGTGCCAGCCTTGGCGTTGCCACCGAAAATCATCGTCAATATGTAATTTCGGCCTATCTCATGGGCTTCGCGGTTTCGCAATTATTCTATGGTCCAATTTCTGATCGTTTTGGTCGCCGCAAACCTATGTTCGTTGGTTTGGTGATTTACATTCTGTCCGCGCTAGCATGCGTATTTGTGCCGAGTTTCGCCTCCTTGCTATTTTTTCGCTTGCTTCAAGGCATCGGATCGGCAGCCACACGCGTCATCACGATTTCGATCGTTCGTGACGTTTATGGCGGCAGGATGATGGCAGAAGTCATGTCTCTCATCATGATGGTGTTTATGGTGGTTCCAGTCATCGCCCCGGGCACGGGGCAAGCAGTCATGCTGTTTGGAAACTGGCATCTCATCTTCATTTTCATGGCAATTATCGCAGCTGCCGTGATGTGCTGGTTCTATATCCGTCTCCCAGAAACACTTGATCCAGCCGACGTGCGGCCGTTTACATTGCGATCGGTCAGCCGGGGCTTCATCATCGTTCTGACGAACCGTGTGGCTCTTTGCTATACACTAGCGAGCGCATTCATTTTCGGCGCTCTTTTCGGCTTCATCAATTCTGCCCAGCAAATTTACGTCGGCATTTATGAACTCGGCGTATGGTTCCCGGTAGCGTTTGCGGGTGTCGCTGTAACTATGGCATTCTCGTCATTCGTCAATTCGCGTTTCGTCGGTCGTTTTGGCATGCGCCGCCTCTCTCACGGAGCGCTCCTGGCCTTTCTGACGGTCAACGGCCTCTGGCTGCTGGTTACATTGTTTGGACCACACCCAACGCCGTTTGTGCTCTATTTCCTGTTTTTCGCTGTGGCCATGTTCCAGTTCGGCTGGATCGGTTCCAACTTCAATTCGCTTGCCATGGAACCGCTGGGGCATGTAGCGGGCACAGCCTCGTCGGTCCTTGGCTTTATGGGAACAGCCGGTGGCGGTGCAATTGGCGCATTAATTGGACAGGCTTTCGATGGCACGACAACGCCGCTGGTAGCAGGCTTCTTCGTGCTTTCATTGATCGGGCTGGTGTTTGTTCTGATTGCCGAGCGGGGCAAATTATTCAAGCCACACAATCAACCCGTTTAAGGTCTTAGCAAACCCGGGCATGTTCATTCGCCGGGGTTTGCCATCAGAGACAGTCCTGTAAAATCGAAAATCTTGCGGTCCAGCAGATGGCTTGGACGTGTGTTGGCAAGGGCGCGGATCATAATCTCCTTGCGCCCTGGCATGCGTTTTTCAATGTCGGAAAGCATTGCCTTCATCATGTTTCGCTGAAGTCCGTCCTGACTTCCGCACAGATCGCAAGGTATGATGGGAAATTGCATCGCCTGTGCAAATTTTTCCAGATCGTCCTCAGCACAATAGCTTAAAGGCCGAAGCAGCATCAGATCACCATCATCATTCAACAATTTCGGCGGCATTGCCGCGAGCCTGCCGCCGTGGAAGAGATTCATTAGAAACGTTTCGAGAATGTCTTCCCGATGATGCCCGAGAACCAATGCCGAACAACCTTCCTCCCGCGCTACCCGATAAAGATGGCCACGCCGCAACCGTGAACACAGCGAGCAATAGGTCTGGTTTTCGGCAACCTTTTCTGTGACGATTGAATAGGTGTCTTTATATTCAATACGATGTTGAATTCCGTTTCGTGTCAGAAAATCCGGCAAAATATGTTTCGGAAAATTGGGCTGGCCCTGATCCAGATTGCAAGCAACAAGCTCGACCGGCAGCAGTCCGCGCCACTTCAAATCAAGCAACAGTGCTAGAAGCCCATAGGAATCCTTACCGCCCGAAAGCCCAACAAGCCAACGTTCGCCCGGATTGATCATGGCAAAATCTTCAAGTGCCTGTCGTGTATTGCGCAGCAGACGCTTGCGCAATTTGTTGAACTCAACTCCGGGCGGCGCATTCAGAAACATAGGATGGCAGCCGGAATCTTGGGCAATATCCAGATCATGAACAGTCATGGGAACACCTCATTTCACCTTCATTGCCCATAAATGCAGGCGATGCAGACCTTGTTATTGTCCGAATACCGACCAGCCGGTCCGTTGTGCCAAAAGTTCTAGCGCTGCCGAACCCAACTGCGAATTGCCGTTTTCGTTCAACCCCGGAGACCATACTGCTATCGAAGCCTTACCGGGTGCAATGGCCAGAATTCCTCCACCAACGCCGCTCTTGCCGGGAAGACCTACGCGATAAGCAAAATCGCCAGAACCATCATAATGACCACACATGAGCATCAGAGCATTGATCCGGCGTGCGCGGCTGGGGGAAACCACACTTCCACCACTCAAAGGATTGCGACCAGCCGACGCAAGATAGAGTCCGGCATGGGCAAGTTGGTGGCAAGACATCGCCACCGCGCAGTGATGGAAATAAACGCCGAGCACGTGCTCGGCGGGGTGATTGAGATTGCCGAACGATCTCATAAAATTTGCGAGCGCAACATTGCGATACCCGGTATTTGTCTCCGAACGCGCGACATTGTGATCAATCGCTATTGTATCATCGTCGGCCAACTGACGAATAAATTGCACGATCTCGCCGATGGCTTCTTTAGGCACATGCCCCGCCAAAACTACATCTGCCACCGCAATTGCGCCAGCATTGATAAAGGGATTACGCGGCTTTCCCTTTTCTTGCTCAAGCTGCACAATGGAATTAAACGAATTGCCTGATGGCTCACGGCCAACTCTTTTCCACAGCCCATCGCCAATCTTGCCGAGCGCCAAAGTGAGCGTGAAAACCTTTGAGATACTCTGGATCGAAAAGGCTGTAGCCGCATCGCCGGCAGAGTAGAGTTTTCCATCGGTCGTGACCAAAGCTATGCCAAACTGCCTTGGATCCACTGTCGCCAACTCGGGAATATAATCAGCAAGCTTGCCTTCCCCGATCCTATCTGAAAGATCGTGATAAACACTATCAACAATGGATTTTAGGTCAGTCATTCCCGCATCCTCTATGATTCTGGAACAAAAAAGCCGCCAGGATTGCTCCAGGCGGCTTCTTCAAAAACTTCAAAACCCGATTAACGCGAATAGAATTCGACGACCAGATTTGGTTCCATCTGTACAGCATATGGCACATCGGAGAAGGCCGGAACGCGATTGTACTTGGCAACCATCTTGGTGTGATCAACTTCGATGTATTCTGGAACATCACGCTCAGCGAGCTGAACGGCCTCCAAAACAATCACAAGCTGCTTTGACTTTTCACGAACTTCAATCACATCACCCGCCTTGCAGATGTAGGACTGGATGTTGGTGCGACGGCCATTAACATTTACGTGGCCGTGGTTGACGAACTGACGCGCTGCGAAGATCGTTGGAACGAACTTTGCGCGGTACACAATCGCATCCAGACGCGACTCAAGCAGACCAATGAGCTGCTCACCAGTATCGCCCTTGCGACGTGATGCTTCTTCATAGGTCTTGCGGAACTGCTTTTCCGAAATGTCGCCGTAGAAGCCTTTGAGCTTCTGCTTTGCGCGCAGCTGAACACCGAAGTCGGACAGCTTGCTCTTGCGGCGCTGACCGTGCTGGCCTGGGCCATATTCACGACGATTTACAGGGGACTTCGGGCGGCCCCAGATGTTTTCGCCAAGACGGCGGTCAATTTTATATTTGGACGATTCGCGCTTGCTCATCGCATTTCCTTTCAACAAAACCAAACCAAGACTAAATACCCTGGTTCAAGGAAACGCGCCCTCCTCTGCCTTCCGTTTTCGAAGACTGACAGAGCGACCCACGCACGCTTTGCGAGATCACCCACGGGACACGTCAAATGAAACGCAGAGCTGTTAGGCCCTGCGCTGTTGTGGCTTCTAGTGCGAAGGTCTTAACATGTCAAGCGCAGGCGATGTTTCAGCGACTCATATAAATTGAAACCGATATTGGTATTTGCACGTTAGGGTAGACGCTCAAACAGGAGTAGAGCCGATAATGACCCTATTCTCGCGTCCAACGCGTTTTCATCTATTCATCCTTTTATCTCTTGCAGCATCCGTTTCAAGCCTGACATTGGTGAGTTTCACCAGCGATGCGGATGCGCGATCCCGGCGCAACCACCAAACCAGAATCGCGAAGCCTGCCTTGCCTATTATTCCCCCACTTCCGCTGGATAATCCGCGAGCAACCGTCGCGCCGGAACAAAAGGCTGAAACGCCCGTACCTGACCAAAAACCTGCGATGGAAGCTGAACCTGTAGCAAAACCTGATGAAAAGCCAATTATTGCGCCCAAGGCGGAGCAACAAGGTCCTAAGCCGGATCAAACAGAAGACAACAAGAAGCCGGACGAAGCCACTGAAACAAATGACGCCGCAACTTCACCGGATCGGATTTACCAAAATGCGTGCCCCGCAATCATGAATGGCGATATCCAAGGCGAATTGATACCTCCCCTTTCGGAAGGGGTTTGCGGCGAGCGTTCGCCATTGAAGGTGACGGCGATTGGCAAAGACAATCCCGTGAAATTTGCCGCGCCGATCATAACGAATTGCGCAATGGCTGGATCGTTGGCCAATTGGGTTGTCGAAATTCAAAAAGAGGCACAGAAAAACTTCGGTGCCGAGATAGAAAGCATTGCGACCGGTTCCGACTATCAGTGCCGAAAGGTCAATAATGGTCATAAGGGACGCGTTTCAGAGCATGCCTTTGCCAATGCGCTGGACATTATCTCGTTCAAGTTCAAGAACGGAAAAACGACAGAACTCGGATCAGGCTGGAAAGGCAAACCGGAAGAGCAGGCGTTCTGGTCATCACTGCACAAGCTTAGCTGCGAGCGATTCATGACGGTTATCGGCCCGGACGGGGACGCCGCACATCAGGGTAACCTGCATCTTGATCAAGGGTGCCACGGAAAGAGCTGCGAGGCGCGCATCTGCCAGTAATGCGCGCTCGCAGGGATCAATGCTTGGTTTTCTTCTTGGGCAGATCCTTGCGATCAGTTTCAGCGAACTCCTCGAGCTGTTTCTCGCTCATGGACTCATACATGCCCTTTGATGCGCCTTTGAGCTCGCTCTTCTTGGTGTCGCCTCGTTTTGCTGAAAGCGCTGCACCTGCTGCTTTCTGTTGAGCCTGAGATTTTGCCGGCATTTTCGTTCTCCCTTTAAACATTCCTTGAGGTGGAGAAACGCAATGCACTTGGGAGGGTTCCGTTATTCTGACTTTGCCGCATCAAACTCAGCGCGCGCCTTTCGCAGGTGATCGCGATTGGTCACCGCCCATTCACCCAAGGCTCCCACTGGCACCGCTATTGAATGTCCAATATCCGTGAGTGCGTAAGTGACTTCCGGAGGAGATGTCGGCTTTACGGTGCGCAACACAAGTCCGTCGCGTTCCAGCGAACGCAGGGTCACGGTCAGCATACGTTGCGAAATGCCTTGGATCATACGTCGCAATACATTGAAGCGCCGTGGTCCGGACTGCAGATTGATGATCGTCAAAAGACTCCAGGAATCACCGACAAGATCAAGCACCTCCCGCATCGGGCATAAACCACCCTCTTCGGGCTTCATAGCGGGCATTGATTCGAGCAAGGGGACGTTTCGACTGGTATTTGCGTGTATCGTCATAGCTTCATCACCAAATTTGGATATCACCCGGGCAGTTACCTAGGGGTGCCTTAAAACGGAAAAAGTGCGTTCTTTTCAGACCCACGCATCTAGCATAGATAGTTATTGTTAGTAACCAGAAAACGATGCGTACCTGCATCAAGGAGCATATGATGAAAATTGCATTGATCGGTGCCACCGGTTTTGTCGGCCAGGAAATTTTGAAAGAGGCTATTTCTCGCGGAGACAGCGTTACTGCTTTGGTGCGCAATCCCGCAAAGGTTGAAAAATTGGATGGCGTGACCGCCATCGAGGCGGATGCCTTGGATACAGCAGCTTTATCGGAGAGGCTCAAAGGGCATGACATCGTGGTTTCTGCCTATAATCCAGGCTGGACAGATCCAAACATTCAGGCTGTCCACATCAAAGCCAGCAAATCAATTACCCAAGCGACCAAATCGGCAGGCATAAAACGTCTGATCGTTATTGGCGGCGCAGGAAGCCTGTATGCTGAGGACGGCACACAATTCGTAGACGGCGAACATTTTCCCGCGGAGTATAAGGAAGGTGCACTTGGCGCACGTCAGGCACTGAATGATCTTCGCACTGAAACCGAACTTGACTGGAGCTTCGTTTCACCCCCGTTCCATCTCGTACCTGGTCCTCGCACCGGAAAATACCGTCTGGGTAAGGAAAACCCGGTTTTTGACGCTGAAGGTAAAAGTGCAATCAGCGCAAGCGATCTTGCAGTTGCGATTGTCGATGAAGTTCATAGTCCAAAGCACAAGCAGCAACGTTTTACCGCGGCTTACTAATTTTTTAGCTGCCCCACTTCACCTTGGGCAGCTAAAAATCTTCGGGTTCAGGAATACGCCCGAATGCAATTTTTGAGCCTATATAATCACCGGGGCCCTGAGTGGATCCCAGGCTGAGCGCTTTCGACCCGTGGCGGACACGAATCTTGTCTATCAAATCAGAAACGCTTTCCCACTGAGCCCGTTGTTTCACGCTCTCGCCCGTATCGAACAAATCGTGAGTGCCTTCTTGTTCGGCCGAAAGGTCGTGAAGAACGACAGTGACCGAGCTTATGTTTCGCATTTCCCCTGCCTCAACCATTTTTTGGTGCAGATTGTTCAGGCAATCCAAAAAACTGCGATCATCACGCGCGGGTCGAAATTGTCCCTCCAGCGTCACGCGGTTATCGCGTCTGACGCCAACCGTATAGCTCATTGCTGCCGCTCGATAATGGGAACGACGCAAACGCCGCGCCGCGCTCAACGTCAGCAGCCTTGCGCATTGCAGTACCTTTTCAGGCGCCCTCCAATCGGCAGGCAAGTTGCGACCATGTCCGAACATGCGTTTTACGGTCTCCGGCTTTTCAATCGCATAACCGTGCAGCGCTGAAACAAACCGCTCACCTTCAACGCTGTTCCAGATAGCCCGAGCGTGCTTGGGGGCAAGGCTCCACAAACCTTTGATGTCAACGATCCCGGCTTGGTCCAACCTCGCCTCCATACCCTTGGAGATACCAGGCAGGTCGCGCAACTCCAGATCAAACAGCCTGCCTGGCAGGTCTTCGTGATCAAGCAAGACAAATCCATCCGGCTTATCCATCTCCGCTGCAATCTTTGCCAAAAGCTCGTTGAGAGAGATGCCTATCGAGCAGGTAAGAACTGGCCCAATTTCATCGCGCAGCACGCGTTTTATTCTCACTGCAAGAGCTTGCGCTTGGCGTGCCTCGGACTCCAGCAAATGGCAGGCGACCTCATCAATTGAACGCACCGCAGCAATTGGAACACATCTTTCGATTGTTTCCAGAATGCGGTTATGCAGCTTTACATAGACATCCGGTCTCGCTGACACAAACACGATATCCGGGCATTTCTCGCGTGCTTCCCGCACCGATGTACCCGTCTTGATGCCATAGGGTTTGGCTTGGCGACTAGCAGCAATAACACTTGTGTGCGGGGAGTCTAGCGGCACTACGGCGACGGGCCTGTCCCGCAGCGCAGAATTCAACTGTTGTTCAGCGCTGGCAAAAAAGCTGTCAAAATCCAGATAAAGCTTCTCAGCATGTGTCGGCTTGCGCATTTTCAATGTTCCCACATGAGAACAAAAACAGAACATAGCTACCCTGCAAATGCAAGCACAATATTGACTCAGACAGCCTTTGCCGCATCAAGAATGCGAAATTGTGTCGTCGTTGAGCCGTTCCAATGATTAAGAGCCAGATTGCCTGCGACATGCACAGATTGACCTAATTGCCTGAAAAGGAAGTCGCCGAGGTCACTTCCCACCGCACGAAAGGCAATTGCATTGATACGCTTACCGTCTGCACCAGCAAGCGTCACCTTGATGTGGTTGATGCCGACTGACCGAGCGTCAATCAGCCTGTGGTGGGGAAGGACAAGAACCGGTTGAGGATGACCCGACCCAAACGGACCAGCTTTTTCCATCGTTTCGTAAAGGGGAACGGTCGCACCTGCAGCGCTCAAAGCTCCGTCAATTGCCAGTGAGGCATTTCCACGCAATTGTCCCACCATCTCTGCGGATTGCTCTTCGAAAAATGCGCGCAAAGCACCCATTTTCCCACGTTCAACGGTAATTCCGGCAGCCATTGCATGGCCGCCACCCTTAACCAACAGGCCCTGCTCTACCGCGCCTCTGACAAGCTTCCCCAAATCAAAGCCGTTAATAGACCTCCCGGAGCCGCTGCCGGTTCCGTTTGCATTGAACGCGATGGCAAAAGCAGGCCGACGTGCTCGCTCCTTTAATCGCGCGGCGATCAACCCGACGATACCGGGATGCCAGTCGTCATTGGCTGTAATGAGAATAGCCGGACCAGATGAGGAGGAAAGCTCGGCCATAGCCTCGGCTTCCGCCTGTTCAAGCATGATCGTTTCCATCGCCTGACGCTCTTGATTAAGCCGATCAAGCTCCTGCGCAATGCGCATGGCTTCATCCGGGTCGTCGAGCGTTAAAAGCCGCGCGCCGAGACCCGCATCGCCGATCCGCCCACCGGCATTGATTCGCGGACCGATCAGATAAGCGAAGTGAAACGCATTAAGCGGCTCTCCAATCCGCGAGACGCGCGCCAATGCCGCAAGTCCGACATTCTGCTGGGTGCGCGCGACAAGAAGCCCCTTCACCACAAAAGCACGGTTCAATTCTTTTAATGGGACAACGTCGCAGATCGTGGCCAAAGCAACGAGATCGAGTAAAGACAGCAGATCTGGTGGATTGGTGTTAAGTTTCACCCCCTGCTCCCGCAGGATTCGCGAGGTTTGCACCAACGTCAGAAAAACTACGCCTGCAGCGCAGAGATGTCCCTGGCCGGACAAATCGTCCTCACGGTTGGGATTAACGATAGCGAGTGCGGCCTCGGGCAGATTACCACCCACTTGATGGTGATCCAGAACGACAACGTCGGCACCAGCGACTTTGGCCGCATCAATTGCGGCGGCACTATTTGTTCCGCAATCAACTGTGACTATCAGCGAGGCTTGTTTTGCCAATTCCTGCATAGCAGCGGGGTTTGGGCCATAGCCCTCAAATATCCTGTCTGGAATGTAGATTTGATTTGCGATGCCATAATGGGCGAGAAAGCGCGATAGAATGGCTGAAGAACAAGCGCCATCAACGTCATAATCGCCGAAAATAGCAACTGTCTCACGAGCAATAATAGCTTTGGCGATGCGCGCTGCTGCCGGTGCCATATCCGTCAACGACGTCGGGTCTGGCATCAAACTTTTCAGAGTCGGCTCCATAAAAGCCGCCGCGTCATCCAAACCAACGCCCCTCCCAGCTAGGACGCGAGTGACGATATCGGGGAAGCCATGATTTTGCGCCATGGCCAGCGCAATATTTGCCTCGCGCTGGCCGAGTCGATCGACCCACTTCAGACCGGTTGCCGATTGTCCAACGCCGAGAAAAAGCCGTTCAGATGTCATCTGAGCGTTCAATCACTCGGCGGCCCGGAATGCAATGCCCCGAAAGTTCATTCTATTATTGGAACTTGCTCATATCCTGATGCTTCGCTTTGATTTCGCGAACTGTCTGAGAATGTGAGCGCATCACCACCGTGTGGGTCTGAATATAGTCGCGGGCGAACTTGACGCCGGAAAGCATATTGCCATCGGTCACGCCGGTTGCGGCAAAAAGCACGTCACCTTTGGCCATTTCTTCCATCGTATAGATTTTCTTGGGGTCGCTGATGCCCATTTTGGCTGCCCGGGCGATTTTGTCATCGCTGTTGAGTTGGAGCCGCCCTTGCATCTGCCCGCCAATGCAGCGAAGCGCCGCAGCGGCCAGAACGCCTTCAGGCGCGCCACCAATGCCAATATAAATATCAATGCCAGTTTCGTCGGGGTCAGTTGTATGGATAACGCCGGCGACATCACCATCGCCGATCAAACGGATGGAAGCGCCCGTGGCGCGGACTTCCTCAATCAAACGTGCATGGCGTGGACGGTCCATAATGCAGGCTGTTATCTCACTGACGGGCACGCCCTTCGCTTTGGCAACTGCCATAATATTCTCAATGGCAGGCGCATCGAGATTGATGATTCCGGCTGGATAACCCGGTCCAACGGCAATCTTCTCCATGTACACATCCGGTGCATAGAGCAGGTTGCCTTTTTCGGCGATCGCGATAACTGCCAGGGAATTTGGCAAGTTCTTGGCGCAGATAGTCGTGCCTTCCAGTGGATCGAGCGCAATATCAACCTCAGGCCCACTGCGTGTTCCAACTTCCTCACCAATGTACAGCATTGGTGCTTCATCGCGCTCGCCTTCGCCGATAACAACAGTTCCCGCGATGGGCAGGCGATTCAATTCCTGACGCATTGCATCTACAGCAGCCTGATCGGCTGCCATTTCATCACCGCGCCCGCGCAGGCGAGCGGCGGCAACGGCTGCACGCTCGGTTACACGAACCAGCTCAAGGGTCAAAATACGATCGAGGCCTACATCAGTCTGGTCGGAAGTTTTCGGCATAGTTTTTCCTGCTTTTGTGGATATGGCCGCATTTCAAGATCAGCAATGCGGCTTTAGTAGCATCGCTATGCAAATCTTTTGTCAAAGTCGCAACCACGCGGCAAGGGCTTGAGCCGAAGAAAAGCCACTTGCCGAAAAAGCTAATCGATTAAACGCACTATGCCGGTTTTTAACCCGCTCTTTCAATACGAATCATCTGGGGTTTATCGGTTGCGTGACCATCCTTGACGATTCCTTCGAGAGCTTTTTTAACCGCGGCTTCCGTCGTTTCGTGCGTTACCAGAATGACTGTCTTGGTCGCCTCTGCCTGGCTATTGGCACTTTGCCGCTGCACAATCGATTCAAGCGAAATATCATTATCTGCCATGCGTTTTGCGATCGCAGCGAACACACCTGCCCGGTCATGGACAGTCAGGCGGATAAAATACCCCCCCTCATGGGCACGCATTTTAGCACGCTTATAGGGTGCTAGCGCTTTCGCAGGTGTGCCAAAAACAGGGCCATGCTGAAAACCAGGTCGGCTTTTCGCGATATCAGCTAAATCGCCGATAACCGCAGATGCCGTTGCCGCTCCACCAGCCCCAGGGCCGGATAGCAACAGTTCACCCAGGAGATCTGTTTCGATAGCGACGGCGTTGGTAACGCCGTGGACCTGTGCGATAACCGATTCAACCGGCACCATCGTGGGATGCACACGCTGTTCAATGCCGCTTTCAGTCTTCAACGCAACGCCAAGCAACTTGATGCGATAACCAAGTTCGTCGGCAGCCTTGATATCTGCCAATGATATATTGCTGATACCTTCCAGATAAATGTCATCTGCTGCAATCTGCGTTCCAAACGCGAGGCTCGTCAGGATTGCGAGCTTGTGTGCTGTGTCATTTCCTTCGATGTCGAATGTCGGATCAGCTTCCGCATAGCCAAGGCGTTGTGCATCGGCGAGACAGTCCTCAAAAGAGATACCCTCGTCCCACATCCTTGTAAGGATATAGTTGCAGGTGCCGTTCATGATGCCGTAAACGCGCGAAACCGTATTGCCCGTCAATGATTCGCGAAGCGCTTTAATGACTGGGATACCGCCTGCTACGGCAGCTTCAAAGTTTAACAGCACGCCTTTTTCTTCAGCGATCTTGGCGAGATAGACACCATGCTTTGCTAATAGCGCTTTGTTTGCAGTGACGACGTGCCGTCCCGATTTAAGGGCTGCTTCAACAGCTGCCCGAGCCGGCCCCTCGTCGCCGCCGATCAACTCGATAAAAACATCAATCTCATTCGATTTGGCCAGCTCAACCGGATCATCGAACCAGGTCGCCGCTGAGAAATCCACACCACGATCACGCTTGGCATCACGCGCTGACACTGCCGTGACGATAATCTGCTTCCCGCACTGACGGGTGAGCATTTCACCCTTGTCCTGCAAAATTTTCAGAACCGAGGCACCAACGGTACCCAATCCGGCGATTCCTACGCGCAGTGCTTCACTCATCGTTCACTTCCTTGGATTTTCATTAAAGCGGCGCCAGACAGCGCCGCTGATTCCGCTTCGGTCTACGCCAACTTAACGGCGCGCATTCAGCGGAATAACATTATGTAGTTTTTCGTCAGCGGTGCTGAGGAAACGCTTCAGATTACGGGCAGCCTGACGAATACGATGCTCGTTCTCCACCAGCGCGATGCGGATGTAATCATCCCCGTGTTCGCCAAAGCCGATACCAGGCGCGACGGCGACATCCGCATGCTCAATCAGAAGTTTGGAAAACTCCAACGAACCAAGACTGCGGAACTTCTCCGGTATTGGTGCCCAAGCAAACATTGTCGCTGCAGGAGCTGGTATGGGCCAACCAGCGCGGCCGAAACTTTCCACCAGAACATCGCGGCGATGTTTGTAGATGGCGCGAACCTCAGCAATATCTGAGCCATCACCGTTCAGCGCAGCGGCGGCTGCGACCTGAATAGGGGTGAAAGCACCATAATCGAGATATGATTTGACCCGCGTCAGCGCTGAAATCAGCCGCTCATTACCAACCGCGAATCCCATACGCCAACCGGGCATGGAAAATGTCTTCGACATCGAAGTAAATTCAACGGCGACATCAATAGCGCCTGGAATCTGCAGTACGGATGGCGGTGGCGCATCGTCAAAGTAAATTTCCGAATATGCCAAATCCGAAAGAATGATGATTTCGTTCTTCCGGGCAAAAGCTACCACGTCCTTGTAGAAATCAAGCGAAGCAACGTGAGCCGTAGGATTGGACGGATAGTTCAGGATCAATGCCAGCGGCTTTGGAATGGAATGGCGGATACCGCGTTCCAGAGCCGGGATGAAATGATCGTCCGGCATTGCAGGAATCGAGCGAATAACACCGCCGGACATGATGAAACCGAATGCATGGATTGGATAAGTGGGATCTGGGCAAAGAACAACATCACCGGGCGCAGTAATGGCTTGCGCCATATTTGCGAAACCTTCCTTCGAGCCGAGGGTCGCTACGATTTGCGTGTCCGGATTAAGCTTTACTCCGAAACGGCGCTCATAGTAGGCGGCCTGTGCGCGGCGCAAACCTGGAATACCCTTTGATGACGAATATCGATGCGTGCGCGGGTCCTGAACAGCCTCGCACAACTTATCTACAACACTCTGAGGGGTTGGAAGATCGGGATTGCCCATACCAAGATCAACAATGTCCGCACCCGCGGCTCGCGCACTGGCCTTCAGGCGATTAACCTGCTCGAAAACATAAGGCGGGAGGCGGCGAACTTTATGAAATTCTTCCATATTTTTGGGTCCGGTTAAAAATAGCTGCAATGGGCGTGCGCTATACACCTAAACGGAACCACGGTCGAGAGATCATTGTGATGAGAGGGTATTGATAACACCAAACGAAAAACCAGACCACTGGACAGCGGTCTGGTTTTTTGAGCCCCGGATATCAGATAATCTCGCGCCTCATCTTTAATTTTTATTCAGCTGGTGCGCCCGGAACCAACTTTTCGGAAACTTTGCCGAACGTAGCAGAAATATTGCCACCCAATGTCGTTGCCGCACTGATGATGGCGACGGAGATTAAAGCTGCGATGAGGCCGTACTCAATTGCAGTCGCGCCGGATTCATCCTTGAGGAAACGTGTGATGAGAGTTGTCATGTGCCTGTCCTGTTTGTCTGGTTTTAAAATATAATTGGTTTCGTTGAACCGTCGTGAACATAGGGTGACAGGAATTGAGCACGCATTAATGGAGATGGTTACCAAAAACTATCTGATTTTATTGCTTAATCGGCCTTTACCGCGCATGATTAAATCTAATTAAAATTCGCTGCTGAAATGGTTGCGCTTGGCAAATCCTCCGGCATCCATCGGATTCCGGAGGAATTATCAGGTCGGCCTGCATACGCCGGAACCAAGCGGGCTTTATTTCGTCGTATAGCCGCCATTTACGAGAATAGTCTGTCCGGTCATCCACCAGCCCTCCGACACCATGAAGCGGATATAGGGCACGATATCTTCAATGTCGGTGAGTCCTGTCTTGGAGAACTTTGAGAGCGCAGCAGCCGTTTTGTGATAAGCGACAGCATCTTCACCTTCAGCGGGATAGAAAAACGGCGTGTCCATTGGGCCTGGACCAATCGCCGTCACCGAAATGCCTCGCTCACCAAATTCCTTTGAGGCTGCCCGCGTGAAATGCTCCACGGGCGCCTTAGTCCCCGCATAGGCTGCGTAAAATGGCGTAAACGCTCCCAGCAGCGAAGTGACAAGCGTACAAATCTTTCCGTTATCGTTGAGATTTTTGCCTGCTTCCTTGAGGAAGAAAAAAGCGGTCTTGGCATTAACTGCGCTCATCTCGTCATATTCAGATTCTGAAATCTCTGCGATAGGCTTCTTCAACACCTTGCCCACGGTGTTAATAGCAATATCTGGACGTCCTATCGCATTGACCACATCATCGAAAAGCTTTTCCATGGCGCCTGCAGTCGTCAAGTCGGCTTGAAACGCCACCCCTGTCGAACCCGCAGCCTTGATTGCAGCCAAGGTTGCCTCCGCATCTGTCTTCGTCGCCAAGCTGTTATAGTGCACAGCGATTGATTTGGCTCCATGTGCAGCCAGATCGCGAGCGATCAACCCACCGAGGTTCTTTGCGCCACCTGCGATGATGATAGTTTTTCCTTTGATCCCGTGATCAGGCATGTGTCGGCTCCTTTTGGTGCGCTCACATCATGCGGGCGCTTTCAGGTAACCAGAATATAGGCTAGGTTTTCTGGATAAAGCTGGAGAATTGGACATCACCTGTCAGAATTTCCGTACAATGGGGCGACAGCAATTTGGATCGTATTGACCTCTTCCGTATCTTTTCTCGGGTCGTAGAATGCTCAAGCTTCACACGCGCGGCAGACACGCTCGGCGTTCCGCGATCTTCGGTTTCAGCGGCGATCGCAGAACTTGAGGGACGAGTCGGCGCCCGCCTCCTCCATAGGACCACGCGCAAGGTATCCCCTACTCAGGACGGCACTGTTTTCTATGATCGCTGTCAAAGGCTCATTTCCGACGTAGAAGACGCCGAAAACCTTTTCAAGCAAACAGCAGCTCAGCCGTCGGGAAAGCTCAGAATCGATGTGCCAGGTCGGATTGGGCGATTGATTATCGCGCCTGCACTTCCGGATTTTCTTGATCGATATCCACAAATCCACATTGATCTCGGTGTTACGGATCGCGCGGTTAATCTTGTAGAAGATAATATCGATTGTGTGCTCCGCGTTGGACCGCTTTCAGACTCAAGCTTGATAGGCCGGACCATCGGCGCATTGCCGCTGATAAATGTTGCAACCCCGGAATACCTGAAGCGGTTTGGCATTCCTGATTCTCCAGCCGAACTACATTCTCACTGGGCCGTAAATTACGCATCTCCGTCCTCCGGGCGTACGACGGAGTGGGAATGGACTGAAAATGGCGAGCAATTTGCTTTGCAAATGCCCAGCCGCGTCACCGTAAACAGCGCTGAGGCCTACATAGCCTGTTGTTTAGCAAGCCTCGGACTCATTCAGATACCAGCCTATGATGTCCGTGCCCATATTAACGCTGGTGATCTTGTCGAAGTTTTACCCGAATATCGAGCAGCTCCCATGCCCATGACCTTGCTCTATCCCCATCGCCAACACCTCTCGCGGCGATTAAAGGTTTTTGCGGATTGGCTTGAGGAGCTTCTAAAGCAAGACTGCTTGCGGCCCAGCTAAAATATATTGAGCACGAGCGGGAATCGACGCCGGCCACGCGATCAGCCATTTTTCAAATTGGTGTTTTAGAAGTCCGGGAAGTATCGAATGCGGCGGGGCCCGCCACTTTTCCAGTAGTTAAACAATATTTGATTTGTCTAAGGGAAAAGTGGCGCGAGTGACGGGGCTCGAACCCGCGACCTCCGGCGTGACAGGCCGGCACTCTAACCAACTGAGCTACACCCGCGCACTTTCGTACCGAACAATTTGTCCGGCGTGAGCGGTCGTTTAAGGGGTTCGCGGGAGAGTGTCAAGCGCAAGTAGCCATGAAAAATGCGATTGTGAAAAACTCTTCAAACAATTCATAAAAGTGCTACATCCCCTCTTGCCAATGTCGTTCGAAACGCCTAAACGCTCCGGAACACACCCTGTGAGGGGCGATTAGCTCAGTTGGTAGAGCGCTTCGTTTACACCGAAGATGTCGGGAGTTCGAGTCTCTCATCGCCCACCATTCCTTTCCAAGATAAGAAATGTTGCATACGGCCTACCGGCCTGATCGCATGTGTGTTCTGGCAGTATTCTGCCTTCTTGAAGCAATCATCTACCGGAATGCGAAGCAAGACCGTCAGCAAGCATCAAGCTTAGAGAGGGGCTATGAATCAAAATGGCCGGGTAATCGCTTACCCGGCCATCTTTGAACGTGTCAGATGCTAATGGGCGATCTGCGCAGTGGCGTCATCTTCGACAGCTGGAGTTGGAACATGAGCGGGTTCAGTCCACTCGATAGGTTCCGGCTGGCGAATCAAGGCGTGTTTGAGAACTTCATTGGCATGTGAGACAGGTATGATCTCAAGGCCATTCTTCACATTATCCGGAATCTCTGCCAGATCCTTGGCATTCTCCTCCGGAATCAGAACCGTCTTGATACCACCACGCAGAGCAGCCAACAGTTTCTCTTTCAGCCCACCGATAGGCAGCACCCTGCCCCGCAAGGTAATCTCACCAGTCATAGCGATATCTTTGCGAACCGGAATACCGGTCAATATCGACACAATGGCAGTCACCATCGCAATACCGGCCGATGGTCCATCCTTAGGCGTAGCACCTTCCGGCACATGCACGTGGATATCGCGGCGATCGAATAATGGTGGCTCAACTCCAAAATCAATGGCGCGCGAACGGACATAGGATGCCGCCGCCGAAATTGATTCCTTCATCACATCACGAAGATTACCTGTAACGGTCATGCGGCCCTTGCCGGGCATCATGACACCTTCAATGGTCAGCAATTCGCCGCCCACCTCAGTCCAGGCAAGCCCAGTAACGACACCAACCTGATCTTCACCGTCGATCTGGCCGAAGCGGAACTTCTCGACACCAAGATAATCATCAATGTTGGCTGCCGTCACCTTCACCGATTTCTTCTTGGACTTCAGAATTTCCGTAACCGCCTTACGAGCAAGCTTCATCAACTCGCGCTCAAGACTACGTACACCGGCTTCCCGCGTATAGCTGCGGATAATGGCGCGGATAGCATCCTCAGAGACCGAGAACTCCTTAGGCTGCAACGCATGATCCCGAATTGCCTTGGGCAACAGGTGCCGTTTGGCGATTTCCAGCTTCTCATCTTCGGTGTAGCCGGCAATACGAATGATTTCCATACGATCCATCAAAGGACCCGGAATGTTCAACGTATTAGCGGTCGTCACAAACATCACGTTCGAGAGATCATATTCGACCTCAAGATAGTGATCCATGAAGGTTGAGTTCTGTTCCGGATCGAGCACCTCGAGCAATGCGGAAGACGGATCGCCGCGGAAATCCTGACCCATCTTGTCGATTTCGTCGAGCAAGAACAGCGGGTTTGACTTCTTCGCCTTCTTCATCGACTGAATGACCTTGCCGGGCATAGAGCCGATATAAGTGCGGCGATGGCCGCGGATTTCGGCCTCGTCACGCACGCCGCCCAGTGACATACGGACATATTCGCGTCCAGTTGCCTTGGCGATCGAACGAGCCAGTGACGTCTTGCCGACGCCGGGAGGACCAACGAGGCAGAGGATAGGGCCCTTGATCTTGGTCGAACGTGCCTGCACCGCCAAATACTCGACAATTCGGTCCTTAACCTTATCCAAACCATAATGTTCGGCATCCAGCACTTCATCGGCAAGGTTGAGATCGTTCTTGACCTTCGACTTTTTGCCCCACGGAATGGACAGCAACCAGTCGAGATAGTTGCGAACAACCGTCGCCTCAGCGGACATCGGGCTCATCTGACGCAGCTTCTTGAGCTCGGCATTGGCCTTTTCACGGGCCTCTTTCGAAAGCTTCGTCTTTTTGATGCGATCTTCCAGTTCAGCGGCCTCGTCACGGCCATCTTCGCCGTCACCGAGTTCCTTCTGAATGGCCTTCATCTGCTCGTTCAGATAGTATTCGCGCTGGGTCTTTTCCATCTGGCGCTTAACGCGCGAGCGGATACGCTTTTCCACCTGAAGAACCGAAATTTCGGATTCCATGAACGACATCGCCTTTTCCAGCCGTGCACGCACGGACAGAATGGACAGCATATCCTGCTTCTCAGGAATCTTGATTGCCAGATGCGATGCAACGGTATCCGCCAGCTTCGAGTAGTCCTCGATCTGACCCGCAGCACCAACAACTTCAGGCGAAATCTTCTTATTGAGCTTTACGTAATTCTCAAAATCCGACACCACCGAGCGGGCAAGCGCCTCGACCTCAACCGGATCTTCCTCCGGTTCAGCCAGCGTTGTTGCATTGGCTTCGTGATAGTCGGTACGATCGTTGAAACTCGTAATTTCAGCGCGCGCAATGCCTTCGACAAGCACTTTCACCGTTCCGTCTGGCAATTTCAGCAATTGCAAGACATTAGCGATTGTGCCCACTGTGTAGATTGCGTCGGCTTGGGGATCGTCATCCGCCGCGTTTTTTTGTGTGGCAAGCAGTATCTGCTTGTCGACGCCCATTACTTCTTCAAGGGCGCGAATTGACTTTTCGCGTCCAACGAAGAGCGGGACGATCATGTGAGGGAAGACAACGATATCGCGCAACGGCAAAACGGCATAAAGCCCGTTCTCGCCACCCGCCGGAGTCTTCTTGCTTGCAACCGTCATTTCAATGTCCTTTCTCAGACCATTCGGTCAGATCACCGCGTCCGGGCACCCTTTTGGTTGCATGAATTTCCGAAAATGGATGGGAGAAAACTCCAATCCCGGAGCCATGCTAGAGCGGCGTACTACCAGTTATGCGGCTTACCTATTACTTGGAGTGGCAACCCTCCTGTTTCAAGTCACCGGGCTCCAAGCGTCTTCACAGAATCGTAATCTATCCTGCGCTCCGGATGGGTGGAGCGCAATCTTTTGCGACGCCGTACACAGCTTTGAAAACAGAAAAGCTCCGCACAACGCGGAGCTCCTCGTTATTTTGCGCTATTTCCGAAGGATTACGCGGAAACATTGCCTTTTTCTTCCTTGCGTTCAGCATAGATATAGAGCGGACGTGAATTGCCCTCTACCACGTCGCCCGAGATGACGACTTCCTGAACGCCATCCAAGGTCGGCAGTTCGTACATCGTATCAAGCAGGATTTTCTCCATGATCGAGCGCAAGCCGCGAGCACCGGTCTTGCGGGCGATCGCGCGCTTTGCAATTGCCTTCAATGCATCCTCATGGAAGGTCAGCTCGACATTCTCCATGTCGAACAGACGCTGATATTGCTTTACCAAGGCGTTCTTTGGTTCGGACAAAATCTGCACCAGAGCGACCTCGTCGAGATCCTCCAACGTTGCGATAACAGGCAGACGACCAACAAATTCGGGGATAAGACCAAATTTCAGCAGATCTTCCGGCTCAAGTTCGCGGAAGATTGCGCCAACACGGCGATCATCCGGTGCCTTGACTGCCGCGCTGAAGCCAATCGACGTCTTTTCACCACGAGCGGAAATGATCTTGTCGAGCCCGGCAAATGCACCACCACAGATGAAGAGGATGTTCGTCGTATCCACCTGCAGGAACTCCTGCTGGGGATGTTTGCGACCACCCTGCGGCGGCACGGAAGCGACAGTGCCTTCCATGATCTTCAACAAAGCTTGTTGAACACCCTCACCCGATACGTCGCGCGTGATCGAAGGATTGTCCGACTTGCGGCTGATCTTGTCGACTTCATCGATGTAAACAATACCGCGCTGCGCCCGTTCGACATTGTAGTCGGCGGACTGAAGCAGCTTCAGGATAATGTTCTCAACATCTTCACCGACATAGCCGGCTTCTGTCAGCGTCGTCGCGTCTGCCATCGTAAACGGCACATCAATGATGCGGGCGAGCGATTGCGCCAGATAGGTTTTGCCGCAACCAGTTGGACCAACCAAAAGAATGTTGGACTTCGCCAATTCGACTTCATTGTTTTTCGATGCGTGGGCCAACCGCTTGTAGTGGTTATGGACCGCGACAGATAGAACACGCTTGGCATGGTTCTGGCCAATGACATAATCATCCAGAACAGCCATGATTTCCTGCGGCGTCGGGACGCCTTCACGAGATTTCACCATCGAGGATTTGTTTTCCTCGCGGATGATGTCCATGCACAATTCGACGCATTCATCACAGATGAAAACAGTCGGGCCCGCAATCAACTTGCGAACTTCGTGCTGGCTCTTCCCGCAAAACGAGCAATAAAGCGTATTCTTTGAATCGCCGCCGCCGTTGCTGACTTTGCTCATTGCAGTTTCCTTTCAGTATCGGCCCCTCCTCTTGCGGGGGCCGCCACTTCCGTTAGTTGGAAGTGATTCGATCAATTATTGGTAGAATAAGCTCTGCAAACTCACCAATAACTTAACGTAGCGTCTGCTCGTCTCTATGCAAGCCGCTTATGTGGCAGAAAGTCCCCACATGGGTCAAAAAAAGTTCATTTTCGACCCATGCGGGCAATTTAGCCGGTTACTTTGCGTCGCCTTCGACCGCAGCACGCGATTCAAACATCTTGTCGACCAATCCGAAATCAAGTGATTCCTGTGCCGTCATAAAGTGATCGCGGTCCAGAGTACGCTCGATTGTCTCGTAATCCTGGCCTGTATGTTTAACATAAATCTCGTTGAGGCGGCGCTTCATCTTGATGATATCCTGCGCGTGACGCTCAATATCGGAAGCCTGCCCCTGGAAGCCGCCCGATGGCTGATGAAGCATGATGCGGGCATTTGGGAGGACGAAACGCATATCTTTTTCGCCAGCAGTCAGCAGCAGCGAACCCATCGATGCGGCCTGACCGAAACAAAGGGTTGATACGGCAGGACGAATGAACTGCATCGTATCGTAAATCGCCATGCCCGATGTTACCACACCGCCAGGCGAGTTGATGTACAGATTAATTTCTTTTTTCGGATTTTCCGACTCAAGGAACAGCAACTGCGCGCAGATCAGCGTCGCCATTCCATCTTCGATTGGTCCGGTAATGAAAATAATGCGTTCTTTCAGCAGGCGCGAAAATATATCATAGGCCCGCTCGCCCCGATTGGTCTGCTCGACGACCATTGGAACAAGATTCATAGCTGTTTCGATTGGATCTCTCATCGGTGGGCCTCAGCTTTTAAGAGAATATGAGGCTGGAAGCGCCTCAGATTCGTGGAACAAGGATTCGTTACATAGGGTGTTGGCACCCGTTTCCGCAAGATGTTCGCGTCAGGATGCCGGTTCAATATGAAGGTGAATGGCCCGAGATTAATAAGTCTCTGCCCTCAGCCAACGCTTTAATAGCGGAACATCACCGTTTTCGACGGTTCGTGCGACACGGCGGCCAACGGCAGCGCCAAATTTATACCCATGGCCCGAACAGGCCGAGACGATGATGCATTTACCCATTTCTGTCGCAAAAAAACGTTCATCGGAGGTGAAAGTATAAGCGCAAGTCACAACATTCGTGACGCGATATTCGTTGATGCGCTTTAAAGGTGGAGCGAAAAGATCGCGGATGGTTTCACCTTCCCCCTCGACCGGGACGCGATCAAGATCGGCACTGGGTGTTTTGCGCTTGTGGAGGCCGGAACCAAACTTCAAACCACCGCCACCGCTAGGCGGGAGAATATAGCCGTCTGTACGCCCACCCACATCAAGAACCACAGGTGACGCATCCCATGCGGCCTTCAAATCTGCCGGTGGATCGAGATAAACAACGGCAGTGCGATAGGTTGTCAAATCTTTAGTGATGTCCGGAAAAAGCTTTGTAACCCAAGCGCCGGCAGTCACGACGACCTTGTCCGCCGTCAACTTTGTGCCATCAGCAATGGTAACCGAACCATTTTCAGTATCGACGGCAATAACTTGGGTATTTTCAAGGACTTCTGCACCATTTTCGCGCAGCCAGCGCAGCATATCGGTCGCAATTTTCTTACAATGCAAAGCACCACCTTCCGGCGAGAAGAACGCATATCGAAAGCTTCCTTCTTCAAGGTATGGATAGCGCTTTAGGGCTTCAACAGAATCATAAATTTCAAGGGGATAGCCACCATTCTCGAGGCCTTCCCGATATTCGTCCGCTTCGTCTCCAGCCTCGCGCGATACAGCGATAAAACCACGCGAATCCAGATGAACAGCACCAATGTCCGCCCAAAGTTCCCCCCATGCCTCATAAGCTTCGGAGATAGCATTGGCATATCCACCCGCAGCACCGTAGGCGCGTCTTATGATACGGTGATGATCGCCTGAAGCTGCCAGTGGATTGGGAATGGCTCCCTGTTCGATAAGCGTGACGGAATGCCCCGCCTTCGTCAACGACCAAGCTGAAGACAGGCCGCCAATACCAGCCCCAACAATAATGATTTTCATGATAAGACTCTGTTTTTACTGACCTTCTGCGAGGCTAACGAACATGTCATCATTCGTCAAAGTCTTATCACATATTCTTTTCTTGTGGTTTTGATCACTTCCCATGTTCCGCGAAAACCCGGACGCAACACGAAACTGTCACCAGCCTGAATATGACGCTCGTCCCCACCATCCTCGGTAATAATTGAGCGGCCCGAAAGGATGTGGCAATACTCCCATTCATCATAAGCAATGCGCCATTTACCGGGCGTTGCTTCCCAGATTCCGGCATAGATGCCGCCATCAGATTCGTCACAGTTCCAAGTCCGGAATTGCGGGTCTCCGGCAATAATGCGGTCTGGATTGGGTGCTCCATGTTCCGGATCAATATCGCCAAAGTCTATTTTCACTAGGTTTGTCATAGGCTTACACTTTCGCCAAGGCCTGATCGAGGTCAGCAATAATATCGGTGACGTTCTCAATGCCAATAGACAGGCGCACAACATCAGGGCCCGCACCGGCAGCAATCTTCTGCGCATCACCTAACTGACGGTGGGTGGTTGAAGCCGGATGAATAACCAGTGACTTGGTATCGCCGATATTTGCCAGATGGGAAAAAAGCTCAAGGTTTTCAACGAGCTTCACACCAGCATCATAGCCGCCCTTCAGACCGAATGTAAAAACAGCACCACCGCCGTGAGGGGAGTATTTCTTCTGAAGCGCATTATAGAGATCGTCCGGGAGACCAGCATAGCTGACCCAGCTGACTTTCGCGTGAGATTTCAACCACTTCGCAACTTCGAGGGTATTGTCCACATGACGCTGCATACGCAGCGGCAAGGTCTCGATACCGGTGGCAATCAGGAATGCATTGAAGGGCGAAAGAGCCGGGCCAAGATCGCGAAGACCAAGAACGCGCGCTGCAATGGCAAAGGCAAAATTGCCAAAAGTTTCGTGGAGAACAATGCCGTTATATTCCGAACGAGGCTCGGAAAGCAGCGGGTAATTGCCCGATTTCGACCAGTCAAACGTGCCGCCATCGACAATGATCCCGCCCATGGAATTGCCATGGCCGCCCAGAAATTTCGTAGCAGAATGTATAACAATATCAGCACCATGCTCGATTGGCCGGATGAGATAGGGTGATGCCAAAGTGTTATCCACAATGAGCGGAATCCCATGCCTATGGGCAATTTCCGCAATGGCAGAGATATCAGAAATGATACCGCCGGGGTTGGCAATGCTCTCGATGAAAATGGCTCTGGTGCGTTCATCGATCTGCGCTTCAAAAGCCGTGGGATCAGTGCCGTCAGCCCAGCGAACACGCCAGTCAAAAGATTTGAACGACTGGCCGAATTGATTGATCGAACCGCCATAAAGCTTGTTGGAAGCGACAAAATTATCGCCAGGCTGCATCAACGTATGAAACACCAGAAGCTGTGCAGCATGACCTGATGCAACCGCCAATGCGGCCGTACCACCTTCAAGCGCTGCAACACGTTCTTCCAGTACGGCATTGGTTGGATTGGTAATTCTCGTATAAATGTTGCCGAAAGCCTTGAGACCAAAAAGAGAAGCCGCATGGTCGGCATCGTCGAAGACGAACGCGGTCGTCTGGTAGATTGGAGTTGCCCGCGCCCCGGTCGCCGGGTCTGGCTGTGCTCCGGCGTGAACTGCCAATGTTTCAATTCCGGGTGCACGATTTGCCATATTCCAATTCCTCCAAAGCAAGTGATGGAGGCAAGCTAGGGGATAGTCGAGCCCCCGCCAAGGAAAGATTTTTCAATCGGCAAAGTTTACCAGACTCAACCGGCCACAACTAAATTGCATCTTCAGATTTCAAATTTTGAGCAATTTTCGGCAGTTTTTGGGTAAGATTGCTGTGCTTTGCAGGAAATTGGTGTGGTTTCGTTGAAATGCGGACCGAATATCGATGAATTTGATTCAAGCCTCGGCTTACTTCAGACGGTTCAATCCGAAACTCTGAAAGCCTTTTCCAAGAATTGGCTTTTTGGAAGAAAGAACCCGCGAGTTCACTCCGCTCCATCCGATTTCGCCACAAAGACGCGCATATTCAATTTTCGGGCAGCGGTTCATGACCACCTGAATTCCCGCCGCCTCCGCTTTTCGCGCAGCCTCGTCATTGCGTACCGTAAGTTGTGTCCAGATGACTTTCGGCAAAGGGTTGAGCGCCAGAACTTCATCGACAATGGCAGGGACAGCATCGGAAGCGCGAAACACATCGACCATATCAATGGGCTCCGGAATATCCGCCAAACGTGCATAAGTCAGTTGCCCGAGAATGTTTTTCCCGGCTTGTCCCGGATTGACGGGGATAACCTGATAGCCTTTTGCAAGGAGATATTTCATCACAAAGAAACTCGGCCTCACCTCATTGGCCGAAGCGCCAACCATGGCGATAATTTTAACAGACGAGAGAATGCCGCGAATATAATCGTCGGGGTAGTGGTCGTGATCCATGCCGCTCACTCGCCCGTCCATTCGGGTTTGCGTTTTTCCATAAAGGCACCGATGCCCTCTTCGGCATCCCGGGCCAGCATATTTTCAACCATAACCTGCGCCGTGTAATCATAGGCGCTGGCAAGGTCCATTTCTGCCTGTTTGTAGAATGCTTCCTTGCCGATTTTCAGTACCAAAGGTGATTTGGCTGCAATGGCTTGAGCATATTTCCTGACAATCTGATTCAGATACTCCTGTGGCACAACCCGGTTTACCAGTCCAAACTCGCGCGCAGTTGAAGCATCAATGGTTTCGCCGGTCAGCAGCATTTCCATAGCCTGTTTGCGCGACACATTGCGCGACAGCGCGACCATCGGCGTCGAGCAAAAAAGGCCGATATTTACGCCCGGCGTGCAGAAGGTGGATTTGTCTGAACAAACTGCCAGATCGCAAGAGGCAACCAGTTGACATCCGGCGGCGGTTGCAAGCCCGTCAACGCCAGCAATCACAGGTTTTGGATGGCTGACGATAGCCTGCATCAATTTCGCGCATAAGCGCATGGTTTGTTCGAAAAAGGCACGGCCACGATCTTCGTCGGAGCGATGGCTCGACAATTCCTTGAGGTCGTGGCCTGCCGAAAACAATTTCAGCGATGAATCGATAATGATAACGCGAACTGCCTTGTCTTCTCTTGCCGATCGAAGGTGTTCCAATAGCAATTGCATCATCGCAATCGACAAAGCGTTGGCCGGAGCGTTTTGCAATGTCAGACGCAATATGCCGTCCAACAGCTCATGACCGACAATAGGGCTAACCTGCCCTTCCTTGCGGATGGCGTGAACTTCTCCCATGGCATTCCTCGTACTTATGTGGCCTCGTTGCTTATTGCTGCCGTACCCACTGATTATAGAATGGCTTCAATGAGCGCAAATGACGCTCTACAATTACGATGTTGTCCAGCGACGGTCTGGCATTTTGAATCTGGGCCAGACCGCTTTTCAAGCCGTTGATTGCTTCTGCTTTTTGCTCGGGCGAGAGAGCAACCATTGTGGGAACCGAAGCGATAGCTTTTTCCACTTCCTGTTGGGGTTGTGGATGGGTGGCCCAATGATAGGTGACCATGATCGTGTTGTTTGTATCGAGCCAATCGGCATAGCTGGCAAAGCCGAATTCCCGCGCCTTCGCGTCAAGTATAGCGGTGCGGACGGATACTTCATCGTCCTCATCAAGTTCGCGCTGTGCGGCGGCGACTGGCGCATAGCCATAAAGGAAACGCGTCACGATCTCTTCATTCAAAGCAACGGCCCGATCCGGCATTTGGTAGCGTTCGATAACAGGCGCCAAGGGCGGCGCGGGCCGCGTGGCGAAAAAACCCGCATACCCAACGGTAAGCAAAACAGAGGTGACAACTATTCCTGGCGGTTTCATAAAACGGCCCCATCCTTGTAAAGACCAAGCAGCGTCAATAGTAACAGTCTAAGTGTAAACAAAACAGCAAGGGAACAGCGATAATGGCTGCATTAATGAGCGCAAAAGCCCTGACAGCGTTTCTTGAAGAGGAGTTTCCGCAGGTTAACGCAGACGGCATTGCTTACACTGTTGTTGATGCCGGCGCTGGCTATGCTGTGATGCGTCTGGAGCCGACTGTGAAACATTTGCGCCCCGGAGGCACGGTGTCAGGGCCAACCCTGTTCGCATTGGCGGACATTACCGCCTATATGGCCATTCTTGCTCAAATCGGCCCTGTCGCGCTGGCTGTTACAACCAATCTGAACATCAATTTCCTGCGCAAGCCTGAAATTGGTCCCCTGGAGGCAAGAGCTACGCTTTTAAAACTTGGCAAGCGTCTTGCCGTGGTGGACATTGCCATTACCAGCGGGGCCAGCAGCGAACTGGTTGCCCATGCAACAGCAACCTATTCCATCCCGCCAAGAAGCTGATATTCGCCGCAAAGCAGATTGCATTTCTTCTCTGCGTGCTTCGACAAGCTCAGCATGAGTGGGGGTAATGATTGCATTACCTCCACGCAACGGAATAACATCTCCATGCGCTCAATCCACGTCCCTCATGCTGAGCTTGTCGAAGCACGCAAAGCGTTCATGCCAACGTATAAGCGTCAGGCATTGCCGATCAAAATGCCTGTCGCCAGCACCAATCCGCCACCAAGCACAACCTGTATGGCAGCGCGGAAGAAGGGCGTTTCCATATATTTGTGCTGGATGAATGCAATCGCCCAAAGCTCGACAAAAACCACCAGCGCGGCAATTGTTGTTGCGGTCCAAAAATTGGTGATCAGATAGGGTAAGGCGTGGCCGAGCCCGCCGATTGTTGTCATCAGACCATTGGCAAGGCCCCGCTTGAGCGGTGACCCGCGTCCGGACAGCTTGCCATCATCATGCGCAGCCTCGGTAAAGCCCATGGAAATACCCGCACCAAGCGATGCGGACAGGCCGACGAGAAAAGTTTGCCAAGTGTCCTGCGTTGCAAAGGCGGCTGCGAAAATTGGCGCGAGCGTGGAAACGGAACCATCCATAAGACCCGCCAGGCCAGGCTGGATATAGGTCAACAGAAACTGGCGGCGCTCCGTCTGCTTCTCTTCCTGCTGCACATCGTACGGCGTATGTTGCACGCCAAGGCGATGCGCCAACGATTCATGGGCTTTTTCGGCGACGGCCAGATCACCAAGCAGCTTGCGGGTTGAAGCATCGCTAACGAGTTTTACCGACTCCATATAGAAGCGATAGGCCTGCTCCTCCATTTTTTCCGCCATCTCACGGACCTTATCGATTCCGAGTGGGCGCACGAGCCAGTCAGGTTTACGCTCGATATAGCCGCGCACATGTTCGCGGCGGATCAAAGGAATGCGGTTGCCGAACCGCTCAACGTGAAGATCAATCAGCGCCTGGCGATGGCTGTTCTCCTCCTCCGCCATGTCTTCAAACACCTTGGCGCTTTGCGGAAAATCCTCCCGTAAACCATCCGCATAGGCGAGATAGATGCGCGCATCATCCTCTTCGGAGGAAATGGCGAGGGCTAAAATCTGCTGTTCCGACAAGGAAGCAAGGTCGTAACGGCGGTGACCAAAAAAACGGCTGAACATGGGATATTCCTAAATTAGAATAATTCTAAACTAGAGCGTTTGATCAAAAATTTCAAGGTAAGAGTTGGGTAGCCGTACAACCGCAGTGTGCCGATTAACTTGACCACAACCATCAATAAAATTGATAAACACTGTTGAAAAGGCCCGATAGACACGGTGCAGGCGCGGGAGTATGTTGCGCCCCATTCAATTACCAGTGCCGGATTTCATCATGACACTTACAGGTTTTATCGCCTATTCGGGCGCACTCGCTATTGCCGCAGCCATTCCTGGACCGGGTGTAACTGCCCTTGTCGCCCGCGCGCTGGGCTCTGGCTTCCGCTCTTCCCTGTTCATGTCCATCGGGCTTGTCCTTGGTGATCTTACCTATCTTACCGCGGTCGTACTGGGCCTTGCAGTTGTGGCGCAAACGTTCGGTACGTTGTTCCTGATTATAAAATGGGCTGGTGTTGCCTACCTCACCTATCTGGCCTGGAAGCTGTGGACGACTGGCATTTCGACCGAGAGAATCGAAGCGAGTAAAAGCCGCAGCGGCAATATTTCAGCTATTCTAGCTGGACTGACGCTGACACTAGGCAATCCAAAAACCATGCTTTTCTACATCGCGCTGACACCGACGCTGGTTGATCTGAAATCCATTACTCTGGCTGACTATTCCATTCTCGCTGTCTTAACGGTGATTGTGCTGATGATTGTGCTCGTGCCCTATCTTGCGCTGGCCGCCAAGGCACGCGGTCTGCTCGCCTCTCCCCGCGCTCTCAAGCGTCTTAATCGTACAGCAGCCGCTTTTATGGCTGGGGCGGCATTGGCTATCGCTGGTCGCGCTGGCTGACTTGGATTCATATTCTAACAGGAATGGATTATTAGTTTAATTTTCCATTTCTCCCCGCCTTTGTGCACGTACCCGACTATGAATTTTCTGCCAAGAGCCATAAGATCGCGGCCAGAACAATTTCAATTCGGGAGAATATCATGAGCAGCGACACGCTACGCAAGCCGGGCCGTGGCCGTATCTACAACTCTATTGTCGATACTATTGGCGACACGCCGCTTGTGCGTCTCGACAAGTTCGCCAAGGAAAACGGCGTCGTTGCAAATCTTCTGGCTAAGCTTGAATTTTTCAATCCGATTTCCAGCGTCAAGGATCGTATCGGTGTTGCGCTGATCCAATCATTGGAAGATCAGGGCAAAGCTGTGCCGGGAAAGACGGTTTTTGTGGAACCGACATCCGGCAATACAGGCATTGCACTCGCCTTTGCCGCCGCAGCAAAGGGCTATCGCCTTATCCTTACCATGCCGGAAACCATGTCCGTCGAGCGCCGCAAGATGCTCAAGCTGCTTGGTGCCGAATTGGTGCTAACGGAAGGCGCAAAGGGCATGAAGGGCGCTATCGCCAAAGCCAATGAACTCGTTGAAACCACGCCGGGCGCAATCATTCCCGGCCAGTTCGACAATCCGGCCAATCCTGAAATTCATCGCAAGACGACAGCCGAGGAAATCTGGAACGATACGGACGGTGCGGTCGATATTCTCATTTCCGGCATCGGCACGGGCGGCACGATCACCGGCGTCGGTCAGGTGCTGAAGCAGCGTAAACCAAGTGTGCAGATCATTGCAGTCGAACCCAGAGATTCGCCCGTGCTTTCAGGCGGCAATCCCGGACCGCACAAGATTCAAGGAATCGGCGCCGGTTTTGCGCCGAGCGTGCTCGACACACATATTTACGATGAGGTGGTCCAGGTTTCCAATGAGGATTCCTTTGCCAATGCAAGACTGGTCGCGCGTATTGAAGGCGTGCCCGTCGGCATTTCCTCAGGCGCGGCGCTGACAGCAGCGATCGAGGTTGGCAAGCGCCCGGAAAACAAGGGCAAGAATATCGTTGTGATCATCCCCTCCTTTGCCGAACGCTATCTTTCAACAGCACTATTTGACGGATTGGATGGCTCATGAAAACCACCAATCACTCCCTAAAGGGAGAGGTTGGCGAACTTTAGGGGTGCCGCTTTAACTACGACAGATTGGCGAAACGTTCGATAGGCGGTTGCTCACGATGCTCCGCTTGCCATAAATCGTAATCAGCCTGCACGCCAAGCCAGACCTTTGCCCTGCCAATACCTGCACGCTCCAAGCGTACAGCAAGGTCTGGGCTTATGGGCGCATGACCATGCATAATGCGGGACAGGGTTTCACGCGCAAACCCTAGCCTGCGCGCAAGCTCGGTCACCGATATGGCAAGCGCTGGTAAAACATCCTCCAGGAGGGTTTGACCGGGATGCGGGGGATTAAACTGTCCCATGTCGTTATTCCTCAATGATAATCCAGATAATCGACGAGTTCGACATCATTAAACCGGAAAATGATCCGCTAATTTCCACTGACGGAAATCGACCAAAAACCTTCCAGAGACCCTTGAAGCCGGTGAAGTCTCCAGCCTGGAATAGAAAGATCCTCAGGTACGGAAGCGCGGTCGAGAAAGGCCAGTATTCGAGACAATCGCTTCACATGCGCAGCATTGATCCCCGGGCGGAACCCGTTTCAAAGAAAACCTCAAGTCCCTTATGGCGAAAACTTCTGATCATTCCTCGAATGTGATGTAATAGATCACATATTGCAACCAACGTCTGGTTGCAAGCTGCAAAAACAATGCGCCAAGATGTGGTAATATAATACCTTTCTTACAAGCTATTGATTTTGCTTATTTATTTATATTATATGTCGAAATTAACGACTTGACGCTCTCCATTTGAGCCTTTATTGAGACCCATGACTGCGGTGGGGCTTCCCGCCGTTTTTCATTGTTGTGCGGATTTCAACCATCCACACAACCCAAGCAACAAGAAAAGCCTTCTTTTATGAAGGATGATCTCAAGGACAACACAAATGGCTACCTTCACACAGAAGCCGGCAGATGTGACGAAAAAGTGGATCCTGATCGACGCGACGGATCTCGTCGTCGGCCGTCTCGCCACCATCGTCGCAAACATCCTGCGCGGCAAGCACAAAGCTACCTTTACCCCGCATGTTGACGATGGCGACAATGTCATCATCATCAATGCCGACAAGGTTGCCTTCACAGGCAAGAAGCTTTCGGACAAGATTTATTACTGGCACACCGGCCACCCAGGCGGCATCAAGGAACGTACAGCTGGTCAGCTGCTTTCCGGCCGTTTTCCTGAGCGTGTTGTCGAAAAGGCAGTTGAGCGCATGGTTCCACGTGGACCGCTCGGCCGTCGCCAGATGAAGAACCTGCGCGTTTATGCCGGTTCCAACCACCCACATGAAGCGCAGGCACCTGAAGTCCTCGACGTTGGCGCGCTGAATTCCAAGAACAAAAGGAGCGCATAAGAATGGCTGAGCTCAACTCGCTCGCAGAACTCGGTACAGCTGCTGCATCGACGCAGGCTGCTGCACCTGTTCATGTCCAGAAGCTCGATGCCAAGGGCCGTGCATATGCAACCGGCAAGCG
The DNA here is from genome assembly GCF_037203775.1 of Phyllobacterium sp. CCNWLW183. Taxonomy (NCBI): domain Bacteria; kingdom Pseudomonadati; phylum Pseudomonadota; class Alphaproteobacteria; order Hyphomicrobiales; family Phyllobacteriaceae; genus Phyllobacterium; species Phyllobacterium sp. CCNWLW183. The sequence continues at coordinate 107,501 of NZ_JBBCBN010000009.1, read as the reverse complement.
TAAGGATGCGGTTGCCCGCGTCTGGATCAAGCCAGGTTCCGGCAAGATCGTTGTCAACGACAAGGAATATGGCGCATATTTCGCTCGTCCGGTTCTGCAGATGATCCTGCAGCAGCCAATCGTTGCTGCTAACCGCGCTGGCCAGTATGACATCATCGCTACCGTTGCCGGTGGTGGTCTTTCCGGTCAGGCCGGTGCTGTTCGTCACGGCATTTCCAAGGCCCTCACCTATTTCGAACCTGCACTGCGCGGCGTTCTGAAAAAGGGCGGCTTCCTTACACGCGACAGCCGCGTTGTAGAACGCAAAAAGTACGGCAAGGCGAAAGCCCGTCGTTCGTTCCAGTTCTCGAAGCGCTAATATCGCTTTATACGGACAGAACAGAAAGCGGGCCCTCGGGTCCGCTTTTTTGTTGCGCTGAGATATACTTGAGATAGCTTCGCCGCTGTGCGTGGTTCGACAAGCTCACCATGAGGAATCCGGGTTGCCTTCATCTGATGGGAACTCTTCGGGATATCCTACAAGATCGCCGGTTCAGGCGTCTCCCTTCCTCATGGTGAGCTTGTGGAACCACGTACAACAGAAATGCCAGAACTCCCGGAGTTGGAAAACCAATGCCCTCGAAATCCATCGATCATGCCTTTACAGCTCGCACGCTGACCAGCGCAGCGACTGATCCCACACATGCGGGCGCGCTCTCATTCATGCGCAGGCGCTATACCAAGAATCTCAATGGGGCAGAGGCTGTTGTCTGGGGCATTCCATTTGATGCTGCAGTTTCCAATCGCCCTGGCGCAAGGTTTGGTCCGCAGGCAATCCGCCGGGCCTCGGCAATCTTTGACAATGACCCGCAATATCCCTTCCAGCGCGATCTGTTCGAAGATCTGGCCGTGATTGATTATGGCGATTGCCTGCTCGACTATGGCAATCATCAAAAGACACCGGCCACGATTGAGCGGGAAGCGGCCAAAATAATCAAATCCGGGGCGTTCCTGCTTTCGCTTGGCGGCGATCATTTCGTCACATGGCCGATCCTGAAGGCGCATGCGGCAAAACATGGACCGGTTGCTCTCGTGCAGTTCGACGCGCATCAGGACACTTGGTTCGATGATGGCAAGCGTATTGATCATGGTTCATTTGTTGGCCGTGCGGCACGCGATGGTGTTATCGATCCTGCCCATTCGATTCAGGTCGGTATCCGTACGCATGCGCCGGATGATTGCGGACTGAAGATCGTTTATGGCTACGAGGTTGAGGAGCTTTCGGCGGCGGAAATTGCCAGGCAGATCATCGCTCGCACCGCTGGCAAGCCGGTCTACCTGACCTTTGACATTGATTGTCTTGATCCGGCCTTTGCACCGGGAACCGGAACGCCCGTCGCAGGCGGCCCGTCATCGGCAAAGATTCTGTCGGTTCTGCGCCATCTGACCGATCTAAATATTATCGGTGCGGATGTGGTGGAGGTCGCCCCTGCCTATGATCATGCGGATGTGACGGCAATCGCAGGTGCCACAATAGCGATGTATTATTTAGGTATATTGGCCGAACAGAAGGCCAACCGACGATAAGAGATTGGCAGAGACGTTATGCGTGGTTCGACGGGGCTCACCATGAGGAGGGATGGTGATTGCAGGCAGCTAATACTTGCGATCTACTGGCGCTTACGACTAGCGTGCAGCCCGCAGCCTTCCTCATGGTGAGCCCTGTCGAACCACGCACGGCTTTTCTGCCAACCTCCCACATTGAATCCGCTTTTCTCGCTAACTATCTGAATTCAAAGCTTCCAAGGGTATTTTGATGAAACCGAAAATATTTATCGACGGCGAACACGGCACCACAGGTTTGCAAATTCGCACCCGGCTTGCGGGGCGCGATGATCTAGAAGTCATCTCCATTCCTGAAGCCGAACGGCGTAACAAGGATTTGCGCGAGGAGTTTCTGAAGGCTGCGGATGTGGCGATTCTTTGCCTGCCGGATGAAGCTTCAAAGGAAGCCGTTGCTATTCTCGAAGGAAACAATTCCACCAAGATTATCGACACGGCGACAGCGCACCGCGTTCACCCTGACTGGGCCTATGGCTTTGCGGAACTCGACAATGCGCAGCGCGAAAAGATCGCCAAAGCGCGGCTTGTCGCCAATCCGGGCTGCTATCCCACCGGCGCGATTTCGCTGATCCGCCCATTGCGTGATGCTGGCATATTGCCGGCCGATTATCCAATTTCGGTCAATGCGGTTTCGGGCTATACGGGCGGTGGCAAGCAGATGATCGCGCAGATGGAAAACCCTGACGCGCCAGACCATATCGCGTCCAATCATTTCCTCTATGCAATGCCACTCAAGCACAAGCATGTTCCGGAACTGCAGCTGCATGGTCGCCTTGCCCGCAAGCCGATCTTCAGCCCAAGCGTTGGCCGCTTTGCACAGGGCATGATTGTGCAGGTGCCGATCTATACGGACGAGCTGAACGGCGGTGTCTCGATGGCTGACATTCATGCCGCGCTCGTCGCCCATTATGAAGGCCAGAATATTGTTCAGGTCGTATCGCTTGAAACAAGCGCCACCCTGCCCCGTCTCGACCCTGAAGAACTGCGCGATACGGACATCATGAAGCTCTACGTGTTCGGCACGGAAGGCTCCGGGCAGGTCAATCTCGTAGCCCTTTTGGACAATCTCGGCAAAGGCGCTTCGGGCGCGGCAGTGCAGAACCTTGATCTCATGTTGGGTCATGGCTGACAAACTTCTGCAAAGCCTGCCAGCCGACTGGTATCTTTCTGAACCCGAACTGTTCACAGAAACCCATACCAGTCGCATCATTATGGTGCGGTTGGAAAATGGTGAGAAGGCTGTGGTTAAGCAGTTGAATGCCACCGGCATGGAAAATGAGTTGCGCGGCGCGCACTATCTTGAATGGCATGATGGCCATGGGTGCGTGCGCGTGCTCAAGCAACAAGACAATAATCTCCTGCTGGAATATGGCGGCTCGCGCACCCTGCTCGATCATCTGAATGAACATGGCGATTCATCGGCAACATTGATCTTCACTGATCTATTCCAGCGATTGCAGGAAACCTTTCGCAGTCAGAAACCGGTTTCACCGGATTTCGTGCCATTGCGGAAACAATTTTCCAGCCTTTTCAAGAAGGCAGAGAAGGACCGCAAGGCCGGTGAGCGAAGTATATTTGTAGACGTGGCCGCAATTGCAGACCGGTTGCTCGACAACCAACGTGATATTCAGCCGCTGCATGGTGACATACACCATGAGAACATTCTTTTTGGCAAACGTGGCTGGTTGGTTATCGACCCACAGGCATTGCTGGGCGACCCGGCCTATGATGCCGCCAATATGTTTTACAATCCGGTGGAACGGACTGACTTGCGTACTGATCCGAAACGCGTGGCCACCATGGCGAAGATTTTCGAAGACGTGTTCAGGCGTGATCGCAAAGACTATCTGGAATTCGGCATGGCGCATGCATGCCTATCTGCTTCATGGCATGATGAAGACAAGAACCACGAAGAGCGAGAGCGCAGCCTTGCCGTGGCGACGACTATCCGCGAGGTGCTCGCCTCAGCCGCCTGAACGTTTTACGAGTCTTGCTACCACGACGAATGTCATGACCCCCAGCATAGCGATAATGGCGACGACAAAGAGCGCTGCCGTCGGCCCGAAATGCTCAAGCAGAAATGCAAAAATGAAAGGCGCCACCGAAGAAACGATCAGGCGAGACGAGGTGATTTTGCCGAGAATTTCGCCATAGCCCTGATGACCGAACAACGCTAACGGCAATGTGCCCTGCACGATGCTGTTCAATCCCGATCCCATGCCAAACAGAATAGCGAACATGACCGCTCCGGCAATCAAAGGTATGGGTGCTGGCAGCAGCAACATCATGAATGCGAGTGGGATCATTACCGTGGAAACGATTGCGATGGTCATCGCAGAGAATCGGCCACCCATAAGCATATTGATGAGGCGGCTTGCAAATTGCGCCGGTCCAAACATCGTCCCGACGAAGACTGCGGAGGAAGCGCCTAGCCCAACCGCGCCGAGCACTGGTACAAAATGAATAAGCATTGATGAAAGCGAGAAGCTCGTCAGCGAAAAACCCATTGCCAAAAGAACAAGAGCAGTTTTGCGATCATCATATTGTAGCGAGCCGCCAGCCTCCATCGCGTGGGGCGGTTGAGGCGGAGCATTGTGCGTCATCTTCGCCGAGCGCCGTGTCATTTGTGACAGCCAGAAGTGGATGGGGAAGCAGACTGCGACTTGCAAAACGGCGTAAAACAGGAAGATTTCGCGCCAGGTGAAGGTGTCCAAAAGTGCTGTGGCAAGCGGCCAGAACAGTGTCGACGAGAAACCGCCCATCAGCGTCAAATAGGTTATCCGGCGCGGCGCGAGCTGTGGGTCTACTTGTACCAGCACGGCAAAGGCAGTGTTATAAAGGATGAAAGGCGTGGCTATGCCTGTTGTGACCAAAGCGGCCGCAAACATCCACCAATTGGTTGAGACAGCGCAAAAAACAAGGGAGAGCGCCGCAGCCAGTGAGCCGAGGGTCATGACGCGCCCTGCCCCAAACCTGTCTGCCCAGCGACCGGACCATGGCGATACAATGCCGCCAATCAACAGCGTTCCGGAAAACGCCGCAAACAGCCATTCTCGGGTCTGAGCAAACTCCTGCCCTACAACCGGAGCCAGAATACTGAAACTATAGAAAAGCGTACCATAACCGATGATCTGCGTGATACCGAGGCCAACTACCGTAGCCAGCGACCGCCTCGCACTGATGATCATAATTTTAGTTTCCGATATGCATGCTTAACAGGATTAGCGTCAGGACCTGCAAACTAACTGAGTCTCTCACTGTAAGCAGTCAGTTTCCTTGTACAATCTTCGTTTCAAGCGGATATGCGCCTTTTGTTGCGCGCCAATGCGCCACAGCAAAGCCAAGCAGAACAATTGCAAAAAGCTGATGAAGCAATCCGAGCCCGATCGGCACTTGCATAAGCAACGTGGTAATGCCGATTGCGGCCTGAGCAGCGACCAGCAGCGCGAAGAAAACTGCACGTCGGGCATGCGTTGTCTCAGGCGCCATGCGCGTGGTTGAGAAAGCATGCCAGATCGCCATGGCAAAGACGAAATAAGCAAAGATGCGATGGACGAATTGCACAGTCTTCGGGTTTTCAAAGAAATTGTGCCAAATCGGCTGAATAGGAAACATGTCGCCCGGGATGATTGAGCCATCCATTAGCGGCCAGGTATTGTAGGACAGCCCCGCATCAAGGCCAGCAACGAGGGCGCCAAGATAAATCTGAATGAATACAAGCACGACCAGCCAGCCGGAAAAGCGCTGAATGGGGCGATCTGCCGGTTTTTCAGTATAGACCGCCAAACCTCTTGCCACGTACATGACGGCTGCGAAAATAATGCAAGCCAAAGTCAAATGTGTAGCGAGACGGTATTGGCTGACATCGACTCGAACAGCCAGCCCTGAGGCGACCATCCACCAGCCTACGGCACCTTGCAGACCGCCTAGCGCCAAAATACCAATCATGGGCCATCTGAGGCGTCGCTCGAGTCGGCCCGTAAGCCAAAAGAAAGCCAGCGGCAGGGCAACAAGAAAACCAACGCCCCGAGCAAGGAACCTATGAGACCACTCCCACCAGAAAATCTGCTTGAACTCAAACAGGCTCATGCCTTTGTTCAATTGCTGATACTGCGGAATCTGCCTGTACTTATCGAACTCTTCCATCCACTGGTCATATCCAATAGGCGGAATAATACCGTGGATCGGCTTCCATTCGGTGATGGAGAGGCCCGAACCCGTCATACGCGTGGCACCACCCACAAACACGATGGTCGCCAGCACCACCAGCACCACATACAACCAGATACGGATATGCTGGCGATTTCTCGCTTCGCGATCCTGCACCAAGACAAGCGCGTCTTCGGACGTAATATGGGCGGCCATGCAAAAACTCCTTAGAGCCGGATAGGTGAAGCATCTTGCGGTGCATGACAAGCGGCGCTTACGCGACACGCCGTCGCGTTTGCAAGCCTCGCGTGGCTTTTTCGCTTTTCGAGTGAGGATTTAACAGATAGATCAACCTAACGCTCAATTGGATAGCAATATGCCCGTAAGGCTGAAGAAACTCATCGGAACATTTTTCCTGGTCGCGCTGGTCTGCGTCTACGCCATTGTCGCGACAATTTTTGCTGTGGCTCTCCTTGGCAATGCCAGCCCGTGGATCCACCTGCTCTACTTCTTCGGCACAGGCATATTATGGGTGGTCCCGGCGATGTTCATCATCAGCTGGATGGAGAAGGCGCCCAAGACCAAAATCTAGGCAGTTCAAGCCTGAATAATCCGCCTGCCCGCATTGGCGATAGGTGTGGTCGCACCACTCATCATGGTTTTCGCATAAACCAGCTTCTGGAAACGCCCATTGATCGAAATGCGCGGCAATATATGCATGTGAGCCCGATGTTCGGCGTGGATGGTGCCGTGACGGGTTGTCACTGCCGAAACAAAACCTTCCTGCGCCGCCAATGATGCCTCACGATCGCCCGCCGCTCTCACCGAGCCATAGGGATAGGCGAAATGCTGCGGTCGTTTGCCCAATTTTTCTTCCAGCATATCTGCGGATTGCCGCATTTCGAAAGAAACCATCTCAGGTGTCAATCGCTTGAGATTGTAGTGATGAACGGAGTGCGCGCCGATTGTGCATAGCGGATCGGTGGCGATCTGACGCAATTCTTTCCAGTTCATAACATCGCGATCGGCAGCGACACCGCAAATCATGTTCTGGGCGTCACACATTTCCCGCAAGACAGGCATTTGCTGGAGTTCGGTCAGTGTTTCGGTGAAATAGCGCATCAAGGCGTGAAATGTCGCGCGCTTCTGGAACATTGTTGCGCAACGCCATTCCTGGCCGTTCGGTGCCTTGATGAAGCTAGCCTTGGCGACGAGAAGTTCCAGCACCTCCCACCACAAAACAGCCGCGCCTTCTATAAGACCGGGCGTTGCATAAACCGTGAAAGGCGCACGGTGTTTTTGAAAGACCGGATAGGCATGATGGAGATTATCACTATAGCCATCATCAAGCGTGACCGCCGCAAAACGGCGCCCGCCCTTTGAGCCGGATGCAATGCGGGCGACAGCTTCATCCATGGAAACCAGCTCAATATCTTCCGACTTAAGGGATACCAGTATTGTGTCGAGAAAGGCCGGAGAGATTGAGAGCGAACGATTGACGCCGAGCGGACTTGTGCAGTCCGGCCGCACCCTGTGCAGCATAATGATTGAACCGAGACCGCCAAGACGCGCGCGCGACCGCGATGCAAAGCCGCTATGCCAAGCCAGCCTCATCACGGCCTTGCGTATTAAATCGGCCGCGTGGACCATTCCTTCACCAACTTTGATTTATGTAGAAGCAACAGGATAGTTATTGCTCCAATAGAGCATAGTGAATGCTGATGATATATCGAATACCTTCGTCGTAAATCGTCTTTTCGTGGAACGCAAGAATGAACCATCGGCAGCTTGAAGCAAAAATACTGATCGATGGCCGTGATGTTGAGGCTGCCTGGTTTGAACTTGGTGCCGATTTCATCTCGGGAGCCTCGCAAACGCCGCGTTGGCTTGCGCTTTGGCAATCTCTGGTCAATCGCGATTGCCTTGTCGCGGCGCTTTATTGCGAGGAGCAACCTGTTCTTATCCTGCCGCTGGAAATCCGGCAAACCGGGCCGCTACGTATCGCGATATATGCTGGCGGCCCTCATGCGAATTGCAATTTTCCCGCCATTTTGCCGGGTCAAAACATTACGGCGGACGCGCTTCGTTTGCTCTTCGATGCCCTGCACCATGCGCGTCCCGATATCGACCTTGTATCGCTGACCCGTCAGATGGGCGAACTCGGCGGCTTTGCAAATCCCCTGATAAAAATTCCAAGCAGGGTTAACGCAAATATAAGCCTTGCCATCACGTTGGATGGAAATTTCGAGACGGTTCTCGCCATGGGCAATGCGAAGCGCAAAAAGAAAAAGCACAGGCACGATATGCGCCGGTTCGAGGATGCAGGCGGCTTCAGCACCATAACCGCGACAACGCCGGAAGAGACCAATGCGATGCTCGATAATTATTTCGAGCATAAAGCAACGCGGTTGGCACAGGCGGGGATTAAAAACACTTATGAACCAGCGGGCGTGAAGGACTTCTTCAAGCAGCTTTTTGCGGAGGAAGCCGCCGCGCCCTCGCCGCGTTTTCAGTTGAAAGCCTTGAAGGTTGCCGGGCAATATCGTGCAGTCCTTGGAAAATCTTATGCTGCAGATCAGACCTTCATCGATTTCGTTGGAATTGCTGAAGACGATCTGGTCAGCACGAGCCCGGGCGAGTTTCTGTTCTTCGAAGATATTGCCGCAAGCTGCCAGACCGATTTGGATATTTATAGTTTTGGCATCGGGGATGAACCCTATAAGCGCAGCTGGTGCGATATTGAGCTGCCGACCTATGATACCGATATCAGCCTTACGGCAAAGGGCAGGATTTTCCAGGTATGGCTTCAGGTTCGCCGCAAGCTGGTGCGCATGATGAAGCAGAATGAATTTGTCTGGGCAAAGGTGAAAAAACTGCGCTCAATGTTGCGCGGCGCGCGCCGAAGTTAAGCCCGGCGCACGAGCCTGCCAGCTTCCAGCCACAACTCGCCAGGATGGAAGGGCGTCAGCAGATTTGGCTCAAGAAAGCGCGCGTCATAAACGGCTTTTGCAGTGGCAGTCACGTCCGGATCATCCGGGTTGACCACGCCGAGAATAAGCTCTGTGCCCTCAGCCAGCAAATGCTTCAGCTCGGAAACAGTAGACGGGCCGCTATCGACGACAACCAGATCATAGGCAGACTGCAAGGCGGTCAGAATCATCGGCAGACGCCCGGCCGATTGCATAGCCTTTACCGGATCATGATTGCCGAGCGGAATAATTTCGGCCTGTGAGTAGTGATCGAGATGAATAACATCGCTGAAGTGTTTTTCAGAGACGAGCAGATCGGTGATGCCGGGTAAGCTACCATCATCCAGCATGGAACGCCCGATCTCCGGCGAACCGGTCATATCAACGAGAATCACGCGTACGCCCCTGTCCGCCAGTTCGCGCACCAGCAGGATCGTCAAGGCGGACGCTTCATCGCCCTCTGGAGAGACGATGACCGCCCTCGCCGCGCCACTTGCCATGATTCGATCAGCGACAATGGCGACACTGGTATGATCGGTTTCTATAGGCTGAAGCGTCTCCGGCATGATCGGCAGCGGAGCAGACTTGTCTGATGCAGATTGAATCTCTTCTGTGGCCGGTGCAGCAGCCACTGCCGCTACAGGTGGGGACATGGTTGCGGGCTGATCGATGGGCCGCGCCGGCACTTCATAAGCGCCCGATACAGGACGCAAGGCCCGGCCACTGAACAGCGCGTGGAGAAGGGTCCCAATGCTCAAGATCAACAATGAAGCCACGAAGGCAGCGAGCGTCATCGGAACCTTTTTGGGGAAGTAAGGTTCGATTGGGCGATCGGCGCGAGAGAAAATGCGAGCATCAGCAGGCATGTAGCCTCGATCTGTGCGCGACGATGCCTCGCGGTAACGCGTAAGATAGGATTCGAGCAGTTGGCGCTGGGCCGTCGCTTCGCGTTCCAGCGCCCGCAACTCCACTTCTTCCTCACCGGCCCGCGATGACTGCGCCTTGAGCTGGTTCAGGGAACGATTCAGCTCTGCCTCACGCAAGCGCGCAGTTTCTGCTTCGTTTTCAAGGCTTGCCAGCACCTTGCGCGCTTCGAGGCGTATCTGATTGTTCAAGTCGGCAAGCTGCGAGCGCAATGCCCTTATTCTGGGATGTCCGCTAAGCAGTGAAGCTGACAGGTCAGCAATGTCGTTGTTAAGCTGGACCTGGCGTTCGCGCAGCCGCTGGATCAAAGGCGAAGCAATGACATCCGGCAGGGTTTCCGCCTGTGCGCCACTTTGCAATGCTGCCCGTACGCTTGCTGCGCGCGCTTCGCTTGCGGCCCTGTTGGCGCGAACGCGTGACAATTCACTGGAAAGTTCCGAAAGCTGCTGGGTCGCCAGCACCGCATTATTCTGCCCAATCAAGAGATCGGACGAACTGCGATAGGCCGCAACCTTGGCCTCCGCATCCTTGACCCGCTTGCTCAAGTCCGCGATCTCTGGCTGTAGCCAGCCCGTGGCATCCGTATTTATTTCGGACTTCGCCGCCTGCTGCATAGCCATGTATTCATCTGCGATGGCATTGGCGACCGAGGCAGACAAATCCGCATCTTTCGACGAAAATTGGACGACAATAACGCGGGACGCCTGAACACTGTAAACCAGCAGGCGGTCGCGCAGTGCCTGAAGAATATAGTCTGCACGCGTTTCATCGCTCAAATTACGGCCAAGCCCCACACTATCCAGAAGCCTGGACAACATTGAGGGTTCGGCGCTTGCGGTCAGCTCGGCATTTTTTGCCAGATCAAGCTTGGTGATGACGTTGCGCAAAACATCGGATGAACCGATCAATTCAACCTGGCTTTTGATCGCTTCCTGATCAACCACAGGACGATCATCAGTCTGCTGATTGGCCGGACGAGTGAATACGGATTCACGCGCTTCAATAAGGATACGTGTTTCAGCACGATATTTCGGCGAGACCATAGAGAGAGCGATGAAGGTCAGAACGGTGACAAGCAATGTACCAATGATGATGCGACGCTTGTTTTGCCATAGACTGGCAAACAGCGCACCCATATCGATGTCTACATCAGTGCCTGTGGATTTGGCCTGAGCCATGCGATCACCCCATACCATATGCCTTAAGGGTAAAGACTTATGGTAACCACCAAGTTAAGACTTTTGCGCCCAGAACAGCCTTCTCATATCGCGAGCTTTACCAGCCATTAACCCTAATGAATTGATAATGCACCCAGAGAATCGACAAGCGCGTTGCCAAGTTAGGGTCCGAATCGTGTTCAGCAAGCAGATATTTCTGGTATCAATCGGCATTGCCTGCATGACGCTTGGTGGTTGCGCCAGTTATCGCCCAGCGCCGCCTGCATTTAACGAGGCGATCAACAAGCCATATATGCTCGACGCGGGTGACCGAATCCGCCTGACGGTCTTTGAGCAGGACGGCATTACCAACACCTATAGCGTCGATCAGGCCGGCTATATTTCCATTCCGCTGATTGGCAGCGTGCCAGCGCGCGGCAAGACCATCCAGCAGATCGAGGCAGCAGTGGCAGCCAAGCTCAAGCAGGGATATTTGCGCGAGCCCGATGTTGCCGTCGAGATTGATCGCTATCGGCCCATCTTCATCATGGGCGAAGTGGGCGCTGCAGGCCAATATTCTTATGTTCCGGGCATGACCGCCCAGAAAGCCATTGCTGCCGCGGGTGGATTTAGCGCTCGCGCCAATCAAGGCGACGTCGATATTACGCGGCAATTTAATGGTGAAAGCCTCACAGGGCGTGTGACTATCTCAGATCAGGTATTGCCCGGCGACACGATCTACGTGCGCGAACGCTTTTTCTGATCGGCGCACATGAAGACCAGCCGGTCACTCCGTATTGTTCATTGCTTCAGGGCTCCCGTAGGTGGCGTCTTTCGGCATGTCCGCGATCTGGTTGCTGCGCAGAATGCCGCGGGGCATCAAGTTGGCGTAATCTGCGACGCAACAATTGGAAGCGAACTTGAGGAACAACTCCTCGCCGAACTTGGCGTCGGGCTGGCTTTGGGACTAACGCGTATTCCAATGCAAAGGCAGATTGGGTTCCGCGATGCCGTAGCGGCATTCAGGACATACAAGACAATCAAGAAATTGAAGCCTGAGATTCTGCATGGGCACGGCGCCAAAGGCGGCACCTATGCAAGAATATTCGGCTCGCTGTTACGGGTATCTGGTGCAAGCGTTGCCCGTTTTTATTCGCCGCATGGCGGTAGTCTCCATTACGATCCGACGAAACTTTCCGGAAAACTGATTTTCCGGATCGAGCGGCTGATGGAGCGAATGACGGATCGCATTATATTTGTTTCAAAGTTCGAGCGCGAAACCTATGTGCGGAAAGTTGGAGAGCCCCACTGCCCCAATGCTTTGATCCATAATGGGCTGTCCGCACAAGAGTTTGATCCGGTCGTCGAGAACGACAATGCCGCAGATTTTCTGTTCATCGGAGAATTACGCGCGCTGAAAGGGCCCGATATTTTCATTGAGGCTCTCGCAAAGGCCAGCAAAGCAAGCGCGCGGAAGTTTACTGCCGTTATTGTTGGTGATGGGAGAGACCGCGCATCACTGGTGGAACAGGCCGTATTGATACGGGAGCAGACCGATATAAGGTTCCTGCCTCCCATGAAGGCCAGAGACGCTTTCCGCCTTGCAAAAATTGTGGTGGTGCCTTCGCGCGCTGAAGCCTTGCCCTATATTGTTCTGGAGGCATTGGCAGCTGGAAAGGCGTTGATCGCCAGCCGGGTGGGTGGAATTCCAGAAATTCTGGGCGATCAATCGCTAGCACTGGTCAGGCCCGACGCAACCGAACTTGCCCAGAAAATACTAACTGCCATTGGCGATGTTACAGCCTATCGCACCGTCCTGCCGGATATGGACGATCTGAAAAAGAACTTCAGCGCCAGCAGTATGGCAGCCCGGTTGGAAACCGAATATTTCGTTTCACTTGGTCGCTAATTATCAAACCTTTCTTAGTGCCTATATGCTACCTAAGGTAGTATTATGAGAGATAACAACGCAAAACCGAAGCTCACTCGCGAGTCCGTTCGTAATCTGCTGTCCGATGAAGAATCTTCAACGGGCAAAAGCAGCCTGAGCCCTGTCGCCTACACGATTGCGTCACAATATGCGCAATCAACCAACTCGCCGGTAATGATCAGCGGCATCATGCGGATCATCGAGTTCATGATCGTGGCGGTTACGGGCATCGCGATCTATATTTTCTATGTGGGCGCATCGCCGAGCTTGTTTCTGCACTATTTGCTGGCAGTCGTGGTCACCGCAACCGCGACTGTTTTCATGTTGGAGCTGAGCGACAGTTACCAGCTTGCCACGATGCGCGATCCGTTCAGCAAGTTCGGGCGGCTTGTCATCATATGGTCGGGCGTTTTCGCGATGATGTCGCTGGCAGCCTTCTTCCTCAAAATATCCGAAGACTATTCGCGTGTCTGGTTTGGCGCCTGGTTTCTTTGCGGACTGGTTTTGTTTGTTGCGTTTCGGCTCATCATGTCCCGGTTGATCCGGCGCTGGGCACGTAATGGCAAGATGGAGCGGCGGGCCGTTCTCGTCGGTGGCGGCAAACCCGCCGAAGACCTCATCCGTTCCATCGAGCAGCAACCCTATAATGATATTCGCATTTGCGGGGTCTTTGACGATCGCGACGCAAAACGTTCACCGCCTATTGTTGCTGGTTACCCGAAGCTTGGCAATATTTCAGAGCTCATCGAGTTTGCGCGGATAGCGCATATCGATATGCTCATCGTTTGCCTGCCTATAACGGCTGAAGAGCGCGTACTCTCGCTTTTGAAGAAGCTCTGGGTGCTGCCCGTTGACATAAGACTATCGGCCCACAACAACCATTTGCAATTCCGCCCACGCGCTTATTCCTATATCGGCTCAGTGGCGATGATCGATCTGTTTGACAAGCCGATCAATGATTGGGACTCGGTCGCCAAACGCGCTTTTGACATCTTCTTCAGTCTCTTCGGCATTCTCGTTTTCAGCCCGATCATGCTGGCTACAGCGCTTGCGATCAGACTGGAAAGCAAGGGTTCTGTCATTTTCAAGCAACAGCGCCACGGCTTCAATAATGAGATCATCGAGGTCTGGAAATTCCGTTCCATGTATACGGAAATGTGCGACCCGACGGCGCGCAACGCAGTTGTCAAAAATGATCCGCGTGTCACTCGTGTGGGTCGTTTCATCCGCAAGACTTCCATCGATGAACTGCCCCAATTTTTCAACTCGCTGATGGGGACCCTGTCGCTTGTCGGGCCTCGTCCTCACGCCATAGCGGCCCACTCCCACAATCTTCTCTACAATGATGTGGTGGATGGCTACTTTGCCCGACACCGGGTTAAACCAGGCGTGACAGGGTGGGCCCAAATCAACGGCTGGCGCGGAGAGATCGACTCGGACGACAAGATCAAGATGCGCACGGAGTTCGATCTTTATTATATCGAAAACTGGTCGCTTTGGTTTGATCTGAAAATTCTGCTGCTTACCCCTATCCGCCTGCTGAATACGGACAACGCCTATTGAGCACTGTTGCGCATCGCGACTTACCAAGCGGGATAGATCGCGCCACCAAGAACCGCGTGCTCATCCGGCTCATTTCAAATTTTGCGGTGGGTTTCGGTGTATTCCTGAGTGGTTTCGTCATCGACGAACCTGCTCCATACGAACTTTACATGGCGGGCCTGATCGCGATTTGGGCCTTGTTCGGCCTCAGGCTCTCGCAGGTTAGCGGCGCGCTTCTTGCCATATTGGTGATCTTCAATATTGGCGGCGTTATCTCGATGGGACAGATGTCCGATCTGAAAACCGCCCCCATGTATCTCGCCGTATCGCTGTTCTTGTCGCTGACGTCCGTCTTCTTCGCTGCCATCGTTAAAAACGACTACCGCGTGCTCAACATCATCTTTGGCGGTTATGTGCTGGGAGCGATATGTACCTCGCTGCTCGGCATTCTCGGCTATTTCAATGCCTTTCCCGGTTCAGAGCTCTTTACGCGCTACGGACGGGCGATGGGTGCTTTTCAGGATCCGAATGTTTTCGGGCCATTTCTCATGCTGCCCTTTGCCTGGTTATTGCACGGCATACTGGCGGGAAGTTTGCGCGCCCTTCCCTTGCGCCTCGTACCAATTCTGATTTTGACACTGGCAATCTTTCTCTCATTTTCACGGGCCGCGTGGGGCATGGCGCTGCTCATCATTGCCGGGATGGCGCTGCTGCTGTTCATTCACAACCCCAGCCCGTTGTTTCGCCTGCGGATCATGATCATGGCGATCGTGGCCGTTGCGCTGGCATTGATTGCAATTGTCATCGCATTGCAGATCCCCAGCGTGGCCGAGCTTTTCAATGCGCGCGCACAACTGGTTCAGGATTATGATGATGCGCAGTTCGGTCGCTTCGCCCGCCACTGGTATGGTTTATTAATGTCTATCGACCACCCCCTCGGCATTGGGCCGTTGGAGTTTGGCCCCATCTATGGCGAAGACACACATAATATCTGGCTTAAAGCACTGCTGGATTATGGTTGGATCGGTTTTGCCAGTTATTTGCTGCTCACCATGCTCACTCTCGGACTTGGGTTACGCATCCTTTTCCGTGACCGGCCCTGGCAGCCATATCTCCTATGCGCCTATCTTGCCTACCTCACACATGTGGTGGTGGGAAACGTTATCGATACAGACCATTGGCGCCATTTTTATCTGCTGGTCGGGGTTATATGGGGATGCGTTGCGCTTGAGGTGGCAAATAAACGCCAAGAAAAATGACAGTAATACTGCCATGTCCTGCAACTGAAAATAGCACAATGCGCGCGTTTTTAACGAATTGCTGTCGTTTTCTGCAATTGAATGAATCGACTTCAGCTGGTTTTTTAGTTCAATAAGGCATTTCTACCAGCAAAATCCAGAAACAGGATGAAGGCCATAGTCGATTTTTTAAAAAAGAATAACCCAAACTATTCCACTTCTGATGGTGAACTTATGCAGCAGGCGCTCGATATTGCCGCTGCAAAATTGGGAATTTGCGAAGAGAACAAACATGAGCGCAGTTCACTCATCCGGTTTGTTCGCGCTGCCTTTATCATCGGCAACCGCGATGTGGATGCCATCGCAAGTTTCACTGTGAACGCAATTCTTATCAGGCGCAAAAACTCACATCGCTGACGCCTGCTTGCTAATCGGGTTGCTCGGGCGGACAAGGCCAATTGGCTGGTGCGGTCAGCCCTTGTGGTAGCTTCGTCGCGCTGTCGCCACATGCCAGATCAAGCTGTGACTGCTGCAGACCCCTGGATAATGAAAGATCAAGTCCTTCTATTCGCGTGCGAAACATGAATGCCTTGTCAAAGTTCAGCGTTCCTTCGGTCGTCGCACCCGTCAGATCAGCGCGCGAGAGATTGGCCAGACTGAAATTGACGCCTGAAAGATTGGCCTTCTGGAAAATGGCACGCCCAAGCTCGGCTTTGGCCAAATTGGCCGAGGACAAATCCGCCTGCGTGAAATTTGCGCGCTGCAACTCCGAACTGGCGAATGTGGCACTGGCGGCAGACAGTTTGGTGAAATTTGAGCGATAGGCTTCAATACGATTGAAGTTGGCTTTCGTGGCGGACGCCTCGGCGAGCGAAGCTCTTATCAGCGTGGCCTTTTCAAAATTGGCGCTGTTCACATTGGCGGTGCTCAAATCCGTGCCGGTGAAATCGGTTCCCGAAAGATTTGCACCTTCAAGGTTACTTCCAGGGATAATGATGCTGCGCTTGTTGCATTCGCTCCAGTCAAGCCCCGGCTCCGCCATGCTTCCGCATTGTGCAGCTGATGCGCTGCCCGCCACTGCCAAGCCAGCAATAACTGCAAGCAATGCCAATAGACGACGCGCAATTTGAGGATTGGTGACAATACGCATTCATTCGCTCCCATGACCCATTTACCAGTCATATTATTTAAGTAGCGCTGAGTGTCACAGAATAACAGTGCAAATGGCAAAAAAGGCCGGGCAAGCAATGCCGAACCTTATTCCGCTTTGAAACTATACTAGGCTTTTGTGATTCCTACAGAAAATGGTCGGAGTGGCCGGATTCGAACCGACGACCCCTTGACCCCCAGTCAAGTGCGCTACCGGGCTGCGCTACACTCCGACATTTTCTATAAGTGCGTGGTGCAACCAAGCTTTGCTCAGATGCAAGATACGCAATCACGGCGAAATCCCTAGATTACTGAGCTTTTTATAGCAATACCTAAAGCCAAAGAAATAAGACAAACTCCACACAATGCATGCCATCCAAGGAGCTTGGCGCCGGATGCCAGGCAATTTCGCGTCAGTTCCGGCGCTGGTCGAGGATGGCAGGAGGTTCTTGGCCGACATAGATATTGGCTTCAATTGCGGCCTCAACGAATATCGTCCGCGCGGCACTCACCGAGACAATGCCGGATTGCGCTTCATAGCACGCCACACGCGCTTCCAGGTGCAAAGAAGATCTCTTTTTCGGCCAACCATTGAGCAAAAACGCAGCTGCCTCACTTATTGACGAAATAGTTTCGTTCCGACCGGTCTGATTATTTTCCAGGATGACAGGAAGAAATTCAAGGTTAACCATTGGGACCCCATTTAATCCCCTTCTTTTCAGTAAAGGGCTTCCATCCTTGGCAGATGGCCAAGACTGAACTGATTTTCTCATTGGTGAGTCGATATATCCGCCAATACGCGGGCCAGCGTGACGCGAGAGTGACGCGTAATTGTAATCAAATTGCCGGATCATTTTTGTCCAATGCCACAACCCGAAACGCTTATTTTGCAAGGATTTTTTCGCCGTAACCGGGTGGCTGCCTGACATTGTTCCTATCGAAACTTGCCAATAAGTTGATATCAACCTATTGTGGGCTGATGAATCGCATGACGGCCCAACCGGGTTTGAACTCACCTTTCCAGCAGACAGCAGTTTTTGACGCATGTGAGGAGATGCCTAATGAACAGCAATGAAACGCTCGTACCCGCACAGGAATTGGCCCTGAAAAATGGTGCACGCTATCCCAATGAAAGCGAAGAATATCGAAAAGCCCGCAATGCCCTGCTTGCGGAGGAGATCGAACTTCGCAGGCATATTGAACGCGTAGCCCAACAACGCCGCGCCTTGCCACTGGGAGGAACAGTGACGGGGCCCTACAAGTTTGAGGGAGAAAACGGGCCTGCGGACTTTGCCGACCTGTTTGGCGACAAACAAACATTGATCATCTACAGCTATATGTTCGGTCCCCAACGCCAAAGACCCTGCCCCATGTGCACATCACTTCTGTCATCCTGGGATGGCGAGGCAAAGGATGTCGGCCAACGCGCTGCACTTGCTGTCGTCGCACGATCACCGATTGACCGGCTGCTCGCTTTCAAGAAAGAGCGCGGCTGGCAGGGCCTCAATCTTTATACTGATCTGACGGGAGACTACAGCCGGGACTATGTCAGCGCGGATGACGAGGACGATACAGCCATCAACGTTTTTACCCGGCGGGACGGCACCATCCGGCATTTTTGGAGTGCCGAAATGGGCGGAGCAACAGCTGATCCGGGGCAAGATCCGCGAGGTGCACCCGATCCCATGCCGCTTTGGACCATTCTGGATATGACACCCGAAGGAAGGGGTAGCGACTGGTATCCCAAACTTGACTACAGAACCTAAGGCTCACAGGCCTTATCAACCGGTACAAACGGACCAGTAGCGCCATGGCGAAACATGGCCGCTAAAGCTATGCATTGATCCAGGTGATTAAAATCGGAACATTCACCGAACCACACCGTTATAGCTCGTGTGTTAAACAGGAGCATTCAACTATGGCGATATTTTCCAAGAACGCAGACGATGTGCAGGGTGACGTAGAGGCGCAGATTGCTGCATTACGCAAGGAAATCTCCAAGATTTCTTCAAGTCTGTCGGATTTGGGCTCCGAGCGGTTTGACGAGGTTCGCCGCGTTGCGGCTAAACAAGCACGTTACGCGGCCGATACCGCAAAGCAAAACCCGGTTGCCACCCTCGCCATCGTAGCAGGGGCAGCATTGTTGATCGGTCTCTTCTCACGCCGTTAATTTGAAGGATCAGCATCATGGACGATATAGCCGATGCAATTCAAAGTGAGGCAGACAAGGCTCGCTTGAAAAGCGAGATCGCCCAGTTGAAACGCGATCTTGCTGCAATAACGAAAACGCTGGCGGATAAGGGAGCCAGGGTTTTCGATGACCTTACCGAAGATGACGACGATGAAAACTATTCCTCGACTGCGCAAACAATCCGGCGGCGAGGTATTCAAGCTGCCGGAGCAATCGGTCATCAGGCCAAACGGATCGGTGACATTCCGACCCAAAATTCAATTTCGACATTGGTAATGATCGCCGGTCTCGGCGTTATCATCGGAATGCTGGCAACCCGGCCCTAGTGCCGGGTTCATATGATAGGCAAACTTTAACGAACCTGATCGAGCAGGCGCTTGCATTCAAGAAGATCAAACAATGTTTCCTGCAACAGAGCGCGATTATCTTTCGACAAGCGCTTGCCATCGGCAGCTACAGGCCCTTCATCATCGCCCTTGATCAATCCGAACAGGCGGCGCCCATGTGGCGCCGCTTTTGGTGCGCCCATAACAGCGGCTTCTTCATCAGCATCTGCCCTGCTCTGTTCCGCCGCCAAAGCTTCTTCCTGGCGTGCATGAGCCTGTTTCTGCTGACTGATCGTCTCTGCCGCAGCAATATCACCACTGCCGAGAGCTATGATGAATTGCGTGCCATTCTCGCGCAGAAGACGCTGAACGCCCTTGATCGTATAACCCTGATCATAAAGAAGATGACGGATGCCCTTGAGCAGATCGACGTCGAGCGGACGGTAATAACGTCGTCCACCGCCCCGCTTCATTGGCTTGATATGCGTGAATCTGGTTTCCCAAAAGCGCAGGACGTGCTGTGGCAAATCCAGATCTTCGGCAACTTCGCTGATGGTTCTAAATGCGTCGGGACTCTTGTCCATGATTCCACCTTTGAGCCAAAGCGTTACTGCACCCTTTGCGCCGGATAGTCCAAGCCTTACTTTCGCAAGGTCTCAATCCATCCTTATTTTCGCATCGGCTTGCCCGAAAACCGGATTCCACTTTTTGGCCGATGCTACAGCGCATGGTGCGTTAAGGAGAATTCTGATTCGACGTCTATTTCAGCGGTTTATCAGCAATTTTTCAAGCTCAGTCCGAGATCGGCCCACAGCAATCTCGTCCAAGCATGCATGATAATACCGATCAGGCCGACTTTTTCTTCCGGGTTTGATGCGAACGCAAAATGCGCTGCTTCAACACATTGGACGCCTTGAATGTCATGACGCGACGCGGCAGGATCGGAACCTCCTCCCCTGTTTTCGGGTTGCGCCCGATCCGTTCATTCTTGTCCCGGACCTGAAATGTCGCAAAAGACGACAGTTTTACGGTCTCGCCGCGGACGATTGCATCACAAACCTCGTCAAGAATGGTTTCGACAAGTGACGCTGACTCGGTGCGTGAAAGCCCTACCTTGCGATAGACTGCTTCAGCCAGATCAGCGCGCGTAATGGTTTTACCCCCCATACGATCTCAAAGCTCTCGTTTTATTGCAAAACTATCGGTGACAGCGGAAGTTATAGGATGAAAACTGATCGGGCAAGCAGGATGGGGAACTTCGTTACCTAATCTGCCAACCCAACCGGATTACTACCAACGTAGCAGAACTGCACCCCACGTAAAGCCCCCACCCATGGCTTCAAGCAGCACAACATCACCCTCTTTGATTCGACCGTCCGAAACAGCCGTCTCAAGCGCTAAGGGTACTGAAGCAGCAGAAGTATTTCCGTGTTGGTCAACGGTTATGACGACCTTTTCGGAAGGCAAATCCAGCTTCTTTGCGGTGGCATCGATAATGCGCTTATTGGCCTGGTGTGGAACAAACCAATCGATATCCGCTGCTGTAATTCCTGCATCGGAAAGCGATGCTTCAATAACATCCGTGACCATGCCCACGGCATGTTTGAAAACCTCGCGGCCCTCCATGCGAAGGTGACCAACAGTCTGCGTCGAGGACGGTCCGCCATCGACATACAACTTTTGCTTGTGGGAACCGTCCGACCGGAGATTGGCTGTCAGTATGCCACGGTCAGAGGTCAAGCCGCGTCCTTCATTGGCCTCAAGAATCAGAGCACCAGCGCCATCTCCAAAGAGCACGCAGGTGGTGCGGTCATTCCAATCCAGGATGCGCGAAAATGTTTCAGCGCCTATCACCAGAACACGCTTGGCCATGCCACCGCGAATATAGAGATCGGCTGTTGTAACAGCATAGACAAAGCCGGAGCATACAGCCTGCATGTCAAAGGCAAACCCATGGGTCATGCCAAGACGGGCCTGAATGTCGACAGCGGAGGCTGGAAACGTATTGTCCGGCGTGGATGTTGCCAGAATGATGAGATCAATATCGTCGGGCGTCATTCCCGCATTGTCGAGCGCAGCACGAGCCGCTGCTTCGCCCAGCGTTACAGTTGTCTCGCCCTCGCCTGCAATATATCGCTGACGGATGCCTGTACGCTGTACGATCCATTCATCAGTGGTTTCGACAACGCCTTCAAGATCGGCATTTTTTACCAGACGAGCCGGCTTTGCCGACCCTATCCCTTTGACAACGGAGCGGATCATTTAATTTCCTGTTGGTCTATTTCAACGTCCGCCTCGGCATCACCCTCACCTTTGAAGGCAACACCGACCGGGCTCTTGTGAAAGTGGCTCAGATCGGCAGCAATCTTATCCAGCAACCCATTCTTGGCCATGTCGTAACCTACGTCTATGGCAGCAGCAAAGCCGAGAGCATCCGTGCCGCCATGGCTCTTGATAACAATTCCGTTCAACCCGAGAAACACACCGCCATTGGTCTTGCGCGGGTCGAGCTTCTCCCGCAGGCGGTCAAACGCGCCCTTGGCGAAAATATAACCGATCTTTGCCATCAGCGTGCGGCTCATGGCTTCGCGAAGATATTGGGCAAACTGTTTTGCCGTGCCTTCCGCAGCTTTCAACGCGATATTACCGGTGAAACCTTCAGTCACAACGACATCAACGGTGCCCTTGCCAATATCATCGCCTTCAACGAAGCCGTAATATTCCAGGCTTGGCAAGGGTATCTCACGCAGGATGCGTGCTGCATCCTTCACATCGTCCTGGCCTTTGATCTCCTCAACGCCAACATTCAAAAGACCAATCGTCGGGCGCTTGATCTCGAACAGCGCGCGCGCCATGGCAGATCCCATGACGGCATAATCAACAAGCTGCTGGGCATCGGCACCAATGGTTGCACCAATGTCCAGAACAATGCTTTCGCCGCGAAGTGTTGGCCAAATGCCTGCAATCGCCGGCCTTTCAACACTTGCCATGGTACGCAGGCAAAATTTTGACATGGCCATCAGAGCACCGGTGTTGCCTGCTGAAACGCAAACATCCGACCCGCCCGTCTTGACCGCTTCAATCGAACGCCACATGGATGACTTCCAGCGGCCATTGCGTAAGGCCTGACTTGGTTTTTCATCCATCCGTACCGATACATCGCAATGATGAAACGTGGACGCTTTGGACAAGGCTTGATGCTTTGCCAAGAGCGGCTGAACTTCTTCTTCGCGCCCGAAAATCACAAAGTGGATATCGGGGTGGCGCTCCAGCGCCGTCGCCATGCCGGGAACTACGATCTCAGGACCGAAATCGCCGCCCATGGCGTCAATAGAAATTCTAATCACTCTTGATTGTCCTGTCCTGTTCAGTTCTTAATGTTTTTTGAAAAGACTCGGCGAAAATAGCCATTTTGCTCGCAGACACAACCGGATTCTAATCGCAACCGGCTTGCTGGCGACAATAATCGTCAAGTTTCCCCTCACACCTTCATTGAATTTGCACGCGGGCGAACAAAATCGTCACGGATATGCCAATCAAGTTTTTTGTTTCCAGTCTTTCAAGCCAGCAAATGGATTGATGGGCTTTTCCTCGGTTCCGTCCGTGCCAAACGTTACCTCCACTGGCGGGGCGGCTTCCGCCTCGGGCTTGCGCGGGTAAGGGTCGATTGCCAACTCGAAAAACTCCTCGGCGATAGCTCCAGCATCCAGACTATCGCCAGAAAATGTCTCCGGTATGTCCGGACCATCGGCGCTGATTATCAACTCACCATTCTCATCGAGCGGCAAGCGGGCCAGGCGCGAGTCCTGCGGAACGAAAAGGCTATCAATCTCCGCATCGATTTTTGCGACGATAGGCTCAAGGGTAACCACGCAGGATTGAACAATATCGGCCTTAACCCTGCCGCGAATACGGATACCGTCCTTCTTCCAAGGAACGATCTGCAAATCTGCCTTGAAGGATTTTACATCCTCGAGTTCGTGAAAATCACGCAACGCATCGCGCTCTTTGCTGTCCGCTTCGATTTTAATTGTCAGGCCCTTTTGCGGCAATCGCTTGACCTGAACCGGAAAACTCAAAGCCCCATCCATTTTTCTAGCCATTGAGGTCTCCTTAATCTCTCTGTCCGGGCAGCGTGGTCGCGGCATCGGGAAATATTACTTTTCCACTCGCCAAAACGTCGTCTGGCTGCGTTTCCAGCAGTAATACCACCTGTTCCACGTAATTTGCCAGCGCCACGCCGCCGCCAATCCAATCAGCACTATCTGGACGTATATTGCGCGCCAGGGCAGTTGCCAGCTCGGTCTGATCGTTGTTTTCGAGCGCCCTATCATAAGACTCGACACGGCCATAAAACATTCGCGCAAGTTTCTTCATGCGTTTTGGCACACCGGAATCGCCAATTCCGAGTTCTCTCAACGAATGATCAACATCGCGGAAGAACTCATCGGTGACTTCCTGCCCGATTGATTTCAACGCGTCATTCCTGCCCTTGATGCGCCGGATAAACAGGAAAATGTGCAGAGACAGCATTTCATAGCGGCCTAAGGGTGAATCGGGCACGCCAATGTCCGAATAAAAATAGGGCTGCCGCGCCGCCGCCACGATTGTTTCGTAGATGGCAATCGTTATCGCCTCATTTGCCTTGGCCTTGCGGCTGAATAAACTGAGAATCATTAATTGGGCTTTCGCTTGAACCGGGGACACAACACGAGTCGCGTGTTGCATCGGACTTCAAGGTGGTTTACCGAAGTTCTGCGGGCAGCGAAAGACTTGCGCCCACTTTGAAATGGAGATGTCGTTGCTGCAGCGGATTTTCAAGACCCATAGTTCACGCGGATATTTTCTCGCGGGAACTTTCGTTTTGGCTACAGGACTTGCCGGTTGCAATACCGCAAGCCTCAATCCTTCGGAAACATTGAGCCAAGGCTATGTCCTCGACGAGAAGACGCTTGAGTTCGTTCCTGTCGGATCAAGCCGCGAACAAGTCATTCTCTCGCTCGGCAGCCCGTCGACAACCGCGACCTTCGACAATGAAGTATTCTACTATATTTCACAGAAGCGGCACCGCAGCGTGGCTTTCATGCAGCCCAAGGTTACGGACCGGCGCATCCTTGCTGTCTACTTTGACAAGGATAGCAAGGTTTCCAGCATCGCCAATTACGGTCTGCAGGATGGCAAGGTTTTTGACTTCATCAGCAGAACCACACCTACAGGCGGTAAAGACCTGACCTTCCTCGGTCAGCTACTGCAAGGCGTAGGCAAGGCTCCGCCATCCCTTGGCGGTGGCGGACCAACCGGTCAATAGAATTTCAAGCAAACAAAAACCCGCGAAACAGCATGTTTCGCGGGTTTTTTATTATCAAGATTTGAAGCGTTTCAAATCAAAGCTAGCCGTGTGCGAGCACCGCAAGCAAAAGCAAAGCCACGATATTGGTGATCTTGATTGCCGGGTTGACGGCTGGACCGGCAGTATCCTTATAGGGATCGCCGACCGTATCGCCCGTTACCGACGCCTTGTGGGCATCGGAACCCTTGAGATGGCGAACGCCATCCTTGTCAACGAAGCCATCCTCAAAGGACTTTTTCGCATTGTCCCAAGCGCCACCGCCCGATGTCATCGAGATGGCAACGAAAATACCATTGATGATAACACCAAGAAGCGATGCGCCCAGCGCCGCAAAGGCGGAAGCCTTCGAACCGGAAATAAGCAACACGCCAAAATAGACGACGAGCGGCGCAAGAACCGGTAGGAGTGACGGGATAACCATTTCCTTGATGGCAGCACGCGTGAGAATATCCACGGCGCGGGCATAATCCGGACGCTCTGTGCCTGCCATAATGCCTGGCTTTTCGCGGAACTGGCGACGAACCTCTTCGACAACAGAACCCGCTGCGCGCCCAACAGCGGTCATCGCGATACCACCGAAGAGGTAAGGGATAAGACCACCGAAGATCAGGCCGGCCACCACATAGGGATTGGACAGCTCGAACGATACTGCGCCGATTCCCTTGAAGTAAGAGAAAGCAGTTGATCCAGCCTTATCGGCCTCAGCAATGAAGAACTTCAAATCATTGGAGTAGGCAGCGAAGAGGACAAGCGCACCCAGACCTGCCGAGCCAATGGCATAGCCCTTGGTGACAGCCTTCGTTGTATTGCCGACCGCATCCAGCGCATCAGTGGATTTGCGAACCTCCGGGTCAAGTCCGGCCATTTCGGCGATACCACCGGCATTGTCGGTGACAGGACCAAATGCATCCAGCGCAACGATCATGCCAGCGATGCCGAGCATGGCAGTGACCGCAATACCCGTCCCAAACAAACCGGCCAGCTGGTAGGTCCAGATGATACCGCCAACAATAACCAATGCCGGCAGAGCAGTCGATTCAAGCGATACGGCAAGACCCTGGATCACGTTCGTTCCGTGACCCGTAACCGAAGCCTGAGCGATTGAATTGACGGGGCGTTTGTTAGTCCCGGTGTAATATTCGGTAATCACGACGATCAGCGCCGTGACGACCAGACCAAGAATGCCGCAATAAAACAGATTGAGCCCTGTAATGCTCTGGCCATCTACCGTACCAACCTCACCCCAACCGATAGTTGCCCACGTCGCCAATGCAAGACCGACAATCGACAGAAGACCTGTCACGATCAGCCCCTTATACAAGGCGCCCATGATGGAATTATTGGCTCCAAGCTTGACGAAGAAAGTACCCGCAATTGAAGTGAGGATACAGGCCCCACAGATCGCCAGCGGGTAGAGCATGACACTGCTCAATACTGGCGTTGCTGCAAAGAAGATCGCACCGAGAACCATTGTCGCAACAATCGTTACCGCATAGGTTTCAAACAGGTCAGCGGCCATACCAGCGCAATCGCCGACATTATCGCCAACATTATCGGCGATGGTTGCCGGGTTGCGTGGATCGTCTTCCGGAATACCGGCTTCAACCTTGCCAACAAGATCGCCGCCGACATCCGCACCCTTGGTGAAAATACCGCCGCCGAGACGCGCAAAGATAGAGATGAGCGAAGCCCCGAAGCCCAGCGATACCAGTGCATCGATGACGGTGCGGTCTGCCGGAGAATAGCCGAGAAGCCCGGTGAGCACCCAATAATAGACTGCAACGCCAAGCAGAGCGAGGCCCGCAACCAGCATGCCGGTGATAGCACCGGATTTGAACGCGATCTCAAGCCCTGCTGCCAGGCTGCGCGAAGCCGCCTGTGCCGTTCGCACATTCGCGCGAACCGAGACGTGCATGCCTATGAAACCTGCCAGACCCGAGAGCACCGCTCCAATGAGGAAGCCGATAGCGGCTGTACCTGTAAGCAGGAACCAGACCGCTATGAATACGACCACGCCGACAATGGCGATCGTGGTATATTGACGTGTGAGATATGCCTGTGCGCCTTCTCGAATTGCACCGGCGATTTCTTGCATGCGCGCATTGCCCTGGTCCGCAGCAAGCACCGATTTGGTAGCTAGAACCGCATAGACGATGGACAGCAGACCGCAGGCAATGACCAAAAACAGTATTGTCATGCCACTCCCTCAGATTTGACCGGAAAACCCCTCCCCGGGTCAGGTTCAGTACGGCACACGCAGCTGCCAGGCCGGCAGAAACGCGACCGCATGTGTAAGGAGTAACGAAGCAAATGCGAAAACGTCAAGGTCTTTCGTATCCGGATCAAAACGATAGACCAAAGTAGGGATTGCTGGCAGGGAAATGGCGCGGCAATCTATGTGGGGAAATGGCTAGGAAGGGTATCCATTAGCGTGATCTACAATGAACGGATCAAACTATTTGCTACATTCCTGAATAGTGTGGGTGTGGCGATATTGGCTGTAGGAGGATTGGCACCCCTGATAACCAGCCTCAACGGGCAAACCGGCCCGACATTATTTATTTCTTTTATGAGCGCCGTTAGTTTTCTGACTGCTATTGCCTTACATAGCAAGCCGCTTCCTGAAGAGGATGAAACAGTGACAACCTTACAAATGATCTCATTTATGATTATGCCTGCGGCTGGCTGTTGCTCGCAGGTGCTGTCTTTTTATATGACTGGAGATATCCGGCAAAGCATCAGCATCGCCGCGATATGAAGTAGTCAGCGTTTCGGGCTTTTGACGCCCTTGCTCTCGCCTCGAAGCTCAAAAGCAAGACGATCCAGAACGGCATTGACCAGCTTCGGCTCATCTTCCGAATAGAATGCCTTGGCGATGTCAACATATTCCGAAACGATAACGGCAGTTGGCACATCGGCCTTGCCGCGAAGTTCCCAAATTCCGGCACGCAAAATAGCGCGCAATGTGGAATCAAGCCGCGATAGCGGCCAGTCTTCGGTCAATGCCTGCCTGATCATGGGATCTAGTATCGTTTGATCGGCCACAACGCCGGATACAATACCTCTGAACCATTGCGGGTCAGCATCCAGATATTGCTTTCCGTCTACTTCCTTGCCAAGCCGATGCGCCTCATATTCAGCAACAACTTCCAGCACGCCGGTTCCGGCTACATCCATCTGATAAAGCGCCTGTACAGCTGCAAGCCGCGCAACGCCACGCTTGTTTGCGGTCTTTACCGCCGGGGTCTGTCCATCATTAGAGTTGACCATGGTTCAGGCTCCGAGCTTATCCTTGAGGGCAATCATTGTCAGCGCTGCGCGGGCGGCAAAGCCACCCTTATCCTTGTCTTCGCGGCGCGCGCGAACCCAAGCCTGTTCCTCGTTTTCAACAGTCAGGATTCCATTGCCAATGGCGATGCTTTCAGCCACAGCCAGATCCATCAGGGCCCGGCATGATTCATTGGCGACGATATCAAAATGGTAAGTCTCGCCGCGGATAACGGTGCCAAGCGCTACGAAGCCATCATATTTCTTGCCGCCATCTTCGGCACCATCAAGGGCAAAAGAAATGACGGCGGGCACTTCAAGCGCGCCTGGAACAGTCACAACATCATAGGTCGCATTGGCTTCATCCAGCGCAAGCTTGGCGCCGTTCAGCAATGCATCGGACAATTCTTCATAGAAACGTGCTTCCACAATCAGTAGATGTGGCGCACGCGCCTTGTTTTTGGACATGCTCGCTCCAGGAATTTTGATCGGCTAAGGCCGATTGTGTCGTCCCAGATCGCTATACGCCCTTACGGGCGCAAAGTGGCGATCTGGCTTTTGTTTGTCGCATCGGATGATCCGAAAACCGGATTCCACTTTTCGGTTCGATGCTTTAGGCTGATTTAGGATATTCTGCAAGTCGGGCAGCATATCGAGCCATCTGATCAATCTCGATATTAATTCTGTCTCCGACCTTACGGTCGCCCCAGGTGGTAACTTCCAGTGAGTGACGGATGAGGAGAACGTCAAACTCATTGCCATTCACCGCGTTGACTGTCAGCGACGTGCCGTCGAGCGCCACGGAACCTTTTGGTGCAATGAAGCGTGCAAGGTGTTCCGGGACACGCAAGGTAAAGCGAACGGCGTCGCCCTCCTCTTCACGCTTGATCAGGTCAGCCATGGCATCTACATGGCCTGAAACGAGATGACCACCCATTTCATCGCCAAGCTTTAGCGAGCGCTCCAGATTGATACGCGTGCCAGTCTTCCAATCGGCAATGCTGGTCAGGCGTAGCGCTTCTTCCCACGCTTCAACCTCAAACCAGCGGGCATTGGAGCCTTTTTCCGGCAATGTTGTTACGGTCAGGCAAACACCCGAACAGGAAATGGATGCGCCGATCTCGATCGTCTCGGGATCGTAATTGGTTTCAATACGCAGCAATACACCTTCATTAAGTGGCTTGATCTGTCCGACCTTGCCAATATCGGTAACAATTCCCGTGAACATTCGCGGCTCCTTAAAGCGGTCTTACATACTCGCTGTAGCGGTCGTCGCCGAAGCGGGATTCGTACAACAGCTTGAATTCATGAGCCATATGGGAGCGCAGGTCGGGGGCTGCAACCCCACCCTCACCAAGCTCCACGGGACCTTCAAACAGCACGATGCGGTCAACCAGTTTTTCTTCGAGGAACGAGTCAGCCACCACTGCCCCGCCCTCGACGATCAATGTCGAAATGCCTTGCGCGGCAAGATCATCCATCAATTCCGGGAGAGCTGTTGTTCCGCAATCGGTTTCAGTTGCTAGAATTTTGCATCCTGCTGCAATGAGCGCTTGCCGTTTGGCAGGGTCCGCATCTGCTCTGGCGGCAATCCACACCGGTACAGTTGCAGCTGTTTTAACCAACTCGCTGTCCATCGGAATCCGCAGATGGCTGTCGAGGACAATCCTGATCGGCGAGCGATGTTCCAGCCCAGCCAAGCGGCAGGTCAGCTGCGGGTTATCCGCGAGCACAGTTCCGATGCCAACCAGGATGGCGTCAGTCTCGGCACGCATGACATGCGCCTGCGCTCTCGAAATGGGACCACTTATCGCTATTTGACCCTCACCTTTCCTCCCGATGAATCCATCGGTAGAAAGCCCAAGTTTTAGAGTCGCTTCCGGGCGTTTCCTGGAAGATCGAATCAAGTATCCAGCCAGTTCATCAGCTGCTTCTTCGGCAAGCACACCCGTTACTACCTCAATGCCCGCATCCCGCAAAATAGCGTAGCCTTTGCCGGCCACCCGATCGTCAGGATCATTCGCGGCCGATACAACGCGGGTTATGCCCGCAGTGACCAGCGCATTGGCACAGGGCGGCGTTTTGCCGTGATGAGCGCAAGGTTCAAGCGTAACGTAAGCTGTTGCGCCGCGTGAATGTTCGCCTGCTTCAAGCAAGGCCTGCGTTTCCGCATGGGGACGTCCGCCAATTGCCGTGACACCGCGCCCGACAATGACATTGTCCTTGACGATAAGCGTGGCGACAGAAGGATTGGTGCCGGTCAGTCCATGATGGCGGCGCGAAAAACGAATAGCCGCAGCCATATAGCGGCGATCAAGTGCAGTTGCTGCCATGGGGATCAATCGTCCTCGATCGGGCCAGTTGCGATATCGCTCGCGGTAATTTCATCGATGACGTCATGGAAGTCCTTGGCTTCGCTGAAATTGCGATAAACCGAGGCAAAGCGGATATAGGCAATGTCATCAATGCCTTTGAGCGCGTCCATGACAAGACGGCCAATCTCGTCGGAGCTTACTTCCGGTTCACCCGAGCTTTCCAACTGGCGTACAATGCCCGAGACAGCCCGCTCAACCCGTTCCTGATCCACCTCACGCTTGCGCAAGGCGACTTCGACGGAACGCATAAGCTTATCCCGGTCGAATGGAACGCGGCGGCCGCTTTTCTTGATGACGGAAAGATCGCGCAACTGCACGCGTTCGAAGGTCGTGAACCTTCCACCACACACCGTGCAAATACGTCGCCTGCGAATGACAGCCCCATCCTCAGCAGGACGGGAATCTTTCACTTGAGTATCTTCAGACTGGCAATATGGACAACGCATCGAGGAACTTTCCGAAGATGATTCTGAGATCACCGCGAAGATAGTGTTTTTCGAAGCGAGATTAAAGCGCCTCGGCGAAACGCACTGTCAATGAAGTGCGTATCGCCAAGGCAAAACAGGCTTATTGGCCCAGATAGGAGTACATAGGGAAGCGGTCAGTCAGGGTAATAACCTTCTGCTGAACTGCCTTTTCCACAGCCGCATTGCCCTCATCGGAATTGGCGACCTTCAAGCCATCAAGCACTTCCGAGATGAGATTACCGATTTCGGTGAACTCTGCTGCGCCAAATCCGCGCGTAGTGCCTGCTGGCGTTCCAAGACGGACACCGGACGTGACGAATGGCTTTTCCGGATCGAAGGGAATGCCGTTCTTGTTGCAGGTGATGTTTGCGCGGCCAAGTGCCTGTTCCGCCCGCTTGCCGGTTGCATTCTTTGGACGCAGATCGACGAGCATAAGATGGTTGTCTGTACCGCCGGAAACGATGTCGAGGCCGTTCTTTTTCAATGTCGCGGCCAATGTCTTGGCATTGTCAGCAACGTTTTGTGCATAGACCTTGAATTCAGGCTTGAGCGCCTCGCCGAAGGCAACTGCCTTTGCAGCGATGACGTGCATCAAGGGGCCACCCTGCAAACCGGGGAATACGGCTGAATTCATCTTCTTCGCAATATCCTCGTCATTGGTGAGGATCATGCCGCCGCGAGGGCCGCGCAGTGATTTATGCGTGGTGGTGGTAACAACATGGGCATGCGGTATCGGCGAAGGGTGAACACCGGCAGCGACCAGACCGGCAATATGAGCCATATCAACCATCAGATAGGCACCGACGCTATCGGCAATCTTACGGAACCGCTCCCAATCCCAAATGCGGGAATAGGCAGTACCACCAGCAAGGATCAGCTTCGGCTTGGTTTCCTGTGCCTGCTTTTCAATGGCATCCATATCCAGCAAATGATCGTCCTGACGAACGCCATAGGAAACGACCTTGAACCATTTTCCGGACATGTTGACCGGAGAACCGTGGGTTAAGTGACCGCCGGAATTCAGATCCAGGCCCATAAATGTGTCGCCGGGCTGCAACAGGGCCAGAAACACGGCCTGGTTCATCTGGCTGCCGGAATTAGGCTGCACATTGGCAAAATTGCATCCAAACAGCTTCTTGGCGCGTTCGATGGCAAGTTCTTCAGCAATATCAACGAACTGGCAGCCGCCATAATAGCGTTTGCCCGGGTAGCCTTCGGCATATTTGTTGGTCATGATCGAACCCTGCGCTTCAAGAACAGCGCGCGACACGATATTTTCCGATGCAATCAATTCGATTTCATGGCGCTGACGGCCCAGCTCTTTGCGGATCGAGCTGAAAATTTCCGGATCGATATCTTCGAGCGATGCGTTGAAAAATGTATCTGCATTCGACATGGTGCCTGAACCCTCATTTGCCATTTGGATATTCGTGGGTAGTTGCCGCGCATTATCATACTTAAATGGCAGAGGCCAATGGCCGATGGACGAAAACCAATGGTTTGAAACCGCCATCATAAAAAAGACCGCTACTAGCGGTCTTTTTCAATTCTCAGTCAGACAGAATTAGGTGTTGGTGCCGATCGACAGGGCTTTCTGACCATCCATCTCGTAAATATCGTCACGCAGGTGAACAACGCCGTCACCCGTGGACCATGCCGACACATAGACGAAATGCACGGGAACAGGGTTAGTCACGGCAATCGGTGTGTTGACGCGGGAGGCAATTGTCGCCTCCATTGTCTGGCGATCCCAGCCCGGGGTGTCACGCAGCAGCCAGACATTGAGATCGCGTACGTTCTGAATGCGGACACAACCTGACGAGTCGAAACGCATCAGCTTGTTAAACAGGCCCTGCGAGGGCGTGTCATGCATATAAACCGCATAGGGATTTGCGAAGTTGATCTTGGTCGAGGACATGGCGTTAATCTTGCCTGGATCCTGACGGAACATCAGCTTGACAGCATCGTCGGTTGACCAGTCAACACTCTCCGGCGAAACTTCCTCGCGGGTGCGTTCGTCAAACAGGCGAATTTTGTTCTTCTCCAGATAGGTTGGGTCCTTACGCATCAGCGGAATGATATCCTTCTGGATAATCGACTTCGGCGCTGTCCAATATGGATTAAGGATGACCTCGTGAATCCTGGAGTCGAGGATGGGTGTCTGGCGATCAATCTTGCCGACAATGGCCGTGTGACGCTGGGCAACCCTGCCCGCTTCAACTGCTTCAATCTGCGCGGCAGGAATATTGACCATGACATAACGAGCGCCTTGATCCTCAGAAGCAAGCTTACGAACGCGCTCCAGATTTGTCTGCAACTGGCCGAGACGAACGTCAGCCGTAACGTTCATTGCTGCCAATGAATATTGGCCCATAACGCCGTCGGCGGGCAGACCATGGCGCGACTGGAAGCGCTTGACCGCCGCATCGACATACGTATCAAAAGAATTGGAAACGCCGGCGCTCTGCGAAAGATCACCCGCGATGATCAGGCGCTTGCGCATGACCGAGACGGCGGGATCGACCACGCCGAGCTGCATTTTCACATTGCCGGGGACGGTCGGCCAACCACCATTGCCGACAATCTGGCTATAGGTGTTGATAGCATTCTCGATGAAGGACACTGTTTCAGGACTGGCGATAGGCTGGAAACTTGCAACCTTGCCGCGGCTTGTCGAGCGCGCATCAAACTGATCATCCCAGTTGCCGCGTTTTGGAGCGGAGAGAATGTCACCAATATCGGATTGTTGCGCAAAGGCAGACGAAGCAACGGCCGCCATGCCTGCTGTTGCGACACCGGTCAAAAATGCGCGGCGGTCCAGCGCTGACGATCCAAATTTTTTCATGTTCTTGTCCAACCTGTTGGAAGCTTCGCAGTCAAGCTGCTCACAGCAATGCGCGCGAGCAGATATGGTTTCCAAAAATATCAGGAACATCGTTAACAAACATCAACTTTCCGCGAAGTATAGCGCGATTGTGATGATTACGCGATATGCGCCCATTGAGGCGATAATGATGCTGCACTGACTTGAGTATAGGATCGTGCAGTTGCATTCCATTATGGCGGATTAATGACTTGGGCTAGAGCAGTCACCGAGATGCAGAACCTGTCTTAACTCGGCCCAAAGTCGAATTGCCCCCGTGTGGACTTCAAGTATTGTGAACCAATAGACAAAGCCCGCCTTTGCTGCGCGCAAAGCCGGGCTTTTGTTATTGCAGCTACCCCAAAATTACATGCGGTAGGCGATGCTGTCGTTCCAGAAGCGATCAAGACGCTGAAGTGCCTTGTTCATGGACTGGAATTCTTCAGCCTTTATGCCTCCAACATGCTCGATCGATGCAACGTGGCGCTCATAGAGGCCGGCAACCAGTTCGGCCACTTCAGAACCCTTCTCCGTGAGGCTGACGCGAACCGAACGACGGTCTGTGCGTGAGCGTTCGTGGGAGATAAAGCCGAGTTCGACCAGTTTCTTGAGATTGTAGGAAACGTTCGATCCCAGATAATAGCCGCGACTGCGAAGTTCTCCGGCTGTCAGTTCCGCATTGCCGATGTTGAAAAGCAGCAATGCCTGAATGGCGTTGATGTCACTGCGGCCATTACGATCGAATTCATCCTTGACTACATCAAGCAACCGGCGATGTAACCGCTCGACCAACTGAAGTGCTTCAAGATATAATGTACGCAATGCTGTGTCATTTACTGTAGAATGCGAGCTTGCGCCAGACTTTCTCTGTATGCTGTTCATAATACCTGCCTCACTGTTGTTTCGGTGTATTTTTCTCACCGTTGAGCAGACACTATCGAATACGCATAAAATTCGACTTAAAACATAGACTTAACAGTATCTTACCATCACAGAATCAATTTCTACCTTAATGAAGACTTACCGCCAGCATATTTTGAGAATTAGCGGATTGGCATGGCCTGCTGACGTTTCTGCAAAAACAGCACTATCCGGAAGACGATGTAAAGCAGTGCAACGCAGCCATGAATAATAGCAATTTGGGGCCTGTAAAAGAAGAACTCCGAGAATACTGTAAACATCAGCGTTTCGCCGAGTGCGGCGACAAACCAGATAACCGGCCCCCAGGACACCATCATCCAAAGGCCGGTTGAAGCAACGGGATAAAGCATTGCCAGCGAAACGGAGGCGACCTTCCATTGCCATGGCATGAGGTCGAAGCGCCAGAGCAGCCCTTCATAATAGCCACTGATCTGCGCCCAGTAGCCTACCCCGGCGACAAGTGAGTAGATGGCTACAAGCCGCAACAACCAGACAAAGCCTGTTTGGGCCATAGTCGGGTCGAAAGGCAAATGGGTGGGCTTGTCATTCATGTCAGTTGTAGTTCCCGCTCGCCCAATGATGCAAAATAGGCATCGACCATTTCAGGCGTTATATCTTCGATTTTTGCGGGACTCCACACGGGCGAATTATCCTTGTCCACAAGAAGTGCCCTTACACCTTCATAAAAGTCGTGATTTTCAAGCATACGGCAAAGAATGCGGTATTCCATCTGCATGCACTGGTCCATATCAAGTTCGCGTCCCTCTTCTATCTGACGGAAACTGACATGCAGACTTGTGGGCGAGCGAGTCTTGATCAGATCAAGAAGTTTTTGTGCTTCTTCGCTGCCGTTCACCCCTGCGGCAGCAAGACGGATGAGACAACCGCTTAATGTTGGCGAGTCAAAGAGAACGCTTATCATGTCGCGCATTGCTTCGGGTGTTTCAAAGTCAGGATTGATCGTCTTGCCCTTTAACG
The DNA here is from genome assembly GCF_037203775.1 of Phyllobacterium sp. CCNWLW183. NCBI lineage: Bacteria > Pseudomonadati > Pseudomonadota > Alphaproteobacteria > Hyphomicrobiales > Phyllobacteriaceae > Phyllobacterium > Phyllobacterium sp. CCNWLW183. The sequence continues at coordinate 72,103 of NZ_JBBCBN010000009.1, read as the reverse complement.
CCTTTTCGGGATCACCCGACCGGATCAGGCTGCGTTTGAGTTTTTCCTTGTCTTCCGCCTTGATCGCATGGGTGGCAATACCGCTTTGCAGGCAGTCGCCCTGCTTGATTCTATTGCCGGTCAAAGCGAGATAAGTGCCGAAATGCTCCGGCAGATGCGGCAGGAAAGCACTGCCGCCGACATCCGGGAAAAAGCCGATGCCAACTTCGGGCATGGCAAAAGTGACGTTTTCCGTGACGACCCTATGCGACCCATGCACCGAAATGCCAACACCGCCGCCCATGACAATGCCATCAATCAGCGAGATATAAGGCTTGGGATAGTGTCTTATATAGGCGTTGAGTCGATACTCGTCGGCAAAGAAATCATAGAGCGGGGCACCGGAACGGCCAGCATGATAAACGGCGAGAATATCGCCGCCAGCGCAAAAGGCCCGTCCCTCGCCTTCAACGATAATGCAATGGACCGCCTCGTCGGTAGACCAGGCAATCAGCGCACGATGCAATGCACTGACCATAATCCGCGTCAGCGCGTTAAGCGCTTTTGGCCGCGTCAGGCGAACCAGACCAGCTTTGCCGCGCCGCTCAAATGCGATTTCACCCATCCCGCCAAAATCGATTTCCATGCATTTCTCCGTTATTTGCAAGCGAAAGTAGGAAACTCCGGCGGGGCGCGTCAATGGATGACGTGGTTCAGGACAAAGGTAGAGCTGGCAGCTTGGGCATTTGGTCCAAGAACGAGCCGCAATTTTGGGGTTATGCTATTGTGGCGATCCTGTTAAAACTATTCCAAACAGCAGGCAGAAAACATGAACAAACATCCCGCATTTCAAAGGCACGCGCCAAGAACTGTTGACGAAATTACCCAGAGCCGCCGTTTGCGCCGCATGCGCAAGGCCGACTGGTCGCGTCGTCTGGTTCAGGAAAACCAGCTGACAGTCAATGATCTGATCTGGCCGATATTCCTTTGCGAAGGTGAGAACCGACGAGAAGACATTGCCGCCATGCCGGGCGTACAGCGTTTTTCAGTGGATATGGCTGTGCGTGAAGCAGAACGGGCCGCCAAGCTTGGCATTCCTGCCATAGCTACATTTGCCAATATTGCCGCTGACCTGCGCGACGATACGGGTTCAGGGATTCTTGACCCTGACAATTTGATCAACCGGGCTACGCGCGCGATCAAAGATGCCGTGCCTGAAATTGGCATGATTACCGATGTTGCGCTCGACCCGTTCACCAGCCATGGCCATGATGGTATTTTGCGCGACGGTATCATCATCAATGACGAGACTGTTGCTCAAATTACGCAAGGTGCAGTGCTGCAAGCTGCTGCAGGCGCCGATATTATTGCGCCATCGGATATGATGGATGGCCGCATTGGTGCCATTCGTGATGCCTTGGATCAAAATGGCTTTCAAGATGTCGCGATCATGGCCTATGCCACCAAATTCGCTTCGGCGTTTTATGGCCCTTACCGCGAAGCAATCGGCACGTCCGGTCGGCTGAAGGGCGACAAGAAAACCTATTATATCGACCCTGCCAACACCGATGAAGCGGTGCGCGAGGCAGAGCAGGATCTTGCCGAGGGCGCAGATTCGCTCATGGTAAAGCCCGGCCTGCCCTATCTTGATATTATCCGCCGGTTGAAGGACACATTTTCTGTGCCGACCTTCGCTTATCAGGTTTCGGGCGAGTACACGATGATCAAAGCCGCCGGCGCCAATGGCTGGATCGACGAAGAACGGGTGATGATGGAAACGCTGCTGGCTTTCAAACGCGCTGGCTGCGACGGCATTCTCACCTACTTCGCACCCATTGTTGCAGAACGATTGAAGGCGGGCGCTTGAATTTATCTGCCTGAATTCCCAATTTCAGGGTAATGGCCATTTGGCTATCACTTGAAAACAGGAAACAAAATGAACGCGAAAACCCTTGATGGCGAAATAATTACTGATCGTTTCGACGATTGGCGCTTGTATCAGGGCGTGCGTACCAGCCGCATATTTGCCTTCCTGATCGACTATGCGATCGTGTTTCTGCTTTGCATTCCGGTAGCTATCCTCGTTTTCATTCTGGGGATCGCGACGCTGGGCCTTGGTTGGATGCTTTACGGCGTAATGTTTCCAGCTGTTGCCCTGATTTATATTTACGGCACCCTTGGCGGACCGCGTCAGGCTACCAAAGGTATGCAGATGATGGGGCTGAAGCTTGAACGCCTGGATGGCGGGAAAGTGGACGGACTGCTCGCAATCGTTCATACTGTGCTCTTCTGGGGCCTCAATGTCGTGTTGACCCCATTTATTCTGCTCGCAACCTTCTTCCTTGACCGCAAACGTACATTGCATGACCTTCTGCTCGGAACGGTTGTCGTCAGGGCATATAATTAAACATTGAAGGCTCCCGTCCGGGAGCCTTTCTTCTTCGGCATTGAAATGATGAACAGACACAAATCCGTTGCTGTAGCAGCTGCCCTGCTCGTTTTGTCAGGCGGCGTGAGCTATGCGGCTTCGCCTGCGGGAAAATTCTGCGGCGAAGTTATTTCCTATGGCGATTACCAGGATATCCAAACCAATCTAAGCGTGGACCGTGACGGGCGAATTACCGGGACGTATAAAATAGATGGGTTGGCCGGACGCACCGATGGCAATGTCATCGAAAAAGACCAAACCAGCCCGACAGACCGCACGCTGATTTGGACGGACAAGGATGGCACGGGCCTCGTCTCTTTACATTTCAGCAGCGATTATCAAAGTTTCAAAGCGGCGTGGGGTGGTTCAACCAATGGCCATTTCGATCCGCCCATCCATTCATGGAGTGGGTCACGCTGCCCCGAAAGACCCGTGCACTGATACGACATACGCGACATTCACTCTGCAATGCAATATAATTGAATTGACGTTTTAGGCGGTCATACGATTCTATAGTTGTTACAGAGCGTGCCAGGAACTTGGATGACCCATCAACCGCAGCAATCACCGCAGTTTTTTCTGACAGCCCCCTCGCCATGCCCTTATCTTGAGGGACAGCTTGAACGCAAGGTATTTACCCACCTTGTGGGCGGGCGAGCCAGTGAGCTGAATGATCTGCTGACTCAAGGTGGCTTTCGGCGCTCGCAAAACATCGCTTACCGGCCAGCCTGCGAGAATTGCCGGGCATGTGTTTCCGTGCGCATTCTCGCCGGTGAGTTCACGCAGGATAAATCCATGCGACGTGTATGGAATCGCAATCGTGACCTGATCGGCAATATTCATCACGCCGAACCATCGACCGAACAATATTCACTGTTCAGGCATTATCTCAATGCGCGCCACAATAAGGGCGGCATGTCGGAAATGACCGTCCTCGATTATGCCATGATGGTGGAAGACACCCACGTGCCCACCCAGATCATCGAATATCGCCGGCGCGGCCCCGATAGCTTCATTACGCAAAAGGGCGAAGGTGAACTGATTGCCGTGGCATTGACCGATATCATGGGTGACGGGCTTTCCATGGTTTATTCATTCTTCAATCCGGACCATGCAAGCCGCTCTCTTGGCACCTTTATGATCCTCGACCATATTCAGCGCGCAGCTGCCGCAGGCCTGCCGCATGTGTATCTTGGATATTGGGTCGAGGGCTCGCGCAAGATGCAATATAAAATCCGCTACCAGCCGCAGGAACATCTGGGCATGAAAGGCTGGGAGCGCCGCGCGCCCTGATGGGTACGCTGGACGGCAGCCTGTTCTACCGCTAGACAACGCGGCATAATTCAAATGAATCCCCCCGGAAATCTGCCGCATGTCCCAGCTTCACCTCGACCATCGCAAAGGTTTGCTCATCACCGGCATCGGAGGTCTGGTGCTTTCGGCAGACATTCCTTTGTTGCGCCTTGGCCAAGGGGAAACATGGTCGACGCTGCTGCTGCGCAGCTCGACAACCTTCATCTGCGCGCTCATCATTTGGGCCGTTTGGAATCTCGTCACCGGAAAGCGCCGAGAAGTCCTTCCGGGCAAGATCGGGTATCTGGTTGCAGCGCTGTATGGCTTGGCTTCAATCGCCTTCATGACCGCAGTGTATAATACGAAGACAGCCAATCTCGTTTTCATTTTGGCGTTCAACACCGTATTCGCTGCGCTTTTGTCCTGGGTATTTCTGAAAGAACGGCCCAAGGCGATCACTTTCATTGCCATGTTCCTGATGCTGATCGGCGTCGGAATCATCGTGTATGAAGGCTTATCGGCAGGTCATGTCTTCGGCGATTTGATGGGGCTGTTGTCGACGTTCATTCTCGCATCGGCCATCACGGTCACGCGCGCGTCCGGCAAGGATATGAGCTTTGCTGCAATGATGGGCACCGCAGTGCCTATAGCCGTTGCTGCATTCATGGTATCGCAAAATGGATTCAACGTCGCCGTTCCTGGCTGGATCATCTTCAACGGCGCGGTGGTCACCACAATCGCCTTCATCTGCCTCGCAACCGGCCCGCGCTTTCTTTCAGGACCGGAAGTCGCGATGTTTTATCTGCTTGAAACAGTGCTGACGCCCATCTGGGTCTGGCTGGTATTTTCCGAACGCCCAACCGACGCCACCCTTTTGGGTGGCATCATCATCATTTCTGCCTTAATCGGCCATTCGCTCTGGCAGATGGTCCACTCACGCAGGCGAGCCCGGACGACGGCAATCCGCCATCCGATCTAGGGCCCGACTTACGAGAACTTGCCCGAGCGCGGGAAACCCTTTGGAACCATGCGGCCGGCCGTGGCGCGCGGGCCGACCCATTCCAAAAGCTCGAGTTTTCCACGCGTGAAGCTGCGGCCGGAAGCGTCCTGCCACGTCAATCCCTGCTCCATTGTGAAGATGCGGATATCGGAAACGCCACCATCCTTGTAGCGTTGCAGACGCACGCCCTTGCCGCGACCGAGCTCTGGTACATCGGCCAGCGGGAAGACAAGCAGCTTGCGGTTTTCACCAACAATAGCAACGCTATCGCCGATGACCGGCACGCAATGGCGCGCTTCGTCCGGAGACTTGACGTTCATCACCTGCTTGCCCTTGCGCGTATTGGCAATGACATCTGCTTCAGGAACGATAAAGCCATTGCCGACATGCGATGACAGGAACAGCTTACGCTCGGGATTGTGCACGAAAGCGGTGACAATATCCTGGTCGTTCTCCATATCGACGATGATGCGGATCGGCTCGCCATGACCACGCCCACCGGGAAGGCTGTTTGCACCGATGGTGTAGAACTTGCCGCCGGTAGTCAGAACGAGGATGCGGTCTGTTGTTTCAGCGTGGAATGCCAGCTTCAGCTTGTCGCCTTCCTTGAAGGTCAAAGTAGCAAAGTCTGCCAGATGCCCCTTCATGGCGCGCAGCCAGCCCTTTTCCGACACCACGACCGTCACCGGCTCGCGCTCGATCATGGCGTGATGAATGTCGGTCAGGTCATGTGTCGGCGCATTGGCGAAGGTTGTGCGACGCTTGCCAACCAAGGTCTCCGGTCCATACTTCTTTTGCATTTCAGCGATCTGCCACGAAATCGTCTGCCATTGTTTTGGCTCTGATCCCAGCAATTCCTCGATCTGCTTCTTTTCGGCGCTCAATCCGTCAAATTCTTTGCGGATTTCAAACTCTTCAAGCTTGCGCAAGGAGCGCAGGCGCATATTCAAGATAGCTTCCGCCTGATTATCGGTGAGTTCGAAGCGGCGGATCATCTCCTGCTTCGGTTCATCCTCCTCGCGGATGATGCGGATAACTTCATCAATATTCAGATAGGCGATGAGCATGCCGCCCAGAATTTCAAGACGCCGCTCTATTTCACCAAGACGATGGCGCGAGCGGCGAATAAGCACTTCCTTGCGATGTTCAAGCCACTGCTTAAGCACCTCACGCAGGGAAAGAACGTTCGGCACCTTGCCTTGCGACAGAACATTCATATTGAGCGGAAAGCGCGTTTCAAGTTCGCTCAGCTTAAACAGCGACTCCATGAGAATGTCCGGATTGACGCTTCGGCTCTTGGGTTCAAGCACAAGGCGGACATCTTCAGTCGACTCATCGCGTACGTCATCCAGCAATGGCAGCTTCTTGGCGATCAGGAGTTCCGCGATCTTTTCAATGAGCCGTGACTTTTGAACCTGATAAGGGATTTGGCCAATGACGATGTTCCACGTGCCTCGGCCCTGATCTTCCGTTTCCCAGCGGGCACGCAGACGAAAACCGCCACGGCCGGTTTTATAGGCTTCAACAATTGCTTCCCAACTTTCGACAAGAATGCCGCCCGTCGGGAAATCGGGACCACGCACCTTGCAGGTAAGCAGGGCTTTAGGGTCGTCCTTCGCCAAAGCTTCGATGGCCGCCCATTCCTCCGGGGAAGTCATGAGCTCTTCCACCGTCGCGTCAGGATGCTTGATCAGATGCAGTGCCGCAGCGCAGAGTTCCGATACGTTGTGCGGTGGAATCGAGGTGGCCATGCCGACCGCAATGCCCGACGAACCATTGGCAAGCAGGTTTGGAAAGGCTCCGGGAAGAACGATTGGTTCTTCGTCTTCCTCATTATAGGTCGGGCGGAAATCGACGGCATCTTCGGTAATGCCCTCTAGCAGCAGCATGGCAACGTCGGTCATGCGCGCTTCGGTATAACGCATCGCTGCCGGGTTATCGCCGTCAATATTGCCGAAATTCCCCTGCCCGTCGACCACGGGATAGCGTACGGCAAAATCCTGGCTCAAGCGAACGAGCGCGTCATAGATCGACTGGTCGCCATGGGGATGAAATTTACCCATGACCTCGCCGACGATTCGGGCGCATTTGGCATAGGATTGATCAGGCGACAGGCGCAGCAAACGCATGGCATGCATGATGCGGCGATGAACGGGTTTTAGCCCGTCCCGCACATCCGGCAAGGCACGATGCATGATCGTTGACAGAGCATAGGCAAGATAGCGCTCTTCCAGCGCTGCCTTCAGATCAACCGGTTCGACATTATCATCGCCATTGTCTGGCGGAATCAGGCTTTTTCCCATGTGAATGGACTATCAAGACAAGGATTCGCGGGCAAGCAATGATTCGCCCAGATCACAGGCTGATAGCCCCATAATCACCGTTCTGCTGAACAAAGCTTGCCTTCGAACGGCAAATCTGACTTTCTAGCGCCCGAATCGTAAATATTGCCGCTTGGTTGATGGCTGTCACAGTTTTGCCGCGCCTCATGCAATAGGTATGATCATTGATCTCAACAAGGAACAAATTATGCGTCCAAACCCTGTGAAGTCCGGCTTGCGTCTGCTGGCTGCAACCTCTGCTCTCGTTGTCGTATTTGCCGGTTCAGCCTATGCCATCGACGGAAACGCTGTCGCTGCGCGCCTGAAGGCTGTTTATACCGAACAGGGCGGTGTCCTTGAATACAGCAATGTTGAAACAAACGGCACGACAGTCGTGTTGAAGGATGCCAAGGTTTCAACAACAGGCATTAAAGAAACGTTCAATGCCGGTGACGTCACGCTTTCCGATGTGAGCGACGTTTCCGGTGGTGGCTTCAAGGTCGGATCGTTGACGGTCCCCGATGTCAGCTTTTCTCCTGAAGGCGAAGACAAGGGAACAATTAAGCTGGAAGGCATAGCGTTTGAAGGGATCACCCTTCCGGCGGAAGGCGCAACTGAGCCATTGGCAAAGTTTTTGCAGTATGAAAAAGCGGAAATAAAGCACGTCGCCTTTAATGCTAAAGGCAAGGATGTTTTCGTTGCCGACGCGCTTACCGCAACGATTTCCCCGCTGACTGAAACGTCACCTGTAGCTTTCACGACAAATGTTGAAAGCTTCAAAGCCGATCTGTCAGAAGTCGAAGATCCAAAGACCAAGGAAGCATTGACCGCTCTTGGTTATGAGACACTGACCGGGAAAATCGATATGAACGGCACGTGGAATGTTGCAGATGGCCGGTTGAACATCGAAAAGATGGATTTCATCACCGATGATGCTGGTACACTCGGCGTTAAGCTCGACATTTCCGGTTACACGCTGGACTTCATCAAGGGTCTGCAGGAAGCCACCAAGAATATGGAAGGCAAGCCTGACGACGCACAAGGCATGGCGATGCTCGGCCTTATGCAGCAGTTGAGCTTTACCGGCGCTTCGATCCGTTTTGAGGACGACTCAGTCACCTACAAGGCGCTTGACTATGTTGCCAAGCAGCAGAACGCCAAGCGCGAAGACCTGATCAATCAGGCAAAGGCAATCGTGCCAATGGCTGCGGCACAATTGGGCGATGCAGAATTCGCCCAGACACTCGGCACGGCAGTCGGCGAATATCTCGACGATCCAAAGACCCTCGAGATCAAGGCAGCTCCGCCAAAGTCAGTTCCATTCGCAATCATTGCAGCGGGCGGCATGGCCGATCCAAAGTCTCTGCTCAAGACACTCGGTGTTACGGTTATTGCGAACCAGTAATCCTGGCGATAAAACGAAAAAATCCCGGCAGCGATGCCGGGATTTTTGTTTGTCCAGAGTCGGTTAGAGAAGGTCTCTAAACTTCCTTCTTCACCGGGTTAAGACGGATATTCAGGTCGCGCAATTGCGCCTGCGAAACATCCGATGGAGCGTTCATCAGCAAATCATAGGCCTGCTGGTTCATCGGGAACATGGTGATTTCACGCAAGTTCTTCGCACCGACTAGCAGCATGACGATGCGGTCAACACCAGCTGCCATGCCGCCATGGGGCGGTGCGCCATACTGGAATGCACGATAAAGACCACCGAAGCGTTCTTCCACGGTTTCGCGTGAATGACCGACAGCTTCAAATGCTTTGACCATTGTATCCGGCAGATGGTTACGAATACCGCCCGAGGCAATTTCGAAACCGTTGCAAACCATATCATACTGGAATGCCTTGATCGTCAGAGGATCCTGATTTTCGAGCGCATCCATGCCGCCCTGCGGCATTGAGAATGGGTTATGGGCAAAGTCGATCTTCTTTTCATCTTCAAGCCATTCGAAGAAGGGGAAATCGACAATCCAGCAAAGCGCAAACTGGTCGCGGTCAACAAGGTTCAGCTCTTCACCAGCGCGCGTACGCGCAGCGCCTGCAAAGGACACGAACTTCTTAGGATCGCCGGCAACGAAGAAGGCTGCATCGCCATCATCAAGACCAAGCTGCACACGCAAGGCTTCCGTGCGTTCCGGTCCAATATTCTTGGCGAGCGGGCCAGCGCCTTCAAGGCTTTCGCCTTCCTTACGCCAGAAAATATAGCCAAGACCTGGCTGGCCTTCGCTCTGCGCCCAGGAGTTCATGCGGTCACAAAATGCGCGTGAGCCGCCGGTCTTGGCAGGAATCGCCCATACCTCGACCTTTGGGTCATTGGCGATCATGTTTGCAAAGACTTTGAAGCCTGAACCGGCGAAATGCTCGGTCACTGCCTGCATTTCGATAGGGTTACGCAAGTCCGGCTTATCGGAACCATATTTGCGCATGGCATCATCATAAGCGATGCGCGGAAATTCCTTGGTAACGCGCTTGCCTTCAGCAAATTCTTCGAAAACGCCGCGCAAAACCGGTTCCATGGTGGTCAGAACGTCATTCTGTTCAACAAAACTCATTTCAACGTCGAGCTGATAAAACTCGCCCGGTAAACGATCCGCGCGCGGATCTTCATCGCGGAAGCACGGTGCGATCTGGAAGTAACGGTCGAAACCGGACATCATGATCAACTGCTTATATTGCTGCGGCGCTTGCGGCAGAGCATAAAACTTGCCGGGATGAATACGGCTCGGCACGAGAAAGTCTCGCGCGCCTTCCGGCGAAGAAGCTGTCAGAATTGGCGTCGAGAATTCCGTGAAGTTGATCTCACTCATACGGCGGCGCATCGCAGCGATGATCTTCGTGCGCTGCATGATGTTCTTGTGCAGTGTATCGCGGCGCAGATCGAGGAAGCGGTACTTCAGGCGGATATCTTCCGGATAATCCAATTCGCCAAACACCGGCAAAGGTAGTTCCTTCGCAGCCGAGAGAACTTCGATCTCACGCGCGAAAACTTCGATCTCGCCGGTCGGCATGTTGGCATTTACCGTATCTTCGGTACGTGCCTTCACCTCACCGTCAACGCGGATAACCCATTCGCCCCGTACGGTTTCGGCAAGCTTGAAAGCTGGCGAATCGGGATTGGCGACGATTTGCGTCAGGCCATAATGGTCGCGGATATCAATAAAGAGAATTCCGCCATGGTCGCGGACGCGGTGGACCCAACCTGAAAGACGAACTGTCGAACCAACGTCCGATTTACGCAAGGCGGCGCAGGTATGGCTGCGGTAACGGTGCATGATATGTGCCTCTGATTAAATATGGCGAAAAGACCGAGGATAAGCCCTCGACACGCCAAAGAATTTGGGCGGACAAGCGCATTTTGGAGCTGATTTGTCAAGAACCGAGACAAACCCATTCTCATTCGCTATAGAAAAATCATGACCATGATTACAACCACAGATCAGCTTGAACAGGCTGTTGCCGCCCTTTCCCAATCAGACTTCGTGACTGTCGACACGGAATTCATCCGCGAGACCACGTTCTGGCCGGAGCTTTGCGTTATCCAATTGGCATCGCCCGATCATACGGCGATTGTGGACGCGCTGGCCCCTGGCCTTGATCTTGCAGCGTTTTTTAAGCTGATGGCCGACGAAAAAATCGTGAAAGTGTTTCATGCGGCCCGCCAGGACATTGAAATCATCTTCCACCTTGGCAATCTGATCCCGCACCCGGTGTTCGATACACAGGTTGCGGCGATGGTTTGCGGCTTTGGCGATGCCATCGCTTATGACCAATTGGTGCAAAAGGTGGTTGGGGCACAAATCGACAAATCTTCACGATTTACCGATTGGCGCAGGCGTCCTCTTTCCGAAAAGCAACTCGACTATGCTTTGGCGGATGTGACACATCTGCGCGATATTTACCTCCATTTGAAGGAAAGCCTTGAAGCCGAGGGCCGCACCGAATGGGTTCTGGACGAGATGAAAATTCTCACCGCGCGCGAAACCTATGACATGCATCCGGACGATGCCTGGAAGCGGCTGAAGATGCGCCTGCGCAAGCCGGTGGAACTTGCCGTCCTACGCAGTGTGGCAGCATGGCGCGAACGCGAAGCGCGCGAACGCAATGTGCCGCGCGGGCGTGTCATCAAGGATGACGCGATTTACGAGATCGCACAACAGCAGCCGCGCGATGCGGAAGCAATGTCACGCTTGCGAACGATTCCAAAGGGTTGGGAACGCTCCAGCATGGCAACAGGCTTGCTCAACGCTGTCAATCTGGCACTCGACCTGCCGAAGGATGAGATGCCCCGCTTGCCGAAACAAAGCGCTTCCCCGGAAGGCGCTGGAGCAGCTTCGGAGCTTTTGAAGGTGCTTCTTCGGCTTGTTACCGAAGAGCATGGCGTTGCCGCAAAGGTGGTGGCTACCTCCGATGAAATCGACAGGATCGCTTCGGAAGGTGATGTTGATGACATTCCGGCATTGCAAGGATGGCGTCGCGAAGTCTTTGGAGAAAAGGCGCTTCAACTGATCAATGGCGAGCTTTGCCTGAAATTCGAAAACAAGAAAATTCGGGCGCTGGTTCTTCCCAGTGAATGAGGGTTGCAACTGACCGCACTCATTTTGCAGCCCATAGTTACAAAAATTCAGTCAAAACAGCCGGTTTTTCTGTGAAGACCCGGCTGTTTTCCTGCAAATTGCTCAATTCGGCCAATCAACACTATTGAGTTTCGATAATTCGGCCATCATCGAAGCATCGGGCTGAGGATTCAGGACATTGATCATTGCTATGATTATGCCGCGAAGGTTTAAACCATGACTGCTTCCTCCACCACAACGCCCGCTCTCGCCAAAGAGGTTGCGCTCCTTGCTGTACTCGCAACTTTATGGGGTGCCTCCTACACCTTCATCAGAATTGGTGTTGAAACCATCCCGCCGATCACCTTTATTGCTGCACGCACATTGATAGCCGGAGGGCTGTTGGTGGCGATCATTAAAATGCGTGGACTTTCGCTGCCTAAGGACCCGGCGATCTGGAAGCGCTTTTTCATTCAAGCCTGTATCAACAGTGTTATCCCCTTTACCCTGATTGCCTGGGCCGAGCAGACGGTAAATGCCGGACTGGCGACTATCCTCAATTCGACCACGCCAATTTTCGCCTTTCTGCTGACGGTGCTGATTACGCGGCACGAAGCGGTGACGATGCGCAAGCTTTTGGGAACAATTGCCGGTGTCATCGGGATCAGCCTGATTATCGGAATGGAAGCCTTTCAGGGGGTCGGCAAGGAACTGGTAGCGCAACTGGCAATTGTGGCTGCAACAATCTCTTATGCCGCCGCTGCCATATTCGGACGGGGCTTCAAGGGGCTTGATCCGATGATGCCGGCCGCCGGTTCAATGGTTTGCGGCGCGGTGATACTTATCCCCGTCAGCTTGGTTGTGGACCAGCCATGGACCATTGCGCCATCGGCTGACTCGCTGCTGGCACTGCTCGGTCTCTCGGTGTTTTCGACCGCCCTCGCCTTTGTTATCTATTTCCGGCTTATCCACACACTTGGCTCGGTGAGTACGACATCGCAGGCCTATCTGCGCGTTCCGATTGGTGTGGGAATCGGCGTCATCTTTCTTGGTGAAACTTTGGCCTCGACCGCATTGATCGGACTTGTATTCGTTGTCATCGGCGTTGCCGCCATGACATTTCCATCGCGCAAGAAGACTGTGCCCGCCTGATCAACCTATGGCAGCTTCTGCTGCCGGGACAATTCGGGTTGCCAAAAGATCGTGCAATTGGCGCACATAGCCGGAGCGACCGGAAGGCGCTGCGGTGTTTGAGGTCATCACCGCCACCACGGATGCATGAGGCACGACATAGATCATCTGGCCGCCATAGCCCCAGGCATAATAGAACGGCTTGCTATCCGGCGTATAAGAGATGAACCAGCCCAGACCATAGCTATCGCCAGTAAATGGCGAGCTGGTTCGAGGCTTCCACGATTCTTCGATCCAGGCAGCTGGCATGATTTGCTTGCCGCCGCTCTTTCCGCCCTCGAGAAACATTTTGCCAAAGGCGAGCATGGCCCGCGGCGACAATTCCATGTCATTGCCGCCGAAATAAATGCCCTGCGGATCACGTGGCCAAGGTGGAATAGTGATGTCCAGCGGTTCGCCCAGCCAATCGCGCGCAATCTGCAATGTCGTTCGACCCGTCTTGCGGGTGAGCATTGCGGATATGAGATGCGAATTGCCGGTTGAGTAAAGCATGCGCCCGCCCGGCTCATCGACGAAATCTCGAGCGAGCGCATAACGAACCCAATCGGAGCTCTCGACCCAGCGGCCATAATTGGGGCCGGATGTACGATCAAGCCCCGCCTGCATGGAAAGCAGATTGCCGAGCGTTATTCGCGCCAGCCGAGGATCACGATCCTGCGGCAGCTTATTCGACAGGATTGGCGCAACAAGCTCGTCCAACCCGGAAAAAACTTTGCGCTCAATGGCTATGCCAGCCAAGGTCGCAATGATTGTCTTGGAAACGGATTTTACATTGACGGGACGATCTATGGCGGGACCATGGAAACGGTGCTCAATCTGGGTCTGCCCGCCGGCATATACGATCATCGTCTGGAGTGCCGGAAAAGACGAAGCCTGTTCAATGATCTGGCTCGTCGCAACACTATCCAAAGCCACAGCTTTGCCTGGAACCTGCGCAAAAGAGATCGAAGGGGCCAAAGCGCCCGCTCCACCAGCAAGGGTGGCCAAGATGAAGCTGCGGCGATTAACCGGATAGGTTTTCATGCGACGACTTTGACGAGCATGAAGCGGTACGGCAACTCAACTCCGCTCACATGCGTGTGATCATACCGGCTTGTCGCAGAAACTGGATTGTCAGATATAAGGCGTACCCGCCAAGGCGGCTTGCAGTCCGATGGTCCCCTTATCGACAATACCGAGAAAAGTGGCTTCCGCTGCCTTGGTATCTCCGCTTTGCCGATAGGCCTTATGCGCCTCAATAAAGGCCACGCTCCAAACTGCCAATAGAAGCGCCGCGGCCAGATTGGCGTCAGCATCTGTGTGCCCGCGCCCTGCGCCTTCCGATAATTCTACGGCCACGACATGCGCAAGCTCGTCTCGTATTGCACGAGCGCGAGCTTTCAGAGTTTCGCTGCCCTCAATCGTCTTGGTAAAGCCCTGGCTCCTGCTCGAAAACTCAACATAAGGGCGCTGCTCGGCTACCAGCCGATGGGCCAGCAGGCGCAGAGCTTCAATCGGAGAAACCCCGGGATCGCGCTGTAGCAAGGCATTGCGCAAAATTTCGCGTCCCTCCTCGTCACGATCAAAGAACATGTCTTCCTTGCGGGGAAAATAGTTGAACACCGTCATCCTGCCCACATCGGCAGCTGCCGCAATATCGTCCACTGTGACGTTGTCGAAACCACGTTCGAGAAACAGGCGATCGGCCACCCGCGAGATAGCACGACGGGTGGCAAGGCGCTTACGCGATCGAAGATCGGGTTTTGATTCGGATGGCTGGTTCATGCCGCTTGATAACGCATTTTCTGTACTGAGTACATATTTCCGTTGACATATCGCAATTGCTTGTAGATTTATGTACCAAGTACATTTTTAATCTCGGTATAAATAGATGAATAGATCTCTTCTCATCATTTTTGCGACTGTAGGCCTCGATGCTGTCGGGATTGGCTTGGTCTTCCCCATTCTGCCGCGACTGATCCAAGAGGTTACACATGCCAGCAACGTGGCCTCCTGGATCGGGATCATGACCGCCCTTTATGCCATGATGCAATTCGTCTTTGCCCCCATGCTTGGCGCACTTAGCGACCGGCTTGGGCGCCGACCGGTCTTATTGATTTCAATGGGTGGAGCCGCCATCAACTATCTGATTATGGCCTTTGCGCCGCAACTATGGATGCTCCTGATCGGTCGCGCCATTGCAGGGCTGACCAGCGCCAATATCTCCGTTGCTACAGCCTATATCACTGACATCTCAGCCGAGGACACACGCGCGCGCCGCTTTGGTCTTTTCAACGCCACCTTTGGCGCAGGCTTCATCATTGGGCCGGTTCTTGGCGGGATATTCGGCGATTGCTGGCTGCGACTTCCATTCATCGCTGCTGCGATTCTCAATGGGAGCAATTTACTGCTCGCTTTTTTGATGCTGCCGGAGTCGCGCAAACCAAGCCGCCAGCCTATCGACTTTGCCGCACTCAATCCGCTTCGCCCATTCCGCTGGATCTTCTCGATGAAAGGACTGATGCCGATCATCGTAGTGTTTTTCATTTTCAGCGGCGTCGGCGAAGTTTACGGCACCTGCTGGGCCTTGTGGGGCCACGACGCATTCGGTTGGAACGGTTTATGGATCGGCCTCTCGCTGGGAACCTATGGTGTTTGCCAAGCATTGGCTCAAGCTTTTTTGCCTGGACCCGCCGTAAAACTTCTCGGGGAGCGGGCTACAATTCTGGTTGGCGTCGCAGGTACATCTCTCGCATTGATCGTCATGAGCTTGACGACACATCCTTGGATGGTCTTCGCCATCATGCCGGTGTTTGTCCTTGGCGGGATTGGCGTGCCGTCGCTCCAGTCTCTCGCCACTCGCATGGTCGATAATGACCGACAGGGCCAATTCCAGGGCGTGCTGGCCTCTGCAATAAGCCTCGCATCAATCATCGCCCCGCTTGCCTTTTCAAGCTTCTACTTTGTCGTGCAGAAACAATGGCCGGGCGCAATCTGGCTCTCCGCCATAGCAGTTTACGCAATCACGGTACCGTTGGTTCTAAATCTGCATATTCCCCAAGCAAAAATGGCCGCAGCCACTTGATCTTCAGCCATTGAGAAACGACGGTCCGGTAAAAGTCAAAAATGAAAGCCGCCTACTTGCCGACTTCCATTTTAAGCGGCTTGCCGATGAGCTTTGCCAATTGTTGCAAGCGTCCTTCGGTGACATCGCCGATGAGATCAGCTTTCGATTTATCCACCACAAGGCTGATGCCATCAGAGGTGTTTTTCCACGAAAGATACGGCACGACGCCGGACATGGAAGCCGAAAATGGATAGGTAATCCGCATGATGGCGGCCAGAAGACGCGAGAACTCCAAAAGTCGCGGGCTGGCAATCGCCGCAAGCTCCGGGTCCGGTACGCTATTGGCAACCCCTTCATGACGGAAGAAATTGGCAAGCGCTATATAGGCGCGGCCAGGATGATCAATGCCGACAAAAGCGGCATTGGAGATCATGTTCAGCGCCTGACTGCCGCGATAATCGGGATGCGCCCGCCAGCTTATATCTGCAATCAGGCAGGCCGCGCGCCGGTAGCGCTTCTCATCATCAGTCTCTTTATAACCCAGCGCCGCGAAAGCATCGCCGCTCCAGTCGGCAAGTTCACGCGCATAGGCAGGCGAACGTGCACGCAGTGTCGCCAGTTCCTCGGCGGCAGAAATGAGCGGGTCATTCAACTGCTCGCTCTCGGGCAAGAGCGAATAGAGAAAGCCCTCACGCACGCCAAGTGCCGAAAAGACTACTTTCGACGGCTTCATGATCTTGATTGTTTCAAGCAATGCAATGGCGCCGTAGGACAAGAGCGCCCGGCGGTTTTTTGAGACATCCTCAATGCCGCGCATATTGTCCACATCACCGACAGCAACGCGCTTGAGGAAGCGTTGGGCTTCTTCGAACGGAATTTCATAATGATGCATGACGTGGAGCGGATAATGTTCCGCACTCATATGCAGCTTGGCAAGGTTTCGCCACGTTCCTCCAACCGCATAAAAGGCCCTGCCCTTGCCATTGGCAAGAAGCTTGGCTGTGCCCAGGGTTTTTTGAGCGATGCTCAGCGCTTCGGTCAAATCGCCTTCAGACATATCCTGCAGGCGCAGACCACCAAGGGGCAAGGTTATGCCATCACCGATTTTACGGCCTTTGACGTCGACAAGTTCCAGACTGCCGCCGCCAAGATCGCCCGCAATGCCGTCAGGATCATGAAAACCGGAAATGATGCCAAGCGCCGAATAATAGGCTTCTTCCCGGCCCGACAGAACCTTGATGGGTTCTTCAAGGATGGCTTCCGCTTCGCGGATAAATTGCGAACCATTTTCCGCCTCACGTGCGGCGGCAGTGGCAAGCACATCCAGCGACACGGCACCAGCCTGCTCGGCAAGCGCGCGAAACCGGCGGAGAGCGCGCAAGGCGCTCTGCACGGCTTTGGCATTCAGCTTTTTGGTTTTGACCAGTCCCTTGCCAAGTCCACACAATATCTTTTCATTGAAAAGAACCGTGGGCGAACGCGTAACACCTTCATAAACCACAAGACGCACGGAATTCGAGCCGATGTCGATGACAGCGGCCGGGCGGCGTCCCTGCACACGTCCCTGTGCTGCCGATATCATAAAGTCTGGGTTCCCAAACCGGTATATCGGCAGTCACCAGAGAAAGTCGCAATTAAATTCATTTTTCTTTCGCCGCTTTCCGCTTGCGATGGGCAATCAATCGAGGCGCAGAAGATTTCAGCGACTTGCCACGGCCTGAAAGGCTAGGATTGGTCATGAAATATTCCTGCGCATTAAAAGCATCCTCCCCATCGGCGGGAGCGATCCGCCGCGAGGTTCCATCTGCAAGTAGCTCATAACTCTGCTGGTTGTCGAGAAGGTTTGCCAGCATAATCTGTGAAAGAACCTGTTGATGCACAGTTGGATTGGTGATGGGCACCAAAGTTTCAACACGGCGGTCAAGATTACGGGTCATCATATCGGCTGAACCGAAATAGACCAGAGCGTTTTCCGATGGGAGCGGCTTGCCATTGCCAAAACAGAAAATACGGCTGTGTTCAAGGAAGCGGCCCACGATGGACTTTGCGCGAATATTCTCCGAAAGCCCCGGCACCTGCGGACGCAGGCAGCAAATGCCACGCACGACGAGATCAATTTCCACACCGGCACTGCTGGCTTCATAAAGCGCATCGATAATCTTCGCATCGACCAGCGAATTCATTTTCATCCAGATTGCGGCAGGACGGCCAGCTTTCGCATGGGCGATTTCCTCGGCAATATGCTGAAGAATGCGAGGACGCAGCGTGATCGGGGAAACGGCAAGCTGCATTTCGCCGGAAGGCGGCGTATAGCCTGTGATGTAGTTGAAGATTTGCGCCACGTCGCGGCCAATTGAAGGCTCGCATGTGAAGAACGACAGATCCGTATAAATCTTTGCGGTGATGGGGTGATAATTGCCGGTGCCCAGATGCACATAGCTGCGCAACTTGTTTTCTTCGCGGCGCACGACCAGCGACATTTTCGCATGGGTTTTCAACTCGATAAAGCCGAAAACGACCTGTACGCCAGCGCGCTCCAGATCGCGGGCCCAGCGAATATTGGCCTCTTCATCGAAACGCGCCTTAAGTTCGATCAAGGCAGTAACGGACTTACCGGCATCTGCGGCATCAATCAGCGCACGCACGATCGGGCTATCATTTGAAGTACGGTAAAGTGTCTGCTTGATTGCAACGACATCCGGATCGGCAGCGGCCTGACGCAGAAATTGCACCACGACATCGAAGGATTCGTAAGGGTGATGGACGATGATGTCTTTCTCGCGAATCGCTGCGAAGCAGTCGCCACCATGTTCCCGCACACGTTCAGGAAAACGCGGATTGTAAGGAACAAACTTCAGGTCCGGGCGCGCGATGCTGACAATTTCCGAAATCATATTGAGCGCAAGCAGACCGCCAAGCACGCTGATGCGATTATCTGGCACACCCAGCTCCGTAGCCACAAAGCTGCGCAGGGATTCAGGCATTTCATCATCAAATTCGATGCGGATCACCTGACCGCGGCGACGGCGCTTCAGGGCGCTTTCGAACAGGCGAACCAGATCTTCCGCCTCTTCCTCAACTTCAATATCGCTGTCACGGATGATGCGGAACGTGCCGGCACCCTTGACCTCATAGCCAGGGAACAGCCGCCCCGTGAAAAGGCTGATCGCATCTTCAAGAGACAAGAAACGGTAGCGACCGCTATCATCCGGTATCTGGATAAAGCGCTTGAGCGCCTGCGGCAGGCGCAGGAGCGCCGTCATTGGGCGGTTATCCGTGCTGCGGTTCAGCAGCATGGCAATGGTGAAGCCGAGATTCGGGATAAATGGAAAAGGATGCGCCGGATCAATGGCCAAGGGTGTTAGCACAGGATAGATGGTTTCGAGAAAATGATCCTCCAGCCATTCCTGCTCAGCTTTGGTCAAACGATCAGGCCGAACAATTTCGATGTTCTCCCTGATCAATTCCTCGCGCAAGGCACTCAGACGCAGCTGCTGGGCGGCTTGAAGTTTGCCGACTTCCTCGAGAACGAATTCCAGCTGTTCCTGCGGCGTGCGTCCATCATCACTGCGACTGGAGACGTTTTCGCGCACCTGCCCGGCCAGACCGGCAATGCGCACCATGAAGAACTCATCCAGATTGGCAGCCGAAATAGACAGAAAGCGCAGGCGCTCAAGCAAGGGCTGATGGGTATTTTGCGCTTCTTCAAGCACGCGGCGATTAAATTGCAGCCAGGAGAATTCGCGGTTGACGAAGCGATCAACGCTGGTGTGCAGATCCGGCAGAGAGACATTCTCAACAGGCTGCGGAATGGTGGGCGATTGGTCGTTCATCAATATTCTCCAGCTAAAAAAATTTCCCGCAAAATGCGGACTTAAGAGCGCACCATAGACAAGTCTTTTGACAGTTTGATAGCAATCGTCTTGAAATCGTAATCAGGATGATACAAACCGAAGCGAAAGAGAAGTCAAATGCCAAACATGCGTATTTGACGAGACGATTCAGGAGCGAAAAATGGCTGGTCACAGCATCCCTCATTTCCAGAACAGCGCAGGACATGCGACCATTGCCATCGGCGTGAAGGAATTCATGTGCGTGGGTGCCAACCCGCCTTTCGACCATCCGCATGTGTTTCTCGATCTGGGCGATGACAATGAAAAAGTTTGCCCCTATTGCTCCACGCTTTATCGCTATGACGCTTCGCTGCATGCCGATGAGACAGTCCCAGCAGGTTGCACCTATGTGGACAGGGCCGCTTGAACGCATCGCTCATCGATTTAAAGACCGAACGAAACAGGCGCGATCCCAATCCTGACCAGATTATTATCGCCGGTGCTGGCATTGCCGGATTGACGCTGGCGCTTGCCTTGAGCACCAAGGGTTTTCCAGTTCAGATATTTGAGAAAAGCGCGACCCTGGCCGAAGCCGGTGCCGGAGTGCAGCTTTCCCCCAATGCCACGCGGATATTGAAGCGGCTCGGTGTTCTCGAGCAATTAACGCCATCCTCGGTTGAACCGCAGGCGATTTGTCTTGCAGATGGTTCGAGCGGCGAAATGTTGCTTTCGCTTGATGTTGGTCATGTGGCCCGCACGAGATGGGGCTCACCCTATATTGTCTGCCACCGGGCCGATCTGCAAAATGCCTTGCTGGAACAGGCGCGAAGCCAGCCCAATATAGCTATCCAGCTGCAATCAGCGGTGACACAGTACAAGCCTGGCGCAGATGGCATTATCGTTCGCGTTCAATATCACGATCGTATCGAGGAACATCGCGGGGCTTTGCTCGTAGGTGCCGACGGCGTCTGGTCGAATATGCGCACTGCCATGTCCGACATGGAGCGCGCGCGCTATACATCGACGATTGCCTGGCGTTCGACCATCGCCGCTGACCAGTTGCCAAAGAGCTTCACGTCCCTGCTGCCTCAGGGCATCAATGTTGTTGCCTGGGTTGGTTCAAACGCTCATCTGGTCGCCTACCCGATACGTTCCGGTGAAATGTTCAATTTCATTGCTGTTGCCCCGGATCGCCAAGGCGGACGGCGATGGGACGCTGGGGCTGTGCCGGAAACGCCAAGCCAAAATTTTATCCGGGAATTCAATCTTTGGCATCCCGGTATTCGCGACATCATGCTGGCGGGAAGACCTTGGACTTCATGGCCATTGTTTGAGCAGCGTAAATGCCGATACCGGATAAAGGATCGCCTGGTGCTGATCGGGGATGCTGCCCACGCGATGACGCCATATGCAGCGCAGGGAGCGGCCATGGCCATCGAGGATGCGTGGGCGCTGGCATCTGCCTTGGGGGAAAATATCGCAGCATGGCCATCGGCTTTAGACGCGTTTGACAAGACCCGCAGCAAACGTATCAAAGCAGTGGTGCGGCGCGGCGCGATGAACCAGCTCGCCTATCATGCCAAGGGGCCAATCGCCATGGCGCGCAATATGGTTATGCGCAAACGCCCTGCCGAAAAGTTTATCGAAGGGCTGGATTGGCTCTATGGATATGATGGCCAGATTTGAATGCAAAAACCCTCGCCGAAGCGAGGGTCATGAGCGCCCAAAAGGGCTTGCAGGCCAAATATAAGAAAAATGGATTGCAGTATCAAACAGGCGGCCATAAGGCCGCCGTTTGGTAACATTGCAGAAAACTATCTCAATGAAGAATCTGGCTGAGGAATAGCTTCGTGCGTTCGTGCTGCGGATTATCAAAGAACTCGGCAGGGGCGTTCTGTTCAACGATCTGGCCCTGATCCATGAAGATAACGCGATTTGCAACCTGGCGCGCAAAGCCCATTTCGTGGGTTACGCAAACCATGGTCATGCCTTCTTCAGCAAGCTGCACCATTGTGTCGAGCACTTCCTTGATCATTTCCGGATCAAGGGCCGACGTCGGCTCATCAAACAGCATGATGCGTGGATTCATGCAGAGCGAACGGGCAATGGCTACGCGTTGCTGCTGACCACCGGAAAGCTGACCCGGATATTTATTGGCCTGTTCGGGGATTTTGACGCGCTCAAGAAAGTGCATCGCAATTTCGTCCGCCTTCTTCTTCGGCATCTTGCGTACCCAGATTGGGGCCAGCGTGCAGTTTTCCAGGATAGTCAAATGTGGGAATAGATTGAAATGCTGGAACACCATGCCGACTTCGCGCCGAACTTCGTCGATCTTTTTCAGATCGTTGGTAAGTTCGATACCGTCAACGAGAATCTTACCGCTCTGATGCTCTTCCAAACGGTTGATGCAGCGGATCATGGTCGACTTACCTGAACCGGACGGACCAGCAATGACGATGCGCTCGCCGCGCATCACCTTGAGATTGATGTCCTTCAGAACATGAAAATCCCCGTACCATTTGTTCATATTGATGATCTCAACGGCAACGTCTGTCGTGGAGACTTGCAGGAGCGAATGGTCGACGTGGATTTCTTCCGGGTCGATAATGTTTTCAGTTGTCATATACGTATGCTCCTAACGTTTGTGGCCAGTGTCGAGACGATTTTCCATGAAGATGGAATAGCGCGACATGCCGAAGCAGAAAATCCAGAAGACGAAACCGGCAAAAACCAGACCGGACATGGGGGTTTGCGGCGATGACCAATTTGTATCGTTGAAGTGCTGACGCACCGTCCCGAGCAAATCGAACATGCTGATGATCGAAACAAGCGATGTATCCTTGAACAGACCGATAAAGGTGTTGACGATACCTGGGATTACCAGTTTCAACGCCTGTGGCAGAATGATGAGGCCAGTTTTCTGCCAGTAACCGAGTCCAAGCGAATCCGCACCTTCATATTGCCCTTTCGGGATGGCTTGCAGACCACCACGCACCACCTCCGCCATATAGGCCGAAGCGAACAGCGCAACACCGATCAGCGCCCGCAGGAACTTATCGAATGAAACGCCCGGCGGCAGGAACAATGGCAGCATATAGCTGGCCATGAACAGGACCGTCACCAGCGGAATACCACGCACCATTTCGATAAAAATGACGCACAGCATCTTGATGACCGGCATTTTCGAGCGCCGTCCAAGTGCCAGTGCTATGCCGAGAGGAAGCGAGACGGAAATACCAACGAAGGAAATAACCAGCGTAACCAGCAGGCCACCCCAAACGGAGGTTTCGACATAGGGAAGGCCGAACCAGCCACCGACCAGCAGGAAGAATGCGACGATCGGGAATACGAAAAAGAAGACGATCGCATTCAGTACCTTGTAGGGCGCTTTTGGAATCAGAAGTGGAATCAGGAGGGCAACGAACATGATGCCCACAAGATTGACCCGCCAACGTTGGTCAATGGGGTAAGGACCATACATGAACTGGCCGAATTTGGCGTTCACGAAGGCCCAGCATGCGCCGGACCAGCCATCTGGCTGCAAACCTCCCTGTGCCACGGTCGCACATACCGACCTGTTCGGCCCGACCCACGCAGCTTGAATAAATAGCCAGTTGATCAGTGGCGGTAAAAACCATGCCAGAACGAGAAGTGCCAAGACGGTCAGAACAGCATCGACCGGCGTTGCAAGCAAATTAACCCGCACCCATCGCACAATGCCGCGTTCACCCAAGGGCGGAGTTTGACCCTGCAGCATTTCCTGACGAACGAAACTAATATTGGTGTCTGTCATGATCAGCGCTCCACCAGTGCCATTTTGGCGTTGTACCAATTCATGAACAGCGACGTCAGAATACTGAGGCTCAAGTAAACGATCATGAAAATAACGACCACTTCAAGCGAGCGGCCCGTCTGGTTCAGGATCGTTCCCCCGACGGCAAAGAGATCCGGATAACCGGCTGCAATCGCGAGTGAGGAGTTCTTGGTCAGATTCAGATATTGGCTGGCCAGCGGCGGCGTGATGATGCGCATTGCCTGTGGCACAACAACAAGCCGTGTTGTCGTGCCTGCACGTAAGCCGAGAGCATGGGCAGCTTCACTCTGTCCCTTGCCAACACCACGAATGCCAGCCCGGACGATTTCGGCGATAAAGGCCGCCGTATAGAACGACAGAGCCAGATAGAGCGAGATAAACTCAGGTCCGACCTGCGAGCCACCTTTCAGATTGAAGGCGCCAAGGATTGGATAGTCCAACGTCATAGGAAAGCCTTTGACGGCCAGCGCCAACAACGGCAGACCGACAATGAGGGCAATCGCTGTCAGACCAACCGGAAACGGCTGACCTGTTGCCATCTGACGCTTATGGGCCCAGCGTCGAACCAGCAAAGTCGCCACGACAGCTATCAGGAAAGCGACACCCGCCAGCCAGGCACCCTCACCCATAATCAATGACGGAACATAAAATCCGCGATTGTTCAGATATGTC
Source organism: Phyllobacterium sp. CCNWLW183 (assembly GCF_037203775.1). NCBI lineage: Bacteria > Pseudomonadati > Pseudomonadota > Alphaproteobacteria > Hyphomicrobiales > Phyllobacteriaceae > Phyllobacterium > Phyllobacterium sp. CCNWLW183. The sequence goes on along the minus strand of NZ_JBBCBN010000009.1, from coordinate 47,973 downwards.
CCAAAAGGCAGAGCTATGCTTTGGCGTGCCTGCGGTAACACAGCGAGCACACCAGAATACCAGAAGAAAATAACCAGAAGCGGCGGAACATTGCGGAAAAGCTCCACATAAACCGTACAAATCTTGCGGATAAGCCAGTTATGCGAAAGCCGGCCAATACCGATAATGAAGCCGATAATGGTTGCAGTGATGATACCCGCAATCGCCACAGTCAGCGTATTCAGAATGCCGACCAGAAGCGCCTTGGCAAAAGTGGAATCACTGGAATAGGAGACATACGGACTGCTGCTGATATCAAAACCAGCGCGGCCATCGAGAAAGCCGAAACCCGTAGCGAGCCGCGCGCGCTGAAGATTGGCGATGGTGTTGTTAACGATCCAGTACCCCAGCACAACGATGATAAGCAGTGCTAAAGCCTGAAAAAGATAACCACGGAATTTTGGGTCGTTTAAAAGCGAAACTTTGCCGCTATCTGTGCCAGGCGAAATATCCTGCGATGCCATTGGCCCCTCATTTCTGCTAAGTTCTTGTTCTTATTATTTTTATTATTATAGTAAATTGAGAGGAGGCCAGCGCCCCCTCTCCGATTTCATCATTAGCTATATGCGATTAGCGAATTGGCATCGCGTATTGCAAGCCACCCTTGGTCCACTGAGCATTGATGCCGCGAGCAATCTTGAGCGGGCTACCGGAACCGAGATTCTTTTCGAAAATCTCGCCGTAATTGCCAACTGCCTTGACGATGTTGATAACCCAATCATTGGTCAAACCGAGGTCTGTACCGAGCTTGGTATTGGCTTCCTGACCAAGGATACGCTTGACTTCAGGGTTTTCACCATTCTTCAACTCTTCGACATTGGCCTGGGTGATACCGAATTCTTCAGCAGTCAACAGGGCGTAATGAGTCCAGCGAATGATATCGGCCCATTGTGGATCGCCCTGACGGACAACCGGTCCAAGTGGCTCCTTGGAAATGATTTCCGGCAGAACAACATGGTCATCAGGAGCAGTCAGCGCCAGACGATAGGCATAAAGACCAGACTGGTCGGTCGTGTAAGCATCGCAACGACCCGAATCGTAAGCCGCGTTAACCTCTTCAACCTTTTCGAACACAACAGGATTGTATTCCATCTTATTGGTACGGAAGTAATCAGCAAGGTTAAGCTCGGTCGTTGTGCCGGCCTGAACACATACCGATGCGCCCGATAGTTGAAGCGCGGAGTTGATTCCCGAAAGCTTCTTCGCATTGATCATGAAGCCCTGGCCGTCATAATAATTGACGCCCGGGAAATCAAAACCCTGTGTATCGCGGCTGAGTGTCCATGTGGTGTTGCGAATCAACACGTCGATTTCGCCGGACTGCAGAGCAGGAAGACGATCCTTTGCAGACAAGGGCGTATATTTAACCTTGCTTGCATCGCCAAACACAGCAGCAGCAACAGCCTTACAATAGTCAACGTCAAAACCAGACCATTCGCCCTTGTCATTCGGCGCTGCAAAGCCAGGAAGACCTGTGTTAACGCCGCACTGCAAGAAGCCCTTCTTCTTTACATCTTCAAGCACTGTTGCTGAAGCGACGTTGGCAAGAAGGACCAACGCCGAAGCCGCCAGTACGCCCTTCAAAACAAGATTTTTCATAATTAATTTGCCCTTTGGTTGTTGTAGTCGTTCCCAGAGAGGTAAGTTTACATCGGTTTATTTACCCCAGCCCCGAAAAGGGCCCCAATGCCTCTCCCATTCACCTATCTATCGAAGGGCATTCTGAGGGTTTGGTCAAGGGAGAATATTTGCTCAATTTTGAAGCAAGAACGTCAAAATTGCTGCACGCGAAGCGAAAAACCGCTGATTTTCTACTCAGTTTTTCTTTTTTCGATGAAAACGGGCGCAAAATTTTCAAATTCGCGGCCAAAGCCGGAAATTCGGACTCAGTAGATCAGCACTGGTTATTGCAAGCTCTCATTGGACCGCAAAGCACTCATGCCGCGATGTATTTCCATGATGCTGTATGGAATCACTACTGCCGCAAAGTATTCACGAGCCTATAACCGGGAAAAATCGACCCCGTTCACAACGAAAAATAACGTGGCGGCGAGCAAGAAATCTGGCCAGCGTTATCGCGACGAGGAAGCCAATACTATAGCCCGCCACGGTATCGGTCGGATAATGCGCCTGTGCAACGATTCGGGTAAAAGCGATGAACATGGTGGCAAGGATGATCGGAAGCCGCCAGCGGGGAAACCATAAAGCCAGTATCGCCCCGACAGCCCCCATGGTGGTTGAATGGCCGGAAGGAAAGCTGGCAAGATCATCACCACCTGCAAATGGAGAAAAATGACCCGTGCCAAGCGTATCAATGAAGGGTGGGCGGGCTCTACCGATAAAGAATTTGGCAATAGCGGTACATGTTCCGGCCAGAGAGATTGCCCAAAAGGCATAGGTTGCCTGCGTGTAAACGAGATGCAGCCGCTTTCGCCGAGGGACTGGCAAATGCTGCCAATCAATCGCGATCAGGCAGACAATGATAATGAAGGCCGGAATTACATACCATTTTGACAGTCCGATATCTGTAATCAAGCGCAGATTGCGTAGATCACTGTCCGGCGATGTGAACATGCGCGACAAATACTCGTCATAAGGATGCAGTGACAGTACAAGAAAGACGATCAACGCGACCGCCATGGACATTGATCTCGTCCAGGCCGCCGCTCCATCCGGATGTGGACGCGCGGTGACGACATGCAAATAGCGGGCAAGAGAACGATTCAATCGTTGCGCGATGGACGATGTATCAGCCAATCAAAAATCCTTCTCCTGTTGCAACCGTCATGCAGTGCGATTATCGACGTAACCCTACAAGCCTAAAATTAAGCCGACAATTTGGAGGACCTGTCATGGATAAGCAATCTCGTTCAAAACTTGGGATAAATACGAGACTTGCACATGGCGGCTATGATCCCACCGACTATCATGGTTTCGTCAACCCGCCGGTCGTGCATGCTTCAACCGTGCTGTTTCCGGACGCGCAGACCATGGCAACGGGCAATCAGCCCTACACATATGCCACCCACGGAACACCGACCACAGACGCGCTTTGCCGCGCTATCGACGAGCTTGAGGGATCGGCTGGCACGCTGCTCGTTCCATCCGGCCTATTGGCGGTAACGCTGCCACTTTTGGCCTTCCTTTCGCCGGGTGATCATCTGCTGATGGTCGATAGTTGCTACGGCAATACACATTATTTTTGCAACACAACGTTGAAAAGACTGGGTGTTGAAGTCGAATATTACGATCCGCTCATCGGTGCCGGCATTGAAAAGCTCATTAAGCCAAACACCAAAGTGGTCTTCACCGAATCGCCCGGCTCAAACACGTTCGAGATGCAGGATATTCCGGCAATTGCCGAAAAGGCACACGCAGCCGGGGCCGTGGTTATGATGGACAATACCTGGGCAACACCGATTCATTTCAAGGCCTTGGACTATGGCGTTGATATTTCGATTCACGCCGTGACCAAATATCCCTCCGGCCATGCGGATATTTTAATGGGCACAGTCTCCGCCAATGAAAAACACTTCAAGACATTGGAGCAGACCTATACGGCGCTGGGTCTATGCGTCAGTGGTGATGATGCCTATCAGGTTCTGCGCGGCTTGCGGACCATGGGGCTGCGGATGGAACGGCATGCAGAAAATGCGCTGGCAATTGCCGAATGGCTGGAAAAGCAGGATGGCGTTCTGGAAGTTCTGCATCCGGCCCTGCCAAGTCATGCGGGACACGAAATTTACAAGCGCGACTTTACGGGCGGCGGCGGCGTTTTTTCGATTGTCATTGAGGGCGGCAAGGCACAGGCGCACGCTTTTCTGGATGCGCTTGAGATATTCGGCCTGGGCTATTCATGGGGCGGTTTTGCAAGTCTGGCTGTTCATGTCCGGCTCAACGACAGGCAGATCACCGGCAAGAACTATGCAGGGACCGTTATCCGGTTGCAGATCGGATTGGAAGACAGGGAAGATTTGATTGCCGATATTGCCAAAGGATTAGCGGCCGCGCGCGCCGCATAACCCGAAGTTGATTTCAATGTGATGAGCAACGGCTGTTATCAAACAGCGCCACTATCATTTAGATGAAAGACTGAATCATGACTTTGAAACTCATCCGAAATGCTGCCCTCATCTGCCTCGTCGCTTTTGCCTCGCCTGCTTTGGCGCAGGAGCATAGCGGGCACGAGGCCATGAAACAGGATTCCATGAAGGCGCAGAAGGGTGATCAGTCCCCCTCCTCAAAAGCGTTCGTGGAAGCCAATACGAAAATGCACAAGGATATGGCCATCGAGTTCACAGGCAATGCCGATAAGGATTTCGTTCTCGGAATGATTGCCCACCACCAAGGTGCGATCGACATGGCAAAGGTTGAACTCGAATATGGCAAGGACGCCGAAATCCGCAAGCTGGCCGAAACGATCATCGCCGCTCAAGAAGGCGAAATCAAAGATATGAAGGCCTGGCTGGAGAAAAATGGCGGCTAATAGCTGGTCCTTTCAGCGACGTAAGAAAACACCCGCTGGTCTGAACTGACCGGCGGGTGTTTTTACGCAAACTGTCGGTTTAGCCTATTGGCGTATTTCATTGCTTGCAGCGCGCTTCTGCAGGCAGAGTTCCCAAAGGCTATAGGCGGCATCGGCATAAGTCGATGTACCGGCTTTGAATTCGGCTGAACGCAAAGGCAAAAGATCCTCCACGACAGCCAGTGTGCGCGCTGGGAGTATGTCCGTACAGGTTCCCAAACGCCGGAACACAGTGCTGATAGCAACCTGTCTCTCATTGACGTCTATTACGGGTTCGTCCCTGCCGAGTTCCCAGTCTTCCAAGGCGTCAATCGCGTCCTGAAAGGCGTTATGCAAGATGATAGGCGCATGGCCTTCATGAAGTGGGTGCAGCAAACCAGGCATTCCTGTCTCCTCACTTTTGTGTTGCACTGCCGGGGGCTCCCGGAAACAGAATCATACGTGCGACATGCCATGGACCGCAAGCCAAAACTGTTAATCCATACTTATTCAATCGAGTTTTTTAATTAAATCAAACGATAGCACTGGGCTTACTGTTCATTATTAATCTGCACTCTTATTTAATTTTGCCAAAAGCCTAATATTATTGAGTTTTCCTTCTCGACCCGCCAAATAATTCAATCGTTTAGACTGAGTGTGACGATGTTTAAAGAAATGCGGGGGCTTTATACTCTTGAGTTGACGGGTAAGCGATCTGACCCAGCGAAGGATCAACCAGTGGCTTTCCGCTGCGGGATCGATTTATGCACCAAGCGAGATGGTGTTTCCGGCACATACGCAACCATAACTGGTAATTTGATGCAGATTACCCGCGTTTCGCCTTGCCAAAACAAACTCATTGCCCCATTCATGTCCCGCTGCCCACCATCGAGGATATTGGCATATGAGAACGAGGCTCTTTCCAGTAATCATGTTCACCGCCCTGCTTGCAGGTTGCGGGAATATCCAGGGACAGCTTGATAACGAGAAAATTTCGTCGCTGCGCTATGACACGGTTCAATGCCCGGCCCTGATTGCACAGCGCAGCCAGGCCATGGCGGAAGTCAGCCGCCTTACCAATGGCCAAGGCTATCAGGACCCGGACGTGATTGTCGGTCTTGGTCCCGTCCTGCCGGATTATCGTACCGAAAATCAGAAAAAGGCCGGAGCGCTGCAAGGTCAGATTGAGTCGATGAGCCGTTCGATTGATCGCAGAAAATGCGGAGCGCCAGCCTAAAGCTTCCCAGCCGTGTCTGCCTATACCGCTATCACAGCATGTTGAATGTATCGGCAGGCGCTGATCGATCCCTTATGTCAAAATTTATTGTGCCAATAATTAATTGGGCGTATTCTGCTTGTTCGGGTGGAGAGTACCGGCTTAAACCGGCTAATATTTACTCTTCTTCAGGGAGTGACAAACATGGGAGAAGTGACCCTTCATACGCCCCATAATGCAAGCTGCGCGACCCCACAAATATTGCAGAAGGTTCGCTCGGAAATGCCTACCAAGCCGGCTAGCAGCAATAAGCTGTCGGATATATTGAAACGCGCCAAAGGTGGTTTCACTCACCGGCGTTTCAAGCAGCATTCTAAATAATTATAGGTGCTTGTGGCGCATACGCTTCAAGGAGCATTGTGATATATTATAGAAGCGTGCGCTGTGCGGCTTGGTTTGCGCGGCGCATCTTTCTATTTCGACGTATTTGTTAGCTGTAATACCTACGGATAGGCAGCTGAAGCCATGATGGACGAGGGTGACAAAGAAAAAGACGATTATGCGCCCTACCTGACGCCGGTTTGGGGCTATCTCATTCTTTTTCTTATTATCATCCCCATCGTATTATATCTGGGCCACCAATATGGCGGATACTGGAATTCTTTTAATCAGCCCTGACCTTTCGGTCAGCGCTTTGGTGTATATTCCGGAACGGTATCGTCCTCGCCAAAAAGCAACTTTTGCGGATCGTCCTGGAAGTTTGTAACACCCCTCTCAATACGTTCAACGGCACGACGGCTTTCAGAAATCACTTTCTGGGCGTTGCGGAGCTTTTCACCGGTCAGAGTGTCAAGATTGCCTGCAATCGCTTGCAGGCGCGCATCCAGTTCCTTTGCCTGTTTCTGATAATCCTCAAGTTTGCCGCGTATTTCGCTGACCATGCTGTCCTTGTCATTGGAAAGCTGTTTATCAACCTTTAGCAAAGTCTCATCGACCTTCGTCGAAGCCTTGTTGACGCGCGAAATTACATCGCGTGCATCATGCATTGTTGTTTCCAGCTTTTGCGCCTTGCGGCCATATTCATCAATGGTTTCAGTGCTGCTGGCCAAATCTTCGGAAAAAGCCTTGGCGCTGCGAACGCTTTCAAGCAATGGGCCCCGCGCCTGTTCTATGTAGCGCTCGGTAACGTCAGTTGCCTTGTCCACACGCTCGATCCAGTCCTGCGCGGTCTGGACAAGCGTTTTCAACGAACTTGGATCGACATCGACGCGTGCAACCGTGTCCTCCTTGGCAGCTTCTTCAAGCAGCTTTGGCTCATAGGACTTGCCTCCGGTTAGCTCGATACGTGCAGCGCCAGCAAGTATTTCGAAAGCCAAGGTTGCCACTGTCGAGCGGGTGATCGGCGTCGTGGAAGCAATTTCAGTCTGAACGATAACCGCATCAGGATTTTCCTGATCAATAAAAAGCCTGCTTACCCCACCAACTTTCAGGCCATTGAAGAAAACCGGGCTTTTGACGGTAAGACCAGTCACGGAGCCTGGAACTCTGATTTCAAGCGTGCTCGTATCGCGCCGCTCGCCATAACGTCCGATCCAGTAAAAGAACCCCGCCGCCAGAAGCGCCACCACGACCGTAAAGACCGCCACGATAAAATAATTGGCTTTGGTTTCCATGTATTATCTGGCAACTCCGTCATTCATCGGTCAGCATTACCGCTTTAAGCCACGGCAAATCAATGGCGAAGGACACCGGAGCGCGTTCTTGCTCAAATAGTATCGTTCTGCCGGAGAGCTTGCGCACCCTGTTGAAGACTTCAATTCTCCCGACACCGATAAGTTCCGACATGGCGGCGCTGGTGATTTTGCGAACAGGAAGCGTTGTGGCTGGCTTAATTTTATGTTGATGGCGGGCAAGAATGAGGTCACCATGTTCTGACGTATGGGGGATAGATGATGACAAGTTTGACGATTTTGGCTTTCGCATTGGTGGCGTTCATAGGCATAGCCACGCCGGGGCCGACAGTATTACTGGCACTGACCAATGGTTCGCGCTACGGCCTTCGAACAGCAAGCGTGGGCATGGTGGGAGCAGTTCTTTCAGACTTCGTGCTCATCGGGGCAGTGGCCCTTGGCTTGGGCGCGCTTTTGGCTGCATCCGAATTCTGGTTTTCCGTGGTCAAATGGATAGGCGTTGGATACCTGACCTTCCTCGGGATCATGCTTTTGCGGTCCAGAGGAACGCTCGAGGTTACGAATTCGCATAGGGAGGCTGGCGGAGGCCCCTCTTCCCGCTCGGTGCTCCTCAAGAGCTTCTTTGTCGCTATTACCAATCCCAAGGGTTACCTGTTCTTTTCGGCGTTCCTGCCTCAATTCGTTGTGCTTGATCAGCCCCAATTTCCACAATATCTGGCGCTGGCACTGACCTTTGCAATGATCGACGCCATTGTCATGTTTGGCTATGCACTGCTTGGGTCACGCGCGGTCAAGCTGTTGAAGCAATCAGGCGCATTGTGGCTGGACCGGATTTGTGGCGGCGCATTGCTGGCCCTTGCCGGGTCTCTCGCCTTCTACCGACGCGCAAGCTGACGCGAAACGCCGTTTTCATGGTACTTCATAAAGGCGATTCCTGGGGAATGCGCTCTATAGCGCAGCAATGCAAGCGGCAGGACATTGTGAAAATGGGGTTAAATAAACCTCGACATGGAATGCATACAATTTTAAGTATTATGACAACAGCTTTCACCTCGCCTTGATATTCATCAAGGTACCCAGGAGGAAATTGTCATATCGAGGTGGGCGGGGGATCTGCGTTCGCAGGCAGACCGGTGCAATGACATCAATATCCGTGTCATGCGCAGAATCGATTATATTGGATAATGGATTTTCTCGGAGCCGTTATATGGGAATTATGCATAGCGAGTTTGTTGAAAGACTGAGAAAAGCCGTCCGGGAACACGAGGAGCGGATTATCCGTTTGGAAAGCGGCCAAGAAAAAGTATTTCGATCGTCTCGCGACGGGCAAAAAGAAGATATATCTTTACAGACAGCAGATCATTATCGGCGGCTATCGCATCATTTACGAGAAATAATATCGCGGCACGATCAGAAAAACGGCCTTATTGCCGAGCCCAAAGAAACCTGAACATCCATAAATATTGAATTTTGAAGAAGTGGCGATCCCGACTGGATTCGAACCAGTGACCGTCGGCTTAGAAGGCCGGTGCTCTATCCAGCTGAGCTACGGGACCAATCTGTTGTAAATCAATGCGTCCAAGGCTGCATGCGGTCGAATCGGAAGTTCTCCGAATAGGATACAACGCGACGGCGTGTTTCCTTGGGTTCCTGCACCGAATAGGCAATGCCATTCTTTTGGGCGTAAGCTATTGCCTCTTCCTTGGTTTCAAAGGAAAGGCGTATCTGGCTCTTCATATCGCCCGATGAGGTATAACCCATAAGCGGCTCAACCTTACGTGGTTGTTCCGGCTCAAACTCAAGCATCCAGGCCTCGGTTTTGGCCTTGCCGGACTGCATTGCGGTTTTTGCGGGGCGATAAATGCGCGCGGCCATTGAAGAAATCCTTTTGTCTGCAATTCCGATATATTACAGGCTTTGCTTCAGTTCCAGCAGCAATCGTCGTTGAAGTGGTCGGAGCGGAGAGATTCGAACTCCCGACCCTCTGGTCCCAAACCAGATGCGCTACCAGGCTGCGCTACGCTCCGTGTTCTTCAACGGTTGCCTGACTAGAGTTTCCGGAGACGAGAAGCAAGCTATAAATTCAACAAATCCAATAAAAAACTGAACCGTGCCGGAAGGTCGCAGGTTTGACAGCGGTTTTGGCAGCGCTCAGAGGTCGAAAGCCGCCTGCCCTTCGTCCAATGCTGTAACGACCCCCGCCGCCAGAGCGCGGGTTATCTTGGATTTTTTCTCAAGGGCGGCACGGTCGAGTCGCTCCACCACCCGATTCGCGGTCGAGAGCGACCGTTCAATGTGGCTGACCAGGAAACCAATGACATTCGGGTCCACGGCAATCTGGCGATCTGCGAAAAGCTTATAGAGTACGCCGGAGAGCAGCAGATCATCCGGCTCGCCAATCTCGACGGTGGTAGCGGCCTTCAGGCGCGATGCAAGATCCGGCAGGGTTACAGGCCAATTTGCCGGCCAGATGCGCGAGGTCATCAAAAGACTGCTGCCGCTTTGTCGGACATTATTGATCAAATGGAACAAAGCGGACTCATCGATTGGTCCTGTTCCTATATCATCGATCAAAAAAGGCCCGGTTTGACCAGCGGCGGCAGCGATATTGCGCGCATCGATGACCATTGCGTTCGATTCCGCCTTCCAGACAGCTGCAAGATGGGTTTTACCGGAGCCTGTCGGGCCCGCCAGTATGACGACCGGTGAAATCCAGTTTGGCCATCGATCCACAATGTCGACAGCGGCCATGTTGGTGCCGGAAACAATGAGATCGTCGCGGGAGTAGCCTGGCTCGTGACCAAGGTCCAGCGGCAGTTGGCGGGGCTTTGTCGTGTCATTCATGGCGCGAACAAATACAACCTAGCTCGGCGCACTGTCACCTGATTTGTTTTGTCTCGTCGGTTTTGCGGAAATCGCCTGTGTAGAGCGGGGATTGCTGATAACGATTGATGACAAACCGCACCAGCACACCAATAGCGGCGGCAGTTGGCACGGCAATCAGCATGCCTGTGAACCCCATGAGCGAGCCGAAGGCAAAAAGCGCAAACATCAGCCAGACAGGATGCAAACCAACAGATTGACCAACCAGCTTTGGCTGCAGGATATTGCCTTCGATGAACTGGCCGATACCAAATGCGATCGCGACACCGACGATACCGCCCCATTCCGGCCAGAACTGCACCAATGCCACGCAGAGGGCCAATACCAGACCAACCAGCGATCCAACATAGGGTATGAAGCTGATGAGGCCTGCGAAAAGCCCGATGAGCAGCCCGAAATTAAGACCAACAACAGTAAGGCCGACTGCGTAAATCATCCCGAGCAACAGACAGACGGTGCCCTGCCCGCGCACAAAACCGGCAATAGCCTTGTTCATGTCAGTAGCGATGCCGCGCACTGTATAGAGGTGATCGCGGGGCACCAGCTGGTCGATCTTCGAAACCATGCGATCCCAGTCAAGCAGCATGTAAAACGCCACCACAGGCGTCACCACGAAGAGTGCAACAACATCAATAAGCGTCTTGCCCGAACTCCAGATCGATTGCAGCAAGGTAGTGAGGAAGCCAGCACCCTGCTGAAGCAGCGAATCGAGGCTGTTGCGGATAACGGAAGCATCAACGCCTATGAAATCCTTGAGCCACTGCGAATCCCGGCTGGCGATCAGCTCCTGGAGCCGCGAGACATAACTTGGCAGCCGCGCGATGAAATCGCTCATCTGCGATGCCAGGACGGGCACGAGAATGATCAGCAAAACCGTGAACGTGACAATGAAGAGGACAAGGATAACAACGGTTGCAAGCAGACGCGACAGACCGAGGCGCTGTAACCTGTCAGCGACGGGATCAAGAAAGTAAGCCAACACCATGCCAGCAACGAACGGCAACAGGATTGAGGAAAATACAAACAGGAACAGCGCAAACACGACCATCGCAGCAGTCCAGAAAATGGCCTGACGACGGAAACTGCTGGTAAGTGAATTTAGCTGCACCTCGACATGGATATCCTTGTCGGGAATCTCCACGGGAACGGGAGGTTTTTTTGTCGTTACAGCCTTGCCCGGAGTCTTGCTCATAACCGCCATTCTCGTTGTTCAGTCTGGAGATAGGCAGTCAGTAGAGGTGCGGTCAAGGCTCTAACTGTCAATAAGTGGCGTTTTATAGCCCCTTGCGGCACTCAGACCTTGCAGCTTGGTCAGAGTCGTGTCATTTCGCGGGCAATAATCTGGAGTTGACCATGAGCACCGAAGAACAGCCCGGCAAGAATGGCCTTACCTATGCGCAGGCCGGTGTCGACATCGATGCAGGCAATTTGCTTGTCGAAAAAATCAAGCCGCTGGTGCGTTCAACACGCCGCCCGGGCGCAGATGGCGAAATCGGCGGTTTTGGCGGTCTTTTCGATCTAAAGGCCGCGGGTTTCAAGGACCCTGTACTGGTTGCAGCCAATGATGGCGTGGGCACGAAGCTCAAGATCGCCATTGATGCGGGTGTTCATGACACTGTGGGGATAGATCTCGTCGCAATGTGCGTCAACGATCTGGTCGTACAGGGAGCCGAACCGCTTTTCTTCCTCGACTATTTTGCCACGGGCAAGCTCGACCCCGATCAGGGTGCAGCGATTGTCGGTGGTATTGCCGAAGGCTGCCTGCAAGCTGGATGCGCGTTGATTGGCGGTGAAACGGCGGAAATGCCGGGCATGTACCGCGATGGCGACTATGATCTTGCAGGCTTTGCTGTTGGCGCGGCCGAGCGCAACCAGCTTTTGCCGACCGGCGATATAGAAGAAGGCGATATTATACTCGGCCTCGCCTCTTCCGGCGTTCACTCCAACGGCTTTTCCCTGGTGCGGCGCATTGTTGAGCTTTCCGGTCTTGGTTGGGATGCAGATGCACCATTCGAAACCGGCAAGACGCTGGGACAGGCACTGCTGACGCCAACGCGCATCTACGTGAAAGCGCTGCTTGCAGCGATCCGCGAGACCAATGCGATCAAGGCGCTGGCGCATATTACCGGTGGCGGTTTTCCAGATAATATCCCACGCGTGCTGCCGAAGAATCTGACGGCGAGCATCGATCTTTCTGCGATTAACGTGCCTGCGGTATTTTCATGGCTGGCAAAGACCGGCGGCGTGGAACGCGATGAGATGCTGCGCACATTCAATTGCGGCATCGGCATGATAGTCGTGGTTTCGCCGGAACATGCCGATACTGTATTGGCCGCATTGAACGCACAAGGCGAAAAGACAGTACGGCTAGGCACAATGATTGCACGCACTGATAGCGGCGTTGTTTATCAGGGCGCATTGGCGTTGTGATCCAGGGCGCTGTGACCAAGAAACGCGTTGCAGTGCTGATTTCCGGGCGTGGCTCCAATATGAGCGCGCTTGTGGAGGCAGCCAAACATGACGACTATCCGGCGGAAATCGTTGCGGTCATCGCCAACAAGGCGGATGCTGGTGGGCTGGAAACGGCCCGGGCAGAAGGCATCCCTGCAATTGCCATTCCTCACCGTGACTATGCGTCCAAGAGCGAGCATGAAGCAGCTGTTTGCGCAGCGCTTGTCGAAGCCAAAGCGGATATTGTCTGTCTGGCAGGCTATATGCGGATTATCTCACCCGAATTTGTCGCGCAATGGGAAGGGAAGATGCTCAACATTCACCCTTCTTTGCTGCCACTCTTCAAGGGCCTGCATACGCATGAGCAGGCGCTTGAAGCAGGCGTGCGCGTGCATGGTTGTACGGTGCATTTCGTCACTGCCGGTATGGATGACGGCCCAATCATTGCCCAGACCGCAGTGCCTGTGAAAACCGGCGATACACCGGATATGCTTGCTAAGCGTGTGCTTTCCGTAGAGCACGAGACCTATACCCGCGCGTTGGCGCTGGTTGCACAAGGCAAGGCCGTGATGAAAGATGGGCGGACGGTTTTTAGCGATTAGAAGACCAAAGCTCTGTAGCAGGGCCTTATGTCGCCGCCTTCACCCAAACTTTGTTGTCGTGAAACGCCGCGCCGCCATAGGGTGCTGGTGCATCGGCGCCAGTGAGCACATTGATCCCTTCGCCGCGCTCAAAGGACGAATTGGCGAAGATTCCTTCTGAAATCACCACGCCGCGTTTTGTCAAAGGTTGAACACGCGCGTGAAGAATGACCTCACCGCGAACATTGCCAACTTCCACACGGTCGCCCTCATGAATGCCGAGCATTTCCGCATCTTCCGGATGGATCAATAATTCAGGCCTGCGTTCCTTTTGAAGGGATGTCGGCGTTTCGGCAAAAGTCGAGTTGAGAAAATTATGCGCGGGCGATGTCGCCAGGCGGAACGGATGTTTCTCGTCGGCCAGCTCGATAGATTGGAAATAATCGGGCCATTGCGGCAAGGTTTGATATGGCCCTTGCGGTCCCATGGATTGGGGTGGCCTGTTTGGCGATAGCGTTCCGGTCCAGTCAGGCTTGAAGCGGAATTTCCCATCGGGCCAGCTGAAGCCATTCTGATAATGCGCCGTTTCAAAATCCGGCTGCATATCGAGCCAGCGCAATTCCTTGAGCATGTCGAAGCCCGGCAGATTGCTGGAATGCATCATATTATCGATCAACGTCTTTTCGTCGAGGCCGAAACCGGGAAGATCGCCAACGCCAAGACGATTAGCCAATTCATTGATAACGAACAGATTTGGGCGCGTTTCGCCCGGCCCATCAATCAGCTTTGGGCCAAGCACAATGTGCTGCTGGCCGCCGCCGCGATAAATATCGTCATGCTCCATGAACATCGTTGCTGGCAACACGACATCTGCCAGCTTGGCGGTGTCGGTCATGAATTGCTCATGCACAGCCATGAAAAAATCGTCGCGCAGCATGCCTTGACGGACAAGGCGCTGTTCGGGTGCAACATTGGCCGGATTGGTATTTTGGACAAGCATCGCCATAACAGGCGGACCACCATAAAGCGCGCTCGGATCGCCGGTCAGCGCAGCGCCAATACGGCTTTGATCAATATGGCGGATGGAAGGGTCGGCAAAGGCGCGGCCTTCAATCTCCCGCTTGTCCATGCTGTAAATGCCGCCGTTCGAATAGAATGCGCCGCCGCCTTCATATTTCCACGCGCCGGTGATGGCTGGAATTGACAAGGCGGCATGCATGTTAACGGAACCGTTACGTTGCCGGGTGAAGCCAAAGCCTAACCGGAAGAAGGTCTTCTTGGTCGTTCCAACAAGTCTGGCGAATTCTTCAATTTCAGCGACTGCAAGCCCTGTGATGGCTGCCGCCCAGTCGGGCCCGCGGCTTTGCAAATGCCGCTCCAGACCTTTTGGATCATCTGTATAAGCGTTTAGATAGTCCCAATCCGCCATGCCATCGCGGAACAGAATGTGCATGACCGCGCAGGCCAAGGCACCGTCTGTGCCGGGTTTCAGCACAAGACCAAGATCAGCCTGCCGAACTGTTGCAGTTTCATAAATATCGATGGCAACGATCTTCGCACCGCGATCCTTGCGGGCACGGACGGCATGGGTCATGACATTGACCTGCGTTGCCGCAGCGTTCGTACCCCATATAACCACGCAATCGGATTTCGTCATCTCGCGCGGATCGACACCGGCTAACTTCCCCGTTCCGGCATAAAATCCGGTCGTCGCAAGGTTGGTGCAAATACTGTCGAATGTGTTGGTGTATTTCTTGGCGTGGCGAAGCCGGTGTACGCTGTCGCGTTGGACCAGCCCCATTGTTCCAGCATAAATATAGGGCCAGATGCTTTCCGAGCCGTATTCGGTTTCAGCTTTGAGGAAGCGCTCCGCAATCAGATCAAGCGCTGCTTCCCAACTTGCCTCTTTCCAGATGCCCTCACCTTTTGCACCGCTGCGAACCAGCGGCTTCAACAGACGATCAGGATGGTGGATACGCTCAGCGTAACGGGCAACCTTGGCGCAGATCACGCCAGCCGTATAGCTGTTGTCCTTTGCACCGCGCACACGTCCAATCATGCCTGAGTCGAGTATCTCGATATCAAGAGCGCAGGTTGACGGGCAATCATGAGGGCATGCGGAATGCCCTGTACGAAGAAGGACTGGTTTGTTCATGACCCTAGGCATAGCGCAAAAATTCAACGACAGAAATGCAGCTTTTTGTCTTGGTGACAAACTTGCGATCGCGGTGCCCGGATTTGGTGTAAATTAGGCGATCCGCATTACGGCGGCACCCGCAGCGATGAACGCCACTGCGGCGAGACGCTTGGAGCCAATTCGCTCTTTCAGGATAAATGCAGAAATGGCGACAGCGAAGAGAATCGAGGTTTCCCGCAATGCCGCCACCGCAGCAACCGGCGCCATGGTCATTGCCCAAAGAGCGAGACCGTAGGAGCCGAGTGTACCGACACCGCCGATTGTTGCCAGGCGGGTACGTTTGACAAAATGCGGCCAGAGCTCGCCGCGTCGCATGATAAGTGTCCACACCAGAAGCGGCACGGCGTTGAGCACGAACACCCACATTGTATAGGCTGCAGGCGCACCGGAATGGCGTACGCCCAAGCCATCAATCAACGTATAGGACGCAATAACGACTGCGTTGACCAAGGCGAGAATAGTTGTGGTGCGATTTGCCCCTACGCGGCGGCGCGACTCTAATGCGAGGGCAAGAACACCGGCGCAAATCAGGGCTATTCCTATCCATTTTTGCAAGGAAAGAACTTCCCCAACCAAAGGTCCGCTGGCAAGTGCAACGATCAAGGGAGCGGTGCCACGCATGATAGGATAGGCCTGGCTCATATCACCGCTGCGATAGGCAGCGGCAACCAGCGCAAGATAAATAACCTGTGCAACGCCTGACGCCGCCAAAAATGGCCAGCTTTCCGGTGCGGGAGCAGGCAAAAACGGCAGGCAGACAGCTGCTATCAATCCTGCCGAGGTGACAACCACGACTGTATTGAGAAATTTGTCGCCCTCGGATTTGACGACAGCATTCCAGCTTGCATGCATGAGCGCTGCAAAAAGCACAACGAGGACTACGGTTCCGGACATTTATATATTTACCTGCCGTATGCCGCATGATGGAGCACACGTTTCTGCTCTATGACAGAAATGCATACAGCAGCAAGTTGGATAATCTGATCTTTAACATCAACCATCTTGCGAGAGTGCGAACATCATGAAACAAGCGGCGCATGAACTATCGTCACGCCTATCATGCCGGCAATTTCGCCGATGTGGTCAAACACATCATCCTGACGCGGATTGTCCTTTATCTGCAACGCAAGGAACAGGCGTTTCGTGTGATGGACACCCATGCGGGCATTGGCCGATATGATTTGAAGGGCACGGAAGCTGGCAAGACCGGCGAATGGGTAAACGGTGTCGGGCGGCTTATGGGAGCCAAGCTCAATCCACAGGTAGCCGAATTACTGGCGCCCTATCTTGATATTATCCGCGCCGAGAATGTCGATGGCCAGATGCGTCATTATCCCGGCAGTCCGCTTATTGTACGGCATTTGCTGCGCAAACAGGACAGGCTTTCAGCACTGGAGCTGCACCCTCAGGATGCAAAACTGCTGGCAGAGGTTTTTGAAGGCGATTTTCAAACCCGTGTCACCGAGCTTGATGGCTGGCTGGCGCTTGGAGCCCATCTTCCGCCCAAGGAAAAGCGAGGATTGGTGCTGATCGACCCTCCCTTCGAGGTTGGCGGCGAATTCGACCGCCTGGTTGAGGGTCTGGCGCGGGCGCATAAGCGCTTTTCGGGCGGCACATTTGCATTGTGGTATCCTGTAAAAGATATCCAGCAGCTGCGACGCTTTACGGACATGCTGGCGGATACTGGTATTCCCAAGATATTGCGAACCGAGCTGATGATTCGAGCGCCGTCAGCAGAACCGCGACTCGACGGAACGGGGATGATCATCGTCAATCCGCCCTTTACACTGGAAGCTGAGTTGCAAACCATCCTTCCGGCGTTGTCAAAAATCCTCAGTGATGAACCGAATGCGGGGTTCAGGGTCGATTGGATAAGGGGTGAGCAAGTTGACGCTTGACCTGACGCTATCCCTGGTTGAAATTGCACACATAAAATATGTCCCGGAGAATATATCCATGTCACGCTTCTCGTCATTGATTGCTGCAAGCTTCGCCGTTGGTGTTGCCCTGTCATCTGCCGCCCCTGCCATGGCCGCAGATTACGTCGAAGGCCCGGCTCAAAGCTATGACGAGACCTGCGGACAGGCCCGCGTGCTTAACCGCATCGTCAACAAATTTTCTTATCAGGTAAGGCATGTTCCAAACCTGCCGCAGGTTGGTATCGACAATTTTACCGATGTGCAGCAGACACGCCACGAACCCAGTGCTGATCCTGAAATGGATGCGGTTGAACGGCATTATTGCCGCGCTACGGCTCATCTTTCCGACGGAAGCCAGCAGCCTGTCTGGTATCTCGTGGAGCACGGTCAAGGGTTTGTCGGTGTTGGAGACAATGTCGAATTCTGTCTTGCCGGTTTTGATCGCTGGCATGTTTATAGCGGAAGCTGCCGTACACTGCGCTGATTGAATTCAGCTGATGCCAGCTGGAAAGATTGCCCGCTATCTTCTGTTTGCGGCGCTGATCGGCATCAGTATTCTGACCTATTTGCGAGAACAGGACGTTCCGGCACCTCGCCCTGCAACGCAGGATAGGGAGAATGTGCCAGCCAGCCAGTTGCCCAAACAGCCTTCGGGCGAGAAATTGGCGACGGGAAGCGGATTTGATTTTTATGTTCTCGCGCTCTCCTGGTCTCCAAGCTATTGCGCGGCAGAAGGCGACCGCGCTAATGGGCAGCAATGCGCCTCCGGCAGACCTTATGGTTTTGTAGTTCACGGACTTTGGCCGCAATATGAACAGGGGTTTCCGCAGGATTGCGATAACTCGCAACCTCGCAATGTACCTTTTGCCCAAGCCAAGCAGCTCTCCGATATAATGCCTTCGACAGGCCTCGTCACTTATCAGTGGCGCAAGCACGGCTCTTGCAGCGGTCTGACGCAACGCGATTATTTTGCAACGATGCGTCAGGCAATGCAGCGGGTTTCCATTCCCTCCGCATATCGCCAACCAAGCCAGCGCAGCCCGATTAACCCGCTAGTGCTTGAACAGGCTTTCACAGCCGCCAATCCGGGTATGCAGAAAGATGGCATAGCAGTGACCTGCGATCGTGATTATTTGCGGGAGGTGCGCATCTGCCTGACAAGGGATCTGAATTTCCGTTCCTGCCCGCAGGTCGATAGGTCCTCGTGCCGTAGACGCGCTGTTGATATGCCGGGAGCGTTTTAGCTTGCACTAATGTTCTTGCATGGTTCGCCCTTCGACAAGGTATGTTTTGAAAAGAAAACACGCTTGCCGTCTTGCAACTCACTTTATCAATGCGCGCTTTTCATAATCCCACACGAAGTTTACCGTTTCACATCGAGTCGCAAAATCGGAGTTCATCGTGACTAAAGTTCTTTATTCACCCGCATCGCCCTATAGTACCAAGGTGCGTATGGCGGCGCATTATGCGGATATTCCGCTTGAAGCCGTTCTCGTTGACAGCAATGCGCAGCCGCCGGAATTGGTCAATGCCAATCCGCTTGGTAAAATTCCAACCCTGATCCTCGATGATGGCAAGGCGATTTTCGATAGCCGCGTCATTACGCAATATCTCAATCGCCTTTCCGGCAACAAGCTCTTCCCGCGCAACGCGGAAAAACGCCTTGAGGCAGAGCAGCTTGAGTCTATCGCCGATGGACTTTGTGATGTTCTGCTGGCGCATGTTTATGAGCGCCGCTTCCGCCCAGTAGAAAAAGTCTACGAGCCGTGGCTGGATCGCCAATGGGTCAAGGCAGTGCGTGTGCTTGATGTTTTGAACGCAGCACCTCCCCGTCTTGGCAAGAAACTGCATGGCGGCCATATCGCGTTGGCGGCAGCCCTCGCCTATGCAAGCTTGCGGTTCGAAGGCAAATGGGAAAAGGGGCGCTCTAAACTGACACGCTGGCAAAAGCGGTTCGAGGAATTGCATCCCGAACTGGCGGCATTGTTGCCGAAGTAATTTTGCGGAAGGCCTGAAACGAAAAAAGCCGGACAGTCTCCTGTCCGGCTTTTTCCGTTAAATCACCCTAGTATTAGAACTTGTAGCCAACACCCAGACGAATTTCATTCGTTGTGATCTTGTTCGATACATCGTCGATACCACCGAGATCGTAGTTCTTCTTGCCGAAATCGGTGTAACGATATTCAGCACGGCCAACGATATTTTCGGTGATTTTGGCTTCTGCACCAACACCGGCTGTCCAGCCGATATGTGTCTTGGAATCGCTGCCATCAGGACCGCTAAGCTTGCCTTCAGTCATGGCAACACCGCCTGTACCGTAAAGCAGGACCGGATCAAGAGCGACACCGGCGCGGGCACGTACTGAACCCTCTACGCCCTGCTTGGCTCTATAACCAAAACTGCGTTCCTTGGCACCGGAGTAACCAACGTCGCCTTCAACACCGTAAACAAACTGGCCATTCTGAAGGTTGTAACCGCCGTAAACGCCGCCCTTCATGCCATCGGCATCAAGCTTGCCTTCGGATGTCTTGTTCTTGTTCCAGCCATAGCCGCCATAAGCACCGACGTAAGCACCATCCCAGCCGCCAACTGGCTGTTCAAACGGTGCAGCCTCAGGAGCTGGCGCCTGTTCGACGATAGCATCAGCAGCGAGAACCGGGGCGGAGAGCGTAAGCACAGCCGCCGAAGCGAGGATCATTGTTTTAAGAGTGCGCATCGCAATCTCCTTTTTAAACTCTATTTACACGCAGCGGGCCTTTGGTCGGGGGGGAAACCAAAATTACGTCCGCTTGACGAGAATGACATTCGCTCTTCAATGTGGCGGGACTCGTGCCGGACTGTGAAAAGAAACTGTCAGGAAAATGGCCGAAATGCGATGTGGTTTTTCAGCAACAATTAGAATTTCCCTGCAAATTCAATCATTTATAAATAAGCTTACAAAATAGAAATCGCACACTATTTGAATCAAATTTCATTCAAAGTCATACAATATTGCCGGTCAATATAGTATACTTAACGCTTGCTTAAGATTTACATTGGACTTGGCGATAATGATGATTTTCTGTCTCTATCAGAGTTTTCCGTGTTTGATTTCCAATCCGCGTTAAAGTTCGACTAGAACTGTTCATTGCTGACGTTAGCCCCTCGCGCTTTATCGGGCTCATGCCTATATTTAGCGTTGAATCACCCCATGAAGGAGAAAACTGTGACGCTTGATCGACCGATTGCCCTTGTAACTGGTGGTGCCAAGCGCATCGGCAAGGCAATTGTTGAAGATTTGGCCGGTCACGGGTTTGCTGTTGCAATTCACAGCAACCATTCACGCGCTGAGGGTGAGGCCCTACTTGCCGCAATCGAGAGCAAAGGCGGCAAGGGTTGCGTTGTTGAAGCTGACCTAACTGATAGCGACGCAACAAGGCGGCTTGTTTCCCAGGTGCAGCACGAGCTTGGGCCGGTACAGCTTCTGGTCAACAACGCTTCGGTTTTTCAGGAAGACGCAATTGGCAATCTCGCAGATGATGTTGTTTGGAACAACCACTTTGCGGTGCATGTGAAGGCGCCGGTGCTGCTTGCGGACGCCGTTGCCTCGTTGCTGCCCGATGGACAGGATGGGCTGATTGTTAATATTATTGACCAGCGCGTCTGGAAACTGACCCCAAAATTCCTGTCATATACTTTGTCGAAGAGCGCCCTGTGGACTGCTACCCAAACGCTGGCGCAGGCATTGGCTCCCCGTCTTCGCGTCAACGCGATTGGACCTGGACCGACCATGCCGAGCGACCGACAGGACCAGCATGATTTCAATCAACAAGTCAGCAGCCTCCTTTTGGAGCGAGGCCCGGACCTTTCAGAATTTGGCCGTACAATTCGTTATCTTTGGGAGACACGCTCCATTACGGGGCAAATGATCGCCCTTGATGGCGGACAGCATCTGGCCTGGAAAACCGCCGATGCGACGGGAATCGCAGAATGATCGAACCGGCAAAACAAGCGACTAACCTCGAACGGGACGACCCCGATTTCGACATGGCGGAAAACACTGACGAAACGGCCAGAGTGGCCAATGAACCGGTGCGGAACGTTGCAGCGCTGATTAGCGCTATCGAATGGGATTCAGCAATTGTCAGCGACGGCAATAGTGGCGCCGATGTCATTGCCGAACTTGTCAAACGCCTGCCCAACAAACCTGGCGTCTATCGCATGTTCAATGAAGCAGGCGACGTGCTTTATGTTGGCAAAGCACACAGTCTGAAAAAACGCGTTTCAAACTATGCACGTGGACAGGGCCACAATAATCGCATTGCGCGCATGATCCGCGAAACCATGAAAATGGAGTTCGTGGTTACCCGTACCGAGACGGAAGCCCTGCTGCTGGAAGCGAATCTTATCAAGCGCTTGCGTCCGCGCTTTAACGTGCTGATGCGCGATGACAAGTCGTTTCCCTATATTTTGCTGACAGCGCCAAAACCGGGAGAGCGGCGCATTGCCCCCGGCATTTTCAAGCATCGCGGTGCGCGGTCAAGCAAGGGAGACTATTTCGGCCCATTCGCTTCTGCCGGTGCAGTGGGCAGAACAATCACCGCGCTACAGCGTGCCTTTCTGCTGCGCACTTGCACGGATTCATTTTATGAGAACCGCACGCGCCCCTGCCTGCTCTACCAGATCAAGCGTTGCTCTGGCCCTTGTACCGGCGAAATTGACGAGCGCGATTATGATGAGCTCGTTGCCGAGACGAAGGCGTTTCTTTCGGGCAAGAGTCAGGCGGTGAAGACGCATCTTTCAAATGCGATGCGGGATGCCTCTGCCGATCTCGATTTCGAACGGGCAGCAATCTATCGGGACAGGCTTTCGGCCCTATCCCATGTGCAATCCCATTCAGGCATCAATCCGCAAGGTGTCGAGGAAGCAGATGTCTTTGCGATCTACCAGGATGGCGGCGTCACCTGCATTCAAGTGTTCTTTTTCCGCACCGGGCAAAACTGGGGTAATCGCGCTTATTACCCCAAGGCGGATTCATCCTTGTCTGGTGCCGAAGTTCTGGGGGCATTCCTGTCGCAGTTCTATGATGACAAGCCCTGCCCTTCAATGATCCTGCTTTCCGAAGTAGTGGAGGATCAGGAATTACTGGGAGTTGCGCTGACAGCCAAATCCGAACGCAAGGTCACGATCCTTGTTCCACAACGCGGCGAAAAGAAAGATCTGGTCGAGCATGCCTTGAGCAATGCGCGAGAAGCTCTAGGGCGGCAATTGGCAGAAACATCGTCGCAATCGCGCTTGCTCAAAGGTGTAGCGGAGACATTCGGACTGGAAAAGACGCCGCGCCGCATCGAGGTCTATGATAATTCCCACATTATGGGCACCAACGCGATAGGCGCCATGATTGTTGCCGGACCCGAGGGTTTCGTCAAAAACCAGTACCGGAAATTCAATATCCGCTCGACAGATATTACGCCCGGCGATGATTTCGGCATGATGCGTGAAGTGATTGAGCGCCGCTTCAGCCGATTGGTCAAAGAACATGGCACGCCTGAAAACAAGGATATGCCGGCACAAGATGTCGAAATCGATGAATTCGATGATGATTCAGATGCCTTCCCGGCTTGGCCCGATATTATTCTCATCGACGGCGGGCAAGGTCAGATGAGCGCGGTGCGAGGTATCCTCAACGAAATGGGTCTTACCGACAAGGTCACTGCCATTGGTGTCGCGAAGGGCGTGGACCGCGATGCGGGCCGCGAGCGCTTCTTCATGGAAGGCAAACCAGCCTTTACCCTACCCCCGCGCGATCCGGTGCTATATTTCCTCCAGCGGCTGCGTGACGAGGCCCACCGATTCGCGATTGGCACGCACAGAGCGAAGCGAAAAAAAGAGATGATAAAGAACCCGCTCGACGAAATTGCAGGCATCGGACCATCACGCAAACGCGCGCTGCTGCATCAATTTGGTACTGCCAAGGCCGTTTCCCGGGCTGCTGTCGAAGATTTGATGAAGGTCGACGGTATATCTGAAGCGATGGCTATTACAATTCGCGATCATTTCCGTACATAGGAAGGAAACTGGTCGGAGCGAACTTTGCTCTGCTATCAGACATAATTGCGCCTGACTTGGCCATGATGAGCTTGACGTAAGGTGCTTAAGTCCCTTTGATCGGTAATGATTTGAATGGTTGGAAATATGCCCAAGAACAACGCCTACTCACTACCGAATATCCTGACCTATGCCCGTATTATTGCTGTGCCGCTGGTTGTCCTGTGCTTTTTCATTGAAGGAAGCCTGCAATCAAGCGATACAGCCCGTTGGGCCGCGCTTGCCATATTCATCATTGCCAGCGTTACCGATTTTTTTGACGGCTATCTGGCGCGCATCTGGAAGCAAACATCAACAATAGGCCGCATGCTTGATCCTATCGCTGATAAGTTGCTCGTCTCCGCTTGCCTGCTTCTTTTGGCAGCAGATCAAACTATCGCCGGTTGGACACTCTGGGCCGCGATTATTATTCTTTGCCGCGAAATTCTGGTCTCTGGCCTGCGTGAATATCTGGCAGAGCTTAAAGTCAGCGTGCCTGTGAGCCGTCTGGCAAAATGGAAAACCACGATTCAGATGGTCGCGGTGGCTTTTCTCCTTGCGGGCCCGGCTGGCGACAAGATCGTGCCAATCATCACAATTCTTGGTATCGTGCTCTTGTGGAGTGCCGCACTGATAACTCTCTATACCGGCTGGGATTATTTCCGCGCTGGCCTGAAACATGTGGTGGATTGATCAATGACCAAACTCGTCTATTTCGCATGGGTGCGTGAGCGGATCGGAAAAGGCGAGGAAGTGATTGAGCTTGACCCGGCAATTGTCACAGTCAGCGATTTACTGGCTCATTTGAAAACCCGCGGTGAAGAATATGCCGCGGCTCTCGAATATGAGAATGTGATCCGCGTTGCCATCAATCAGGAACATGTGGAACACGACGCTTTTGTAAAAGGAGCAACCGAAATCGCCCTGTTCCCGCCGATGACCGGGGGATGATATGGACGCGGTACAGCCACGGATCATAGTTCAGCGTGACGATTTCAATATCGCCGCTGAGATGAGCCAGATTTCCGGACAGAACCGGAATATAGGCGCTGTGGTAACATTCAGCGGTCTTTGCCGCGACGAAGCTGGAACGCTGGCGGCGCTTGAGATTGAACATTATCCCGGCATGGCGGAAGCAGAAATGACCCGCGTTGCAGCCGAAGTGCTGGACCGCTGGACACTTACCGGCCTCACAATCATTCATCGTTTCGGGTTGATCAAACCCGGAGAGAACATTGTTCTTGTCATGGCGGCATCAATCCATCGCGAGGCGGCATTCAATGCCGCTTCATTCCTGATGGATTATCTGAAGAACACAGCCCCGTTTTGGAAAAAAGAACATTTGAATACGGGCGAAGAACGCGGCTGGGTCGAAGCCAGGACCAAGGATCAGGACGCATTCAAACGTTGGCACAGCCTGTGAACCGGCTCGCAACAGGTTCGCTGATTGTTGGGTTTATCGCAGTGTTGGTGCTGGTTATCCTGTCAATCGTGGCATAAGACCAATAAAAAAGCCGGGCGAACCCGGCTTTTTATTCATCAGCTTTTAAGAATCAGCCGACAATTTCTGTACCGGAGAACCAGTAAGCAATCTCTTCTGCAGCTGTTTCAGGTGCATCGGAACCATGTACCGAGTTTTCACCGATCGACAGGGCGAAAGTCTTGCGGATTGTGCCTTCGTCAGCATTGGCTGGATTGGTGGCGCCCATGACTTCGCGGTTGCGCAGGATTGCGTTTTCGCCTTCAAGAACCTGAACGATGGTTGGAGCGGAAGACATGAATTCTACCAGTTCGCCAAAGAAAGGGCGATCCTTGTGCACTGCGTAGAAGCCTTCAGCTTCGCGGCGGCTCATCCAGACGCGCTTGGAAGCGATAACACGAAGACCGGCTTCCTCAAGCTTGGCGGTGATGGCGCCAGTGAGGTTGCGGCGTGTCGCGTCGGGCTTGATCATCGAGAAAGTGCGTTCAATTGCCATGGAAATGAAACCTTGTCATTTTGGGGAGATTGGATGGCGGGTCTATAGCGGCAGGCAGTGCGTTTGCCAAGAGACCTTTTACCCGATGCGCTTGAATGCCCTCCTGAACCGCCCTCTTATGCCGCAGCCAATACCTTACGGGCTATGCCGCCATGCAGATCGAGACACCGCTCGAACCAGTCTGCAACCGGGTCTCCCTCATCAAACAGCTCGTAAGGCGTCAACACCCTTGCCCATTGGAATGCGCCGAAAATAATGTAATCGCCAAAGAGCGGGGTTTCACCGCCAATGAATGGCTGCGAGAGCAGCATCTTGCGGATCGGAGCCAGGCTTTTGGTAAATGCGTCGCGCTTACTATCGCGATCAGCGGCGACATCTTCAAGCTTGCGGCCAAAAATCTGTTCGCGGCTTTCGCGAAAATAAGCCTGGTTTGGTGTGTCCAGCACATCGTGTACCGGCATCAGCACGACCAGATTGAGGAAGGGATGCAGGATCATTTGCGAATACCCCTCGACAAAACGAGCCATGGCGCGGCCGCCCTCGCCTTTGAAAAGTGAAGGACGGTCCGGATAATGATCCTCCAGATAGAGCGCGATGTCGAATGAATCAGCAACGAGCTTTTCGCCATCCCTTACCACCGGGACCTTGGCGGAATAGCCGTTTTCAAGTTTCGGAATATCAATAAAAGAGACCGCATTCCTATCAAATGGCAGGCCTTTATGAGCGAGTGACATTACTGTCTTCCAGCAATGAGGACTAAATGGGCGGCTCTTGTCAGTACCGACAAGCTCGTGCAGAACAATTCCCATGGCAAATTACCTCGCTCGATATAATATGTCAGCAATACTGACTCTTGTAATGGAGAAGTCAACGGATGGAACAGCATTTTCAGATGCTGGCGGCATATAACCGCTGGGTAAATGAGCGGCTTTATATGGCAGTGGCCGAGCTGGAGGACGAGGAATATCGCCGTGACATGGGCGCCTTTTTTGGCTCGTTGCACAGGACGCTAAACCACCTGCTGGTGACTGACCGCATCTGGATGTTTCGCTTTAGCGGCGAAGGCGATGCTCCCAAGGCTCTCGATGCCCTACTCTTTGACAGGTTCAATGAGCTGAAAGCGGCGCGGGAGCAGGAAGATGCCCGCATTTTAAACTGGGTACGGAGCTTGGACAGCAAGGCAATCGCCTCTCGTTTCACCTATACGACCGTGAGTGACATGCGCACCATCAGCCAACGGCTGGCACCAGCTCTGGCGCATCTGTTTAATCACCAAACCCACCATCGCGGTCAGGCTCACGGTATTTTGACGAGTCTTGGAAAGACCTTGCCTTCGTTTGATCTCGCTCAATTTCAAAGGACTGAAGAAGGTAGGCCTTATTCTTGAACTCTTCCTTCAAACTATTGAAAATCTTTGCAAGAACGCAATAGCGCCCTTCGACAAACTCAGGATGAGGAAGGTGGTGGGTTGCAGGCATCAAGAATTGCAGCTTCAGTGATATTATTGCGGAGCATCAACCTTCGTCATGGTGAGCCATCCTGAACTTGTCGAAGGGCGAACCCCGCATAGCAGCCGTGCAATCTGACTTTTAAACACGAATACCTTGCGGAAATGAGATTTCCCGTGCAAAAGCGCGGCCATGCTTATTCTCGACGATATATCCGTGCGGATGGCCGGCCGTTTGCTGATCGATCACGCCAGTCTCAACCTGCCATCCGGCACAAAAGCCGGGCTTGTGGGCCGCAATGGTGCGGGCAAATCCACACTGTTCAAGGTCATCACGGGCGAACTTCACGCTGAAACCGGCGATTTCTTCCTGCCGAAGAATATCCGTATCGGTCAGGTGGCGCAGGAAGCGCCCGGCACAGAAGATTCATTGATTGAAATCGTGCTTGCTGCCGACAAGGAACGTACGGAACTGCTAGCGGAGGCGGAGACTGCAACCGATCCGCATCGTATTGCCGATATTCACATCCGACTGGCCGACATTGACGCGCATTCGGCTGAAGCCCGCGCCGGAGCAATTCTTTCTGGCCTTGGTTTTGATGCGGAAGCGCAAAAACGACCGGCATCGTCTTTTTCCGGCGGTTGGCGCATGCGCGTTGCCCTGGCGGCGGTGCTGTTTGCTGAGCCGGATCTTCTGCTGCTCGACGAGCCAACCAACTATCTCGATCTGGAAGGCACCTTATGGCTGGAAGATTATGTGCGCCGTTATCCGCATACCGTCATCCTCATCAGCCATGACCGCGACCTTTTGAACTCCGCCGTCAACTCTATCATTCATCTGGATCAGACCAAGCTGACACTTTGGCAGGGCAATTACGATCAGTTCGAACGTCTGCGTTCGGAAGCACTGGAATTGCAGCAGAAGGCGCGTACCAAGCAGGAAGCGCATCGCAAGCACATGGAAGCCTTTGTGGAGCGTTTTCGCGCCAAGGCATCCAAGGCCAAGCAGGCGCAATCACGCTTGAAAGCCTTGCAGAAGCTCAAACCGATTTCCGCGCACATTGAGGATCATGTGATGCCATTCCATTTTCCGGAACCGGAAAAGGTCGTGGCCTCTCCTATTATCGCTATTGAAAGCGGTGAAGTCGGCTATACGCCGGGCAAACCCATTCTCAAGCATTTGAACCTGCGCATCGATGCGGATGACCGCATTGCGCTGCTCGGGTCGAATGGCAATGGTAAGTCCACGCTTGCCAAGCTAATCAGTGGCCGCCTACCTTTGCAAAAAGGCAAGATCACGGTTGCTTCGAACCTGAAAATTTCCTTCTTTGCCCAACATCAGCTGGACGATCTCGTACCGGAAGACAATGCCATCGAGCATGTCCGCAAGCTGATGCCGGATGCACCAGAAGCGAAGGTGCGCGCGCGCGTCTCGCGCATGGGTCTTGCTACGGTCAAGATGAATACGGCGGCGAAAGACCTCTCTGGTGGTGAAAAAGCCCGACTTTTGATGGGACTTGCGACGTTTGAAGGGCCAAATCTGCTGATCCTCGACGAACCGACCAACCACCTTGATATAGACAGCCGCGAAGCCTTGATGCACGCGCTAAACGAGTTCGACGGCGCTGTCATCCTGATTGCCCATGATCGCCACCTGATCGAAGCGACAATGGACCGGCTGTGGTTGGTGCGCGATGGCGCAGTTGCGCCTTATGATGGCGATCTTGATGCTTACCGTTCACTGGTTCTGGCTGATGCCAAGGCCGAGCGCTCGGGCAACAAGATCGTGGTCGAAGAAGGCCAGAAGCTCAGCAAAGCAGAACAGCGGAAGCTGGCTGCCCAAAAGCGCGAGGCATTAAAGCCGTTGCAGAAAAAGATTCAGGAAGCCGAAGCACAGGTTCAGCGCTTCCAGAAGAAGATCGACTCGCTGCAAGTCCAACTCGCGGACCCGATCATCTATTCCCGCGAACCTGCAAAGGCGACGCAGATCGGCAAAGAGATTGGCTATGCCAAATCTTCACTGGCGCGTGCCGAGGAAGAATGGCTGGCGCTCTCCAGCGAATATGAAGAGGCCATGGCTGATTTATAATTAAGAACATCGCAAGAGAGGGAACGTGCAGGTCGAAACAGTCCCCTCTCCTGGATTTTTCAGAGTTTCAGGGCCAAGACCCTAGCCCTCCGAAAGTCGGTCAAAGCTTGGGCACATCGATTGCAAGCATTGTCTTTTTGCGCAGCGGCAAAGCATAGCCGGCAAGCAGTGCGCCGAGGCCGATAATCGTCGATACGGCGAAGATGATTATCGATGCATGCCGTAAGGCATCTGGCGTCGTTGCGAGCGGATAGCCGACAGCATTTGCAGCCAGCCCCGCTATGGCGGCCCCAATCGCATAGCCGGCAGATTGCAGGGTTGGCAGCAAGGCAGAAGCGCGATCACGCTCGCCGCTCTTGGCAGCTTCCATCACCGTTTGGCTGAGGAAGCCCCAGCTTATGCCAAAGCCCGTGCCGATCAATATTTGCCCGAGCATGACCACCAGAGGTTCGTCCAGCGAGAAACCAAAGACGATGATCGCAAGACCGCTGACGAGCAGCGTTGGTCCAAGGCGGATCATCCAGGCACGGCGGCGCGGATCCTGAATATTTGCGACAAGAATGGCAAAAAGGCTCCATGCAATTGCAAAAGTTGCGCTGAAAGCACCAGCTTTGGTTGGACCATAACCCCAAAGGTTTTGCAGGGTCATAACCAGATAGACCGAGGTGGAAGCTTGCGCGACCGGCATAAGCAGCACAATCCAAAGGCCAATGCCAACTGTGGAATTGAGCGAAAAGGCATCTGACGGAAAGAGTGGTGTGTCGCTGCGACGATCAATTAGGATGACCGAGGCAAGGACTATGGCTGCACCGGCCACGAAAAGCACTTCCATGGGCACGCTCTGCATGATGCTGGCTAACGCAACGAGCATGATACCGGCACCGATGGCAGATAGCCGAAAAAATGGTACGCTTAATCGCTGTATCTCGCCGGAAAAGCGCGGAACGATGCGGAATGTCAATGCGATGAAGATCAGCCCCAAGGGAACATTGATGAGGAAGGCTGCGCGCCACGAAAGATGCTCGGTCAGCATGCCGGACACCAACGGACCACCGAATGCCGCAATAGCCCAAACGACCGCTTCAGCACCAAACACTTTGGCGACAAGCCGGGACGGAAAGAGTTCCGGGATCAGCGCGTAACAGGTGGCAGCAATAATGCCCTCGCCCACGCCCTGGAGGGCCCGGCCTATCAGGACTTCGGTCATGGATGAGGCAAAGGCCGCAATCAATGTACCAGCCAAAAATACCAGGGCCGAACCGACAAGCGCGGTACGAGAGCCGAAGCGGGCTTTCAGCAAGGCACCGCTGGCGCCGCCGACAATAGAAAACACCAGATAAAGGGTAAATGCCCAGGATATCAGCTCAATACCGCCAATTTCGCCCACGGCAGTGGGAAGCGATGTCGACACCAGAAAACCGTTAAAGGCGAAAAGGGCAACGCCCAGACAAAGTGTCGTTGTGGCTGCCGAATAGTCGGCGGTTAGCAGTTCCGACCAGCGGGCATCGCTGGGTTGAGCATGGTCACTCATGGCATTTCCTCAATTTAATTAGTTTTATGTTTTTATATTCCGCTTTATAAAACAAGCAATAGCTTTTTTAATTTTTATGCCTATATTGGCACCATGCAGGATCGCACGACAAATCGCATGCTATATTCCTTGAAAGTGACCGGGGCTCAAACGGCTGCGGCATTAGCGGAACGTCTGGATATTACCGCGGTGGCTGTTCGCCAGATGCTGGGGCGACTGCATGAAGCCGGCCTTGTCGATTATGAAGACAGCCGTGAGAGCGTGGGAAGACCCAAGAGGTTTTGGCATTTGACTGAGGCAGGAAACGCCCAGTTTCCGGATAACCATGCCGGGTTAACCAGAGATCTCATCGCTTCAATCTCTGCGGTATTCGGGGAGTCCGGACTGGATCAACTGATTTCTCATCGCGAACAGGCGACGCTTAATCAATATCAGCTTGCACTTGAACCAATTGAAACCCTTGAAGCCAAGGTGGAACAGCTTGCAGCCATTCGCTCAGCGGAAGGATATATGGCCACCAGCACCCGCAACGCAGAAGGCAAACTCGTCCTTGTCGAGAATCATTGCCCTATTTGTGTTGCTGCAAAGGCCTGTCAAAAACTCTGCCGCTCCGAGCTTGAAGTGTTTCAAGCAGCACTTGGGCCTGATGTTGAAGTTACACGTTTCGAGCACATCCTCAAAGGTGCGCGGCGTTGTGCTTATACAATTGCAGCAAGGCCAAAACAAAGCGATCAGCTTGCGATGAAGCTGTAGACCATCGGACTGATGAAACGATCCCCTACCCGCCAATAATCGCGAAGGGGTCCGCCTTCGAGTGCAAAGTCCAGTCTCGTCGCCAATCGGATTGAAGGTGCATTATCTGGATGGATAATCGCCGCAATGCGCCGCGTTTTCAGCTCATCAATGCAGTGGGTCATGATTTTTCGGACAGCCTCCGTCATCAGGCCTTGGCCGTGATATTCGGCCCGAAGAATATAGCCAATCTCAAGCTTGCGGCTGTAGGCTTCGCGATGGTGATAATTGACCATTCCGATACATTCATCTGTCTTGATATCGGCCACGGCCCAAGCAATGGCTGTTTCCGGCTGGGCTCCCTTCGCAAGAGCCCTTACCCAACCCCGTGTTTCCTGGATATTCCTACAAGGCGCGAAATCCCAATATTGCACCAACTCCTGATTGCCGAGGCAAGCATGGAGACCCTTATCGTCCTTCGGCTCAAACTGACGCAAGCGCAGTCTTTGCGTGACCATAACAGGAAATTTTGTGGCCTGACTGGCCATCATCTGCCCCATTTCGACTGCGGCGGAACCGAAACTGGCGTTGCCTTGCGGCGGCGACGCAAAAATAAAAGCCCGACTATGCTGATTACGATCAAGGCAATGCCAGCGGGCATGATACGCCAATCGACAATTGAAGCGTTTTTTCGCAAAACCAGATCGACATGAGCCACTTCCAACCCATCAAAATCGCCTGGCCCTATCGTGAAGAGATAATCTCCGTCTTGGGCAGGGTTGATATCGCCAATCTCATCGCGATAGATCTGCTGCCCTTGTGGCGAACCTTTATTGGTGGCTTTTGAGCCGGTATAGTTCAATGTTTCAACAAGAACGTCTTTGCCATTATGGGTCACAACTGCGGTTAAGGCGGTGCGGCTTACCGTCGGGATAAAATTGCGAAGTGTTTGCATATCGACAAAGGCGCGCACGGGCGCATCTTCAGCTTTCAAGGCAACCGTGACAGGCTTGTATGGGCCGGGCCGGTCATAAACACGCCAGGTTCCGATCTCCTCTCCAGAGAAATTCAAGGCTGCCCAAGGCCCGCCAATGCCGAAAACAACACCTAGAACAAGCAGAAACAGGAAAACGAAACGCATCGGCGCCTCCCCTCAAAAGCAATTCCAATTTACGCAATTCCGGACGGATAACCGGTGTCCACTTTTCCTGAAATTGCCTGTCTTTGTTTTACGCAATTCCGGACGGAAAACCGGTGTCCACTTTTCCTGAAATTGCTTTAAGCCTTCTTTTCCCAGCGCCCCTCGGCATTCTGCTGCCAATAGGTCAACGCATGGCCCTGATCTTTCAATAATTTCCATTGGGCCCGAGCCTGCTCAAGCTGCTGCTGGTCATGGCCATCAAACATCAAAATAAGGCGCTCATAGTTTTCGGCATCACTTGGAAGGGCCCCGTCAACGAGAAACCGGACCGTTGCCGCATTGGGATTGGCATCCGTTGTCGTCAGGATAACCGGCTGTTCTTCAGGATTGGCCTCCTGATCCGTGCCATGGGCAAGAAATGACGAATCCGACCAGGTCCACAAATGATTATCCAGGCTGTCGCGCCGTTCCTGCGAGCCAGTCTGGATGATAACTCTCCACTTCCGGTCAAGCGAACGCTCAACGAGCCCGGGCAACGCATTTTCCAGGGTCGATTCAGTCAAGTGGTAGAAGAGAATTTCAGTCATTTCATTCCGTATGTCAGAATTTCATGCAGTCCGGTCGTGTCTCGACCATACTGGCGGATACACGCATCGAATCCCACCATTCCCGCAAGCGTGGCCTCTCGTCAATCAGCGCGGCCCCTGGTTCCACTGTATCGGCAGCGGCAAGCGTGCTCATCATATAGAATGTGGCAAGTGTTGGCGTTGTGAAGCCGCAGGCAGGCGACTTGTCAAGAATTCCCTCGATAACACCCAGCACTTGTCGGGATTGGGTAATTGCCTCGTCCGTCGGTGCCAGTCCATCACGCCAATAGATCGGAACATAAAGCCCCCAGACCAATGGCCGGTAGGCATATGCATCAACAATTCGCATGAGCTGCCGCATGCGTGCTGCATCCTTTACAGATGACGGTATCAATGCAGGCTCGTCAAAAACTGCGTCGATATAATGCACAATGGCATCGGTCTCATAAAGACCGAAACCATCTATTTCTATCGCCGGGATTTTTCCGAATGGATGCAGCTGGTCATAGTGAGCCGGGAGCTTTCCTCCCTCGAAAGGGTCAGCCTCCACCATTGAAAATTTGGCTCCCTTAGTGAGGAGGACAAGTCTGACAATGCGTACATATACGCTCTCAAGCGTTCCATAGAGGTTGATCTCCACGGTCAACCCTCAAAATTATCCTGAACAAATCTGTCCAGAAGCCGCACGCCGAATCCTGAAGCCCAGGACTGGCTGTATTCATTGGTGGGAGCGCCTATCGCCGTGGCAGCGATATCCAGATGCGCCCAAGGCGTATCGCCGACAAAGCGCTGCAGGAATTGTGCAGCTATGATCGCGCCGCCATAGCGCCCGCCAATATTTTTCATGTCGGCATTCTTGGTATCGAGAAGCTTGTCATATTCCGGCCCAAGAGGCATGCGCCAGAGTTTTTCTCCCGTAGCCTGTCCGGCCTCCAAAAGTTGCCCCGCAAGCTCGTCATTATTGGAGAATAGACCCGCATGATGAAGACCGAGCGCTATCATGATCGCGCCGGTTAGCGTGGCCAGATTTATCATGAGCTTTGGCTTGAAACGATCATTGCAGTAGTAAAGCGCATCCGCCAGAACAAGACGTCCCTCGGCATCGGTATTGAGCACTTCTATGGTTTGCCCCGACATAGAGGTCACGATATCGCCCGGACGTTGTGCATCGCCGTTGATCATGTTTTCCACGATGCCGATCACGCCGACGACATTTACTTTTGCCTTGCGCGTGGCCAAAGCATGCATCAGACCGGTGACAGCAGCAGCGCCGCCCATATCGCCCTTCATCTCCTCCATGCCACCCGCGGTTTTGATGGAGAGACCGCCGCTATCAAAGGTGACCCCCTTGCCGATAAATGCGATCGGCTGGTCCTTGCCCTTGCTTCCGTTCCAATGCATCACGGCCAGACGCGCCGGGCGGGTAGAACCCTGTGCAACACCGAGAAGCGAGCCCATGCCCAGCTTTTTCATATCTTTTTCGGACAATATTTCGACCTTCACGTCGAGCTTCTTCAGCTCCTCAATGCGTTCAGCAAATTCGATGGGTCCAAGCATATTGGCAGGTTCATTCACCAGATCACGCGCCAGCACAACGCCTTCTGCGACCGCTTCGGCTTGAGCAAAAGCTTTTTTTGCCGCTTGAGGATCTGCCACGTGAATGGTTATGCGGGCTGAGCGATAATCCTTTTCGCCGTCCCTGTTCTTTTTTGTTTTGTATTTGTTGAAACTATAGGAGCGCAGCAATATGCCGAGTGCAAAATCAGCGGCGCTTGTGGCCGAAATTTGCGTATCCGGAAGCGCCAGAACAATCGATATGTCTTTCACACCGGCCACTTTCGCAAGAGCGGCACCGCCCATTTTCAGCCAATCATCGGCCTTAAGTTTGTCTGGATCACCCGTTCCTATCAGCACCAGCCGATCAAGTTGAGTATCCGCAGGAGCGATTGTGGAAATACCCGAAGCCAGTTTACCTTTAAAATCCGAAACATTGATGATACGCGACAGCGCATCGGCACCGATAACAGATTCGGCCTCTGCAGAGATCTTACCTTCAGCATTGGCCAGCAAAATGGCAGTCTTGCCTTCGATTGGCGCGTGCTTCGCAAAACTGATGGATGGGCGTTTGGACATGATATCTCCAGATTGAACAAAACGTGATTTTCTTATTTATCAAACGTGATGAAATAAGGGACTCAACGAAGTATGTGGACTAACACCTTGTTAACCAGCTTTCTTCGCCTATTTTTAGCCAAGCCTGACTAGATTGAACTAAAATCGATATATAGAACACGTAACGGGTTCGTCCCAAAATTCCATGGGCTTCATGGGATAAACTGAACAGCCGGTCTTTCCGGTCCGGTGGTTAAACAAGGTGGCGGAACTCTTCTTGCGAAACATGACATGCGCCTGATTGAGATATATATCTTGCGACGGATCGTCGTCATGTTTTTTGCTGTGCTGCTTTCGGCAGTCGGCGTGACGTGGATTGTCCAGGTGCTGGGGCGCATCAACTTCCTGACGACCAGTGGGCAAAGCTTTTTCTACGTTCTCAAATTCAGTTCCAATCTGCTTCCATCCGCCTTCCCGCTTGTTATGCCATTTGCGCTGGTGATTGCTGTTACGCAGACGCTTTCGACAATGAACCAGGATTCAGAGCTTGTCGTTATCAATGCCGCGGGCGCGCCGCGCTCGGCGGTGATCCGCCCCGTTCTGCTTTTTGCCGCCTTCGTCTCAATATCGTCATTCGTGATTGCAAATTTCATCGCGCCCTACTCCACACTTAATATGCGCCAGATGATTGCCGACGCGAATGCTGACGTCGTTAATCTTGTGGTGCAGCAAGGCGCTTTTCAGGAACTGGCGGACAATCTTTACATTCAGATCGAAGCACGCGATTCCAACGGCTCCATCAAGGGACTATTTGTTTCCGATTCCCGCGATCCAACGACAGACCTCATTTATTACGCCAAGGAAGGACTGGTCGTTGAAACGGGCAACCAGAATCTGCTGGTCATGAAAGACGGTGAAATCGATCGCCGCGATGTCCAGACCGGGAATGTTTCCATCATCAAGTTCAATACATATGCGCTTGATCTTGCAGCATTTTTGGCGGCAGATGAGAAAGAGCCGACCATTTTTGCGAAAGACCGCCCTCTGGATGAACTGTTGAATCCTGATCCGAACGACAAGCAGTATAAGAGCAACCCACTGCGCTACACGTCTGAACTATACAAGCGATTCACTGAGTGGAGTTATGCCTTTGTGTTTGCGTTGATTGCGCTGGCGGCGGCTGCCGATTCACGCTCCCATCGCGAGGCCCGGATTTCGGCCTCGTTTACCGCCATTACGCTCAGCCTCATCGTATTCTGGATGGCCTATTCGACGGGGCAAAACACCAATAAAAATGCAGACCTGCTGCCACTGCTGGTCGCGATACCACTGTTTGCGGGTCTGGCTGCAACCTATGCTTTGGTCACAAACCGGCAAATCGGTTTGCCTGATAGTTGGACGAAGTGGCTGAAATCAAACCTGGCGGCGCGGCAGGAAGCTTTTGCCGGCGTAGGCACGAAGCTGTTCAGTCGCAAACGCGGAGGCAACCGCAAATGATAGGTTGGACTCTGGGTCGCTATTTCTTTTTGCGCTACGTGACAATCACGGCATATTTTTTGCTGGGCAGTTTCGCGCTGGCACTCATTCTCGATTTTACGGAGCTGTCGGGCAAATTATCAGCATTACCCGACTATTCGCCGCTCGCCGCATTCGGCATATCGGCGATGCGCATCCCTTTCATCATGCAGCAGGTCTTTCCGTTCATCGCCCTGTTTTCGGCAATGGCAACGTTGATTTCCCTGAATCGCAAGTACGAACTTGTTGTCGCTCGTTCAGTTGGGGTTTCAGCGTGGCAGTTCCTGTTGCCAGCCTGCGCAGGTGCCCTGCTTTTTGGTCTTATTGCCATATTACTGGTCAATCCCCTCGCCGCTCACGGCTATGAGCGAAGCGAGCAAATCACCTCTGCCTGGCGTTCCGGCAAAGCCAATGATGTTGGCACGAACCGCGTTCCGTGGCTCCGCCAAAAGACTGAAGATGGTGAAACCATCATCGGAGCCAAATCTATCGTCAATCGTGGTTTACGATTGGTTGACGCGACTTTCATTCGGCTGGACAAGAATCAGGACATTCGGGAACGGCTTGATGCGCGAACCGCTGACTTGAAAGATGGCTATTGGGAACTGAACAATGTGACCAAGTTTGTGCTTGGCGAAACCCCGGTTCCGTTGGATTCAATACGTATTCCGACGCATCTTCGCCCTGAATTCGTTGAAGAAAGCCTCGCCAAGCCTGAAACAATTCCTTTTTTTGAGCTGCGTAACAAAATTGCCGCAGCCCGTTCTTTTGGTTATTCAGCCAACAGTTTTGACATGCATTTCCAGTCTTTGCTGGCTTTACCGGCTTTGTTGATGGCGATGACTTTGATCGCCGCGACAGTTTCGTTGAAATTTGTTCGCTTTGGACAATCCGGAACGATGATTCTGGGTGGCGTCCTGGCGGGCTTCGTGCTTTATGTCGTCACTGTTGTGGTCAAGGCATTTGGCAATGCGGGATTCGTCCCGCCTTTCATAGCCGCATGGACACCCGTGTTGATTGCAACATTTTTTGGGGTCTCCTTTCTGTTGCACAAGGAGGATGGTTAGAGTGGGATTGAATGTAACGCGCTCGGTGTTACCGTCGTGGCTCGCACGTTTGTTGTGCGGGACGGCAGTGCTATGCCTAGCAGGCGGGATTTCGCTCCCAGCCTATGCCCAGACAAGTGATGCACTTGTGGGCACTGTCCAGACTAATCCAAATGCACAGCTTCTTCTGGAATCAGACGAGCTTGTCTACGACATCAATGCCAAGACGATTTCCGCCGTTGGTGGTGTGCAGATTGACTATGATGGAAACCGGCTTGTCGCGCGTCAGGTCACGTATGACCAGAATACCGGCCGCCTGAAAGCCATGGGCAAAGTTGAGATTGTCGAAAAAGACGGCAATCGGATTTATGCCGAGAATCTCGATGTCACCGACGATTTCCGCGAAGGCTTTGTCAATGCCCTGCGCGTTGAGTCCGCTGACAATACGCGGTTCGCAGCCGAAAGCGCCGAGCGTATTGGCGGCGAAATTACAACCTTTAACAACGGTATATATACTGCCTGCGAGCCTTGCCGTACAAAGCCGGACAAAGCTCCGCTCTGGCAGGTCCGTGCGCAAAAGATCATTTGGAACGGCAAGAAGAAGACAATTCGTTTCGAGCGTGGCCGCTTTGAAATGTTCGGCATGCCATTGGCCTTCCTGCCAGCCTTCGAAATTGCAGATCCGACGGTCAAGCGCAAAAGTGGCTTTCTCATTCCAAGCTACAAGCATGAAACCAACCTCGGATCAGGCGTTTCCGTGCCGTATTTCTGGGCCCTTGCACCCAATTATGACCTGACGCTTACCGGTACTTATTACAGCAAGCAGGGTTTCCTCGGTGAAGCTGAATGGCGCCACCGCGTGACCAATGGCGAATATTCGATCAAGGTTGCCGGCATCAGCCAGCGTGAGCCGGAAGCCTTCAACCCCGGTGAAGAGGTTGACCGCGACAACGAAGGCCGGGGCATGATCGCTACCAAGGGTGCTTTGCAGATTAATCCGCGATGGACTGTTGGCTGGAATGTCATGGCCCAATCGGACAAGGCGTTCGCCTATCGATATGGCATTGATCAATACGACAATTACGATATCACCAATGAAGTCTACCTGACGGGCATCAATGATCGAAATTTCTTCGATCTTCGATTCTATAATTTCCTCGTTCAGGAATCGATTGATAATGATAATCCCGGTGCTCAGGAAACAAAGCAGCCTTGGGTAATGCCAAGTTTGGATTACGCCTTCACGCCCACACAGTCGGTTGCAGGCGGCGAACTGAATTTCGATGTTAATTTGCAAGCGCTTCATCGCGACAGGCTAAGTGGTACCGGATTCAGCGACCTTACACGTGAAGGCTATATTTCCGGCATCAAAGGCAATGATGGGCGTCTGACCGCTGAAGCGGAATGGAAACGTACATTCATCGCGCCTAACGGCCTGGTTATTACACCCCTCCTCGCTTTGCGCGGCGATGGAATGTATGTGGACTCCGACACGGCCGCTGTGGTGCGTTCTGAAGCCTTCCGCGGCATGGCAACAGCGGGTCTTGAGGCCAGATGGCCTATCCTGTTCTCAACGACCAGCTCGACGCATGTGCTTGAGCCGACTGCTCAGCTATTCGTTCGTAATAATGAGCCCTATGCGGGCGAGATGCCGAACGAAGACGCACAGAGCTTTGTTTTCGACGCATCCAGCCTGTTCGAGCGTGACAAATTCTCCGGTTATGACCGGGTTGAAGGTGGCACGCGCGTCAATCTCGGCGTTCGCTACTCCGGTACGTTCAGCAATGGCCTGTCGCTCAATGGTATTGCTGGCCAGTCATTCCATATCGCCGGAAAAAATTCGTTCAATACGAATGATTTCGTGAATGTTGGCGCAGAGTCTGGCCTTGAAGATGACCGTTCAGACTATGTTGCGATGATCGGTGCCAATTATGGCCGGTTCAACGTGACAACTGGCGGGCGCTTCGACAAGGACACATTTGAGGTTCGCCGCGCCGAAGTTGCCAGCACAGCGGATGGCAAGTATGGCTCAGCCTTTGTCAAATATGCATTCATTGACAAGCAGGAGACTTACGGGTTTCCGACAGACCGCCACGAGGTGACGGTAGGCGGCTCTGCCAAGGTAACACCGAACTGGCGTGTTCTCGGCTCAGGGACCTATGATCTCGTATCCGAGACGTTGGTGAAGCGCACCGCAGCGCTGGCCTATGATGATGAATGCTTCACATACAGCATGTATTATCAGCAAGAGCAGCCTGTGACCGTTAATGGCGCAGAGGGCGACAAGACAACGAAATTCGGGTTCAATATCTCGTTCAGAACGCTCTGGGGCGTTGGTGAGCCAGTTGATATTGGCGGCATCTAACCATCACGTTTGACGACCGCTCTTGCGGTCAGTCACGCTTTTGCCTTAGTAAAGCGACAGTAATTACGCTACTACACCAAAGCACTAAGGCTACAGCCCGCTTATTACATGCGGACAATGATTGGATAATTAGGAATGATGGCGAGGAACCATATTATTGCAGCGGCTTTGTTTGCCGTAATCGGCTCGAGTCTCACGGTGGGAACAATTCTACCTGCAGCCGCAAGCGAAATCAAAGTTGTTGTCAATGGTGCTCCCATCACCGATTACGATATTTCACGGCGCGCCGCCTTCCTGAAGTTGCAGCGTAAAAAGGGCGATGCCAAAGAGGAATTGACCGAAGAAGCATTGAAGCGCCAGGAGTTGCGGCGGCTCAACCTTCTTGTTGGCGATGGCGAAGTCAACGATGCTTTCACCCGCTTCGCAACCAATAACAAGATGACATTGGCTCAACTTAATAGCGTCCTGGACAAGGCTGGCGTTACCGCCCAGCACTTTAAGGAATATATCCGCATTCAGATGAGCTGGGGCCGCGCATTGGCGACCCGCAATCGTTCGCAGGGCGGCGCTAAGTTTACCGAGCAGGATGCAGTTCAACGCATGCTCAAAGATGGCGGCAAGAAACCTGTTTCTACTGAATATCAGCTTCAACAGGTGATTTTCGTTGTACCGGCAAACAAGCGCGACAGACTTGCAAAGCGTCGCGGCGAAGCCAATGCAATGCGCGCTAAGTTCAACGGCTGCGATGGCACGCGCGATATTGCAAAAGGTACGCTTGACGTTACCGTGCGTGACCTTGGCAAGTTTATCGAGCAGGAACTTCCCCCTGAATGGGCAGCTCAGGTAAAATCGACATCAGTTGGCCACGCCACCGCTACGCTTGATACCGATAAGGGCGTTGAATATCTGGGTGTCTGTGCAACACGCCAGGTCTCCGATGACCGCGTAGCCCGTATGGTATTCGCGCAAGAACAAAATAGCGGCAAAGGCGATGCGACAGCAGAGGCCGTTGATAAGAAATACCTTGATGAACTGCGCGCCAAAGCCAAAATCACCAACGAATAGCAATACTCGCCTCCGGCACGATGCCGCGTCGAATAAACAAGACTTGCTCTACCTCATAGAAGACGGGGCGTGCCCATGACTGCCATCGCTGTAAGCTGCGGCGACCCTTCGGGCATCGGTCCTGAAATTGCCATTGCCTGTTGGTTGAAGCGTAAGCAATTGGGTCTGCCGCCGTTTTTTCTGCTCGCCGACCCGGCGCTGATTAAAGCGCGCGCAAAGCTTACAGGGCAGAATTGCACGATTGCTGTTTCAACGCCGGCGAAGGCCGAAGGCCTATTCGCTGATGCGCTCCCCGTCGTGCCGCTTGAAAACGCACAAATTGACCAGCCGGGAACACCGCTAGCTGAGAATGCCCCGGGAACGATGGAGGCTATCGAGCGCGCAGTTGCATTAAGCCTGTCAGACGAAGCGCGCGCTGTCGTTACCTGCCCCATTGCAAAGAAACCGCTTTACGATGCTGGATTTCGTTTTCCGGGCCACACAGAATTTCTTGCACATCTTGCCGCTCAACATCTCGGACATGACGTCACGCCCGTCATGATGCTTGCCGGGCCACTGCTTAGAGCGGTTCCCGTGACCATACATATAGGCATTGCTCAGGTTCCGGTTGTTCTGGATATCCCAACCATCGTTGCAATATGCCGTATCACCGCCGCAGCGCTTAAAAACCAGTTTGGTATCGCCGAACCTCGGCTTGCAATAGCCGGGCTTAACCCGCATGCGGGCGAAGGCGGCAGCATGGGTACCGAAGATGAAATCATCGTCGGGCCCGCTATCCAGATTCTTCGTGCCGAAGGTATTGACGCACGCGGGCCCCTGCCAGCCGATACGATGTTCCATCCGGCAGCCAGAGCAACATATGATGTTGCGATATGCATGTATCACGATCAGGCACTGATACCGGCAAAGACGCTTGGATTTGACGACAGCGTCAATGTTACGCTTGGTTTGCCCTTCATACGCACCTCGCCCGACCACGGCACTGCATTTAATATTGCGGGGACCGGACAGGCCAAGCCCGACAGCCTGATCGCGGCAATCCGCCTTGCCGATGAACTCGCATCGAACAAAGAAGAAAAGAATATCGCATGAGCATCGACGACCTTCCCCCCTTACGCGAAGTCATCGAACGTCATGAACTGATGGCGAGAAAATCACTCGGCCAAAACTTTCTGTTCGATCTGAACCTGACCGCAAAGATCGCCCGTCAAGCCGGGGATCTTGAAGGGCAGACTGTTATTGAAGTTGGCCCCGGCCCCGGTGGTTTGACGCGCGCGCTTTTGGCACAAGGCGCCAATGTCATCGCCATCGAACGCGATGAGCGCTGTCTGGCTGCTCTTCAGGAAATTGCCGACCATTACCCGGGCCGTCTTCGCGTCATCCCGGGCGATGCAATGGAAACCGACTTTGCGGCTCTGGCAGGCGACAGCAAGATAAAGATCGTCGCAAACCTGCCCTATAATGTTGGAACACCCCTGCTGGTCGGCTGGCTATTGGCAGAGCCCTGGCCGCCATTCTACTCTTCGCTGACCCTGATGTTTCAGCGCGAAGTGGCCGAACGCATCGTCGCACGACCGGGATCGGACTCCTATGGGCGACTTGGTGTGCTTGCAGGGTGGCGTACAGAGGCGAGAATAACCTTTGACGTGCCGCCGCAGGCCTTCACCCCGCCGCCAAAGGTTACCTCATCAGTGGTGCATCTGGTGCCACGGGAGGCACCATTGTCCTGTGATGCTACGGTTTTAGGCAAGGTTACGCAGGCTGCCTTCGGTCAGCGCCGCAAAATGCTACGGCAAAGCGTCAAATCGCTGGGTGGCGAGGCTCTGCTGGCAAAGGCGGGAATTGATCCCACCCGGCGCGCCGAAACATTGTCTATCGATGAGTTTGTGGCGCTTGCAAATTCGCTCTAGTCCAGCTTTTCTTCCAGTAGTCCGTTGACGAAATCAAACAGGCCGGGCGAGCGATCACGGCGCAGACGCTCCGCGGTGACGATAGACTGGACCTGATTATAGGCACGGTCGAGGTCCTTATTGACGATAACGTAGTCATAAGAACGCCAACGCTCGATCTCATTGCGCGCATTTCGCAAGCGCATCTCGATCACTTCTTCCGTATCTTCGGCGCGGCGATGCAGACGTTGCTTCAGATCGGCCATGGAAGGCGGTAAAATGAAAATGCTCACAACATCCCCCTTCATCTTTTCCTGAAGTTGAAGAGCACCCTGCCAGTCAATATCGAACAGCATGTCCTGACCATCGGCGAGCGCATTTTCGGCAGCCTCGCGAGGCGTGCCGTAAAAATTGCCGTGAACCTCTGCCCATTCGATCAACTCGTCGCTGTCACGCAATCGTTCGAACTCACGCACCGAAATAAAGTGGTAATGGACACCCTCGATCTCACTTGGGCGGCGTGTTCGTGTTGTAACGCTGACTGACAGCGCCAATTCGAGCTTTTCTTTATCGTTCAGCAGCAGGCGGGCGATCGTCGATTTACCGGCACCGGAGGGCGATGAAAGCACCAGCATGAGGCCGCGTCTTTTGATAGCGTTGAGCATATCTACTCCAAATTCTGTATCTGCTCGCGCAATTGATCTACAACGGCCTTAAGGTCAAGACCTATGGTTGTAATTGATGCGGCGTTTGCCTTTGAGCAAAGTGTATTTGCTTCCCGGTTAAATTCCTGTGTCAGAAAATCCAGCTTTCGCCCAGCGCCGTTTCCATCCGCCAAAAGAAGCCGCGCTGATGTCACGTGCATTTCAAGACGATCAAGCTCTTCCTGAATGTCCGCCTTTGTTGCCAGGAACGCCGCTTCCATATGCAACCTTGCCTCATCGAGCGCTGGTGCGGCATCAAGCAGAAGGGCGACCTGTGCGGAAAGCCTGCCCTTTATCGCTTCAAGCGACCGGCTTGGATCGCGCTTTGCCCGTTCAACCAGCGCTTCAACGGCAGACACTTGCCGCGACAATATCTCGCCGAGCGCGCTTCCCTCTGCCCGGCGATCCTGCTCAAGCCTTACAAGCGTCTCTTCGAGAACCGCTAGCGCTAAATCATCCAGCTTTGACTGATCTTCCGGTGTGACTATATCCTGCGGCACTTCAAGCACGCCGCGCAGCGCCATCAACCCTTCCGGCGTTGAGGGCGCGAGATTGAATTCTTCACGCAACCGCCCGGCAATTGATGCCAATTCCTCAAGCAATGGCCGGTTAACCACAGTCCTGGCAGAAGCGCCTTCCGTTTTGTCGACAGTCAATGCGGCCTGAAAATTGCCGCGCTTGAAATGCTGTCCGAAAAGAGCCCGGGCTTTTTGATCAATCGCTTCAAAGCCTTGCGGCAGACGAAAGCGTACATCGAGCCCTTTGCCATTGACCGATTTGATTTCCCACGAAATCTGCACTCCGGGAAAGGTCCGGAGGTGACGGGCAAAACCCGTCATACTCTGCAATGACATATGC
The DNA here is from genome assembly GCF_037203775.1 of Phyllobacterium sp. CCNWLW183. Lineage (NCBI taxonomy): Bacteria > Pseudomonadati > Pseudomonadota > Alphaproteobacteria > Hyphomicrobiales > Phyllobacteriaceae > Phyllobacterium > Phyllobacterium sp. CCNWLW183. The sequence goes on along the minus strand of NZ_JBBCBN010000009.1, from coordinate 3,369 downwards.
TTCCCCCTTGGCCCGGCATTCTTTCCGGTTAATTTGCGACGCCGCCCTCAACCGGCACGGCATTCTCGTCCCCCGTCGCGGCTTTTGCGGCTTCATCAAGCCTGTTCTTTTCGACTTCGCGCCACCGCTTTACGTTCTCATTATGCTCTTCCAGCGTCGCGGCAAAGACATGGCCTCCAGTGCCATCGGCAACGAAATATAGATCTTTCGTCTGCGAAGGATGGGCAACAGCCTCAAGAGCGTCACGACCCGGATTGGCAATAGGACCAGGCGGGAGACCATTAATTGTGTATGTATTATATGGCGTGGGCTTTTCGATATCCGATTTCAGGATCGCGCGGTCCGCAGGGCGGCCCTTTCCTCCAAAGAGACCATAGAGGATCGTCGGATCAGATTGCAGGCGCATGCGCTTGTTCAGCCGGTTGATGAATACGGAGGCAACACGCGGGCGCTCGTCAGCTTTGCCCGTCTCTTTCTCGACAATAGAAGCGAGCGTGACAAACTCTTCAATGGTTTTTAGCGGCACGCTTGGATCGCGGCGCTCCCAAATATCTTCAACCAGCTTCTTTTGGTCCGCCTGCATTTTCTTCACGAGTTCTTCGCGGGTCGTGCCACGGGAAAACCGCATCGTATTAGCAAAAAGCGAGCCTTCCTTTGGCATAATAGCTGGTAGATTGCCGGTCAGAACGTCATCCTCGCTGATACGCTGGAATATCTGCTCGACAGTCAGACCTTCCGGTATGGTGAGAGAGTGCAGAACAGATTTTCCGCTGCGCAGCAGGTCCATGATCTCGCGCATGGATGCGTGCGCCTTGATCTCGTATTCGCCGGCCTTCATGCTGCCCTGATGGCCATAGGCCTGTACGCCATATTTGAATATGCGTGCGTCAGAGATAATCCCACGGCGCTCAAGTCCGTCGGCTATTTCAATAATACCGGAGCCACTCTTGACCACATAATTGGTGGTCACATCATTTGGGCCGGGTTCGTTAAACTCGACCTTGCCAAAATAAACAACAGCAGCCGCGGCGAGCACAACCAGCACAACCAATGACAGCATGAAGTTTGCAAAAACGACGATCTGGCTTCTGGCGCGGCGTGAGCGGCGTTTCGGCGCTGGTGGAGGCGTGCCTGGTTCTGGACGCAAAGCTTCAGATGCCGACTGCGGGACAATAGGCTTACGCTCCGGCGTACCGGAACTATTTGTCTCTCCAGACTGCTGATCTGAACTCACGCAAGCACCTCGGGACGAATTAGCGGTTATTTTGCCGTTCACCCAGTGGATGAAGGAACGGCAACTTTGCAGATGGCGCATAGTACAGCTCAAATCAAAGCTGATTCAGCCACTATGCGGTAAAATCGACTGTAATATGGCGAAAGCGCCGAGCGCCCTCGCCATAAGTCCGATCACTGTTGATAACGCCGCAGAACAAGCGAAGCATTGGTTCCGCCAAATCCGAAAGAATTAGACAAGGCGATATCGATCTTCCGTTCGCGCGCTTTATGCGGAACCAAATCGATTTTGGTTTCAACAGATGGATTCTCAAGATTAAGCGTCGGTGGCGCGATGTTGTCGCGAATCGCCAATACGCAGAAGATTGCTTCCGTGGAACCTGCAGCACCGAGAAGATGCCCAATCGACGATTTCGTTGACGACATCGAAATTTTTGACGCAGAATCGCCGACAACCCGCTCCACCGCACCAAGCTCAATGGTATCAGCCATGGTCGAAGTGCCATGCGAATTGATGTAATCGATATCCGACGGGGTAATGCCCGCACGCTTGAGCGCCATTTCCATTGAGCGCTGTGCACCCTCACCGCTCTCGGAAGGCGCGGTGATATGGTAGGCGTCGCCCGACAGGCCATAGCCTATGACTTCGGCATAAATCTTGGCGCCGCGAGCCAATGCGTGATCCAGCTCTTCAAGAACAACGATACCGGCGCCCTCACCCATGACAAAGCCATCGCGGTCTCTGTCATACGGGCGGGAAGCAGCTGTAGGATCGTCATTTCTTTCCGTGGAAAGCGCCTTGCAGGCCGCAAAACCGGCAAGCGAAATACGGCTGACTGGAGATTCCGTTCCACCAGCGACCATCAGATCTGCATCGCCAAAAGCAATCAAACGGGCCGCATCGCCAATGGCATGCGCACCGGTAGAGCAAGCGGTGACGACCGAATGGTTTGGGCCACGCAGCTTGTGTTTGATGGAAACTTGACCGGAAGCGAGATTGATCAATCGTCCGGGAATAAAGAAGGGCGAAATGCGGCGCGGGCCTTTGTCACGCAGGGTGTAACCTGCTTCGACAATCCCTTCGAGACCACCGATACCTGAACCGATGAGCACACCAGTGCGAATCTGGTCTTCATCGCTTTCAGGTGCCCATTTGGCATCAGCAAGCGCCTGATCGGCAGCTGCCATTGCGTAAATAATAAATGGATCAACCTTGCGCTGTTCCTTCGGCTCCATCCAATCGTCAGGATTGAAAGTGCCATCGGACCCGTCGCCCACCGGAATACGGCATGCGATCTTGCAGGGCAGATCTTCAACATCAAATTCTGTAACGCGCCGGGCACCGCTCTGGCCGGCCAAAAGCCTTGACCAAGTGAGCTCAACACCCGATGCGAGAGGAGAAACCAGCCCAAGGCCGGTTATGACAACGCGCCTCATGGCCGATCCTTAATTATCATATGCGACATGGTTGTATCCCTCGAACGCATGAATGAGAAAGGCGTTACGCCACTTCATTCACTCATGCGCCGCCAGGCATAACAAAAATTAGGCTTGTGCTTTGTCGATGAATTTGACGGCATCGCCGACAGTCAAAATCGTTTCAGCAGCATCATCCGGAATTTCAACGCCGAATTCTTCTTCAAAAGCCATCACGAGCTCGACAGTATCAAGGCTGTCTGCGCCCAGATCGTCGATGAAGCTCGCACCATCGGTGACTTTCTCGGCATCAACGCCCAGATGTTCAATAACGATTTTCTTGACGCGTTCTGCAGTATCACTCATGTGGAAACCTCAACCTGTTTGTTTTTCCCTATGCCTTGGTTAGCGGCACGGATGACTCTAATCAAGCAATAAGATGATGGTTCAGTGCTGTTTAACAGCTAAAACACCAACCCCTGCGGCTTATTCCTTGCGGAATTTCTTGGGCATCTAATCGATTTGGCAAATCCATTTGATGTCACAACTGGTGCGCGACTTATCACGCTTTATTCACGGCCTCAATCTCATAAATGTGATTGTTTCCTATACTTCACTCGATCGCAGGATGCGTGAGTGATTAATCAGATCATCGCCATGCCACCGTTTACATGGATCGTCTGGCCAGTGACGTAGGCAGCCTCACTGCTGGCAAGATAA
>NZ_JBBCBN010000008.1:0-326027 GCF_037203775.1 Phyllobacterium sp. CCNWLW183 | reverse complement strand
ATAAACAAGGACGAAGAAGCACCGATTTTCCAGGTTGCCGATTACGGCCTCGTTGGCGATCTCTTCGTTATCCTGCCCGAACTTGAAAAGGCCGTGTGATGGCACTCCGAGACGATGAAACACCCAAGCGCGAAAGCGTGGAATTCGACCGCGTTTTCCGGGGCCGGTCTGTCTGCGGCGATCCGGCTGAAACGGCTCAGTTCAGAACTGTGGCTGTTCGAAGCTTGGCGCCTGATAAGTAAACTCCAAGCGCCTCTTCGCACTGAATGAATGGTGTTGGTAGAGCTTCTACCAAATTTACATCACAGGTCGCTCGACCTCTCCCTAGTCCCCATTGGACTCATCGAATGCGTGACGCGATTGTTCGATTGCTTGCCAATTTTCCCTGATCCACCCGGTGAAACCTTCAAGGGCTGGTAACATCGTCTTCCCCATCAGCGTCAATTCGTACTCGACACGTGGCGGGACCTCGGGGAAATAATGCCGCAAAACGAGGCCGTCTCGTTGAAGATTTCGAAGGGTAACCGTGAGCATGCGCTGCGAGATCTCCGGAATTCCATTCTTGATTTCCGAAAACCGGAGCGACGTTTCGGGGGTCATCGCGAGCATGGACATTACCAGGATGGTCCACTTGTCCCCAAGCCTCGCTAATACGCCGTGCGGCGCGCATGGCATAAGGATAGGACCTTTTGTGGTGTGTTTATATGGTCGACCGTGGATGATCTTTTCCAATAGTTATCTCCTTGTGACCGACAAACAAAAATGTGCCGTCTTGTGCGCTCGTTCTAACAGTGCCATTTCGTAAGTATCAATAGTTACGAAAAGGAACTTTAAATGACTATAAACAAAACCGTGCTCGTATTCGGTTCCACGGGGCAGCAAGGCGGAGCGGTCGCAAAGGCGCTGAGAACCGACGGATGGTCGGTAAGGGCATTTGTCCGCCAGCTCGATGGAGCAAAGGCAAAGGCGCTTGAAGCCATCGGTATTGAGTTGCATCAGGGTGCTTTCTCGGACATTTCCTCGATCGAGAAGGCGATGTCCGGTGCTTCCGGCGTCTTCAGCGTACAACCAAGTTCTGGTCAAGGGGCCCATGGTATTTCGGACGAACAGGAACTTCGGTATGGAAAGACCATCGCCGACATTGCCGCAGCACAAGGCGTTCAGCATCTCGTCTATACATCCGTTGCTGCCGCCGGGAAAGGCAAAACTGGCCTGGGACACTTTGACAGCAAGACGCAAATTGAAGACCATATCCGAGAAATGGGCATCAACAGTACGATTGTGCGGCCGACCACATTCATGGAAATGCTGATGCTTCCAGGCATGGGCCTTGAGCAGGGGAGATTCAGTTTCTTCATGCGGCCGGACCAGTCTATGCAGTTCATCGCAGTCGATGACATTGGGAAGATCGTCGCGTCGGTTTTTGCAGATCCCGAGCGGTTCTCTGGCCGAACCATTGAAATTGCGGGAGAAGACATCACCGGCAACGGGCTACAGGAAATATTCAGCCGTGCCGCGGGCAAAACGATCACCTATCAACGTTTCCCTGATAGTCTTCTCCAACAAAACGCTTTGCTTGGCCGCCTTGCTGAGCTCGTTGACGATGGCAGATGCGCGGGTGGGGCAGATATCAATGCTTTGCGGGCCGAGTTTGGCTGCCTGATGAATATTGAGCAATGGCTTGCTGGCGCGGGTAAGCCGCTCTTTGGCGTTGCCCTAGGAGCGCCAGCCGCAGCAGTGGCTCTTCGCTGAGTTCAAGGCCGTGACCTCGTAAGCTCTTCGTAACAACATATCGCCCAGCGCATTGCGGTCATTATATCTCGGACGCATCGTCAAATCGGGAAGCGCGATGAGTTTTTCAATTCGACAGGGCATCCTTATACCACGGCTTTGCTCGACGCCGCGCCTCTCAAACAGCCGTCCAAGGGCCCAGGTGGCTGACGGGCGGATTGCCATCGCACGCAATCCGCCTACCCCGAAAACCTGCAGGCTACTAAGGTCGCTCTGCTTCACTGATCCCAACGAATTGACCAGCACGTTCAGCAAGCAGTCCGCGGTAAATCGGGTGCCCGACTCAGGGCAGCCGTAATTTCCTGCGCGTCCTGAACTGATGGTGGGGATCGCATCACGTTTGAAGGCGCTGGCGTGCCAGGCGATCAGCAGCGAAGCCAGTCGGTATTCCATCAGTTTTGGCCAATGCCAACACGTTGTGCGTCGTCTCATGAATCGTCGCCACCCGAGCTAGCGCCTCTGCAAGATTGAACCTGGCACCCTTGGCCGCCACCGACAACACGCCACCGGCGTTGACGATATAGTCCGGGCAATAGGTGATGCCATAGTCGCCAAGGAGTTGATCCTGCGAAGAGTCACTGAGCTGATTATTCGCGGCACCCGCGACTACTTTGGCCCGAATCTCTGGAATGGTCTTCTGATTGAGTGTTGCACCGAGCGCACACGGTGAATAAACCTCGGCATCGGACCGGTGGATTTGTCCTGCAGCAACCGCCTTTGCGCCATACTTTTGCTGAGCAACTTGCATTTTATGCTCATCGATGTCGTAGACAATCAAATCAGCACCTGCGTTCTTAAGTAGTTCGCAAAGTGCCATCCCAACCTTCCCCAGTCCTTCCACCGCTACTGTGCAACCACGCATGTTCGAGATGCCGCGGAATTCCAGTCCGGCACGAATTCCATGGAAAACACCCCAAGCGGTACACAGTGCTCCGTCGCCTGTCTCCTCCAATGGAAGGTTGCGAATGAATTGAGTCACTGTGCCCATCAACCGAACATCAGCAGTTGAAATGCCCGCATCTTCGGCGGTGGTATAAAGGCCGCCCAGTCTCTCGATAAAGTGCGCGAACGCGACGAGACGTTCCGAGCGAGCCGGGGCGTCGCGGTTGTCAATGATTACAGCCTTAGCGCCGCCGTAACTAAGTCCACTTGCAGCATATTTATAGGTCATCCCCCGCGATAGTCGAAGAACGTCGCTTAAGGCTTCGGCGTCGTTGTCATAGGCTCTCATCCGACAGCCACCCATACCAGGGCCGAGGCTCGTATTGTGAACAGCGATAAATGCGCGGAGATCTGTGGCTTTATCTGCGCAAAACACAACCATTTCATGATCGTCAAAATCGGGGTGGGCTGCGATGTTCATATCCGTTCCTTTGCAGTATAATATTCTCTAATTTAGTTTGATAAGATAATTTTATTCGGTAGATGGCGAAGGGACAAGGACATGCATAAAGATTCGAAAAACGTTCGGCGAAAGCGGCAACCTGAGGATGGGTTGGATGCAATGGACCGAAAATTATTAGGTCTCCTGGCTCGAAACGCCGAGTTAAGTTACGCGGAAATGGGCGATGAGATTCATTTATCGCCGCCCGCCGTTCATGAACGGGTGAAACGCCTCAAACGAGATGGCTTTATCCGCGCAACAGTTGCCTTGCTTGACGGACCGAAAATAGGCAGGAACCTTCTGGCGTTTGTGCATCTGGAGACCAGCAACTGGGATACAACACGGAAAGTGCTGGAGATGAGAACGTTCAGCGAGATCGAAGAAATCCACACCGTCGCGGGCGACACTGCAATGATTCTGAAGGTGAGAACTGAAGGTCCTTCGACACTGGAAAACTTTCTTGGGATGTTGCATCGCCTCGAGGGATTTAAAAGCGTGAAAACCTACGTAGCTCTAGGCACCTATCTGGAGCGTGGTCCGCTGATGACTGATCGCGACTCCTAAATGATCTCTGGCTCTTCGTTTGCTTGGGCATAAGGCGTACAAGTTCGTTCACGTCACGCACTTCCAGCGGCGAACGGGCCATGCAGATCCATCTACGGCGGGTAGTTGGCGAGTTGCCGGTTCTGACAGCGGCTCGTTCCAGGTCTATAGCAAGACCGATGTAGATAGCACATTATCAAGCGGCTTCGGTATGGTTCAAGACTGCCTTCACGAGATGGCTTTGGCTCGCGAAGACCTGGCAGATGCCGACTGGTTAATCATGGAAACGCTTCTGCACGGCCCCCAAGTACGCTCGGCGACGTTTTCGGTGTGTAGTTCCAACGTTGTAGCAATGGCTTCTCTGGAACCGAACCAAGAAAACCCCGCATTAAAGTGGGATCTGCGGTTGCTTTCCTCCAGTTCTACCTACCACCCAGAATTGTGCCATGCTGAGTCCGGCTCAGAACCGTTCAGCTCCCATAAACGATCAGCAGATCTTTCGCATCGATCTGATCCCCCCTGCGGACGAGGACCTCCGAAATTGTACCATCCTTTTCCGCGTGCAGTGCCGTTTCCATCTTCATAGCCTCGATGGACAGCAGCACGTCGCCGGTCTTGACCAATTGGCCTGCCGCGACGGTTACGGTGGAGATGACACCCGGCATTGGGGCACCGAGATGAGCAGCGTTGCCGAGTTCGACCTTACGGCGGATAGCGCTAGTCGCATTGCGATTGCGGTCGGGAACTCTGATGGGGCGCGGCTGGCCGTTGATCTCGAAGAACACCTTAACCATGCCTTTTTCGTCGACGTCGGACTGAGCTTGGTTGAGGACGACAAGTGTCTTCCCCTTTTCAATATCGGCCAGCAGTTCCTCACCCTGACCAAGCCCGTAAAAATAGGCGGGTGTTGGCAGGACACTCACGGGACCGTAGGTCTCGGAGGCCACCGCGTAGTCGATGAAGACCTTCGGGTACATCAGATAGGAGGCGAATTCGAAATCGTTGACCGGACGCTCTATTTTCTTCTCAATCGATTCGCGCTCCGCATCAAGATCGGCATCCGGGAGCAACCAGCCCGGACGAACGACATAAGGTTTTTCGCCCTTGAGCGCCTTCTTCTGCAATGCTTGCGGCCATCCGTTCGGTGGCTGACCGAGATCGCCCTTCAGCATCGAGATAACCGATTCCGGAAAGGAAACATCCTTGTCAGGATGGACCACGTCGGCAACGGTCAGGTCCTGGCTCACCATCATCAGCGCCATGTCCCCGACAACCTTGGAAGACGGCGTCACTTTAACAATATCGCCGAACATCTGGTTCGCATCGGCATAGGTTTGGGCGACCTGGTGCCAGCGGGTCTCAAGACCAAGCGAGCGAGCCTGTTCCTTGAGGTTGGTGAATTGGCCGCCCGGCATCTCATGCAAATACACTTCCGATGCGGGTCCCTTGAGGTCGCTTTCGAAAGCGGCATACTGATTACGCACGGCTTCCCAGTAAAAGGAGATGCGACGGATCCATTCCGGATCAAGGCCCGGATCACGCTCGGTGCCGCGCAAAGCCTCAACGATCGAACCGAGACACGGCTGCGATGTATTGCCGGATAGCGCGTCCATAGCTGCATCGACGATGTCAGCGCCTGATTCGGCCGCCGCCAGAACGGTGGCGGCCGAGATACCGGAGGTATCGTGCGTGTGAAAATGCAGGGGTAGGTCGGTCGACTCACGCAACGCCTTGAAGAGAACACGTGCCGCAGCCGGCTTTAACAGGCCGGCCATATCTTTGACGGCGATTATATGCGCGCCCGCCTTTTCGAGTTGGGCTGCGAGCGCGGTGTAGTACTTTAAATCGTATTGCGGGCGGGCCGAATTCAGAATGTCCCCAGTATAGCAGATCGCTGCTTCGCAAATCTTGTTTTCCTCGGCAATCGCGTCCATCGACACGCGCATGTTCTCCACCCAGTTCAGGCAGTCGAACACGCGAAACAGGTCGATGCCTCCCTTGACGGCTTGGCGAACGAAATATTTCACCACGTTGTCGGGATAGTTTTTGTAGCCGACGCCGTTGGCACCTCGCAGGAGCATTTGCAGCAGCAAGTTCGGTGCATCTTCGCGCACCTTGGCGAGGCGTTCCCAGGGATCTTCCGTCAAAAAGCGCATCGAAACGTCGAAGGTGGCGCCCCCCCAGCATTCAAGCGAGAACAGGTTTGGTAAAGCGCGGGCGTACGTGGTGGTTATGCGCGCGATGTCATAGGTCCGCATGCGGGTGGCAAGTAGCGACTGGTGGCCGTCGCGCATAGTGGTGTCGGTGATGAGGAGGCGTTTTTGGGAGCGGACCCATTCGCCGAATTTTTTTGGGCCGACTTCATCGAGAATCTGCTTGGTGCCGGGTTTGATATCCCCTGGCGCGAAAGGCACTGTCGGCGCGGCAACGTCCTTCGAAGGTCTTGGCCGTCCCTTGATTTCCGGATGACCGTTGACAGTGACGTCGGCGAGATAAGTCAAAAGTTTGGTGGCGCGGTCTTTGCGCTTGACCTGCTGAAACAGCTCCGGCGTGTTGTCAATGAATCCGGTCGTGTAAGTGTTGTCTCGGAATTTCTCGTTCGTGATGATCGCTTCGAGGAAGGTGAGGTTGGTGGCAACGCCGCGGATACGGAATTCGCGCAAAGCACGATGCATGCGCGCGATGGTTTCCTCAGGGCTTGGCGACCATGCGGTGACTTTTTCCAGCAGCGGATCGTAGAAGCGGGTGATGACCGCTCCGGAATAGGCAGTGCCGCCGTCGAGACGGATGCCGAAGCCAGTAGCACCGCGATAGGCGGTAATCCGTCCATAATCCGGAATGAAATTCTGCTCCGGGTCTTCCGTGGTGATCCGGCACTGCAGCGCATGGCCGTTGAGCTTGATGTCTTCCTGTTTGGGGACGCCTGATTCCCGCGTGCCGATGGCATGACCGTCGAGGATGTGGATCTGGGCCTTGACTATATCGATGCCTGTGACGACTTCGGTGACCGTATGCTCGACCTGGATCCGCGGATTGACTTCGATAAAGTAGAACTTGCCGCTATCCATATCCATCAGATACTCGACGGTGCCGGCACCGACGTAATTCGTCGCCTTGGCAATTCTGGTGGAATAATCGGCTAGTTCATGGCGTTGGGCTTCCGTGAGATAAGGCGCCGGTGCGCGCTCGACAACCTTTTGGTTGCGGCGCTGAACCGAACAGTCACGCTCGAATAGATGCACAACGTTGCCATGCGTATCGCCCAGCACCTGACTTTCGACATGGCGGGCGCGTTCGACCAGCTTCTCCAGATAAACCTCGTCTTTGCCGAAGGCGGCCATCGCCTCTCGCTTGGCTTCCTTCACCTCACGAGAAAGGTCCTTCGGATCGCGGATCGCGCGCATTCCGCGCCCACCACCCCCCCAGGATGCCTTCAGCATGATCGGATAGCCAATTTCTTCTGCCATCTTTGCCACAACAGTCATGTCATCGGGTAGGGGGCCGGTCGCGGGAATGACGGGTACGCCAATTTCAATAGCGAGATTGCGGGCGGCCACCTTATTGCCGAGGCGACGCATCGTGTCACCGGTCGGGCCGATAAAGATGATCCCCGCCGCCTTGCAGGCATCGACGAACTCGGGGCTTTCGGACAGAAGGCCATAGCCCGGGTGGATGGCATCGGCGCCTGCGAGCTTCGCTACCCGGATGATTTCCTCGATCGACAGATAGCTCTCGATCGGTCCCATGTCGCCGGGCAGGTGCGGCCCCCGGCCCACCTGGTAACTCTCGTCCGCCTTGAACCGGTGGAGCGCCAGCTTGTCTTCTTCCGCCCATATCGCAACTGTTTTTATTCCCAATTCGTTTGCAGCCCGGAACACGCGGATCGCGATCTCGGAGCGATTGGCAACAAGTATCTTGTAAATGGGCAATTCAGTTTCTCCCGATGTGTTGACGAGTTCGCTTGGTCTGGCTGTGTCGGATGTCAGTTTGCGACAGATGTCGCTCTTCTATAACGAAATACCTCTGCGTAGGGTCTGATAGGTGAACTCGGTCAGGTAGTCGTTGAGTGCAAAAGAGGCAGCAGCCCCGGCGTGCTCGTCACCGACAGAAATCGCATGTAGTGTTGCAGTATGAAGTGCCGTTGCGACTTTTAGTTCAGCTTCGGCGTCTTTGATGTTTGCGAACCAGAAGCGTCGGGATAATCCTTGCAATGGCGCCATCGAAAGTTGGAGATACTCATTCTGCGCTGCCTCAACAATGATTTCGTGAACGCGCTTCAGCAGCCGTCCGAAAGAGATCAGGTCATCTGTTCCAGCTAAGTTCTTCAACTCGTGCGCCAATGTTGACATCGCTTGCTTTTGCGAAGTGGTCGCACGAAGCGCGGCCCATTTTACAGCAAGCTCCTCGACGGTCCGGCGAACAGAGAGCAGCTTTAATTGCGCTTCCACTGAAATTGGTGGAACGATAATGCCTCGCCGAGGATGAACTTCGACCATTCGCTCCCATGAGAGACGTTGAAGTGCCGCTCTGACGGGATGGCGTCCAAGGGCGGTCAATTCCATTAGTGTGCCTTCGGACACCATGCTTCCAGGTTTGAGTTCCTGAAACGTGATCATCCGCTCCAGCAGATCGTAAGCTTGATCAGCTTTGTTAGCTTTAGAGTTCACGCGCGCCTCCTTCCACACTTTGCCGCAAAGCCACGTGCGGTCTTTATCAATATCTGCATCTCGTTCCTTGGCCGTTCTGTGAGTCGCGCGGCAACCTAAAATTTCAACTGTAATGTAGACAAGCGGAGAAGCCATGTCTATGCTGAAATTCAATTGGTCGACAACTGAGTATATCACTGGAGGATCACGCTGTGCAGTTTCAAGGATGGAAGATTGAATGCTCGATTGAAGGCGATCCCAACCTGCCGGTCCTTGCTGAGGTTGATATTCTCGTGGTTGGTGGGGGCGCGTCCGGTGTCGCAGCAGCGACGGTGGCAGCCGAAAAGGGTAAATCCGTCGCGCTCATCGAGCGTTATGGATTCTGCGGAGGGGCTGCAGTTGCCGGCATGTCGGGAACGATCTGCGGCCTCTATATGGCCAGCGACACAAAAAATCACCCTGAGCAGGTCGTCTTCGGTTTTGCGGAGCGATTCAAAGAAGCCCTCACGAAGCGCGGCGGACTCACGTTGCCGCAGATTTACGGAAAAACATTCACGGTCACGCACGACCCGCTCATGTGGCGTGAGGCTGCCGATGGTTTTTTGGAAGCGGCTGGCGTCAAAGTCCTTTTCCATACCGTTGTAACCGGTGTTCTCATGGAAGGAGAGGCGTTCAAAGGCGTTATTCTGGAGTCGAATGCCGGTCGCTCTGTTATATATGCCAAGCGTATTATCGATGCTTCAGGCGATGCGGCCATAGTGGCCCGCGCCGGATATCGTTTCACGTTTGGCGATCGGGGCCGCATCCAGAATCCGACGATGTTTTTCAGGCTAGGCAACGTCAATCTTGAAGTCTTCGAAGCGTACTGGGGCCAGGACACAATATCTCCTCCAAAGGTTGTCGAAGCTATACAGAACGCCGATCGAGGCGGTAAATATGACCTGCCACGCAACAAGATATGGATTTTTCCAACAACTCGCCCCAACGAACTGATGGTCAACGCGACAAGGCTCTCCGGGCGCGATGGTCGAATGCTGAATGTCATTGATCCGGCTGACTTTACCGAAGCGGAGGTTTTAGGACGCCGCCAGGTCAGGGAGTATGCCCGTTTTCTGGCTGATTCGGTTCCAGGTTGCGAGAACAGCTTTGTGGTCGACACCGGCGTTGAGGCTGGTATCAGGCAGACGCGTTCGATCGTTGGCAAGGAAACTTTGCTAAATGATGATGTTCTTTCTTCCAGGAAGCGTTCTGACGGAATTTGCCGTGTCCCTTGGCCGATCGAACTTCACAGTGGTGACAAACCTAAGCTGCACTGGTTGCTGGACGATTACTATGAGGTCCCGTATGGCGCGCTCGTGCCGGAACGTGGAGAAAACATCATTGTCGCGGGCCGTTCACTCAGTGCTGAGCATGAGGCTCTCGCTTCCGCGAGAGTTACCGCGCAGTGTTTTGAATACGGGAACGCCGCAGCGACGGCGGCTGTCATGTCGATCGACCAGAACCTCGGCTTCTCTAGTATTCGCGGGGAGGACGTGAGGGCCGAGATGGCTCGCCTGGGTAGTGCGCTCTAGGTGTTAGATCAATGGACTGAGTTTTGCGATCTGCAAGGTGAGCCCGTGGCGTACGTTGGAAAACAAAGTTGTTGCTTCATGCTGGTGCCCGGCGTCCTTCATAATTCCACAAACATGGGCTTGGTCTATGAAGCCAGCGATGACTAATTTCCCATGCTTGACTGATTGACAGGGTTCCCGGGCCCTTTGCCAACTTTCGTTGGTCTGCTCCCAGTCGCTTAGTTGCCCAACTGCTGTCAAGTGAAGCGGTGCTGGGGCGGATTACAACCAAATCAGCGCCCACGGAGCAACTTCCATGGGTGAAGGAGGAGCGCGTTAGCGCGCAAGCGGAGGTAACAAATGAAGGATAGAATACCTTACAGATGGGTGATCGCAATCACCCTGTTTATCGCTTATAGCATTCAGTATCTCGACCGGGTAAAGACCAACGTCCTGAACCCCATGATCGCACATGATGTAGGTCTTTCAGTCAGCGATCTTGGAACAGGCGCGTTCCTGATGCTTCTGTTCTACGGTCCGGCGCAATATCTGTCAGGTATCCTGACGGACAAGTTCGGGGCAAAACGGATCCTTATCTTCTCCGTCATCGCATGGTCTGTGATGACGGCGTGGATGGCTCATATCCAGTCGCGGGATGAGTATTTCTTCCGCATGGCGTTGTTCGGCGTCCTGGTCGGAACCGAGTACGTACCATCGGCGCGAATCCTGATGCGCTGGTTCAACAAAGAGGGCCGCGCTCGCGCTCAGGCTCTACTGTCTTGGGCATGGATTCTTACTCCAGCTTGGGCCAGCGTGTTTGCAACACAGTTCGCGCATGCAGCGGGGGACTGGCGCATTGTGTTCTATCTCACTGCTGCATTTGGCGTTGTCCCGCTGATCATGATCATCCTCATTGTCTATGACCGACCGGAAGAGTACAAGAAGTCGACGCCCGCCGATCTCGAATACGCCTACCGTGACGAGATTCAACGTGGCGATATACATGAAGGTTCCTACACCAACGCCCAAGCCCAGATCCTGAAGAAAAACGATATCCGCTTTCTCGACCTGTTCAAAAACCGTAGCTATGTGGCCGTTATCTTCGTCGACATCGTGATGCAGATAACCTTGTACGGAGCTTTAACGTGGGTACCGCTCTATCTATCCGATGTCTTCCATTTCAAGCTTCAGGAGATGGGTCTTTGGAGCGCACTCTATTTCGCCGCCGGTGCGGTCGGTAGCTTTGCATCATCATATCTGTCCGACAAGGTCTTCCACGGCAACCGGAGGGTCATGATCCTGACGTGCTTTATCGGGCTGGCTCCATTCGTGTTCCTTCTCGCCACGCTGACTGAGGCACATCCCGGCATGCTCGCCTTTTGCCTGTGTGGGATGGGTTTTTTTGGGAACATGGCCTGGGGACCGTTTCTTGCGGTTCCTGCCGAGCTCTTCACGCCTGAGGTCTACGGAAAGGCAATGGGCTTTGTAAATGGTGTTGGCTATACGGTCGCGGCGTTCAGCGCGAAGATCTTCGCCGCTCTTGTGGTCGTTAATGAGGCTGGTAAGGACTATTCAATGGGCTGGGTCTTTATCGGAGCTTGCGTGATGGTCGGCGTATTGGCTGCAAGCTTCATCCAGACCGGACCGGCTGCGAACCAACCACTACCTGTGCGCGCTTGAGCATGTGAGTTGGCCGCACAAGCGGCCAACTCACATGTCGGAATGCATCGACTGGAGATGTTCCCTCAGGAATGTCGGGCGAGTTTCCGAAGGTCGCAAACCTCAATGTTCCTTCAGCGGCAGTCCGAAATAGCGCATTCTTGGTCTCAAGTGCATAGTCCGACAAGCTTAACAGACCGTCTTGAGGCGCCGGACCTATTTCAGTTTGAAGGATAGGTTCTCGCCATTCTGTTAGCACGCTCCTTGCATGCCGCCAGCATCACTCCGCAGGCCACATCTTTCAAAATCGAAGGGATCACACCACTGCTGGATGTGATGTCCGAGGAGTTTAGGCGTCGTTGGATGAAAGACGACTGGTGCGCCGTTATGAAGGCAGGGTTACGAATAGAGGGTCGAACTGCCTATGCCGGCATTTTCTTTCAGTGGGAAATGGCCGAATGTGCAAGCGGATAGGCCGCCTCTATAGGCGGCCCGGGTGTTATCGCACCCTCCGTCCATTCAGCAACGGCTCTTCGGACCCAGTGAGGAGGAGGGTGGCGTTTGCTAACTGCCAGGCATGCGAGAAAGTCAGCAGTTCGGAAAAGCTATTTTCGACTGGCCTCGTAGGCATGTGAAACAGCCAAAATTGTCTGCTCGTCGAAATGCTTTCCTACAACCATCATACCAACCGGCATTCCGCCAACAGTTCCACAAGGGATGCTCAACGCGGGATGACCTGTCGCATCAAAAGTTGCGGTGTTGTTCATCATATTTAACGCTATCTTCATATATCGGCCCAAGTTCGCATCAGGCTCGAACCGCGCCGCTGTTGTAGGCGTCGTTGGCATGACGAGTACATCAACCTTAGCCAGCACTTCATCATAAGCGGCGCGGAGCACGCGTCGCAAGTTTTGGGCTTTGGCATAATAAGTGCCCCCTGCTTTCTCGGCGAGATACTGTCCGAGCAAGATCACGCCTTTCACCGTAGGGGAGAACAGGTTTGCTTTGTCGCGGCGAGCTTGTGAATAAAATTCGATCAAAGCGGTATCTTGGAAGCCCTGCGAACCATGGGCGATGGCGTTATTTCTGACCATTACGCTCCAAGCACCTTCGGTGGCGATGCCAGTCCAGATGTCCAAGCCTTGAAGGTGCAACGGCACAGAAACGTCGGTTACCTGCATGCCAAGGGTAGCCAGACTGGCCGCTGCCTGCCGGACAGCGTCGTCAACTGCAGGGTCAGAAACGCCCCAACCGAACCCTTCCCTTAAAACGCCGACGCGGAGTCCTCGCGTCAACTTGGCTTGAAAGTTTGTGTAGGAGGGAAGACAAAATGGAGTGTTGATCTGCCGTGCATCCAAACCGTCGCGCCCCGCTATAATATCGAGCGCCAGGGCGGCATCGTCGACAGACCTTGCCATCGGGCCGAGATGGTCGAGGCTCGGCTCGATCGGAAACGCTCCGGTGTACGGTACGAGACCCCATGTCGGCTTCAATCCTACTAGGCCGCACCATGACCCCGGAATTCTTACCGAGCCGCCCTGATCGCCGCCGATAGCAATGTCGCATTCGTCCGCTGCCAAGAGCGCGGCATTTCCACTTGAAGAGCCTCCCGCCATGTAATCGGGATTGTGAGGATTGAGCACTGGACCGGGATAGGAGGTATGCGAACCGCCAGAGAAGCAAAGATTTTCGGACACAGCCTTTCCGACGATTTCCCCGCCAGCGGCAAGGATTCGCGAGACGACTGTGGCATCCGCTTCGGGAATAAAGCCCTCCAGTAGCTCTGACCCATTGAGCAGCGGGACGCCCGCAACTGCGACATTGTCCTTTATTGCAATGCGCTTCCCCGCCAACGCCCCATCCGTCTTCTCACAAATGGAGGTTTTCCATGCCCAGCCTCCGTATCGGTTCTCATCGTTGGTCGGACGTCTTCCCCGATCGCGCAATATATCTGGGGAGCGATTGGCCGAGGCCAATTTTTCTATGACGGCATAGGATTTCAAGGATTGTTCAATCGATTCCGAAAAGGCCTGAGTTTCGGCCTCCGACAGGTCGAAACCGTTGTGATTGGCAATCCGGTGAAGGTCGCTGGTTGTAGGGTTATCAAGCATCGGAATCCTCCATGAGGTGGGTGGGTTTATATTAAAAGGACCCGGTCGCGAGCGATACGCTCGCGACCGCACCTTCACCGATTTCCGGCAACCTTCCATTTTAGAAGTGACCGTTCGAGCAACCCCACCGCCATGCTGAGGATGAAAGCCAGGATCATCAGGCTGAAGATACCAAGCAGCACCAGCGGGATATTGTAGTTTGCGCCAGCGATCAGAATGATGTTGCCTAGGCCAGCTTCCGAGGAGATGTATTCGCCAATGACGGCACCAATCAGTGCGAACCCCACGTTGAGTTTGGCAGCCGCGACCACCCATCCATAAGATGATGGAATGACGACCTTTGTGAAAATCTGGAACTTGGTCGCGCCGAACGACTTCAAAAGTTTTATTAAATCCTTGTCGACTTGTTGCGCACCTTCGTAGGCCTGCAGCAGAGCGACGATAACGCAAGATACCGTGGCAAGGATTATCTTCGACTCAACGCCGACACCGAACCAAATGATGATAAGTGGTCCAAGAGCGAGGACTGGAACGGATCCCAGAGCAAGAATAAAGACGCCCATTACACGAGCGACGAAGCGAGAATACCAGAGGCCCAAACCTATTGCGGTTCCGAGGAAGCTACCCAATAAGAAGCCAATAATCGTTTCAAGGCCTGTAACGTAGGCTCCATAGAGAAGCGATCCGTTCTGAAAGCGCGTCACTGCCAGTTGCCAGACCTGAGACGGTGAGCCAAACAGGAACGTGCTGATGTATCCGGTTCTCGCGCCCCATTCCCAAAGGCCAAAAAGGCCTGCGGCAATGGCGATTTGAACGATGCGAATGCTAAGTGTTTCTACCTGTTCGCGCCGTTCTATTCGGCGCGCGGCATCTCGCTCGTCACTGAGTGAGCTGGGAAATTGGTCTTGCAGTGCTTCGCTCATCATGCGTGCTCCTTTTTCAGATCGGTGACGACCTCGAGCTGGTTCCAGATCGCGGCATAGTGCACATGGAAATCGGGATTCTTACGAGCATCGATGGGCGATTCCCGTTTCATGTTCAGTCGGATTGTTCGCAGATCGCGTACAGTGCCCGGCCCCTTGCTCAACACGTAGACCTTATCGGCGATGGACACCGCTTCCTCAATATCGTGAGTGATAAACAGGACCGTGCGCTTCAATTCGCGGACCATCTCCAGAAGGTCGGCCTCGAGGGCAACTCTGGTCGGATAGTCCAGTGACTGGAAGGGCTCGTCCATCAGAATAATATCTTGCCCCATCACCAGCGTCCGCATCAGCGCGACGCGCTGGCGCATGCCGCCGGAGAGGGAGGCTGGATAGCTGCTGGCATACTTTTCAAGTCCGAACAGCTTCAGGTATTCGATTGCTCGTTCGCGTGACTCGGCCGAGGGCTTTTTCTGGATCTCTAGGCCTATCGTCACGTTCTGCAAGATTGTGCGCCAAGGTATGAGCAGATCTTTTTGCTGCATATAACCCATTCGGCCCGCAATCCCCGCCTGTACGGGTACGCCGTCAACCAGGACATGACCCGTTGTTGGGTCCAAGAGTCCGGCAATAATATTGAATAACGTACTTTTGCCGCAGCCGCTTGGCCCGACGATACATGTGAATTCCTGGTCGCGCGCGACTATGTTCACATTTCGCAAAGCCTGCACTTTGCCGTCCTTCGTCGTGAATGATTTGGATACGGCTCTCACCTCAACGCGGGGCCGGGCCTCCGCCAAATTGTTTTCTGCTTCTGACATCACTTGCTCTCCAATTTCCTGGGAAGGCGTGCGGGAAAGACCCCACGCCAGTGCCTAGTTACTGCGTCACGGTCTTTGTGATGGGGCGA
The DNA here is from genome assembly GCF_037203775.1 of Phyllobacterium sp. CCNWLW183. Lineage (NCBI taxonomy): Bacteria > Pseudomonadati > Pseudomonadota > Alphaproteobacteria > Hyphomicrobiales > Phyllobacteriaceae > Phyllobacterium > Phyllobacterium sp. CCNWLW183. Next base: position 310,510 of record NZ_JBBCBN010000008.1, on the reverse strand, counting down.
GGGGCGTCCCAGACGATGCGGCCAAATGCCTGGTAGGCGGCGAGTGCGGCAGTGTTGTCCAGACCCTCCTCCGCTGTCGCTGGCTTCTTGATCGTTCCGACAAACTGATGAAGCTTCTGGTTTGCTGTGAAGGCGTTATATTCAGCAAACACATGTTCCGGATATGCCAGTTCCGAGATCATACGTTCGACGGCTTTGCGAACAATCTTCTCATCGAGATCGGGAAATTCCTTGACGGCAATTTTGACTGCCTCTTCTGGATACCGGTAGATGTACTGGCTCGCCTTCTCGAAGGCGTTCATGACCTTCTGATGCGTCTCCGGGTTCTTTTCGATGAAAGCCCGAGTGGTGTTCAGACTGGAGAACAGATACGGCCGTGAGGCTGCGGTGAACGAGAAGGCGACATGCAGACCTTGTTCCTCAGCCTGCTCGACGACGGGCGGGTAAGACAGCCCGATGTCGGTCTGACCGGCAAAGACCGATGCCATCTCGCTGCCAATAGGCACCTGAACATTCGCGTAAGTGCCTTCACCAGGTTTGATGTTCAGCTTCTGCGCCAAATAGGTGAGGCGTGCCCACCCAGAATCCGGCTGCGGCTGCGTCGCTATCTTGTAGCCTTTGGACAAGAGATCACTGACGTTCGTTGTCAGCGTGATGTCGGCATTCTTGGCAAGGGCGTAGATTGTTTCCGCGTTGCAAATGGTGCCAACCACGATACCTGGGCCGCCTTGCTCGCGACTGATCGTCGGGAAGACAGGATCCTGAATTGAATAATCGGAGCTTCCGCCCAAAACAGCAGACCAAGCCTGTGAGCCGCCACCTCCTGTTGTGACCTTCATATCGAGTCCTTCCTCCTCAAAGAACCCTGCGTCATTCGCGACGTAGAGGCTGAGATACAGCAAGGACTGGAAGGCTTGGTTAATACGGACGGTCTTCGCCTCTTCTGCCGATGCGAGGTGAGGCGAACCGGCTAGCAATGCCGTGACGGTGAATGCAGTCAGCAATCTATGCATATTCATGAGTTCCCACTCCATTTTTATGGCCCTGACCGGTTGGTCGGGCCTTCGTGTCTCAAGTGCATACGAACAAGTCCCAGCAGTGCCGCGCATCCCTCGGACGGTTGAGCGTCCAAGGGGAGGGTCTGCAGGATTGTGAGTATCTCACTAGACGACCAGTAGTATGTCAGATGTCGAAACTTGTGCAAGTAGAATTAAAACGCGCTATATATTTTAATCGTCAGTAGAATCGCACTTGGGACGCGTTCCCGACTCTGTTGGGTATTCTTGATGCCTTCGCCGCACTTCGCGAGAATAGTAAACTGCGCGGAGCCACTGGACGAGACTGATATGCAACTGATAAACGAGGATAGCCGTATTTGCGGAGATGATGGTGCCGTGGCACAGTAAACACGAGGAATGACGTTTCATGGAGTTGAAAGTGAAGCTTAAGAATGACCAGGATGGGTCAATGGCAGAGAAGGCCTATCGCCGCATTGAAGAAATGATCGTTATGCGTGAGCTCTCTCCCGGAACGATGATATCAGAAGGGCAGCTTGGCACTGAGCTGGGGTGCGGCCGAACTCCAGTACGTGAGGCCCTGCAGCGGCTGAAGCTCGAGGGATATGTCGATGTGCATCCCCGCCGTGGCGCACTGGTAACTTCTGTCGATGTCCTTAAACAGCTTGAGCTGCTCGAAGTGCGTCGGTCGCTCGAAGATCTTATGGCGCGATTGGCCTCCGTTCGCGCGACGGGTGTGGAGCGGCGTCGCCTCACTGAACTGGCTGCCGAGATCACGGCCGCCGCGAATGCTGGAGACCGGCTGGGGTTTTACAACGCCAACAAGCAAATCCACGAGGTAACCGCTGCTGCAACACACAATGAAACGTTCGTCAAGACAATCGGAGCCGTCCACGGACTGTCGCGACGGTTCTGGTATGCCTACATCGGTGAAGAGGAACTCAAGACCGCAGCGGAGCATCATGCAGCTGTCGTTATATCGGTCGCTCACAACGATCCCAAGAAGGCCATCGAGAACGTCGTATTGCTTATGGATTATCTCGAAAGTCTGACGAGAAAAGCAATCGACCGACGTCCCTAGAGAGGGCAGGTCCAGTTCTTGGGATAGTTGCATGAATGGTTGGGTTTGAAAAAAACGGACCTGAACCATTCTGTCCAAGAAAGTGTTTTCCCGTCACCGGTCTCGGTTTCCCATTCTTGCCGGCGGGATTGAGGACACAGCTACATAAATCGGCGGGAGCAGCAGGTAGTCTCTCGACGCGTTTGTATCGCCCGAACCCAACGGAAAAACGCAAGTCCATGGTTCAGCGAATTAGCAGAGCCAGACCGGGAAAAACCCGAGCGTCCACCGCCGATAAACTCAGAAGTCCAATGGTGTTACAGGAAAAACACTCAACTCAACGATCCTACAATTTGGACAGCCAATACTGGATGCAGGCCAATTAGAATTCTGGTGTGACTACTTTGAAGCTTGCAGATATACTTCGGCCACGGCGAGCAGCGTTTGGTCATCGAAGTGCTTGCCTACCAGCATCATTCCGACTGGAAGTCCCTCTGACATTCCGCACGGAATGCTAAGTGCCGGGTGACCGGTCATGTTGAAGGGAGCGGTGTTGGCAACCATGTTCCAGCCGGCCAGCACAAGCTCTTCCGGTGATTGGTTAGGATTGAACTTGTGAGCCTTCATTGGCGTCGTGGGCATAAGAAGAATGTCGACCGTTTCCAGTAACCTGTCATAACCAGACCGGAGAGCCGCACGCATATTTTGTGCCTGAGCGTAGAACTTCCCGTGGTATTCTTGCCTCATGTAAGTGCCGAGCATGAGATTGAATTTTGCCTGGAGCGGCATGTTGTTGCCATTCTGCTGAACACCGGATCCAACGGCTTCCGCAAGCGCGGGATTGTACGCGCCGTCCCAGTGGTAGCCGTGACCATTCCCTTGGAATGTTGCAGTGACACCTTCTGCAAACACCCCCCAAACGATGGGTCCGGCTCTGAGATGATCAGGGTATGATACTTCCGTCACGATCGCGCCGAGCATGGCAAGATCTTTCGCCGCCGAGAGCACGGTCGCATCCACGTCAGGTTCGTGCCCGGCCGTTCCAAACCCCTCCACAAGGATCCCAATTCGAATGTCATTCAGGTCCTTACGCTCCAGAGCGGCCACATAGTCTACAACCGGGATATCCCGCTGCCTTGGGTCATTTGGATCCTTACCCGCTATGACTGCCAACGCCTGCGCCACCTCGCGTGGCGTACGTGCCATCGGCCCGGTGTGATCAAAGGTCAGATCGTATCCCAGGATCCCGGTGTAAGGCACCAGACCGTAAGTCGGCTTGAGGCCAAGGACTCCACACCAGGAGGCAGGTATCCTGATCGAACCGGCCTGATCACCGCCTATGGTGATGTCGACTTCTCCTGACAGCAACGCCGCTGCGGAGCCGCCAGATGAGCCCCCTGCCAGATGGCTTTCGTTGTGAGGATTACGGGTGGGGCCATATGCGCTGGTGTCGCCCGCGCCAGAGAACGCCAGATTGTCCATATTGACAACGCCAACGATATCAGCTCCAGCCCCAAGCAGACGTGTGATGATGGTGGCGTCTTCTGTTGGGGTAAAGTTGATTACCGCAGAGCCACAGGTCATGGGCACACCTGCCAGACTAACGTTGTCTTTTATCGCGATCCGCTTTCCTTGAAGTAGACCTTGCGAAGCGCCTTCGATCAGGAGTTTACGTACAAAGGAGTTACAGAAATTGTCATCCTTGTGCGGTCGAAATCCGGGATCACGACGGGAAGTCTGCTCGGCCTTGGAGCTGTCGAGGTCTTCTTCGAGAATGTCATACTGCTCCAGAATGCGGTCAAAGAGGGCAACGTATGACGCTTCTTCGTCGGGGCCGATGGAAAAGTGATTCTCACTTGCCAACTCACGAAGTCTCTCAAGCGGCGGGCGGCATATGGCCATGGCTGTTCTCCTTTTTATTAGGATAAAGGTCCGGGACTGCACCCCGGACCTACAGATGACAAGCGATAAGCTTAAGGCTTAATCGCGAAGCGTTGCAATGTGCTAATTGCGGCGTCGTGTGAGCAGTTCTCCGCAAATACCTGCCCGGCCTGATAGTCCCAGACTTCCGCCACGCCAAGTGTGTCTGCCTGGAAAAAGCGTTTTGTCGACCTAACGGCAGCAGGGGGAAGCTGGGCAAGGCGCGCAGCAATTTCCCGAGCTTTGCCCAGCGAACCACCAGCGGCAACGAGATAATCGGCAACACCAAGTCTGACGGCCAACTCACCATCGAGTGTCTCGAAGCCCCATACCAGCCGCCGGGCAGTTGTTGCACCAACGCGGCTCGCAAGTGCCTTGAGGCCCCATGGCGGAAGCCAGCCATTTGGAACTTCGGGAAGACTCCACTTCGCGTTCTCGGCGCTCACAACAAGATCGCATGACATTGCGAGAATAAAGCCGCCTCCCAGCGCATGGCCCTCAACCGCAGCAATGACCGGCACGTCAAGAAATCCGATGAGCCGAGCCATGCTGGCCGTGTAGGCCTCATGGGACACCATTCCGGCAACGTCCATGGTTCCAAGTTCCTTAAGGTCGCTGCCGGCGCAAAAGCTCGGTGCAGCACCTGTGAGCACGATTGCGCCAACTTCGGGATCTTGATTAAGTGTCACCAATTTTTTTTCCAGATCCTGAACGAGCTCTGTTCCTAGCGCGTTGCGTCTGGAAGGACGATTGATTGTCAGCGTCGCGACCCGGTCAGTTATTGTGCACTCAAGCATTGGCTTTCTCCCTAACTGGTTGTTGAACTTTGTTGTCCGTGAACAGCGAAGCGTCCATCAACGGCAAAGGATTTTCGATCTGAACCGGCGCATATTCCATGCGGTCGAGAATGTCGCGTTTCACATCAACCCCTGGGGCGACTTCGATCAAGCGAAGTCCGCTCGCGGTCACGTCGAACACAGCTCGTTCCGTGATTATTTTTGCCGTCTGCGCCCGATCGCGGACTCCGTCCCTGACACGGTACGTTACGCTTTCGACCGTTTTAGCAAACTTCGAAATTTTGCCATCCTGAACAATGTTCAGTCGACCATCTTCGAATTCGGTATGAAGTCCAGCTGTCGTGAACGTCCCCGTGAACACGAGACGCTCCGCATTCTGTGCGATGTCGATGAACCCTCCGGAACCAGGATTAGCGGTTCCGAACTTCGAAACATTAACAACGCCGTCAGCGTCGAATTGGGCGAATGCAAGAGCGGCAAACTTGCACAGGCCGCCATCAATTGCGTCAAATTGATAGATCCCATCCATTATGGCGTCTGGATTAATGTTGGCTGAGAACTGCCAGCCGGACATCACTACCCCGCCATATGATCCATGTTCTGTGGTAAACCAGTAGTCATTGCCGGCGCGACCGTTCAACAACCCGTCTTCTGCCATGACAAGCGGAATGTCGGCTGAAGCACCAAACCCGAAGATGCAGAGTTCGCGCTTTCGAACTTCGAGAGCCGCGCGCCGGGCGATAACCTTGTCGGCTGACATAAGCGGGCGCGGGAGCTGGTCGATGGGCACGCGCTTTCCGGAAAAATAGGCCGCGTCAAACGGTGTTTCCGAAGTCATCATCATATTGGGATCGACGACGATATCGTCAACGAAATATCCGGGAACTGATGTTTGTGAGGCAAGTCGCTGCCCGGGCTTCACTATACGGCGGACTTGCGCAATCACCCGCCCTCCACTTGCCTTTGCCGCTAAGATCAGACCGATATTGGCAGATACAAGGGCCTCATCTTCCCAAGAGAGGTTGCCGTGCTCATCCGCGGACGAGGCTCTGACTATCACCACATCCAAGGGCCACGTCGGGTAGTAGAGCAATTGCTCCCCTTCGATATCAATTTTTCGGATGAGGTCATCTTGAGCGCGCGCTGTAAACTTGCCGCCGCCATGTGCCGGATCCACATAAGTGTTCAGTCCGATTCTTGTCAGATAGCCCGGGCTTTTGCGTGCCACTTCGCGTAGCCAGTGCATGGAAGCGCCAATCGGCCACGAATACGCCTCTATGAGGTTTTCCCGGATGAGGCGCATGAGTTCGGGCCGCTTACCAGTCTTCGGATCCACCGGATTGATATAGGACCCGGCGACAATCCGCTTCATGAGCCCCTCTTTGGCAACATGGTCCATACCTTTGATGCCCTGCGCATCGCCTGTTCCGCAGGGAAAATAGAACGTGAGATTACGGGGTGAACCCGACTGCTCAAACCGGTCTCCTAGAGCCTTCAGAACGGCATCCGGGGTGACCCAACCAATAACTCCAACCGACGCGACGGTAGCGTTGTCCGGAATGGATGCTACGGCTTCCTGGGATGTGAGAATTCTTGCCATCTTTCACCTTCTGTCATTCGATCTCTGCCCAGCATGGGCGTTGGGATTCGATCGAGGCAACCCGCGACCGAGATAAGCTCTGACACCAGAGCCAAGGTATTCTTTAAGAATGGGGCTGTGGTGCCTTTGGTTCGGGGGAGCTCCAATCAAAGAACCCTTGTTCGATAATGGCATCAAATCCTCGCTCTAGTCTCCTCCTAACATATCAGTGGTGCACAAGTTAGTCAAACACTTCTTTTTGACGTTGTGGAGTGGCGACACGGCAAATGTGCCGCAAAAAACACTTTAATTTGCAGAAGAACACGACTATTGACGAAGTAACGTCGTGTCCTTGGCGTCAAGAATTTTTAATCTTGGTCCGATTTTGAAACATCTAATATTGACAACTGGTATGTCAAGAGTCTATCAATATTCGGATGGACGGGTCGTTCGCATCTGCGTGTGGCCAGTCGACTTGCTTCGCATCCAAAAAAAACAAAGGGAACAGGAGCTTTGATATGACTGACGAACGCAATCCCAAAGGGGGGCTTACTCGCAAAGAGTTTCTTCGCGGCATGACGGCAGTAACCGTCAGCGGGTTAGCCGCACCTTCCTTATTGAGTGTCACATCCCCGGTACGAGCGGAGGAGGCCGGGCCGATCAAGCTTGGTTTTCTTTTTGATCAGACCGGAGGATTTGGCGAATACGGCCTGCCAGCTGTTCACGCCGCTGAACTGGCGATTGAGGAAATTAACGCTTCGGGCGGTATCAACGGACGTCAGTTGGAGGCGGTCATTGTTGATACGCAATCCGATACATCCCGATACGTGTCCATGGCTCGCATGATGATCGGTCGGGACAAGGTCGACGCGTTGGTCGGGGCGATCGGTAGCCAGGATCGCGAAGCTATCAGGCCTATCGCGCACGCTGCCAAGGTACCCTACTTTTATCCGACTTGCTACGAAGGCGGCGTCGCCGATAGCTGGACGTTTTGCACCGGTGTCGTACCGGAGCAAGGCTTTGCGACACTAATTCCCTATATGATCGAAAAGTATGGGACGAAAGTCTACGATCTGGCGGCGGACTATGTTTGGGGCCAGTTGTCCACCCTATGGCTCACCAAGTACGTCAAGGAAAACAATGGAAACATCGCGGGAATAGAAGCCGTTCCGCTCAATGTGTCAGATTTCAATTCGACGCTCGGCCGCATTCAGGGTGCCAAGCCCAATTGGATTTACTCATCGCTTACCGGCAAGGAGCAGAGCGCGTTCTTCACACAGAAAGCCTCGCTGGAGTTAGATATTCCGCTGTCTGACTTCGTCATCACGCTGGCTCAAGCTGGCGGCCATCGCAGGATGAAGGCTCCCGTGCTTAACGGACTGCATGAGACATTTAGTTACGTCGAGGAACTTCCGGGCGAAAAGAACGCCGACTTTGTAAAGCGGTTCAGAGCCAAGTTTCCTGACGAGGTTTTCATCAGTCAGCCTGCCCAGAACACTTACGTCGCTGTACAGCTTTACGCGAAGGCTGCCGCCTTGGCCGGCACCGTTAAGCCGATCGAAGTCGTGAAGGCGTTGGAAACCGGTATTTCTTACGATGCTCCCGAAGGCACGATCAAAGTTGATCCAAAATCCCACCACGTGTCCCACAGCGTGCACCTCGCGAAGGTCGGAGAGAAGCACGAATTGGAGATACTTAAAAGCTGGGAAAACATTGAGCCATTCTGGCTCGGCAGCATCGGGGTCGATTTGACGAAAAAGCCTGAGAGCCGGCAATATTCGCCGCTCGACACATAAGGCATAAAACCCACTCATGCGGAGGTTTACAGAAGCTTCCGCATGACGATCTGGTGCAACTTCAAGATGTTGGATAATCTCTTAACGGGAGAGCGGGATGTTCGGACTCTTTTATCAGGTACTCTCTACTTTTAGCTTCCTTGTCCTCTCGACGACAGGATTGGCCATCATCTTTGGCGTAATGAACATCATCAATTTCGCGCACGCGTCCTTCATCATGCTCGGCGCCGTGGCGACTGTCTATCTGGTGAGCGCAGGCGGTATGCCAGTCTTTGTGGCGATCCCGGTTTCCGCTCTCGCCGTCGCCGCGGTCGGTGCTGTGCTGGAGGTGACGATTATAAGACGGCTGTATGATCGCAAACTCGACTGTCTGCTCGCTACCTGGGCGGTTAATATTATTATCGTGCAGGCCGTATTCTTGTGGCTTGGTACGAGTCAGCCAGGAATCAGCCAGCCATTCGGCTCGTTCACCTTCCAGGGTGCGTCATACAATTTCTATGAGATTTTTCTCGCTGGCTGTGCAGCGCTTGTACTGGTGACAGTCTTCGCGCTGTTCCAGTTCACCAAGTTTGGCCTTCATGTTCGAGCCGCGATGCAGAACCGCGATATGGCCGAAGGGCTCGGAACTAACACGACATCGATGTACCTCAAAACATTTGCCCTGGGCGCTGGACTGGCGGGTCTGACAGGAGCACTCTATGCGCCGCTGATGCCGGTTTCGCCATATTTCGGGGATCGCTTTCTCTGGCGCGCCTTTACAGTGCTAATCGTTGGTGGCGCGGATCCATTAATCGGTCCGTTGATGTCAAGCGTGGCGCTCGGGGGCGTCTATGGTGGGCTGACCTGGCTTTGGGACTCCGTCGCTGGGTCCATAGGCATACTGCTGGTGACAATGATCTTCATCCGTCTGATGCCCAATGGTTTCACCGGCCTGCTGCAACAGTTCCGCTCTGCAAGGACACGGTGATCTAAATGCAATCGCAACCAAATTTGGGAAACATGTTTACTGCACTCAATGGCCCGCAGACAGAGGGTTCATCTAAGACCTATTGGATTGGCTTTTTTGTCGTCGTTGCACTCGCCTTTGCCTATCCCGTATTTGGCGAAGACTACGCCGTGTCAAATAATGGCTACCTGCTTGTCTGGGCGTTCTTAGGGCTGAGCGTCTGCATCCTGTGGGGCTACACCGGAATATTCAGTTTTGGCCAAACCGCTTTCTTCGGTCTTGCGGGATATGCATATGGGATCATGAGCATTAATATTCCACCGGAATACAGCATGTTGGCGGCCGTATGCGCTGTGGCCGTTGTCATGTTGCTGTCAGCTTTCGTCGGATATATTATTTTCTACGGCGGAGTTTCGTCGCTCTACATCGCGATCTTCACGCTGATGCTGACGCTTCTGGCGGAAACGCTACTGAGCAGGACCTCTGGTCCTCAGTTTAAAATAGGCTCGGCTGCACTGGGTGGCTCCAACGGGATGGTCGGAATTCCGCCGCTGCAGATCGGATTCAGCGACTGGACAGTTGTCTTCATGGACAAACCGTTCTTCTGGCTCGTGGCATCGCTGCTGCTGGCAGTGTTTCTCGGACTTCGTATATTACTCAATTCGAACTGGGGGTACCTTATGGTGGCCACCCGCGAAGACCCTTTGCGCACGCAGCTCTTCGGTTATGACATTCGGTGGATTCAGCTTGTCACTTACGTGATTGCCGGCGGACTTGCAGCGCTTGGAGGCGTACTGTTTGCATCGTGGAACAATTTCATCTCCCCATCGTCAATGGGAATGACAGCAGCGACACTCCCGATTATCTGGGTGGCTGCCGGTGGGCGCTCGAGCATTCTTGCCGTGGTGATATCAACGTTCGCCCTCCAATGGATTAACCAGCAACTTGCTTACGGAGGAGGTGAATACTCGCTGATTTTCTTCGCCGTTCTGCTGTTGGCAACAGTGATGCTCTTCCCAGAGGGAATTGTCACCACGATCGTAAATTGGATCGCGCGGGCACGCACAGATGGGCCTGCAGTTCCTGAGAGCCAGCAGCTTCAGGGAGGCGAGTAATGGCAGATCTCGTAACAGTCACCGACCTCCATAAGTCATTTGGCGGGCTTACGGTTCTAAACGGCATGAGCTTTGCCATACCGGAAGGTGGGATGCGCGTTTTACTCGGACCCAACGGATGCGGAAAATCTACCTTTTTGAAAACGCTCATAGGGCTGCACTCTCCGAACCGCGGCGAGATCCGCCTGGCCGGCGAGCGCATTGATGGTATGCACCCTCATCAGATTGCAAGGCGCGGAGTGAGCACCAAACTGCAGGTGCCGAGCGTTTTCAAAGAGCTGACAGTCTACCAAAATGTACGTATTGCCGTACAGCGCACGGCAAGTGCGTATAATCGTAATTCTCTTATTGAAGAAACGCTCGATATGATCGGGCTCGCCGCTTATGCCAACCTAAAAGCGGGGAACCTGTCACACGGGCACCAACAGTGGCTCGAAATCGGAATGGCGGTCGCCAGCCAGCCTAAACTTCTGCTTTTGGATGAGCCGACTGCAGGAATGACCCCTGAAGAGACGCAGCAGACGGTGCGCATTGTCGCGCGTCTCAACAAGGCGAGGGGCATGAGCGTTGTTATTGTGGAACATGATATTGCGTTTGTTGCTGAATTGGACGCTCCGATACTGGTGCTCAATCAGGGACAGATACTGTTCGAAGGCTCACTGCAGGAGGTTCGCTCCAACCAGAATGTGAGAGATATCTACTTCGGTTCAAGGGCGTAGGGGAACAGCATGCTTCGAATCAACAATTTGACCAGTGGTTATGGCAGCACGGTGGTTCTCAGAAATCTCAGTGTTGTCGTGCCCGAAGGAAAAGTGTCTGCGATTGTCGGTCGAAACGGATCGGGAAAGACGACCTTTATTCGCACGGTTATGGGTTACAACAGACTGCAGTCCGGTACGATCAGCTTCGCCGGTCAGGAGATGGGCCAACTGCCCACTGCGCGCAGGGCCAGGGCGGGTATTGGCTACGTACCGCAGGGCCGGCATATTTTTCCCGATTTAACAGTTGCAGAGAATCTTGAGATGGGTATGGCGGTCGGCTCAGACGCTCCCGGGCGTCGGGACCTGAAAGAACGCATCTATCAGATGTTCCCAATTCTTGCCGAGCGCCGCGACCAAAAAGGCGGAACCATGTCCGGTGGTCAGCAGCAAATGGCTGCTATTGGGCGCGCGCTTATAGGTAATCCGAAGTTGCTTCTGCTCGATGAACCATCAGAGGGCATCCAGCCCTCGATCGTAGGCGATATTGAGAAACACATTCTTCGGCTTAAGGATGAACTTGGGCTGACAATTGTGGTGGCAGAGCAGGACGTTCAGCTGATCAAGGTAGTTGCTGACATATGCCACGTCCTTGAGCGTGGTAGGATCGTCGATACACTTCAACGCGAGGAATTCAAAGATTCGAACGTGCTCGAAATGCGGTTGCAGATTTAAATGCGGTCGTCCGAATTAACGGACCTTCGCAAGTAGGAATCGGTCCCTCCGACGACGTGTCGTGAATTTTAGATTGCCTGCGACGCGTCCTGAATGAGCCACCGAACATAATCGCAGAAAAGCCCAGAGCCTAACGCGGCGTGTTTGGGATGAGCGCTTGGATAATAAGATGAAATCGGTTTTATCGGACTTGGAATAATGGGTACATCGATGGCGCTGCGCCTTTCCGAGGCCGGTGATCAATTGACGGTGTTCATCGCACGTAAGCGAAGCAGGAAGTAGGGTTAGAGAGAACGGCGGCCGCCTAGCCGCCACTCCTGGTGATGCGGCATCAGGTCAGGATTTCGTCCTAACCTGCGTTGGAAACGATCGCGATCTGAAGGAGGTGACTTTGGGCTCGCACGGCGCGTTGACGACGATGCCGGCAGGCTCGATCCTCATTGATCACACAACCGCCTCCAGGCAAGCAGCGCTTGACATCAAAGCGGCCGCCGCTGCGAAAGGCGTTGGTTTCATTGATGCGCCGGTTTCCGGCGGACAGGTCGGCGCCGAAACAGCGGCGCTCACCATCATGTGCGGCGCCTCCGAAACCAACTTCGAAAGGGCCGCGCCGATTCTTTCTTGCTTGGGCAAGTCTGTCACATGATTGGGTCCGGTGGGATCCGGCCAGCTTGCAAAGATGGCAAATCAGATTTGCAGCGCAGGAATAGTGCAAGGCTTGGCGGAGGGCATTCGATTTGCCCAGCTTGCCGGGCTCGACATTGATGCGCTGTTGGCTGCGATGTCCGTGGGAGCATCTACGAGCTGGCATCTGAATAATACAGCAAACACAATGAGCGAAGGTCGTTTCGATTTTGGATTTGCGGTCGATCTGGTGCGCAAGGACCTTGGTCTATGCCTTGAAGAGGCGGCCCGGCTCGGAGCGTCTCTGCCTACGACGGTGCTCATCGACCCGTTTTTTGCGGATTTGCAGCGTGCCGGCAGCGCCCGCTCTGATTGTCGAGCCTCATGCGGTTGTAATGGATTGCGGCCCGATTTGGTCGCCTGCAATCCGGTTGGTGACCAACCAAAAGCTGCATCCTGCTCGACGGGCGGGCGCGACAATACGATTGGCATACTCCGGATTCGAAGTTGAAGCCGCATCACGCCGACCGTTGGCCCGAGCGAGGCGGATAAGTTGCAAGGGCTCGGGCCAGTTGACAGGATAGAGCCGCGACGTCGGGCGTGATCCACCACAAGGTTCTAAGTAATTTCAGGCAAAAATGTCAGAAATGCCGTCTTCCGCAATTTGGAATATGAACAACGCGGATCGCTCCAATCTCACGACGCCCAAGTCGTCCCGTCGTGGATCTCCATGAATTCCTGCGGCGATGGCGTAAAACCTCTCAATTTCTCGTTGAAGACGTGGATATAATTGACATTGCAATGGAACAGCATCGGGCACTCCTCCAGAGTCAAGTCGACGACCTGGTGATAGAGTTGCTCGCGCTTTGCCGGGTCAGTCTCCTCGCGGGCGGTGTCTAACAGGCCGTCCATCGTAGGGTTAACCGAACCACTGGTAGAACCCTTGCTGTGGAGGTGCCACCACATCGCGTCCGGGTCAGGAGCAACAAGTGTCACGTCTTCAAGGTTGTTGGGGTACGTTTTATTGAACCAAAGGTTGTTGAACCCTCCAATATCCAAGTTGCGAATCTTATAGTTAATTCCGATCTGGCTAACCATGGCGGCAACTAGTTCGAGCTCGCGTCGCAGCCAATCCTTATCGCTTGTAACCACCTCGACTTCAGCGCCTTGAAGGCCGGCCTGAGCCATGAGTTGCCTCGCCTTTTCAAGATCACCGTTCTTCGGGTACCTCATCAGCGACTGCCTGAATCCCAGATAACCCTGCGGAATTTGGTTGTCAGTCACAGTGGCTTCGCCACTATAGATTTCGTTAACAATCGCTTCGCGGTCGATTGCATAAGATACTGCCTGCCTGACAAGCTTGTTTTGGAAGGGTGATTGAGCGTCGATCCTTAAATTGAACTGCTGAAAATCCCAGTTCCAACCAGGTGTCCGCGTTACAGAAAAGCCCTTGTTCTCAGAAAATGCCTTGACCTCTTTCGGATCGGGATGGCTCATGAAATCGAATTCCCCGCGATCTAGAGCCTGCAAACGCACACTGGAATCGGGGACAGCCCGATAGAAGAGCTTGTCAAGTTTCGGATAACCCGGACGCCAATAATCCGGATTTCGCACCAACTCGAGTTCATTGCCGCGGCTCGTCTCGAGCATGTACGGCCCTTGACCAATGGGTTTGGCACTGTAAGCCTGATTTCCCATCTCCTTGTGAGCCTTCCCGGACACGATCATCCCGCCGTAGCCCATAGTGACACCAGGAAAGGCGCCAAACGGCCGTTTCGTTTTCACCTCGACCACATATTTTCCGTCCGCTTTGACACTATCGATCGCGAACATGGCAATCCCGACTTGAAAGCTCTTCGATTCCAAGTGGTACATCCATGTGTAAACGACGTCCTCCGCGGTCATTTCTCCATAGCCATGGTGCCACCTGACGCCCTCGCGTATCTTGATGCGCCACGTGGTGGGATCGGGATTGCTCCATTCTTCCGCCAGCCACGGAAGGATCTTGCGATTCTTGTAATCGGTTCGGACCAGCCCATCGAATATGTTCAGCATGGGAAGCCCCGCCTGGATATCCCAGCGCACCACGGGACTTAAGTTGCCGAAGTCGCCGCCGAACGTACCAATCTTAAGGTCCCGCCGTGCAGACTGCGCTATTGCAGGTGTGTACGGCATAAAGTTTGCAACTGCTGCGCCCCCAAGAGCGCCAATCATACTGCGCCGAGTCAAAACGGACTGCCGAATGAGATCTGTCATCATACCCCCTGTCAGTTGTTGATGGCGGGCGCAACGCTTGCCGCTCCGCTCTTATTTTCGCTGGATAAGGAAATCATCAGATCGAATTCATGAGTAGCGCTATCCTGCGCTGTCCGCGATGCCGAAGCGGCATCGCATCGATAGTTCACACACGCCCTCGAAGGGCGATGCCTAAATTAGCGCACCGATCGCTAAATACGGTGCTTTTTAGCAGCCCGGATTGGTGCTTAGTTGAGGGCTTATCAGCTCTGAGGATTTCCATGACCATCCTAGAAAGTTCCAGAATCATCCCGAACGTCAACAAAGAACAGAAGATTTCCCGCGCCGACTATGTTGGCGAGGCCATAGACAGGGTTGTCACGATCGAAGCGAAGAATATGGGGATGCCCCATAACAATCTCGCTGCGATGTACGCCGCTGCCCGCATCGCAGCTGGAGGCCGGCCAATCTCGATGGTGGCTGCCGAAAAGCTATGCGCAGCGATAAAGCCCGGGGACCGCGTTCTGCTGCTCAGCGGCGCAGGCTATGCTCCTGCCATGCCAAAAGGGGAAAACGACGGCCCGCCCGGCGTCGCGTCGCTGGCAAAGGTCTTGTACAGGGGGCTCGGGGCCGTTCCCGTCTACGTTGCCGAGAAATGCCATGTCGACCCCATTGTGGCATCCAGCCATGCCGCCGGCGTAATGGTCAAGGAGTATCGCCATGCAAAGGACTTACGGCTGGGCGCCTCGCTTGTCGTTGCGCCGACTGGTCAAGCCGATGTACCGGAATGGGTGACGGCGACACTCGACGAAATGAAACCAGTCGCCGTGATAAGTGCCGAACGGCTAGGGCCTGCTGCTGACGGTGTGATATACAGCGCCACAGCTCTTCCTTTCTCCGGATTAAACACAACGGTCGAGCATGACACAATTGACATCGCCGGACTTGTCACAGAGGCAACCAAGCGCGGCATATTGACCATTGGGATTGGCGACCATGGCAATGAGATAGGTTTCGGATTGATCCGCGAAGCGGTCTCTCGGGCAATGCCGAAAGGCGGCACGCTTTGCACGGTTGTACCGACTGATGTATTGTTGCCAGCGATGATGTCGAATTGGGGCTGTTACGCTATCGAAGCGGCTATAGCCTTTCTGCTGAACCGGTCGTCTCTCATTCATTCACCAATTGATGAAGAGCGGATTCTTAGAGCGTGCCTGGGTGCTGGCGGCCTTGAGGCGATTTTCACCAACACAGAATTCATAGCCGATGGGCTTGACGGCGAAACCTCAATGGCCTGCATGCAGTTTTTGGGAAATATCGTGCGTAAATCGATGGAAGTCAGCACAACGGGTCTCGCTCATTGAGCGAGATCAAGTCTGATCTATTGTTCCCCATTTGCTCGACTTGCGATAGATTCGGAAAGTAAGGACGCCGCGAAGGCCTCCTGAGGAACCGCCTCGTGCGGGGCAAGCCACCTTTGCCGGTTGAACGCCGCGTAGGGAGCAGCGGCGTCGTAAACGCGGCGTAGTTCGTCCACCGCATTCGAGTGAAGATCAACCCGGAGATCGACTCCATCGAATTCAGAACGTCCGCAAACCAAGATTGCAGCCGATCGTTCTGGCAGGCGGCCCATTGCACCCATCTGTCCACCTGCGTCCCGACCCGCTTCCAAGGCGACGATCAGACGTTGCGAAAGTGCGTTACCATCCGAGTGCTCGAAGGCTTCGGCCATGGCGTCCACCACGGCCCCGCCGGCCAATACATTGCCGAAGGCCGCATATCCATCACCAGTGCGGTGGCCCGCCCAACCGCGATTGTTGCTTCCTGTGTAAACGGCCGCCCGTCCACACCGGTCCAACAACCCAAGTTGGCGGAACGATTTATCGGCATCGCCCCGAACGAGTATCTCGACAGCCTGACCAGCGGAAAAGCCCTGCTCGAGGAGTGAAAGGCCCAGCGACTTCATTTCCGGATTAACAAAAGCTTGGCTACTCAGTGCCCCGGTATGCGTTTTGGCTACCGGGCAAAGGCTTCCAACTGCAATTGAGTAGGTGGCAACAGCTACACCCAGTTCGCCGGTGTCGTGGCAATATCCCAAAACGGTATAAGTCATCCGGCTGTCCTATGCATTCTGGTCTCCTCCTCAAAGCTGGACGCACGCAGCATATTGCTCCTCCCCAAGCTTTCGCATGATGGGGTCCGCCAAAGCGCATTCCGGACCGGCTTGCGGACATCTTGTCCGGAACCGACAGCCGGACGGCAGATCGGCCGGACTTGGAAGATCGCCCTGAAGCACGATCCGCTCCCGGCGTTGCTCAATGTCAGGATCAGGAACGGGAACCGCCGAGAGGAGGGCGCGTGTGTAAGGATGACGGGGATCGCTGAACAGTTTGTCGCGGCTGGCCTGTTCGACAATTCGTCCCAAATACATCACTGCGATGTTGTCGCTTATATGTTTCACCACGGACATATCGTGGGAAATAAACAAGTAAGAAATGCCGAATTCTTTTTGGAGGCTCTGCAGCAGATTTATAATCTGTGCCTGGATTGAGACATCAAGGGCAGATACCGGTTCATCACAGATGATTATGGACGGCTGCACGGCCAGCGCCCTGCAGATTGCAATGCGCTGGGCCTGTCCGCCAGACAGCTCATGCGGAAACCGCTGGATGAAATGCGAAGGAATTCCAACGATATCGAGCAGTTGCCGGATACGGGGTAACCGCTGTCTGCCTTTTGCGAGACCATGTATTTCAAGAGCCTTTCCAATGAGATCGCCAATCGACATGCGTGGATCAAGGGATGCAGCCGCATCCTGGAATATGATCTGTACGCGCTGGCGAAAATCTCGCATCTCCCGCTTCGACAGCTTGAGCAGGTCGACGCCATCGAAAAAAGCGCTTCCGGCGCTTGCCTTCGTGAGGCGGAGCAGGGCGTAGCCGGTCGTCGATTTACCGCATCCCGACTCGCCGACAAGGCCAAGGGTTTTACCCCGCTCAAGCGTGAAAGTTACTTTGTCGACCGCGCGAATGATCGGGAAGGCACCACGGCCCGGAAAAGAAACCGAGAGCTCTCTAACATCCAAAAGTGGGATCTTCATAATCTATGATCTCCAGTGAGAACGTAGATCCGCGAAGCAACTGGCAAAATGTTGCGGCTCGCGTTCAGCCGTGAATGGGGCATGGAGCTCGCACTCGTCTACCTTCACATTGCAGCGCGGTAAGAACGGGCAGAGCGCGATGGGGTTACGAAGATCTGGTGGCAACCCGGGAATGGGTTTGAGTGACTGCTCCATAGCGTCGATCCTAGGTGTGCATGCCATTAATCCAATAGTGTATCCGTGGGAAGGCTTGTAAAATACTTCCCGGACCGTACCACTTTCCACAATGCGTCCGGCATACATAACATTGATCCGATCGCAGAGATTCGCCACTATACCAAGATCGTGGCTGATCCAGATCACCGAAGTTCCCAGGTCCTTCACCAAGCCCTTTAACAGCTCAACAATCTGCGCTTGCACCGTGACATCAAGCGCTGTCGTCGCTTCATCCGCGATCAGAAGAGAGGGCCGACATGAAAGTGCAATCGCAATCATAACACGCTGTCTCATCCCGCCGGAAAACTCGTGCGGATAGGCATTAAGGCGTGATTCCGCCATCGGAATGCCAACCATTTCAAGTAAATCAATGGCTCTTCGACGCGCAGCTTTCCTGTCTAGGCGTAAATGGCGAACTAGCGTTTCCGTAAGCTGCCGACCAATCGTCAGGACTGGGTTAAGCGAACGCATCGGATCCTGAAAAATCATGGCAATTTGATTCGATCGGATGTCAAGCATCTGCCGCTCATTTAATGACAACAGATCAATTCCGTTGAATTTCATGGCATCGGCTTGAATAAGTCCTGCAGGTTGCGGGATAAGCCTCATTATTGAAAGTGCGGTTACGCTCTTTCCACTTCCGCTTTCTCCGACCATTCCAATAATTTCACCGGCATTGAGGGTGAAGCTAACGCCATCAACAGAACGCACTGTTCCGCGGCTTGAGGTGAATGTTGTCCGCAGGTTCCTCACTTCAAGTAGAGGTGAAATCATGGCTGGGCTTTCTTCATAACGATGGCCCTTCTCGCGCGCCATGATTTCGGATCTAGCGAGTCGCGAAGACCATCACCGATGAAATTGATGGAGACTACGCACAATGTGATTGCTGCGGTGGGCGCAAGGAACAGCCACGGCGCGTCGGCGATGAATCGCCGGGCCTCGGCAAGGTCCCGTCCCCAGGACGGCATGGGTGGTTGCGTGCCAATGCCAAGAAAACTCAAGGATGCCTCCGTTATGATCGCTGCGGAGAAGCAGATCGTCATCTGAACAACGATGGCTGAAAGGATGTTCCTCAGGATGTGGCAAAGGATCACCCGCCCCGTACTCGCTCCCAACGCGCGCGTTGCTGTCACGTAAGTTTCCTTGCTCACCGATAATGTCGCGCCTCGCACAATGCGGGCAAGGACGGGGACTTGGACCACCCCGAGTGCGATCATGACGTTTTGTAAGTCCGGTCCCAGAAGACCGACGACCGCGACGCCGAGCAAGAGCGGAGGAAAGGTTAGAAAGCCGTCCATGAGGCGCATGAGCGCGTTATCGGTGCGCCCGCCTACGTAGCCTGCCAGTAGTCCGATAGGCACTCCGAACAACAGGGCAAACGCGGTTACACCAATGCCAACGAGCAGCGACACCCGCGCTCCCCAGATGAGGCGACTCAACATGTCTCGACCAAAGTGGTCCGTGCCAAGAAGAAAATGGAAAGAGGGAGGCTCCAGCTTTACTCCAAGTTGGATTCGCGTGGGATCAAATGGAGCGATGACGGGGGCGAGTATGGCGGCAATGCAAACTATCAAAAAACAAAACAGACCGGCTGTCGCTGCCCGATTTGTGAAGAACTGGCGTAACGCGAGCGTGAACCCTGTCTCAAAGGCCGGCATCGGCGAATATGTCGAGGCGTGACGGTCAGATGATTTTATGGGTGACATTGGTCAATACCTGATACGGGGGTCAAGGTAGGAGTAAACGACGTCGGCGATGATGTTCGCGAGTAGAAAAAACGTTGCGATAATCAGCGTAAAGCCTTGGATAACCGGGAAATCTCGGCTGACGACCGCGTTCAGGATTGCCGATCCCATCCCCGGAATCGCGAATGTATATTCGATGGTCACCTGTATTCCGATAAGGTACCCGAATTGGATCGCAACCATTGTCACGAATGGTATCATCGCGTTTTTGAGCGCATGGGTGAACAGGCGCGTAACCGGCAGGAGGCCCTTCGCGCGGGCAGTTCTCATATAGTCCTGATCCAGAACTTCAATCATGCTTGCCCGCAAAAGCCTCGTCAGAACCGCAACCTGAAGCATTCCAAGTGCAAGCGATGGCAGGATGTAGGGAGCGAGCACGCCGGCGAAGCCGTCGCTGGAAGAACCAATTCCGGTTATCGGCAGCCACTCAAGCGTAACGGAAAAGATAAAGATGAGGATCAGTGCAAGGGAGAAGTTGGGAATCGAGAATCCTAACAGAGTTATGCCCGTTGAGAGATAATCGACCCAACTGTTGCGCTTCAAAGCCGAAATGATTCCTAGCGGTATAGAAACGATGATGGCGAACGACATGGCAATGCTCGCCAGCTTCATACTTATTGGCAATCGTTCAGCCAGCAGATCGACCACCGGCTGATTCAGTCGGATTGACTGCCCTAGATCACCGTGAATGAGGTCAACAATCCAGTAGAGATATTGCCAGATCAGTGGCTGATCCAACCGAAATGTCGCTCGAAGGGCCGCAGCCGCTTCCGGAGACGTCTGCATGCCCAGCATGATTTGGACCGGGTCACCAGGCGTCATCCGAATGACAACAAATATCGTCACGGTGACGACGAACAGGACCACGGGAATTTGGGCTATTCTTCTCAGAATGTAGTATGTCAAAGACTTCCCCTTTGCCGCTGGACTCGTTTATCCGCATGCTCAAAAGAGTGTTGCGGACAGTGTTCAAGCTGAGAGGAACAGTAAAGCTATTGTGGCGACCTAAAAGCGCTATATTTAGATGAAACTGATGCCGTCAAGGCATCACGGGCGGTGGGTCTGAGACGTGGCATCCAGTTGATGGGCAATTACACCGGCCATTTTCTCTGCAGCGAGCGGTAGAGATCGGCCTTCCAGCGCCATAATCGTCACAGTACCAGCAATCTCCGGGTCATTGAATGGAACGACGCGGAGTTGTCCGCTGTCCATACTCTGCGAGACAGTGTGCCTCAACAGCGGAGCAACACATCCTCCCAGTGTTGCAAACCGATGGAGGAGTTCGACGGAGTTCGTCTCAAGCTGGGGAGTGAACTTAATTCCGGCATTTCGGCAGGCACGATCAATTACGATGCGAGCACCGCTTCGGGACGGCGAAAGCGCAACCGGATAGCGGGCAACCTCGATAATGGACACCTGCTCCTTTGGTGCAAGCGGATGCATCGGAGACATGACAGCCAGAAGGGGCTCAACGCGCTCGTACAAGAGTCGAATATCCGCGTCCACAATCGGGCTGAAACCAAGGCCAAGATCAGCTTGCCCGACTTGCACGGCTTGAACCACCTCGTCCGTAGTCGCGATCGTCACCGAATAAGTGATCCCTGGATAGAGCGACTGGAATGACATGAGGGCACGGGGAAGGATGTAGTGAACCATCGTCTCGATCGCGCATATCCTGACGTGTCCGCGTTCCAGGCCGAGAAGTTCATCGAGCTCCGACCGCAGTCGGTCCACATCCAACATTGTGTTTTTGGTGAAGGTGAAGAGCAATTGCCCCGCCTCGGTTAAGGCTACACCGCGCGAATGCCGGTCGAATAGCTCCATGCCAAGCTCAAATTCCAATGACTGCAGTTGTCGGCTTACGGCGGACTGCGCAACATTTAAGGCTGCCGAAGCCGCGCGGATAGAGCCGCTCGATGCGACGGAAGAAAAATAACGTAAGGATGTCTTTAACATTTATGCACTCCGGTTTGCTTTCTTGGCATCGCCGCGACCGAATATTAGCGCTTTTCGGCAAACCGCAAGCATGTTTTATCTCCGCGACCGCAATCGAAGGAGAATAAACATGGCCGATACGCTCGCAAACAGTCCCTCCTATATCTCCTACAGAAGAGAGAACCCGTTCTCCCACGCTGACTTTGTTGGCGATGCAATCGATCAGTTAGTCACCATTGAAGCCAAGAACCTGGGAATGCCTCACGGTGTCCTGAAGCCGCTTTACGATCACGCGCGACAGCTCTCGGGAGGGCGACCGATTTCGATGGTATGCGCGGAAAGGCTGTTGGAGACATTGCAGCCCGGCGACACTGTGCTTGTTCTTACAGGGGCGGGGTATGCGCCGACGCTTCCACAAGGCGAGAATGATGGCCCCCCCGGCGCCGCGTCTTTGGCACGGGCCCTCTATAAGGGACTCGGCGCGGTTCCCGTATATGCCGTTGAAGAGTGCCATTCGGCGCCGATGATAGCGTCAAGCCATGCTGCAGGTATCATGGTAAAGTCGTTTGAGGAGGCCCGCGACTTTCGTCTTGGGGCAGCCTTGGCCATTGCACCATTGTCACAAGAAGGAGTTACCGAATGGGTGGAGCATATCTTCGACACAATGAAGCCCAAGGCTCTGATCACGACCGAGCGCCTGGGGCCGGGAGATGGAAATATCATCCATAACTCGACCGGTCATCCATGGTCGGGTCCTAATCGGGAAGTCAAGCATGATGTCGTTGACATTGCGCCGCTTGTCGACGAAGCCAACAGAAGGGGAATCCTCACCATTGGCATCGGAGATCACGGCAACGAACTCGGGTTCGGCTCGATCCGTGAGACTGTTGTGCAAGTTCTCCCGAGAGGTGACAAGATGGGTACAGTAACCCCAACGCAGGTGCTGCTACCCGTGATGATGTCCAATTGGGGATGTTACGCAATTCAGGCGGCTCTTGCCTTCCTACTGAAAAGTCCGGCCCTTGTACACGGGATGGAGGATGAGCGCCGCATCGTCCGCGCCTGTCTGGATGCGGGCGGATTGGAAGCGATCAATTGCTCGACCGACGCATGGGTCGATGGTCTAGACTTGGAGTCGTCAATGGCTTGCGTCCAGTTGTTGAGCAATATTATCAGAAAAGCGCTGGAGCCCCACTCCGCTGGTTTGATACACTAGCACTTGTTGAGTGGATGAAAAAAAGACCGGCTTGATCGGACCTGAGCGATAGGCGCGCTGTGCGGATTTGATTGCGTGAGGCTGCCATAACCAGAATTGTCGCGACTATAGAGAAGAGCCCTTGGCAAGGTGCGGCAGGCGATCAGCAAGCATGATTGCGGAGACTTTGGCTTTATGTCGAAGCCACATGGCCTTCGAGTGGTGGTTTATTTCGAAGAGGTAACCGTCACTGATTTGTTCCGGTCTTTATCGCGATCTGCGGTCGCCTAAGCCGCGCTCGCGAGTAAACAAAGACAGTGAACCGCGAGGCCCTCCGTCTTCCGTCTTCAGCAAAGGACGATGACTGGAGAGAAATCAGATTTGCTATCTGGCGATTGTTGCCTCGCCAAATTTCTAGTCGAAGCTTAGAAGTTCCTCTGGAAGCGGATTGTGCCGTCCAAGGCGTCGTCGCTGCAGCCGAGGGCTTCAGGCAGGTCGGCACGTGCACCGTCAAGCTTGGTGTAGTTGATTTCCGGGGTGATCACGAAACCAGGACCACCTGATAAGCAACGTTAAGAGCGAAAGCATAGGTGCCGTCCTCCCCGTACGCGCCCCGGCCATTGATGGTAGCCTTGTCGCTTGCTTTAGCAGAGAAACCTGCACAAGCAACCCAATTGCCTTCCCACTGAACGAACCGGTTACGTTGAGGACCTGTGACAACGCCAGCTGTGCTGACATTTGGTGTATTATAGTCAGACTGGTAACCAGCCATGATGAAGGCAGAGATCGTGTCGTTGAACTTCACGTCCAAACGCAACTTGGCAGCGACGTCTTCGACATTGGAGTCATAACCCACAACCCCGGAGACTGATCTCCAAGCCCTGTTCAGCGATGATAGCGGAGAAACTGTTGCCACCCTTGAACGTGTAGCTGACCGGGTTGGTCCCGCGGGACGGATAGTTGATCACGTCGTCATTGATGACCGCGCCGGCATAACCGGTCCACGAACCGAAGAGGTTGTCGGCAGCGCCGATGCGGAACCCCCGAGTGCGATCCAGGCGTGTGGCAGCGAGCCCTTATCATCAACACCGTTGGTATACTGGAAACGACCTTGGATATAGGAACGCAGAGTACGTATTCGACCGGCTCTGGTCCAGCAACAACGACTGGATCTGCAGCCATTTGCACTGGTTGCAGCGGTGAGCGCTGCGGCGACGCAAGCAATAGTCTCTTAATATTAGTGATTTCCGCCCTTTATTAAGCTCGTTCAAGCTGCCATCGATAGCGGTCAGGGAGCGGTCTTGCTTGGGCTGCAATACGCGTCAGCTTGGCGTGTGAAGAACTTACGCGTTGCAAGCGACGCTGATCAGCAACAGCTGCTCGGGTGGCTTTTTGGCGATCCTTCGATACTGCTCCAACTTAAATACAACCCGTATGCATGTTGCAAGTCGGGCAACGCTGGTGGACTAAAGTTGCTCTTGTGGTGCTGACCGCCAGTGTTTAATCCGGGTAGCGTTGGGCGCGTCGATATGCCGATCGTTGGGTTTCAGGACAGGGACGAGCGCAAACAACTTGTCTGCAATGGAGAGTCTTTTCTTGAAAATCATTGTCGCTGGTTTTGAGCACGAAACCAATACGTTTGCCCCATCAAAGGCCGCATACAGCAATTTTGAAAAGGGAGAAGGCTACCCCGCAATGATGCGGGGCAAAGATGTCTTATCCTTGAGAAACGTGAACATTGCTGCTGGGGGCTTTATCAAGGCGGTTGAAGCTGCGGGACATGAAATCATTCCCGTTATTTGGGCCGGCGCGAGTGCTTCAGCCCATGTTACGACAGCTGCTTTTGAGCGCATATCTGGTGAAATAATGGAAGCATTGCGTCGCGAGGTCTTTGACGCGGTGTTCCTAAATCTACACGGCGCAATGGTCACCGAGGACATTGATGACGGTGAGGGTGAGATTTTGGAGCGAGCCCGTGCAATAGTGGGAACGAGCGTTCCGATTGTTGCATCTCTGGATTTGCATGGAAACGTCACGAGGAAGATGTTGGCCAACGCCGACGGTCTGATCGCTTATAGAACCTACCCCCACGTTGATATGTCCGAAACCGGTCGCAGGGCGGCCGAGTACTTGGAAATACTCGTCTCGAATCGCGGACAGTTGTTCCGTGCGGACCGTCGGCTGCCGTTTCTCATCCCTATCAACGCAATGTGCACCATGGTGCATCCTGCGCTCGCGGCTTACACTACACTGGAAGCGCTGGAAACGAAGGAGGTTGTCTCTCTTTCGTTTGCGCCCGGCTTTCCCGCTTCGGACTTTCCGGAATGCGGGCCGGTGGTGTGGGGATATGGGACGAACCAGCAGGCAGTCGAAGATGCCGTAGAACGTTTGTATGAACAGGTCCTGGCTGATGAGGAGAAATGGCGCGTTACGTTTTTGTCCCCTGATGAAGCAGTGGCCCAAGCAATGCAATTGACTGCCGAGTCGGACGGCATTGTTATCATCTCCGACACTCAAGACAATCCGGGTGCAGGTGGCGACGGCAATACAACGGGTATGCTTCGATCGTTGGTTCGGCTCGGTGCTAAGAGAGCAGCGCTAGGGGTCTTCTTTGATCCACAAGCTGTCGCTGCAGCAACCCAAGCGGGTGTCGGCAGCACTGTCCTGATTGCATTGGGTGGGACCTCAGGAACCGAGGGTGATGAGCCGTTTGAGGCCGCCTTCGAGGTTGAATATCTGTCGGACGGCAAGTGCACGTTTGAAGGACCGATGTTTAATGGAAACAAGGTCGACCTTGGTGGCGTAGCTTGCTTGAAAGTGGACGACGTACGCGTGGTGGTAAGCGCAACGAAAGCCCAGATGTTTGACCGCGAGCTCTACCGCGTCGCAGGCATTAACCCTGAAGAAATGCGTATCCTTGTTAACAAAAGCTCGGTTCATTTTCGAGCTGACTTCGGTCCGATCGCACATACTATTCTTGTAGCCAAATCCCCCGGACCCATGAAGGCTGATCCCCTTGACTTACCATGGACACGACTGGCCGAAGGAATGCGAATTACACCGGGCGGACCGACCATGAAAAAACTATAGGGAGATCACATCTCATTGAGTTATGAGAAGCTACCAGCAATGACAGAAGGTGCAAGGTCGACCGGTATCCCTGCTACGAAAATTTCGCAATCGTAGATTTGATCTGTTATCTGCCGTTTAATATTGATTTTTTGTAGTCTAGGGCGTCGATCTTAAATGGCTTTGTCCGTTGACAGCTGGTTAAGAGCGAAAAGTCCGGGGCAGAATATATCGTGCAAGGGACTAGAATTCGGTTCGCCGAATTCTGCATTAATTGCCCGTCGGACTTCTGGCGCAATCGATGTCGCCCTAAGCATGAAATAGCGCCGTTGTGATCTCTCATGGAGGAGCGCACGACCGGTGAAATCATCGACGAGTTCCGGCCTGCCCGTTATAGATCAGCCACATTTTATTCCCACTGAAATAGTCAGTAAGTGAAAACGTTATTAGGCTTTGACTTTGGTAGCCTTGGAGCAGTTCGCGTTGTCCTAGACAAAATGGGCTGTGGGCGCGCTATAATACGAAGCGATGTTGCGCCGCTTTATTCGAAATCATTGCCGCAGATCAGCCCATTAGAAAACAGATGCTGGTTTGTCAAATCCAACTCGCTTGCTAATGGCTGACTTGGCTCAAAAACTGTTGGGCGCGATGGTTCTTTGGATGTTTAAAAAACTCGCTAGGACTGTTTATTTCGACAATTTGACCGTGATCCATAAAAACAACCCTGTCGGCAACCTGTTGTGCAAAGCCCATTTCATGTGTGACGCAGATCATGGTCATACCATCATTCGCTAAAGAAATCATTGTATCAAGTACTTCTTTGATCATTTCGGGGTCTAGCGCAGAAGTCGGCTCGTCAAAGAGCATGAGATTCGGATTCATGCAAAGGGCCCGCGCGATTGCCACGCGCTGCTGCTGTCCTCCTGATAGTTGTCCTGGAAACTTACATGCCTGCTCTGGAATTCGGACGCGCTCCAGGTAAGCCATAGCAATGGCCTCAGCTTCCTTTTGGGGCAGTTTGCTGACCCAGATAGGAGCTAGAGTGCAGTTTTCCAAGATTGTCAGGTGTGGAAAGAGATTGAACTGCTGAAATACCATTCCAACGCTACGACGGGCTTTTTGGGATTGTTCATTCGTGCCGCAAATTTCGATGCCGTCGACCAAGACTTTTCCGCGTTGATGCGTTTCGATGCGGTTGATGCAACGTATGAGCGTGGATTTCCCGCAACCGGATGGGCCACAGATCACGATCCTCTCGCCGCGACCCACATTCAGATTGATTGAGTTTAAAACATGAAACTCGCCATACCATTTATGAAGGTCAATCAACTCCACGGCTGGTAATGCGCGCAGTGGAGTTTCGAAGGCTTTGGCTTTAGACATCTTCATCGCCTCTACTTGTTGCGGTTCTGGGAGAGCCGCCGTTCGGTATAATTGCCGTAGAGCGACATACTCCAACAAAAGACAAAGTATACGATTGCGGCAAAGGCATACCCCGAAGCACTTACTGTCGGCGCTGCCCATTTCGGATCGATGCGAGCGGTTTCAATAGTGGAAAGGAAATCGAAGATACCCACGATAAGGAGAAGCGATGTATCTTTGAACAGGCCGATGTTGATGCTGACAATATTTGGTATCGCCACTTTCAGTGCTTGTGGAATTATAATTAAGAACATTGTACGCCAGTATCCGAAGCCTAACGAGAGGGCTGTTTCATATTGTCCCTTGGGGATAGCCTGAAGTCCTCCTCTTATGATCTCTGCCATGTAAGCCGATGCAAAGAGGGCAATTCCGATAAGTGCTCGCAGTAATTTATCTGGGTTCATTCCAGCAGGCAAGAATAGCGGCAGCATAGTATTTGCCATGAACAGGACGGTGATCAATGGAACCCCTCTGGGCACCTCAATCATCATGATGGAGAAATACCGAACAATCGGCAGCGTGGAGCGCCGACCCAAAGCCAAGAAAATCCCTACGGGGAGAGACACCACTATCCCAACACCTGCCACCACGAGCGTGACCATGAAGCCGCCCCATTGATCGGTGGGGACATGAGGAACGCCAATCCAAGGAGCACCAGACAAAAGAAAGAATGATATGATTGGAAATATCACGAAAGAGTAGAGCAAACCCACCCGCTTATAAGGTGCGTTGATCCATAAAGCGAAGGCAGTTGCAATTGCTCCAAGTATGAAGAACACATCCACGCGCCATCTTTCGTCAATGGGATAGGATCCGTAAATGAAGTATGGAAGGCGGTCGCCAATGAATGCCCAACATGCTCCGGGCAGCACTCCAGCGCTGGGTAGACAAGCCTCTCTGTTATTACCGGACCATACAGCGTCGATAACAAGGAACTTTGCCAAGCTCCAAAATAGCCAGCCCAAACCCAACAAAACGAGCAGTGTTGCCAAGCTCTGGAAGAGATTTGCGAAAAGATTCTGGCGGGTCCAGCCAACTATTCCGAGCGTAGAGCGCGGCGCAGCTAAAGCGGGACGGGGACGTTCCAAAAAAAACGATGACGTACCTGAATGGCACAGCATGCGATTATCCGTATGATCAATATGCAACGTCAGTTCTCCACCAGCATTATCCGTCGATTATAAAGATTCATCGCCATTGACGTCGCGATGGACATAGTAAAGTACACGAGCATGGTCATCGCGATGACCTCGACGGCTTGTCCTGTCTGATTGAGGACTGTTCCAGCAAACACCTGAACTAGATCTGGGTAGCCTATCGCGACTGCCAACGAAGAGTTTTTCACCAAATTCAGATACTGATTGGTCAGGGGTGGGATAATTACCCTCATGGCTTGCGGAATGACGATAAGTCTGAGCATTGCAAGAGTTGATAATCCCAACGCATGCGACGCTTCAAACTGACCATTTTGGACGGCCTGAAGACCAGATCGGACCACTTCAGCAATCGACGCTGAAGTGTAGATTGTCAGGCCCAGCAGCAGAGCGACCAGCTCTGGATAAAGTTGCAAGCCGCCAGTTACACTAAACCGCCCCAACTCAGGCATTACCCAGACCACTGGGCCCGATGTGAACCGGCCAATAACCATCGTCACTATCAGCGGACATCCGAGGATCAAAGCCGGATATACAAATAGGCTTGGAGCAGATCGGCCTGTCCGCTTTTGACGTGCTCTGGCCCAGCGGCCGAATATTATTGCGACTGCAAGCGCAAAAGCCAGCGCTACTAAAACATAGATGAACAACGGACCGAATTGCGGTTGCGGCAAGCTAAGTCCACGCCTGTTCAGGTAGACGGAGCCTGGCAATAAGATGCTGTCCGCGACGCGTTCCGGCAAGCTTGCTAACACAGCGTTGTACCAAAATAACAATTGCAGCAACAAAGGCGTGTTGCGGAAGATCTCCACATACCATCCGGCCACACGGCTCAGAAGCCAACTTTCTGACCTGCGCAGTGTGCCAACCAGGAAACCAAGAGCTGTTGCTAAGGGAATGGCAATCGCCGCGACAAGTACTGTATTGGACAGTCCCACCGCAAATGCTCTGCCGTATGTCGAAACAGCAGAATAGTCGAAAAGGTGCTGACTGATATCGAAGCCTGCGGTGTTTGACAGAAATCCGAATCCGGACGCAATCCCTTGCCGTGCAAGATTCTCAGACGCGTTGATGAGTGCAAAATAAGAAAGGGTTACAACCACCCCTAAAAGCACTGCTTGAGGGATGGCATTGTAAGCGCGGTGCTGTTTGTTTTTGAGCGGGTTTAAAAGGATCTTGCCAAGCGATGACATTGATTTACCTTCGCAACATAGCGGCCTACTTTGACGCTATTTTTGGGATTGTGGCGGTACCTGAGGGTAGTGAAGTCATCGAATAGGCGGCGCGTACTGCAGCCCCCCGTTGTTCCAAAGTGCGTTCTGGCCACGCTCAATCTTCAGATTGGACGCCATACCAAGATTACGATCAAAAACTTCCCCGTAATTGCCGACAGCCTTAATGGCGTTGTAAGCCCAATCGTTGCTCACCCCCAGCATTCCGCCGATGTTACCTTCCGTGCCAAGCAGACGACGGACCTCTGGATTGTCGGATGCTTTCTTTTCATCGACGTTTTCTCGAGTTATGCCAAGAGACTCCGCGGTAAGCATTGCGAAATGAACCCATGTGACAAGGTCGGACCATTGGTCATCGCCCTGAACGGTGCCGATAGCCAAGGGCTCGCGAGAAATGATCTCGGGAAGCACAACGTGCTCATCAGGATTGGCCATCCTTAGGCGTTCTCCATAAAGCGCCGAAGAATCATTTGTGTATGAGTCACATCTGCGCGCTTCGTACGCCTTGACGGTTTCGCTGGAAGTGGCAAAGGTCACTGGATTGTAGGTCATATTATGTGCTCGGAAGAAGTCAGCAGCATTGAGCTCCGCCGTAGAACCCTGTGTCAGGCAAATGCTTGCTCCGTTCAGGTCCATAGCCGACTTAATGCCATCACTGTTGCGGACCAGGAATCCTTGGCCGTCGTAAAAATTGATCGCACGGAAAGTTAAGCCGTTGGATGTGTCACGCGATAACGTCCACGTCGTCGTCCGAGCAAGAAGGTCGGCTTGCCCGGATTGGATCGCAGCGAAACGGTCCTTGGCTGTGAGCGGTATGAATTTAACCTTATTCGAGTCGCCCAAAACGGAAGCTGCCAAGGCACGACAGAAATCCGCATCCAAACCCTGCCAAACGCCTGCTGCGTCGGGAAGTGAGAAGCCCGCGAGCCCCGTTCCCACTCCGCAATGGAGTTCTCCACGTTCTCTTACTTTCGCCAAAGTTTGGCCCTGTCCCTGCGCATGCAGTGGCAACACTGAGCCAAAAAAACATCCGATGGCGCCCATTATGCCGTAAAACTTGTGCATTGTTTCCCCTATTGTTTTTGAGTTGTTACACGCGGAAAAGGATATTTACCCACACAGTGTGCGTTGACCCCATGTCTGATTAGCTCGGCGGCAGGACATCATCAGGGATTGGACACTGGTAGTGACGCCCAGCCATTTTGCTTTCGAACTCACGGCGCGCGTCTGAGAGCAGATCCGGACGGCAGATCGTTTCGATGGCGGAAAGCGCCAATATTTTTGCGGCATGCAACATTCCCTTGTGAGCGGCTGGCAACTTGCCCTGCGCGACCAGTTGCCAAGAATGGAAGGTTGTGCCGGCTGCAAAGCAAGGCGCCCATATTTGAGCCGTCGGGACGATCCAACTCACGTCACCAACGTCAGTAGAACCAAAAGCATGGTCCGATTGGTCAATAAAAGGCTTAGGTTTCTCATTAAGAGCCGTTTTAGCACCGTTAGACGGGGCTTCGGACATAGTCTGTTGGAAGCGCTCGGCATTTTGAAAGTCTTCTTGGGTGAAGTGCAGGTCCCCCGCCTTGACGATCTGTTCGTGCATCATTTGAGAGAGTGTCATGTTTGGAATGTAATTTGACATTCCCGACTCGATTCGAACTGTAACAGTTGTGTCGGTCATAAGCGCTGAGCCGGCGGCAAGATTTCTAATGCGGCTAAACAGCATCGCCACATCATCGGTGGTTGCGGCGCGAGCGATATAAGCAATCTCAGCGTGAGCTTGAACCACGTTGGCTGCGCGTCCCCCCGCATCGCGATACGCATAGTGAATGCGCTGGTCCGATGGCATGTGCTCCCGCAGATAATTTGCACCGACATTCATCAATTCCACTGCATCAAGAGCGCTTCTCCCGCTATGCGGGGAAAGCGCCGCATGAGAAGCTTTACCAGTGAAGTGAAATGCCGCTTGAATGAACGCAAGCGTCGTGTTCACATTTGTTGCCATGACCGAGTGTGGGTGCCACGTGAACGCTGCATCCAGATCGTCAAATGCTCCTGCCCGTGCCATAAATGACTTGCCGCCACCACCTTCTTCGGCGGGGCAGCCATAATAGCGTATCCGACCTTCCATTCCCTGACGACATAAAGCTTCGCTGGCGGCTACGGCAGCCAAGGCAGATGCCGTGCCGAGCAGATTGTGACCACATCCATGCCCGGGTGCACCAGCAACTTCACTCTGCGGAACCGGTTCGCCTGCCACTTGACTCATATTCGCCAATGCATCGTATTCACCAAGGATCCCGATTAGCGACGACCCCGAACCTTTCTCAGCGTAGAAAGCAGTAGGCATGCCGCCCAAGCCACGGACAATTGTAAAACCTTCCGATTCGAGGATTGCCATCTGTGCTGCGGCTGACTTGTGCTCTTCAAAACCCAGTTCAGCATAATCCCAGATACGGTCAGCTAGATTGCAATAGGCCTTTTCTCTGAGCCGTATGGCCTCCTCGACCTGTGCGCGAAAGTTTGGATAGTTGGAACCTGCAGCAGCCAATTGAAGAGTCCTCTCACCAAAATTACGGTAGCTTTTGAAAGCCGTGTAACTTTATGGTCTCAACAACCAGAGGCGGGAAGAGCAACTTATATCTGCATTAGTTGCCTATCGAGCAACACGCGCACGTCGTTTATCCTGGCATTGTCTGGTTAACTGCGCAGTCAATAAAAGAAACATGAGAATGCTCATTTCTGGCCAAATATTTTCGAATGGGCTGCTATCCATTTCAGGGCCTCTGACGCCGCACGTGGAAGCGTGCGCTCCGCCTTAACGAGGACATCGGCCGTGGAAGTGTTTAATAGTTGATGATCGACGACAAGAGAAGCCAAGTTTCCATCGCGAACTGCTTCCTGCGCCGTGGCTGCGCCAAGAAATGCAACCGCTCGGTTATTTCTGATAAAACGGGTCAGCGTATGGACGGAATTTGTCAAAAGGGCTGGTTCTAATTGGACGCCCTCCATAAAAGCCAACATCTCAATTGTCTTGCCAATACCGAAAGCAGATGGCATCAGAACGACAGGGTACGACAAGGCGGCGGCCAGAGAAACGACCGGAGCCTTGTTGTTTAAAGGGTGGCGGTTGCCCATGACCAGATGTAGTGGAAAGTTCGTACTAAATTGTGTCTTCAAATTTGGATGTTTCGGTGGATTGAACGCGAGCCCTATATGCGAAATCCCCTCTGCGATCTCAGTGCAGACGTCGTTAACGGTGCGCGTGTTAATTGTGAACGTAATGTCGGGATATTCATTGGAGAAAGGTAAAAGCACCTCATCCACCAAATCGTCAATGAATCCCTCGCCGATTGCAAACTGTATATGGCCCGATTTGAGTTCGTGGGTTTCACGTAAGCGTTCTTCCAGAACCTCGTGTTGAGACTGGCAGGCGCGCCAGTACTCCAACACGTGTTTGGCCGACTCGGTCGGGAGAACCCCACCGACACTCCGTTCAAACAGCGTCACACCCAACTCATCTTCCAAAAGTTTAATTTGTCGCGAGATGACCGAGGGAGCCGAATTGATTTTGTCCGCGGCGGCTCGGATCGAACCATTCGAAAGGACTTCAAAAAAATAGCGCAGGCGACTTTGATTAACAGGATGCATGTAAATTCCCCAGCACGAACATTCATCGATTACCTGACTTGGCTTGTAACAGAAATTCCTCAAAGCAATCAGAGGAGGTCGTTTTGCCATAGAGGGTAGCTTAGCTATCGCCACCCTAAAATCACCTTTTAAGCCAACCGGTCGAACGCTGACAACCAATTGCCCACACGTAAATTGAAATTATCGATAGTATCTATTCCATCCATCGATTTGATCATTGGGCATGCCAGCCATAGGGTCGAGAAAGTTGGCCCAATGAATCGGGCTTCTGACTGTAATTCCAAGAGGATCTAGTCCGATGAGCGATCACGAACAAGAATATCGCGTTGGCGATATCACCGTTGTAAAAATACCCGAGCAGTTGCTGCGACACGTCGCTCCTGCGTTCCTGTATCCGACAGCCGCGCCAAGTGAATTTGAAGGTGTTGCGGCATTTCTGGACGCTGCGGATCTGGAACAATCGGGAAGCGAGATTCCGCTAAGTATCCACACTTGGCTTGTCAGAACTCCCGATCACGTCATTCTTGTAGATACGGGTTCCGGCAATGATAAGCAACGGCCTCTCAACCCGACCTTTCATCAGCAGTCCATAGACTATATCGAACGGCTACAAGCGGCGGGAATCTCGCCGGAGGACGTTGACTACGTGTTCAATACACACCTGCATGTCGATCATGCAGGCTGGAACACTGTTTGGCGAGACGGCAAATGGGTACCCACTTTTCCGAACGCGCGATACGTGTTTCCGTTGGCCGAAGAGCAGTACTATTCTAGTCCGGCGAGCCATAATGAGGCCAATATTCCTAGCCGTGGCGTCTATGAAGACAGTGTGCTGCCAGTCATCGAAGCTGGATTAGTCGACCGGATTGCGCCGGAGGGCGGTAAGTTCCTGGATATTTTTGAGTTTATCCCCACGACCGGTCACAGCATCGGCCACATGTCGATTAAAATGTCATCAAACGGCGAAGTGGCTATCTTTGCCGGTGACGTCATGCACCATCCGGCCCAGGTTTTGCGGCCGGAATGGAACACTGTGTTCTGCGAATTTCCCGACGACGCAAGGACAGCGCGGAGACGTGTGCTCGAATACGTTGCCGATAACAACGTCCTTTATTTTGCAACCCATTTTCCAGGCAGTTCGGCTGGCCGCGTGCAACGCAAGGGCGAAGGCTTCCAATGGAACTACGAATAACGGAGAAAGATATGAGTTTTACCTCAATCAATAACAACGGAATTGTTTTCCGCGAACATCGCATCCCCAGCGAGACTCCTGGAATTGATTTGTACGTACGCAACAAGCGACTTAATGGTCATGAGGTTTTCACGGCCGAGAAAACAATCGTGATGGTGCACGGCGCTACTTTTTCGTCAGGGAGCCTGTACGACGTTCCGCTAGGCGGCGTCTCATTCATGGACTATCTTGCGAAGGCCGGATATGACGTTTTCGCCGTCGACGTAAGAGGCTACGGTTTATCCTCGAGACCCGAAGCAATGGAAGTTGAGGCCAATCTGAACCCTCCTCTCGTCAACACTGACACGGGAGTGGCCGACTTTACTGCAGCTGTGAACTTCGTTCTCAGACACCGCGGGTTGACCAAGGTGAATATATTCGGAATGTCATGGGGCGGAACAGTCGCCGGCGCTTTCGCTGCCCGCAACCAAGACAAGGTCGTTAAGTTAGCGTTATTGGCTCCGCAATGGCTGAGCGATAAACCGATACCAATTGATGGTGGCGGCCATCTGGATTCCTACCGACTTGTTCCGGTCTTGGACAGCAAGGCGCGCTGGCTGAGCACGGCACCGGAGCACGCTCGGGAGGGCCTGGTGCCGGAAGGCTGGTTTGAGCAGTGGGCACAGTTCTCGCTCGCCGAAGATCCGTGGAGCGCGGAAAGGGCACCCAATAAACTTCGTGCGACAAACGGACCAATTCAGGATATCCGCGACTACTGGCGAGCGGGAAAACCCTATTATCAACCTTCGGACATTACTGCTCCGACATTGCTCGTGCACGGGGAGTGGGACATCGATGTTACAATTGATCTCGCGCTCGCCTACTTCAAAGAACTTCGCTCGGCGCAATACCGGCGGTGGGTCGAAATTGGTGAATCAACCCATCTCGCATTGATGGAAAAAAACCGACTTATGGCATTCAAATCAATCGCGGACTTTTACAAAGAAGAATTTACGCCCGAGTAAATTCCAACCTCAGTTGGCCGCCCGGCGAGCGGATACAGTCCAGCCTAGAAGATGGTGTTGAGTTCACCCGCCGAGAAAAAAGGAATGAAGACCCCCTCTTGTTCAGAGGGGGTCTTCCACTTTGCGGCTGGCTGCTGGGCAAAAGGCAATAGGTGCGCGCCGCAAAGTTTTCAGACGAGGCGAATGTTCGATGCGGAGATGTCTGTATATTCTGTTCGTTTCGGAGTCTCGCTGGGATTGTCGAACAACTCCGCTTGCGTTTCCTTATCGGAAAGGAACAGGAATTGTGAAGGCTGCTCACCGGTAGGATATGCATCAGGCGAGTGCCAAGTCCCTTTCTTCAACATGATGCCTTGGCCACGCAGCTCGAACGCTCGAATGTCCGATGGTCCGGGCCGGGCGACAGTGGGAGGCGCAACAACGAGCACTGCTGAGGAGCCCCCGATATGCATGCGGGATTCCGTTACATGAGAGTGTCGCTCCAATCTGACAGGGAGCATGGGCTGCGGCTTGAAGCTCAAGATTTGGACCATCGTGGGCGCATCAGTCGTCCACGGGAAACGATGAAGGTCCTTTGTCGGTAATCGAAAGTTTGGAACCTCTCGTGGTTCAAGTATCTCGCCAAACTCAGCGAACGTTTCGGCCGACAACGGTTCTATTTTTATCACAAGTTCGTTTTTCATACTCGATCCTATGCTTGGCACCACGACAACTTGCCCCCGCTCTGGAGGGTTCGCTTGTCGCCCCATCAGTATCAGTTGAGGTGGGGGAGGCACGAATGTAAATTTAGCAGCTTGGTGTTGCCTTTCAGGCAAAGCTCACCACCCAAAATGACTGAGCGCCGCAAATAACTAAGAAAGTCCGCACGAAGTTTTCCTTTGTAACGTGCGTGAGAGGGGCCTTCCTGGGAAACGCGGGCATCATATTTTTTTCCTGGTTACTAAGCCTCCTTCTTGAGATTCCACGAAATCGGAATCGGCGCTTTCACCATACCGGTGATGTTCTTCTGCCGGGCAGACGGTGTTTGAAAGCGACCGAGCGGCACGAAAGGTACAGTCTGGAACACGTGTTTTTCGATCTCTTTTGCGATTTGCAGTCGCACCGTTTGATCGGAGGCTTGCATCCAGCTGGCACGCATTTCTTCAAGACCAGTATCAGTTGGCCAGCCGGGCCATGCTGCCCTGCCATTCGCCTGAAGCCCAAGATGGGTCGATGGATCAAGCATATCGGTCAAGCTGAAACCCGCATGGAATACGGACCAGCCGCCTTTGTCTACAGGCTCCGTGTTTGTCCGGCGCGTGTAGAATGTGGCCAGGTCCATAGCCTGAAGCTCGACGTTAACACCCATTCGTTTCAACAGATCTTCGGTAACCAAGCTTGCGTTGTGAAGCCAGGCCAGGTCGGTTGGGGAAATCATAACGACTTTCTCACCATTATATCCGGCTTCGATGATCATTTGCCTAGCCTGCGCGAAATCGCCGAGCATGACCTCATTGCCAGTGCCGGTGGAGGAGGTCGTATGACAGAAAAACATAGACTTACATTCTTCGTAGCGTGCGGGGTCGCCAACCTGCGCAGCGAGATATTCGACTTGAGTGACTGCCGCCATAACGGCCTGACGCATTTTGACGTTGTTGAACGGTGGTTGAAGATGATTGAACCGTATGACGCTGACGAATCCAAAATCGTCAAATGGCGTCAAATCAATATCGGGGTTACCTTGCAGTATAGGTAGAAGATTGACGTCCGGATTGTGATACCAATCGACTTCACCCTGCTGCATGGCGGCTGTAGCTGTTGCAGCATCCGGAATGATACGCCACTCATAACGATCGACATATACCATTTTCCCGCCGGCGGTTCCGCTTGGAGGTTCGTTTCGAGGGACATAGCCTTCGAATTTTGCGTAGGCAACCCGATCGCCGGGAACCCACTCGTCGGCCAAAAATCTGTAAGGGCCTGAGCCAATTGCCTCGGTGATCGGTTTTGTGGCGTCGGTTTGCGCTATGCGCTCGGGCATAATGAAGGGGGCGGGACCGCCGATCTTTGCGAGTGCTTGCGCGACAAGTCCAAATGGCGACTTTAGCCTAAAGATTATCGTCTTGTCGTCCGATGCGGATAACTCGTCTGTCACCTGCAGCATGGTTTGCCCAAGTGGATCCCTGCTGCCCCAGCGTCGGATACTGGCGACGCAGTCGCGTGCGAGCACCGGTTCCTTATCATGGAATGTCAGACCTGCGCGCAATTTGATGGTCCAGGTCTTTCCGTCGGCTGAGACGTCGTAACCATCTGCCATTTGCGGCCGGACATTTAGATCCTGATCGAAGGCAAAAAGGGTGTCATAGATCTGATAACCATGGTTCCTAACTGGCTGACCCGACGTGATGATCGGATCAAGCCCAGATAAGTTTGAAATTGGGATCGCTGTTATGACGTTCCCTCTGGCTTGTGCCAAGGCTGGAGCAGAAAGGCCGCCAACCAAAGTTGTTCCCATAGCGGCTGTCGCCGCTTTCAAGAAAGTTCTTCGTTTCAATTCATTCCCCTTTTCTGTATATCGCCAGCATGAGAACGACGATCGACTGCTCCTGAAGTTTTTGGTAATTCTTCGCGGGGCGAAGGGTTTGCGATGGCACTATGAGGTGGAACAAGACGAGATCATTCGCAGGGCGAATTCACGGTACCACTTGCTAATGTGCGAAAAAGACGTAACTGTAGTTGAGTATCGTTGCCCTGAAGGCAACGTAGAGGGTCGAGCCTTCCGCCGCGGTGTTTTTTGAAGATTCCGCGAGATGGGGCACCGACAACCTGAACGCCGCTCCGCTGGGATACCAGGTCAAGTGAAACTGTTTTGAGGATGGCTGGGTGTTCGCCTTCTCTAGCAGAGCCCGACCGGTTCAGTGCCGGTCGAGGCCAACTGTGTCTGGTATTCGGAGCGTTCGACTAACGGAACATATGATCTCAGTAGTCTTTCGCCATGCGCGGATCGAGGTAATCACGGAGACCGTCTCCTACGAGATTGATGCTGAGTACGGTTAGGGAAAGGAACAGCGCGGGAAAGAATATCATGTGGGGATATAGCTGAAAGAAACTGCGACCGTCTGCGATGATATTGCCCCATGTTGGAACAGTCGAGGGAGTGCCCGCACCGATGAAGCTCAGGATTGATTCAGTGATAATCGCCGAACCGCAGATAAATGTCCCTTGTACGATCAACGGTGCGAGGGTGTTCGGTAAGATATGCCGAAGGAGTATTTGGACCACAGGCGTTCCCGTAGCCACTGCCGCCTCTACAAACGGTTGTTCCCGAAGTGTAAGGACCACTGACCGCATCAATCTCGTTACACGCGGTATTTCGGAGATCGTGAGTGCGATGATAACGTTTCCCACACTGGCCTTGGTGAGTGCGATGAGCGCGATCGCGAGGAGAACGGCAGGAATAGCCATGAAAGCTTCCAATGCACGGCTGAGAATTGTATCAATGCTGCTGAAATATCCCGCCACTAGTCCGAGAGTTATTCCGGCAATCATTGAGAGCACGGCAACCGCTACACCGACGATCAGCGAAATCCTGCTTCCATACATGACCCGAGCGAACAAATCGCGACCGAGTGCGTCGGTGCCAAAAAGATGGGCTGAGGAGGGTAGCTTCAGTCGGTTAAGGGGCGAAACCAAATTTGGGTCGATAGAGTAAAGATGCGGTCCCACGATTGAAACGGCTAAGATAACTGCGAGCAAAGATGCGCCGAAAGTGATCGGAAAATTGCTTCTCGCAAATCTTATCGTGGCTGCAAGATTGACAGACGTTACAGCTTGCTGGGTCATGATGGTCACTTTCTAATTCGAGGGTCAAACAGCGCGTAACTGATATCGACGCCAATGTTTACGACGACATAAATTGCCGAGAGGAAGAGCATCACTCCTTGGATAACGGGATAGTCCCGCTGCAATATCGCGTCGACAAGCAGTCTTCCGATCCCAGGTATGGCGAAGGCTGTTTCTGTGACCACTACGCCACCCATCAACAATGCAATTCCGATACCAACGATGGTAGCAATCGGCACCGCAGCGTTGCGCAAGGCGTGCCGGAAAAGCACAGCGCGTTCGGTCAGGCCCTTAGATCTGGCGGTGCGAATATAATCCTGTGATAGAACTTCGATGACGCTGGCACGGGAGATACGGGTAATCAGCGCGATATAGACGGTGCTCAACGACAGTGAGGGCAGAATGACGCTATAGAGCCATGGCCCAATACCACGGGCAAGCGGCGCGTATCCCTGAACCGGAAACCAGCCGAGCTGTACGGAGAAGAACCATATCATTAAATAGGCCACGACGAACACCGGCACTGAGAAGCCGATAACCCCGGCCATCATCGCCAATCTGTCAAAGAGACCATTAGCACGCCACGCAGCAAGTGCACCGAGGGGTACGGCAATCGTTACGGAAATGATGATCGTGACAAATGCCAACGAGAGGGTTGGTTCAATCCGCTGCAGGATGAGTTGTGTTACAGGTCTGTCAGAAAATATCGATGTGCCCAGATCACCCTGTAATATGTCGCTGAAGAAGATCCACAGCCTTGCATAAAATGGCGCGTTGAGACCGAGCGCCTCGCGGATATGCGCGATATCTTCGGGCCGGGCCATATCGCCGGCAATAATCACGGCGGGGTCGCCGGGCGAAAAATACAGCAGACAGAACGCGATAAGGCCCACGAGTGCCATTACTGGAATGGCCGCGAGCAGCCGTTTTGCGATAAATGAAAGCACTTTTCCCCTCCAGGTGGATCAGAAGAATTCAGGTTTAATGGCCGACGAGCGGCGAGCGCTTGGTTCTTTAAAAGGATCAGGAACGGCAGGCCAAAACGGCCGGATCATGCGGTGATAGGGCAGCGACTCGAACGATGTCGTTACGGAGCCACCGGCGTCGACATACCGTATCTGACTGGCCAACGGTTTAAATCGCGTGAGGAAATGCTGCATCGACTTTACGACGATAATTTTTTTGTCATCTAGCAGACAGCCGACCTCGGTAAATGCCTCTGGCGAGTGCGTTTGCAGGCGAGTAGAACTGAGGACGATATCGATCCCGGCACCCTTGACCCACACGCCTGTCCCCAGACTCATGCGTCCGCCACTGAGTGCGGGTTGAGAATGCTGCGGTTTAACTCCCATGACCTCGACACAGAGATCGACAGGATCGCCAGAACCCCATCCCACTTTGCCGCCGATGCGCAGTTCCAGCTTTGATCCCACGCCAGCCTCGACACACAGTTGGACAGCGACCGGATCCCAAAAGCAGCCGACCGCGGCTTTTTCTATTCGTCGTTCCAGTAGTCTTCGCAAAATGTTAGTATTGTCGGCTGCTGCCCCGGCTCCCGCGTTATCCGCAACGTCTGCGAAAACTACCCTGTCGCATGCGGAGGCCAGCGCAACGTCGATGGCTTCATCGATGGTGTCGTACTTTTGGGCTGCCTCGAAACGCATATTCCAAAGGTCCCTTGCAAAGCTGTCCGCCAGATCCTGCGCAAGCGTCAAATCGGCATCGGCGACAACGAGCATCTTTGCCCCAACATCGGGTATGTCTGCCCACGGGAAGCCATGGGCAAACGATACCGACAGAATGGGAGCGCGCCGCTCAGCATCCTCCATCCGCTGCACAAAGGAGCGAATAGGTTCGCTCGGGGGGCGCCAGACGCCGATCATACGGCAATCAGTGACAGCCATGACAGGCTTTATTTCGCCCCGCCAAGCTGCGCCGGTGAGATCGTACACTTCCTTTGCCCGAGGGACTATGTCGGTGTGCGGATACTCTTTGAAGGTCACGATGACGTCAGCATTCTTCGTCATCATTTCAGTGAGATGGCAATGGAGGTCTAGCTCGACGCCGATCGCAACTGATGGGCCGACGATTTCGCGCACTCGCGACAGGACGTCGCCCTCGCAATCATCATAGCCTTCAGAAATCATTGCTCCGTGAAGGAACAGAAGAATCTGATCGACCGGCATTGCGGCACGGAGATCCTCTAAAATCTCGTCCCGAAGACCCTCATACGCCTCGGTCTGCGTCTTTCCAGCTGGCGCAGCAAAAGCGCAGATACTTTCCGAGACCTTGTGGCCATCCGCTTCGGCAAGCCGACGCCACTCAATAAGAGGGATGTTTCCCAGAACTGGAGCATGCAAACTTCCATCGCCTCGAAAGTACTCTCGTTGGGTGAACGATGAACGAACGGAAGGGAGTGGCGAGAACGTATTGGTCTCAGTTGCGAGCGCTGAAATGAAGATATTCATCTCAGTTCCTTATTCTCAAGTGAGTAAACGCCAACAGCGTCGGTACTGTCGTTCTGCCACTCGGAAGGATCCCACGCCTGGCACAGATGACCGCCGCCCAAATCGGTGTATTGCCTCACGGGAGGCAAATAATCTGTCGGTCGGAGTGGAGAGGGTAATTCCCGCGCCACAGGGGCTCGCTTGCCTCTTAACGTAGGATCCGGAACAGGCACAGCGGCAAGGAGTCGACGAGTGTAAGGGTGCGCAGGGTTCTCAAAGATCGCAGCGCGGGGTCCGATTTCGACAATTTCCCCGAGATACATGACTGCCACACGGTGGCTCATTCGTTCCACGACTGCCATGTCGTGCGATATGAAAAGATAGGAGAGGTTCAGCTTTTCTTGAAGGTCCAGCATCAGGTTAGTTACCTGGGCTTTCACGGAAACGTCCAAGGCGGAAACAGCCTCGTCAGCTATTATGAGCTTGGGGTTAACACTAAGCGCCCGCGCTATCGATATTCTCTGGCGCTGCCCGCCAGAGAACTCATGTGGAAAACGCTTCATCATATCTGCTGTCAACCCAACATCTTGAAGCAGCTTTGCAACGATGTCCCGGGTCTGGCTTTTTACGGCCAACTTGTGGACCAGGATAGGCTCTGCGATCGCGTCGCCAATTCGTATTCTCGGATTTAGGCTCGCAAATGGATCCTGAAAGACCATTTGCATCTTGCGGCGGGCCGCTTGTATGACATCGGAGGCGGCACCCAAGATTTCCTGACCGTCAATCTGAACGCTTCCGCTTCGGGGACGCTCGAGCTGCATGATTGATCGCCCGGTCGTGGACTTCCCACACCCGGACTCGCCAACAATTGCGAGCGTCTCTCCATGGCCAACCTGAAAGGAGACACTCTCCACCGCATGTATACGGCTTTCCACCCTACTGAAGAATCCTTTTTGGATATCAAATCTGGTGACAAGATTTTCCACCTTTAGAAGGGGTTTTGATCCGATTTCTGATTTAGAAACGTTGTTCTTGGCGGACGAAGAGAATGTTTTTTCTCCAAATGCCAAAAATCTGGCGGGAGCAGATGTGCCTGCCATTGAGCCCAAGCGCGGGACTGCAGCTAGCAGGGTTTTGGTGTAGGGCTGTTGAGGTTGTCCAAAAATTTCCTCGGTTGTGTTCTCCTCGATCATCCTTCCGTTATTCATGACGAGGGTGCGGTGGGCAATTTCAGCGACTACGCCCATATCGTGGGTAATGAATAGGATAGCCATGCCCTCTTCGGCCTGAAGTGTTCTTAAGAGCGAAAGAATTTCGGCCTGGACAGTTACATCGAGAGCAGTTGTTGGCTCGTCAGCGATCAGGAGCTTCGGCCGACACGCGAGCGCCATCGCTATCATCACACGTTGACGCATCCCGCCGGAAAACTGGAATGGATATTCGTTCAGGCGGGCCCGGGCGTCCGGTATGCTCACTCGCTCAAATAAGCGCGCTGCCTCAGCGCGAGCCTGTGCATTTGACATATCCTGATGGATGACCAGACTCTCCATAAGTTGCCGCCCCACGGGCATCACCGGGTTGAGACTGGTCATTGGCTCCTGGAAAATAATGCCGATGTTGCCGCCACGAACTTTGCGCATTTCACGTTCCGGCAGATTCAAGAGCTCACGGGAATTTAGCAGAATTTTGCCTTCAGTTCGACTGTAACGCCTGTCATGCAAGCGCATGATTGACAATGCCGTTACACTTTTGCCTGAGCCACTTTCTCCGACGATGGCCAATGTCTCCTTTGCATTCACATCAAACGAGACATCCTTTACGACGCAATTGGATTGGTGGCCGCGTGTGAAAAACACATTTAGATTCTGGACGGAAAGTACGGTTTGGTTCACGGTCTTTTCTCATGCCTTGAAAACAGATGAACATCTCACAGCGACACGTTTCCGCGGCTGCAGTTTGATCGAAGTAGTTGAAGTCATTGTCGGTTCAGAACTTCTGCAAGTTCCAAAAGAATGGACCGCTCGCTTTCAATATGCCCGAGATACTTGATCGATACGCGGTCTTCTGCGCACGTTGGCCAAGAGGAACATACGGCACAGACTGAAAAGCGTGCTTCTCGACTTCATTTGCGAGTGCTTTTCGCTCTTCAAGCGTGGTGACGGACATCCACCTCTTGCGCAACCCTTCAAGCTGTGCGTCCTCCGGCCAGCCGGGCCAACCCTTCAGGCCGTCGCCACGAAGCGCGAGATGTTGTGCGGGACTCATGAAATCGACCGAGCCAGCACCGGAAACGAGCGCACTCCACCCGCCATTCTCCACGGGATCGGTTTTGA
Organism: Phyllobacterium sp. CCNWLW183; assembly: GCF_037203775.1. Taxonomy (NCBI): domain Bacteria; kingdom Pseudomonadati; phylum Pseudomonadota; class Alphaproteobacteria; order Hyphomicrobiales; family Phyllobacteriaceae; genus Phyllobacterium; species Phyllobacterium sp. CCNWLW183. The sequence continues at coordinate 266,478 of NZ_JBBCBN010000008.1, read as the reverse complement.
CTCGGCGTGCGAAGAGTGTTCCGAGATCCATGGCCTGGAGTTCGACATTCATCCCTAGATTGCGGAGCAGCTGTTCGATCACGAGGCTGGCAGAATGAATCCAGGGGATATCCGTCGCGGATATTATGACAACCTTCTCGTTCCTATAGCCTGAATCAGCGAGCAATTGTTGCCCAAGCGCAGTGTCAGACTTCATAACCTCTGATCCGGCACCCGTTGACATTGGTGTTCCGCAGAAAAAGAAAGACTTACATTCTTTGAAGTTTCCTGCCCCAACCATTGCCGTCAGAACATCGCTTTGATTCACTGCAGCCATAACGGCCTGACGCACCTTGATGTTATTGAAGGGTGCCTGCTGTTGGTTAAACCGAAGAAGCGTACTTTGAAATGGATCGTATGCGTCGACGACCACATTTTGATCGCCTTCGAGAAGAGGAAGCAGGTTCAGATCGGGCTTTTCAAACCAGTCAGCCTCGTCTTGCTTGAGTGCGGCGATTGCGGTCGATTGGTCGGGGATGATTATCCATTCGACACGGTCGACGTGAACGACTTTGCCACCGGCTCCGCCGCTAGCCTCCTCTTTGCGCGGAGCGTAACCGTTGAATTTTTCATACACCGCCCGGCTACCCGGGACCCACTCATCTTGAAGAAAGCGGAATGGCCCGGATCCTGTGGCGTCTCTGATTTGTACCGTAGGAGGCGTGTTTGCGATCCTCTCGGGCATAATGAAACACACGGGGGTAGACGCCTTGCCCAAGGCAGTCAGAATCAACGGGAAGGGCGCAGATAGTGTAAACCGAAAAACATTGTCATCGACTGCTGAAAGATCACTTGTCACTTCAAACAGGGATTGACCAAGGCTGTCTTTCGCCGCCCATCGCTTGATACTCGCGACACAGTCCTGCGCTCGAACCGGATTACCGTCGTGGAACACTAGCCCTGTACGGAGGGTCATTGTGTAGACGAGCGCATCTTCACTTGCCTCCACTTTCTCAACCATTTGCGGTTGAATATCAAACTTCTCATCCTCAGCGAAAAGTGTGTCATACACCATATACCCATGGTTCCGAATGGGGTATCCGGTCGTTACCACGGGATCGATCGACGACAGGTTGCCCGCCGGGATAAAGCGGATGGTCCTGATGTTGTCATCTGCGATAACTCGGCCAGCAGTCGCCAGAACGATGGCGGCGGCTGTAGATGCAAGCAATTCCCGTCTTCTTATATTCATTATTGATTACCCCTCGTTGGGTCGGCCCAATCCTAAAATTACTTCCTTCTATGGGTAGTCGATATGTGCGATCCGTCTGGACAGTTGTTAAGCTAGCTTAAAAATATGGTTGCTGTTACAGTAAACTGCGGTGTGTATTGTTGCTCGGAAAGCAACGATACATTTTTATAGAATGAATGCTCAAGGAGGTGGAACGAGGGGTACTGGGATGGCTTGTCGTCATTTGCCATATTCCTCCTTGGCGGCGGACCGCTTGCATCGGGTCGCAGCCGTTGATCCCTAGACCCCTCGCGAAAATAAACGTTTCGGACGGTTGACGCATGACTTCAATAATCAACGCCACGGCTCCTTTTTAAGTCTCGATGAGATGAAATCCGCAAAGACACGAACTTTGGGGGGGAGGAACTGACGACTCGGGAAGGCGACGTAGATTGATGATTCAGGAGTGATCTGCCAGTCGGGCAGGAGCTCAATAAGTTTTCCATCCTGAATGTCAGTCTGACATATATATGCTGCTACCAGTGCGATGCCTGTGCCACGAAGTGCTGCCAGATGTATTGCGTCGGAGTTGTCGGATCGAAGTGAGGACGATATTTTCACGGTAAAATTTTTGCCACCACGAGAAAATGTCCATTGGTCGGAAGGCTGGACGTGACCCGTAAAGCCGAGGCAATCATGTTCCTTCAAATCCAGGGGAGTAAATGGCACGGACCTTCCTTGGAGGTACCTTGGCGCCGCAACGACCATGCGTCTATTGTGAGCAAGCTTTCGGGCAACCAAGCTTGAGTTAACAAGAGACCCTATGCGCACGACGGCATCATATCCCTCGTCAATCAGATCTACGAACCGGTCAGTAAAATCAGCCTCAACCTGGACTTCTGGGTAAGCCTGAATGAATTCGGGTAGGATCGGTGAGACATGCAGTCTCCCGAAAGCAATCGGTGCGGATATTCGTAAGATGCCCTTGGGCCTGGCTCTCATTGCCGCCATCGTTGCATCAGCATGCGCGATCCGTTCCAATATCTCTTGGCACATGCCGTGGTAGATGCGCCCTGCTTCTGTAAGAGCAACGTTCCTGGTTGTTCTCTCCAGTAGCCGCACTCCAAGTAATTCTTCGAGCTGCGATACCTTCCGACTTACCGTCGAAGGTGATGTGTCAATAGCTGCGGCAGCAGCAGAAAAACTGCCATGTTCGGCAACTGAAACGAACGACGCGATGTGAGAGAACCGACTCACGTCAACTGGACGTTTGAAACCGCCATCCATTCGCAACACCTTAATTACGACGCAGGTACAACTAGTATGACAATGATATGTCAGGTGTCTACCAGTTTCTTCTTCGACACGTTTTTTTAAAACGCTTGATTTAATGTCACTAATCAGGTGCTCATCCCTGCAATGCATTTTACGCAAATGACTTTTGCAAATTTCAATGTAATCAGCACGAAGACGATGATGTATGGCCTGAAGGGGCAACAGTATCTCGCTATGCTTCATAGGGGCAGTAAAATGTCGTCATTTACAAAACCTCCGGCGTTTACCGAGCAAGAACTACGCGGACTCGGCATTGCAAAATGGGATCAATATGGTCCGGACATCCTGCCTGCCTGGGTCGCTGACATGGATTTGAAGACAGCTCCGGCAGTTCAAGCTGCAGTTGCTAAGCTGGCTTCTCAAGCTTCATTCGGCTACCCATTGCGCAATGGTCGCTCCCCTGACCGCGAGGTCGCAGAAATTTATGCCGAGCGCATGCACAGGCTTTACAACTGGAAGGTCGACCCTGAGAATACGCTTGTGGTTTCAGACTTGGTGCAGTCAATTTACGCCTGTCTGTTCGCTTTGTCCGAAAAGCATAGCGGGATTGCAGTGCAGACCCCAAACTATCCGCCTTTCCGCGCGGCGATCGAAGCAACTAACCGACATATGATTTCCATTCCAGCGGAAATGGTCGATGGCGCTTACCACTGGAATTTTGGTGGCTCGATGGATGACTGTCTGAGAGATGCGAAAATTCTTATCGTATGCAATCCCCAGAACCCAACGGGTCGCGTGCTTACCCGAAATGAACTGCAGGATATCGCCGCATTCGCCGAACGGTATAATCTCATTATCCTCGCTGATGAGATTCATGCTGACTTGGTATACGATGCGCGAAAACATATTCCGATTGCTTCTCTGGATGACGCGGTGGCGCAGCGGACGATAACACTCGCGTCGGCGACTAAGAGCTTTTCGATCGCAGGTCTGCGATGCGGATTGATCAATTTCGGATCTGCAGAGCTTCGCAGAAAATTTGCAGCCAAAATCCCTCCCCAGATGCTCGGACAACCGTCGATAGTTGGAATCGACGCAACAATCGCTGCCTGGACGGAATCTGACGATTGGCTCGCAAATACCGTCGGCTATCTGACAGATATGCGCGATTACGCCCACAAAGCGATACGAGAGCGCATTCCGCTGTTGGACCCGGGAATTCCGGAGGGTACTTATCTTATGTGGATCGACTGCACGAGGCTGCTGCTCAACGAGTCTGCTAGTCAGTTTTTCCTGAAGAAAGCAAAGATTATGTTGAGTGCTGGAGAAACGTTCGAGCCAGGTGCGACAAATTTCGTACGCTTGAATTTCGCTACATCGCGAGAGATTCTAGATGCAATAATCGATCGTATGGCAAATGCGGTTTGCCTCTTACATGGTGGGGGCCAGTTGAATGTTTAATAAGTTCAATGTTTTTGATGGTCACAATGACGTAGCTCTGCGCTTCTTCAAAGATCAGCAGTCGCAACCTATTGCCGAGTTTCTTGGTGGAACAAGCAATGGACATATCGACCTCAAAAAAGCCCGCGATGGTCATCTGGTTGGGGGCCTATTTGCACTGTTCTCCCCATCACGCGAAATTTTTGACGTCGGTGCAATGCGCGGATCCTCCTATGACCTTCCGCTGCCGGCGCCGCTTGATGTCGATTTCGCGAGGAGGTCGGTCATCGCCCAGTTATCGATGCTTTTGGAGCTGGAACGCGGCTCCCAAGGAGCGGTTAAAATCTGTCGGAACACGTCCGAGATCAGGGCTGCGGTTCGTGAGGGTCAATTGGCAGTAGTGGTTCACATGGAAGGCGCGGAGGCGATCGATGAAGACCTTCTGTTTCTTGACATCCTCTATGAGGCGGGATTGAGGTCGATTGGACCGGTCTGGAGCCGTCACAACGCGTTCGGCCATGGTGTTCCTCTGAAATACCCCAGTGGGCCGGACACCGGGCCAGGTCTCACGGTCGCTGGCCGTCGCCTTGTCGCCAAATGCAACAGCCTTGGAATTCTCGTTGATCTTTCGCATATCACCGAGGCAGGCTTCTGGGATATCGCAGAGCTTTCTCTTAGCCCGCTGGTGGCCACTCACTCGAACGTGCATGCAATATCGAACGTGGCTCGTAATTTGACCCACCCACAATTGGAAGCCATACGCGATAGTAATGGTCTGGTGGGTCTTAATTTTGCAACCGCGTTTCTTCGCCCGGATGGGCAGATGCGCTCTGATACTCCGATAGACTGGATGATCAGGCATCTGGACGTATTAATAGAGGTACTTGGAGAAACAAGAGTTGGATTGGGGTCGGACTTCGACGGTGCTGTCATACCAGTTTCGATAAAGGATGCGTCCGGTCTTCCTGTACTTTTCGAAGCGCTTAGCAAAAGCGGCTACAGTGATGATCTTCTGAACAAGATCGCATACGAGAACTGGATAAGCGTTCTCGAACGAACGATCGACAGCAAGGGCAAGTAATCGGAATTAGACCATTTGTATACTTCAATAGCAGCAGCAACGATCATGCTGGGAGAAGTCTGTCCCACGAGTGTCGGCGCCGCGTAATGGTCTTGGCCAGGATGCGTTCTGGCACGATCGGAATGGACTCCATGCAAGAGGTGTGCAATGATAACATTGATGAACAACGTAACCTCTATCGATCATTTCAATTTGTGGTCGTTCGATCTAAATCTGTTGGTCGCGTTTGATGCCCTTATGAGGGACCGAAACGTGACACAGGCAGCGTCGCGCCTGAAGATTCAACAGCCTGCCATGAGCCACAATCTGGCGACACTGCGTCTGCTGTTTCAAGATGAATTGTTTGTCAGAGTAGGACAGGTCATGCAGCCGACTCCTCGGGCGCACACCCTTTCCGTTCCCGTTCAGCAAATACTCTCCCAAGCACATCAGGCCTTAATCTCAAAAGACCGGTTTGATCCCTTGAGTGAAACTCGTACCTTCAAAATCGGATTCTCCAGCGAGCTTGAAGTCATTTTGATGCCGGATTTAACCGCAGCCTTGAGGGAAACGGCGCCGGGCATCAAGCTACTCGCTCGTCCCGCCGATCCAGATCAGATACATCGCATGCTCGACGACGGTGTGATCGATCTGGGGGTCGGTTGCTATCACGAAGGCGGTAGTCGGCATAGGCACCGGTTACTTTTTGAGCAGTCATTAATGTGCTGCTACAATAAAAATCTCCTGGTTCTCGATGGTCCTCTGGATCGGGATACCTATCTTCGCCTTCAACATGCACTCGTTTCGCAAAAGGATGCGATCGAGGGATGCCTCGACACCGCCCTCGAAAAGCTCAATGTGAAGCTGAATGTCGCAATGGCCGCGCCTGAATTCCTTACAATCCTTAGCGCGGTAACGAAGACGCCGCTCGTAGCTACGCTGCCGACCCGCATCGTACAGCGCTACGCAAAGATCTTTGGCCTAACAGAAAGTCCTGTGCCACTGGATCTGGATGTTAGCCCGATCGCCATGATCTGGTCTGCCCACTCCGATCGGGAGCCTGCTTCCGAATGGCTTCGCGATCAGATCGCACCGCTTGTCGCGAACGTTACCTAAGTTCGAAGAACGATTCTCGTTGGGGGGACGCACTTGTACTATCATCATCGATAGTAGAGTACCAAGAGTGCGCGAAAAACTGATCACAGGCTGGTGCGGGCGGCTCACGCTGTACCTAAGCTCTCAAGCAGACCATTTTTTGTTGTGAACCCTGATGCGTCCCCGCCACTGGTCTTCAATAATCTATGCGGTTAAGTGGTGTTAGGTTGCTCCGTTCCTCCTCTGAACTTGCAAAAATGTAGGCATTTCGGTCAATCAGTGACATGAAGTCTCCTAACGAGGACAATTTACTTTTGTGGCCATAAGCAACTCTTGGTAGGAGGTGCTGCGGCGACCGGTTGAATCTGCGCACAATCCCCTCGATGTGATTCGTCACAGGAGCGGCTGGGAGGGGTCAGTACTAACGCGGCTCATCGCAATTTCCCGGGATTCGCGACAGGCCACAAGAACCCTTCCATATGGTCTATCGGTAGGGCCTAGCACAGGTGCTCGGAGGTCCTTCTTAGAATTGCTGGATTGTAAGACTCAGGAGCAATTTGTCAGCAACAAAGACCCCTGTCGTCACAGGTGACGAACACCGCATGGTAATCAAATTGGGTTCCTGTCAGTTCTTGGGTCAACGGTTTTTGGTATCAATTTTCCACCAAAGTGCCACTGCAGGTTCGCGACTACTCGATCGGCCATTGCGTCGCGGGTTTCGCTGGTGGCGCTTCCCATATGTGGCTGAAGGACAACATTCTCCAGACTGAACAGCGTTTCAGGGACATTCGGTTCGTCGGCGAAGACATCGATCCCTGCCCAGCCAAGCCTACCGGAAGCCAATAAGTCGACAAGGGCGGCCTCATCGACGACAGAACCGCGTGCGACATTAATCAAAGTGCCGTTTGGGCCAAGGGCGGTCAAAATTTCGCGCGAAACCAACCCACTCGTCTCTGGACTACCGGGCACAATCACCACCAGTACATCGCTTGTTCGCGCCATTTCCAAAAGGTCGTGGTAATATGGGTGTCGAACGTCGGGTTTTTTGGTGCGACTATGATATACTATGTGGCAACCAAAAACCGTCAGCTTTTCGGCGATTACGGATCCTATTCGTCCCATTCCGATTAATCCGACCGTTTTATCTCGGATGCTCCGTCCAAGCGGCACGGTATTGCCGTATTGCCATAGACCGTTGCGAATGAAGCGGTCATTCGCAACGAGATTGCGCGTGGTCGCTAGTAACAGTGCGACAGCCATGTTCGCTGTGTCGTCGTTCAGTACATCGGGAGTGTTGCCGACGACAATCCCTTTCGAGTTGGCGTAGATGATATCCAGGGAGTCTGTTCCCACACCGAAAGATGAAATGATTTCAAGTTCAGGCAAGAGGTCTATCGTGTTTTGGCAGATTCCAGTGAAGGTGCTTGTGACGACTGCAGGAAACGCATTGCCGTGTTTTTCGATGAAGACGGGCAGGTCGGCTTCAAGCTCAAGCCGTGAAACCTCATACGATTGGTTCAATTGCGAGAGCAAGTATTGCGGAAGGTAACCAAGTGCCAAGACTGATATCTTCGTCGTCATATCATACCTAAGTCGTCATCAATAACTTGCAGTTTGCGGATTTGTAACGAGGTGGCATGCAGTTTTGTGCCCACCAGCAACCGCCCGCAATTCAGGTGTGACTGCCTTGCAAACGGGCATTACATAGGGACAACGCGATGCAAACCGACAACCCTCAGCGAGTGGTCCAGCATCATCGGTATCGATCGGTTGAGGATTATGAGCCCTGCGTAAGCTTGGATTTGGCAACGGCACCGCCGACAAGAGTAGTTTTGTGTAGGGGTGCTGCGGGCTTGCGTAAACGGCGCGTTTTTCGCCGATTTCGACAACTTTGCCCCGATACATAACCGCAACGCGATCAGCAATGTGCCTAACTACGCGCAAATCGTGGGAGATAAACATGTATGTTAGCCCGAACTGCTGCTGCAGGTCCTTGAGAAGGTTTACCACCTGAGCTTGAACCGAGACATCGAGAGCCGAAACCGGTTCATCACAGACAACAAACTCGGGGCGCAGTGCCAATGCCCTGGCAATTCCGATTCGCTGCCTCTGACCGCCAGAAAACTGGTGAGGGAAACGGTGGGCGTGCTCAGCCGCCAAGCCCACAAGCGGCAATAGTTCCCGGACCCGATCTCGTCGGTCGGCGGAAGAAGAACCAGCCAAGCGCATCGGTTCCGCGATGATAGCCTCCACGCTCATGCGAGGATTGAAGGCGCTCGAGGGGTCCTGGAATATGAGCTGGAGTCGTCTTCGTTGAGACATCAACTCACTGCCGGTGAGTTTCATCATATCGACGCCATCGAATTCGATCGCACCGCTCGTCGGCTCGATCAACCGCATTACGAGACGCCCTGTGGTAGACTTGCCGCAACCGCTTTCGCCAACAACCGCAAGTGTCTCACCTTTTCCTATCGAGAACGAAACGTCATCTACGGCCTTCAAAGCGCCGACCTCACGTTTGATGAAGACACCTGCGAATACGGGAAAGGACTTCGAAAGGTGTTCAACCGATATAAAAGGGCTCATAAGCCGACTCCTGATCCGGCGAGAGGGAAAAGGCAGGCCGCATGCCTATCAGCGGATATTTTGCGAAAGCTTGGCACTTCGGCCGTGCAGGCTGACCGGGCATGTGTGCACCTTGGCGCGAACGCGCACCCGGGCGGCAGTGCAAAAGGACTGGGTACGGTGCCTTCAATGCTGACGAGCCTTTCAACCTCGCTATCGAAGCTTGGGATGCTCTTTAGCAGTCCATCCGAATAGGGGTGGGCCGGTTGTTCGAATATTTTCTGAACAGAAGATCGTTCGACGGCACGTCCTGCGTACATTACCTGAACATCGTCTGCGAACTCTGCGACAACACCCAAATCGTGAGTAATGAGAATAATTGAAACTCCGAGATCCGTTCTCAATTTTTGAAGTAGATCAAGAATCTGGGCCTGCGTGGTGACGTCAAGGGCCGTCGTCGGTTCATCCGCAATGATAAGCTTTGGTTCGCACGCGATCGCCATGGCGATCATCACTCGCTGCCTCATACCTCCAGAGAGCTCGTGCGGATACTGAGCAAGACGCTTCTTGGCCTCGCGGATCCCGACGAGTTCCAGTAGTTCTTCCGCTCGCCGGCTTGATTGTGCGCGGGTCATGCCCAAATGCGACTTAAGTGGCTCTGTGACTTGGCTGCCGATGGATGCTATCGGGTTAAGGGAGGTCATAGGATCTTGGAAGATCATGCCGATATCCCGTCCCCGAATCTCGCGAAGGTTTTTTTCAGGCAGGGTAACAAGATTCTGGTTGTCGAACCATATCTCACCGTTCGAGATCTCTGCTGTGTCTTTGGGTATGAGCCGCAAAAGAGAGAGTGCCGTGACACTTTTTCCACTTCCGGACTCGCCGACAAGTCCGAGTACTTTTCCACGATCAAGAGTGAAGTTCATCCTGTCGACGCCCGTGACGAGGCCACGTGTCGTGTGAAATTTGACGGTCAAGTCGCGCACGTGCAGAAGGGGCTTTTCACGCTTCTGAACCGGCAGACAAACGGATGACGATGTGCTGACGGTCATTGCGTTTTTGCCTTTGGATCGAGTTGTTCGCGTAGGCCGTTTCCAAGTATGTTAATGCTGAAAACAACGATAATAATCGCTATGCCGGCACTGTTGGCTATCCAGGGAGCTGCAAACAAACGCTCGCGGCCCTCCGAGAGAATGTTGCCCCAAGTCGCTGCGGGAGGCGGTAGGCCAAGACCAAGGAAGGACAATGCAGCCTCTTGGAGTATCATTTGAGCTATCTGTAGTGTCGCCACGACAGTCAGAACGGGCATGATCTGTGGAAGAATATGATTGAAGATGACATAGCGATCAGTTCCCCCATAGGAGACCGCGGCTTCCACGAATGAGCGTTGCTTGATTGAGCGCGCCATGCCGAAAACCAGTCTTGCATAAACCATCCAGCCCGAAATCCCCAGCACAATAACCAGGTTAAATGTGCTGCCCCCGATCGCGGCCGCCATGATGATTGCAAGCAAGATATCGGGAAACGCCATGTGAGCGTCGGCGAACCGCATGATCACCTGCTCGGTGCGGCCCCCTTTGAAACCTGCAACGAGGCCCGCCAACGTGCCAATCGCGCAGGATAGGACCATTGCGGATACGCCGACTAGAATGGATGTTCTGGACCCGTAAATCAGCCTAGAAAGAAGATCGCGGCCATAATTGTCTGTCCCCAGGATATTGCGCAAGCTTCCGCCATCCATAAACGCGGGCGGTTTTAGACGGCGCACGAGGCTCTGCGCGAAAGGATCGTAAGGAGCAATGTAAGGTGCGAAAATCGCGACCAGAGCAACGATGGAGAGAATGGAACCACCAAGCACCATTTTTGTTCGTTTGCCAAATAAGCGGGTTTTCATGTCATTCCACCCCAATGCGCGGATCGTTGATTGAAAGAAGAAGATCTACGATCAGGTTAGTCAGGATGATAACAAGACTAATGATAAACACGCCTGCAAGGACAACGGGAACATCACGCTGAAAGATGCTCCCAATCATGAGTCTCCCAACGCCTGGCCAAGCGAAGATCGTTTCGGTGATGATTGCTCCGCCCATCAAGCGGCCGATCTGGAGACCGAGAAAGCTAAGAATCGGATTGAGGGCGTTTGGAAGAACGTGGAACAGGTAGATTCGTGCCTGAGAGATACCCTTTGCTCGGGCTGTCACAACAAACTGCTCGTTAAGTGTTTCCAGAACGCTTGCCCGAGTGATCAAGACGAAGTTCGGCATGATAAAGGCTGCAAGGGTGACGGCTGGCAAAATAAGGTTAAGCGGACCTCCCCGTCCTGACGTGGGCAGCCAATGGAGATCTACAGCAAACACTTGGACAAGAAGTATTCCCAGCCAAAAACTTGGCATGGACTGAGCGCCGACAGCGGCTGTCGAAATCAGGAAATCTGCTAGTCGATCTTTCCAGATCGCACAAATGAATCCTGCCAGTACGCCTACAAGTACAGCCACGACCATGCTAACGGCAAGCAACTCCACCGTTGCCCCTAGTCGTGACAACACAGCATCTATGGCTGGGCCTCCAAACTGCAGGGACTGACCGAAGTCTCCGTGAAGAATGTCGCGGAGATAAATGCCGAATTGAACGATAATCGGCTCGTCAAGATGTAGACGTGACGTCAGCGCGTCTACCTGTTCCTGGGTCCGGTCCACATTGAGATAAATGTCGACCGGATTCCCAGTGGCACGGAGGGCTACAAAGGCGACAGCCGAAACAAGCAGAACTGAAAGTGGAAGGTAAATCAGTCTGCGCAAGATATATGATAGCATTGCTGGCCTCTCAATCGCGCCGCAGTCTTGCCGAGCTACTTAATATCGACGTCGGTCAACCTGAGGATCTTGTCAGACGCCGCTCGGAAACCCGAAACTTTGGGATTCACGCCATAGATGGCAGGAAGCCCATAAAGAAACATCGATGGATTTTCGTTATGCAGAATTTGCATCATCCGCGCGTATGACTTTCCCCGCGCCTCCTGATCCATAGTGGAGCGGGCCTTTTTAAAAAGCTCTTCATACTCGGAATTGGTCCACGTGGAGCGTTTTCCGCCTTCAGTGTACCAGACCGATGAGAAGTCGGCGTCGCCGAGACTATACCACCCGACCATGTACATCGGGCCCATTTCTTTTACGGCCCATTGTTTTAGGTAAACGCCGCTTTCAACCACGTTGACGTTTGCCTTTATCCCCACGTCGAGTAGCATACCGGCGATCGCATTGCAGATGTCCACGTCGGACACGTATTTGCCTGCTTGCGTCATGATATCTACCGGAGTGTCAAAGTCGAAATTCGCCTCCTTGAGAAGTTGTTTCGCCTTTTCGGGATCAAACGGACGTCCCTGAATGCCGGGATTGAAGCCAAAGGTTTTCTTTGTCACCAACTGCCCCTCGAGGAGCTCGGCCTTATCTTTTAGTATCTCCTTTAAAATGACCTGCTTGTCGACTGCATAATCCAGTGCCTCGCGTACCTTGGGATTGTCAAACGGTGGCTTTCGCACGTCGTAAGTGAGGACAAGGCCCACGGTTGTGGCGGCACTTTCGATTTTGGCTGAGCCGGACGCTTCGATTTCCTCAATGGAATCCACCGGGACTTCTTCGATTACCTCTACTTCCCCTGACAATAGCGCCGCCAATCTCGTGGCTGCCTCCGGAATCTGCCGGATGATGAGATGGTCTACCTTCGGGGAGCCTTTCCAGTAATCTTTGTTGGCATCAAGTTCATATCGATCGCCTGGTACCCAATTCTTTGCGATAAACGGGCCCGTTCCCATGGGCTTACGCTTTGCGACATCCGCTCCAACTGCCTTGTAGTAATGTTCCGCTTCGATTGGGATGTCGGAGAGACCCTTTGGGAGGGTTGGAAAGATAGCTTTGGTTTTGATGTCGACGGTATACGGATCGACGACCACTGCACCCGAGACTTGGCTAATCCGGCCGAGAAATCCGTAGGCCGTTTGTGGATCAATTACTCGCTCGAGTGTGAACTTCACATCTTGCGCCGTCATTTCTTTTCCGTCGTGAAATTTGACGCCCTTGCGTATACTGAACCGCCAAGTTGTGTCATCTCTTGCTTCCCAGCTCTCTGCTAGGCCCGGCACAAAATTACCGTCGTTATCGCGCGCGACCAACGTGTCATAGGTCTGCAGGATCAGGCTTTCCGATGTTGCGGAAGAAATCCCGGTCATTAACGAATCGGGAAATGTGGAGGCTCCCACTGTCAGAGTGGTGTCGGCATAAGCACTGGAGAGCCCTGCAAATCCGAGCATGCAGACACTTGCAAAAAGGCACGCAATTTTTCTTGATACGGCTGAACGCACCATCGGGACATGGACTCTATTGTGTTTCATTGTTGTTCCCCTGATCTCATTTTGGACCGTTTTTTGATTTCGCCAGCAGACCACTTCTGCTCCAACTCAGAAAGCTCAATTTTGCGCATACTTTGATGCCGATGTGGCATCACAACCAAAAAAAGAACATGTAGAATCCCCCATTTTCGTTGAGTTTTGACCATCAAGCAAATCGTCGCTCTCCGCGTATCGGCGGAATATAGCGATGCCCGATCGGCATGATTGCAACCTCAATATAGCGCTTTTCGGCATCCATCTTTCTCCGCATAGTCTCTTTGAACCCCGCTGCAATGCAGCCCAAACCACTATCAGGGAGATAAGCATGAAAGTTCGACCGAATATTGAGGCGCTCAAAGGTCTCATTAAAGAGAGAAACATTGAAGCACTTGTCTGCATGAGCCCGGAGAACTTCACATATGTTGCCGGTGCCCACGTCACCACGGTAGAAAATCTTCGTCCTCGTCAGGCGTTTGTCATTCTTCAGAGCGACTGGACAGCGGAACTCGTCGTCTGCAGCATCGAGGAGAGCTTGGTTAAGTCGGAGAGCTGGGTAAGCGACGTTTCACTGTACACGGAATTTAGAGATGAACCGGTAGTTGCGCTTGCCGCCGCGTTAACACGGCGCAAGCTTGACAAGAGCACGATCGGCATGGACCTCGATTATCTGCCGGTTTCTTCCTATCAGCGCCTTAAACGCGAGTTGCCGGGTTTGAAGTTTGTGAATACCACCGAAGACGTTGCAAAGGTGCGAAGCGTCAAGCTGCAAAGTGAGATCGACCTCCTCGAGAGTGCCGCCAAACAGGCTCATCGGGCCGTCCTCGAAGGCATAAGTGAAGGGCGTGTCGGCGACACCGATCGCTCCTTGGCGAACAGAATTATCAAAAAGATTTTTGATGCCGGCGCCGATGGCACTCTTCACCTTCATTTGGCGTCGGGCGAGCGAACACCCCACATACATAATCATCCGGCAGACGATGCGACAAAATTGGGCGAGATTCTGCGGCTCGACGTCGGAGGCTTGTATGGAGCGTATATGAGCGACTTCGCTCGTACATTTTCCACTGGGAATCCGTCCGACCTTCAGCGTGATACTTATCGCAAGCTTTGCGAAGTCCAAGAGATAACGATTTCTGCCATGAAACCAGGTGTTACTGCAGAGGATATCTACTTTCTGTGCAAATCTGAATTCGAGAAACGAGGTCTACCCTGCACACTTCCGCATGTTGGGCACTCGTTCGGAATTGAGGTTCACGAGACTCCGATGATTCGACCAGGCGACAAAACCAAGCTGACGCCAGGTATGGTTATTAACATTGAGCCAATGACTGTTGATCGAGAGGGGAGTTGCTATCATACCGAGGATCTTGTGTTGATCACGCCAGACGGCAACCGCATTCTCACCTTAGGACTTGCACCCAAGGAAATTCCTGTGCTGGGCCGGCCCATCGTTCCTTGACTCTATATGCGTACAAATCAAAGCGGGCGCTCGCCCGCTTTGATTCTCTCAAATGGCAAGTGCGCTCATGCGAAATCTCGAGCGACATCGACAAGATCCATTTCCTGTTTGAGTGTGAGTAGAAATCGGTCTGCTGCGACCGGCAATTGCCGGTTGGAAAGCGTGAAGACCTCAAGGGCACCCGAGTTAAGAATGTCTTCGGCGAATTTCAGAGCCTTAAGCTTTTTATTGGCGACGGTTTCAGCACAGGTATGGCGCAGCAAGACTGCAACGCCTGTTCCCATTTGAGCGAAACGATGCAAAAGCTCGACCGAGCCGGACTCTAAAGCCGGTGTAATCTGGACGCGCGCCTCACGACATGCTTGGTCGAAGAGGACACGACCGCCGCTGAACCGCGGCGCAAGCCCCACGTGCCATGATACGAGGTCTTGGACTGCGACCCATTTTTTCTTCGCCAAGGGATGAGATGGCGCGACCACGGCATATAGTGGCTCTTTTGACCGAAAAACCGTTCTGATCTCATCAGCGATTTTGGGCATGAAAGCGATGCCGATGTCACCTTCGCCCTCCATTACCTTGGCGACAACTGCATCGCTGGTATCGATGTCTACAGAGAATGTTATCCCGGGATATTGGCTCTTGAACCGGTCTATTGCCTTCGGAAGGAGGAGGGGGACAAGCGATTCCATAGCCGCGATACGTATATGTCCCTTTCTCAGACTCTGAAGAGCGTCGAGTTCGGATTCTAGACGCTCTTCTTGAAATACAGCTTCGCGCCCGTAAGCGAAAAGCAATTCGCCGGCCGGGGTCAGAGTGACGCCACGGGCGCGGCGCTCTAGGAGCATTTGTCCGACCTCATGCTCGAGCTGCTGAAGCTGTCGGCTTACGGCGGATTGTGCGACGTGCAGTTCCGCCGAAGCCGCACGGATCGATCCATTTCTGACAACTGATAGAAAATAACGCAAGGAATTTTTGAGCATTGATCCTCGCTTTCTAATTGATCTCGTAATGGCATCAGTAATAGCCACATTCCACAACTTACGGCAACTATCAATGTGCTGCTGCCGGCATCCTTGAAACTTACTTCTTGTACCGGTTCTGCGCTCTTGTTGTTGAAAGTCTAGCAATCCACCATACAGACGATCGAAATGACTAGAAAGTGCCACCAAGGCGTTCTATCGCATTTGCCGTTGGCTAAATGAGGATCGCATCCATTTGCTAATGAGATAGACGGTCGGCCGATGCAATTGTTCGCGAACGAAGGGCGATAGCGTCGTTTCCAAGGTTGGATCGATCGCGCCGATTATGGCTTAGCGAGCGTAGGTGCTCCAGTTCAATGGGAACATTTCCCACCTGATTAGCAACAACCGGTTTACGTTAAAGCGAAACTTGTTCGATGGCTCGCGAATCCCACCACCTTGGACTGTGGCAGGTCGAGCCTTCCGAAAACAATAGGATGCATAGCAAGCGTCGATTGAGCGAAATATTCGGCATCTTTTCTCCTCCAAGCAGATGGGTAGAAAACATTGTGCGCGATTTAAGAGACAACGCGATCAAGCGGACAGACCGGCTCTGCGGAGGAACATCGTTACGGCCAATCAGAAAATCTCAACCTACACGAGCAACGGGATCGTTTCCTGCTCTCGTGGGATCGGACGTCTGCGATGATCTTCCGCCCACTCAGCGGTGTCACTGTTGAATACCCGCCAGCCCCACCTCCGCGAAGAATGTCCAGAGAGCGGAGGCTTCATCTGGGGTGGCGATCGTGGCGACATAGCCGTCAGGTCGAACGAGCACCCATTCACCGGGTATCAGTTCGTAAGCATCGCTGAAATGGCCACCCACGTCCTGCAGTTCGCAGCCGGCTCCAATCCGGTGAATGTGGAGGCCCTTTCGCCCCTTGATGATATCGCGCTCGGCTTCGAAACCGATGAGCGTCCAGTGCGAGCCGGTGAACAAGTCGAAGAGGCGTCGGGGACATCCCGCCGCACCAAGAAGCGGAGCATCGGGAGCGCGTCCTCCGACCAAAGAGCCCACGCGTGCTGACAAATCTAAGGCGAGCGGCGAGCCCGGATATCCGATATCTAGCTGGCGCACCTCGCGACCGCGCCGCAGCTCCCCTCGCTTTGCCGCATCCAGGAGGCCAGCTGTAAGCCCAAGCACCGCTTCCGCGACCGGACGCCGCTCCCTTTCGTAGCTGTCGAGCAGGCTGTCTGGCGCGCCGCCGAGAACTGCGGCCAGCTTCCACCCTAGATTATAGGCGTCCTGAATGCTGGTATTGAGACCCTGGCCGCCGGTCGGGGGATGGTTGTGGGCTGCATCGCCGACGAGGAATACGCGACCAACCCGGTAGCGATCAGCGAGCCGGGCGTTCATGGAATAAGCGGAAGCCCAGGTCACCGATTGTAGGTTCACATCATTACGCGCCGTTCTTTCAAAGATCATTCCTTCAATTCCTTCAAGGGAAAGGTCTACTGCGCCTTCGAGTGGAATGACAGCCTGGATCTGAAAAAGATCGGTTCCGGCGAGCGGGCAAATCGAGAGCATACGCTCCATGTTGCCGTTGTTGAACTGGTGCCATACGTCGCGGTCGAGGCCGGTCAGTGCGGCATCTGCCACCATTGCTCGTACACCCAGCGTCTTGCCAGGAAAATCGATGCCGAGGACACCCCGAACGAAGCTGCGACCGCCGTCAGCGCCGATGAGGTAGCGGCTGTGCACGACCTCTTCGCCCTCAGGACCGATCAGACGCGCGGTGACACCCTCCTCACTCTGATCGAAGCCGACAAGTTCGGTTCCGAATTCAACCCGATGGCCGTACTCCGTGAGCCGCTCGCGCATCAGCCGCTCCGTCTGGAACTGCGGGATCATCAGCGCGATGTGATAAGGTTCTGCCGGCGTTGGATTGCTGTGCTCAGCGGTGTTCCTTTCGGTATAGGTGCCATCACCGTGATATTCGCGCATCGGAGGATAGCTGCCGCCTGCTGCGACAACCCGGTCTATGATGCCCAGATCCTCGAACACTTCCTGGGTCCGCGGTTGGATGCCCTTGCCGCGCGAGCCGGGGAAGGGTTGCTCCATCTTTTCGATCAGGCGGAACGGAACGCCATGCCGGGCGAGGTCAATAGCAAGTGTGAGACCGGTCGCGCCCGCCCCACAGATCAGAACCCCGATAGTGTTTTCGTCTTTCATTGCCATCTCCAATGTGTATAATGCACATATCACAGGGAGTTCCACGCGTGTCAACAAAAAAAGTGTATAATGCACATATCAAGAAAATGCTGCCTGAGCTACACCGCTCGCTCATCGACATCGCCAGCCTTATGAATCAACCTGAGCGCGATGCGCAGTTGTTGCAGCTGGCCGGACTTACACTCGAACGAGCGCTTTTTCCTCTTCTCGTCACGATCGAGCGGCGGGGACCGATCGGCGTTGTCGAACTGGCCGAGGGGGTGGGGCGTGATTACACCACCGTCAGCCGCCAGGTTGCTCGTCTAGAAGCGCTTGAACTCGTCGAGCGCCGCTCGGGCTCGGCTGACAAGCGGGTGCGTGAAGCGGTCATCACACCTCGGGGAAAGGAAGCGACAGATGCCGTGGATGTGGCGCGGGAAAAGATGGCGTTAAGCCTGTTCCGAGATTGGCCGCGCGAAGACTTCGATGAATTGATCCGGCTTATGCGGATGTTCGCCGACGGCATGAGCTGGCAACAATTACCGAGAAATAGGTGACTGAAGAAGAAGCGCTCGCGGGCACTTTGCCGTTACGACCCAAGCCTCCAGCCGATGAATCACACCTGGTACCGGCTGCCCAGGTTCCGCGTCCATCAGCATCCGAACGTTATAGGTGAACACCGCTCCGGCTTGATCACGTAGGCTAACTTCCTTTGCACCCTTTTCTGCGGCGTATCCGCTGGCAGACGCGGCAAGTTATAACTGCTACCGGGCACTCCGCTCTGGCTCATTACCACAGCCTTCTGGGCGATGGATAACTTGTCCGACGCGGATCAAAAAAAGTCATTTAAACCGTCAGCTCCCAAAGCTCTGGACAAGCAAGTCCCGATGATAATGTGTATTATACACTTTTATGTTGCGAGTTTCAACGATCTACATTATGTGCATACTACACATTCTGCAGGTGACGACAAATCCCTGTACAGCCAATTTGATCAGCGACACAGGTGCGGTCAATAGCAGGGGAGTCGCGAAATGAACGTCGACGCATCTACAGTGGGGAGTGATAAGGCAACGCCAAGACTTGATTGGCGCCTGATGCTGCCGGTTTTTCTCAGCGTCAGCTTCTATGCAGCAAGTGCTGCGGCTGCCTTGCCAATTCTACCATTCTACCTCAAGGAAATGGGCGGAACGCCGTTCATTTTTGGTCTGGTGATCGCTACAGAAGCGCTTACCCAATTTGTGGCCGCGCCTCTTATCGGTCAACTTTCCGATCGCTTGGGACGTAAGAAAATCCTGCTCGCAACGCAGGCTGCGGCATTTGTCAGCTTCCTTTTGCTCGCGCTGGCAACGGCGGTGTTTCCCGTTCTGTTGGCGCGCATGCTATTCGGCTTCACGGGCGGGACATTTACTGCAGCCGCTGCCTATATCGCAGACCACAGTTCTCCGGCCAACCGCCGGCAGGCCATAGGCGTTCTGAGTGCCGCTGTCGGACTCGGGGGTATCGCGGGCGCAGGCCTGTCCGCTTATCTATCCGGCATCTCCCTGACCGTTCCGATCTACGCCGCCATGGCGCTTTCCGCGGCTAGCCTCGTGGTAACGGCTATCTGCATCAAGGGCAGCCACACAGCATCCCACGACTTCGATGAGTCGACTAGATACAGAGCCTCCACCAAGGTCTCATTCAGGTCGATCGTCAGTTCTCCTTTGATCCGCGTGCTTGTGATCGTGCTGCTCTGCTACTTCTTTGCCTATAATATGTATGGCTCCCAGATTGCCAACTATCTCCACGCAACCTTCATTAGTAGGGACAGTTCATTTGGACCACGCGAACTCGGCTACATAATGGCTGCGGACGGTGCGATTAATATCATTGTCCAGTTGTTCCTGCTGCAATGGCTCGGGCGATACTTCACGGAGCGCCGGCTGATCGTTCTCATATGTGCCATTGTGGCCGTTGGCTACATCACTGTCGCCTTTGCGATGACGCTTCCGGTTATTGTGTTTGCCCTCCTTTGTGTAAGTGTCGGTGACGCCTTGGCGCGCCCCACCTTTATTTCGGCGCTCTCTGTCCATGCCCCGCGCGAACGTCAAGGCATCGTGCTTGGAACTACCCAATCGCTGCTTGCTGCTACGGAGGCTGTCTCTCCCGTAATTGCCGGTTTTCTCATTGGGCAGGCACTCTACGGTGTTTGGACCGGCATAATCATTGCCTTCGTTGCGATTGCAGCCGCAATCGCCTGGACAAGACTTCCGCCCACGGATCCGGAGGCCGAAGGGCAGGCGAACCAGTAAGCATAGGATTGCCATAACAATCGCGGCGCTCCTCATCGAACCAGGCTCGAGAGAACCCACTTAAATGACAAGCCAGAATATCTCGAAATACAAAAACGTTACGCACTCGGCAGGCGACATGATAGTGACTTCCGCCACGCAAGATGCGCATTTTCATTTCTATGCAAGGGCGCTGGCTGTTCGCATTGTGATCACTCGATCGATGCGGAAATTAGTATTGTTTCTGTCCGCCGCGTTGGTTTTGTCTGCATGCGCACACGCGCCAGAGCGCGCTTTAGACGCCCTTGAGGCGGAAAAAGCCTCAATTGCGGGTTATGGCGAAATCCGCGCCTACCGCTATTCCCCGCGCAACGAAGAGCTTGCAAGGCATCGAGACTGGATGGTCAAGACCCGGTCCGATACGAAAAATATACTGATGATCTCCGGCGGTGGCGGCAGCGGCGCTTTCGGTGTCGGCGTACTCGCAGGTTGGACCGAAACGAACGCCCGCCCGGGCTTTGATGTCGTGACCGGCGTCAGCACAGGCGCCTTGATTGCGCCGTACGCCTTCCTGGGAAGTGCTTACGATAAGACACTGGTGCATCTATTTACCAGCGGTATCGCCCAGGAACTTGTCGCGATAAACGGTCCCTTCGGGGTGTTCGGCTCAAGTCTGCTCAAACCCGGGCCACTTAAACGACATGTCGAACGTTTCATCACGCCCAATGTCCTCAACCAGATCGCTGCCGAGCACCGCAACGGTCGACGGCTGCTTGTTCTCACGACAAACCTCGATACCCAACGCGGCGTGATCTGGAACATGGGCGCCATCGCTGCGAGCGGAAATCCGGATGCCCTGAAGCTGTTTCGAGATGTTATCGTCGCGTCGGCCAGTGTCCCAGGCGTCTTCCCTCCGGTCATGATTCAGGCGACGTCAAACGGACGGCAGTTTCAGGAATTGCACTCCGACGGAGGATCAACTTCTCAGATCCTGACGCCACCTCTTCTCGTTGAAAACGCGCTTTTCTCCGAGAGGCCCGTGCGGCAGAAAGTCAATTTGTACGTGATCGTCAACAACGCGCTTATCCCCGAGTTCGATGTTACGCCAAACAGGACAGTGTCATCCCTCGGCCGAGCATACTCCACCTTCCTGAAATCTCAGGCTCAGAGCGAATTAACTGCGCTCTACAACCATGCCCGCCGCACAGGAGCAAAATTCCATGTTGCATCGATCGAAGTCCAGATTTCCTATTCGATGCTTAATCCGCTCGACAGGAATTACATGCATGCCGTGTACCGACTTGGCTACGAGCAGACGACCTCCGGCGCGATGTGGAAGGATATGCCAGTCTTTCCGTTGAAACTCTCGCAGCCTGTTGCGCGGTGATTTCCATCATCAAGATACGAACAGGACCTATCTTTGTGCCGGATCAAGCGGTCCGCCGATGGGTCGTAGCCTTAAAAACGTGTATCGTACACTTTTTACCTTGACGAACTTTTCTATATATATGCATAATACACATACTTAAGAGCCGCGGACGGTAGATTGGGCTGGTGTCAACATTGGCAGGGACGGTCTTGCCCATCATCTGCCGTGGATAAATGGCTGGCAGAGCGCATCGTCAAGAAAGTCAGCACGGCGCACCGCGTCGCACTGCAACGCTGCGAAACAGACTTTAAGGAAGATAAATGCTAAGAAGCCGTCCTGACCGCTATGGCGCGATCCCCATCACAATTCATTGGCTTGGCGCTATTCTCATCCTTTTGGCGCTCGGTTTCGGGTTTCAGGCGGCCAATGCTATCGAGCCGGCAGTTAAGGCTGGCTTCCTGCGCATACATGTCTCGGCTGCGATAATCGCTTTGTTGTTGACTGTATTCCGCATCATCTGGTGGTGGGTTTTTGACAAGAAGCCGCTCCCGATGCTGGGAGTACCGAGTTGGCAGAACCAGCTAGCGCGCGGTGTTCACCTCGCGTTCGATGTCATTATTCTCGGCATGAGCGCAACCGGGGTGGGCATGGTGGCGTTGAGCGGCGCGGGAACGATTATCTTCGGCGGAACCGATACAGCTCTAACGGACTTCCACCTTTATCCGCCGCGCGTTCCGCATGGCGTGGGCGCAAAGCTACTGCTCACGCTGTTTTTCGTCCACATCGGGGCGGCGCTTTATCATCAGTTTGCCCGCCGCGATGGGTTGCTGCGGCGCATGTGGTATCGACGATAAAACTGGTGCGCTTCATCGGTCCCGGCGTTGTACAAATCCCAAAATCCCGACGTAATCCACAGCTTGCCAGTTCGCTTGGTTGTCTCCTGAAATTATCGTGCAGGGAGAGCTACATCGTAAACTTAGTAAACGGCTCGATGGTACTTGGGCCGCCGCCGCTCTAGTTAGCTTCTGGAGGACGCAAATCGCTGCGGATTGCCGCACTTGTGTATAGCAAGACTCCACAGCAGTTTCCCTTCGATCACGGTTACAATAGCGACGCACTTAAGAAGGTGCGGCTTCGTACGCGCTTCCCGCAAGCAGCACCCCCTATCCGCATCTACCTGAATGGCAACAGGTGCGGTTAGGAAGGGATGATTGCGGGAATTGAGAAAACGATACGCAAATGTTTCGATGACGGCATTACATCCATCATCACCGCAATCACTTCTCTTCAGGTGACGCTGGTGTTCGCCTGCTGATCTCTTATCCAGAAAGGCGCCTCCGTCCATCCGAATAACGCAATGAATCTTAAACAATGTGTATAATACACTTTTTAGGTTGACGCGATCACCTTTCCCAAATATGTGTATAACGCACATTAAAATAGGCTTGGGATGACAGATGAAATTGGAAAGTCGCGTTCGCAACAGCGGCGTGGAAACGCCCTCCTGCCGATTTTCGCGATCGTTGTCGTAGACACCGCCGGCGCAGGTCTTATCCTGCCCCTTCTACCGTTTTACGCCCGGGATTTTGGTGCGACGCCCCTGACGATCGGCTTTCTATTCGCAAGCTTTGCCATTTGCGAGTTTTTTGCTGGGCCCATACTGGGGAACGCTTCTGACAGATTGGGACGCAAGCGGTTGCTTTTGGTTAGTCAGATAGGCACCTGCGCAAGTTTCCTTTTGCTCGCTTTAGCTCCCAATCTCTTCGTTGTTTTCGCTGCCCGTATCCTCGGTGGCTTGTCAGCGGGTAACATCGCTATCGCTATCGCGTTCGTCGCAGATAGGAGCGAAGCTGGAACACGTCGACAGGCGATGGGGTTCGTGAGCGGGGCAATGGGCCTGGGCACCATGGTCGGTCCAGCCCTCGGTGGTGCACTCGCGCCAGTCGGCCTAGCAGTACCATTTTACGTTGCTGCGGCGTTCTCCCTCGCCAGCATTGTAGCGACCTTTATTCTCCTTCCTGCGGATAATCGGGCTCGGTTCGGCACCCGGTTATGTAGCCGCGTATTCAGAACCGGACAGCAGGCTAGAATTCAATCACGGCGCGACGAACAAGTAGCATACGATAGCGCAACCGCTGTGGTACCGTTTTCATTGAAAAGATTCCTTCGTGAAATCGCGGATCTCATTGCCCTGCCGAACGTAAAGGGGCTTCTAACGGCACTTGCCATTTTGTACCTGGCTTTTAGCCTGTTCAGTTCGCAACTCGCGCTTGTGCTATACGCCCGATACCAGTGGGACGCCGAGCCGTTTGGTCCGGCCGAGATCGGGTTCCTGTTTACCGCTGCCGGCGCGACAAACATCGTGATTCAAGTTGTGGTGATGCGCGCGATCCGAACGACTTTCCACGAACGAACCCTTGCCGCAGCCTCGTTCGCGTTGCTCGCGGTCGGCTTCGGCCTCATCGGTTTCGGCAATACGATCTCCGGCTTGGCAGTCGGCGTCGTTACGGTTGCGTCGGGCTTGGGGTTGGCAAGGCCGACACTCATCGCCGCATTGACCCTAATTGTACCCGTCGGCTCCCAAGGTGTCGCGATGGGTATGGCACAATCACTTGCTTCCCTCATCAACATCGTCGGGCCCATCGCGGGCGGCTTATTGATTCAACAACAAAACTTCATCGGCTGGGCTGTAATCATGTGCACGCTCGCATTGACGGGTTTCGCGGCAGTCGGACTGCTCTCTATTTTCCCGACAATGTCCGATCCAAAAGAAAGATGAGGCCCATGAGTGGCTCAAATCGGTCGTGCTGATTGCGCGATCGGCACGACGAAATCGCGTCAGCTTGCCCCACCCAACAGGAGAACGAAATGTCACATTCCCGCCATGGCTTGACATTCATCCAACCGTGCTATCGACCGATTGCATCTACGCTCCTTTCATTGTCACTTTTGTCGATTGTTGGAGCGTGCGCAGCTGTTCCGCTTGAACAGGCGAATTCCCTGACATCCTACGATGGCTTCACATCAAACAACGGACGATTAACCAAGGCAGATTATAAGGTCTCTTCGGGCGATCTGGTCGCCACGAGAACGATCTACATCGAGCCCACGAAGATGTCGGGCGCAGCAGCGCGTTCCATTAAGAAGCCTTCCGATCGAGCTCTCGTGGCGAATGTGATCAGCCGTGCTCTGTGCGTCGGCGTCAGTGATGGCTTCGAGGTGGTAGAGAAGAAGGAGGATGCGGACTTGGTTGTTCACGCAACCATCACTAACATTGTGCCGACCAACGCCACGATGGCCGGTCTGTCGACAGCAACGTCGCTCGGAGCCAGTGTCTTTTCGTCTGTGCCCGTTCCTAGGCTGCCCATAGGTCTCGGAGGCCTCTCAGTGGAGGCTGAAGCCACGACGAGGGACGGCAAGCAAGTGGGAGCGATGGTGTGGGCCAAAGGCGCGAACTTCGTGACCACCGGTGCGCGCGTCTCGCAGATTGGAGACGCCTATTCGCTTGCCGCGAACTTCGGAGGCGACTTTTCCAAGATGCTCGTTACCGGCAAGACTCCCTTCAAGGGGCTGCCCAAAATTCCGACCCGGCAGAGAATCAAGTCCGGTCTTGGTGGGAAGCCGAAATACCCTGCTTGCGAGAATTTTGGCCGGTCGCCCGGTTTGATGGGCCTCGCAGCCTCTCAGGTCGGGATGCCGCCGTCCTGGACTGACAAAAAGCGTCCGGCAGAGGGCCAATAAAAGCACACGCCGAGCGTTGTGTGTCCCGCCGCTTGAAAGTCTGGGATGGGCGGATGCTCCTGTGGCTCCCAGGAAGACGTGAGTGTGGGAAATGGGGCGAACCTTCAGGTCTTCTCGACTTCAGCTCCACATAGCCTAATAGTCCATTTCTTTCAGGTCGCTGAGCAAGCTTGGCCCCGTAGGCTGCCAACCCAGTGTCTGCCGGGTGAGTACGCTCGAAGCCGTTATGTCCGCCGCAGCAAACATGGCGAACCAGCCGAAATGGGCTTCCGCTTCTTCTTTCGAGAGTGAAGCGGTGGGCAGTCCAAGTGCGGTGGCGACCGTTTCAGCGATATCGCGCGCGGCAACGCCCTCTTCGGACACAGCATGGTAGCGGGCGCCAGGCTCCGCGCGATCGAGCCCAAGAACGTAGAGCCTCGCCACATCATTGACATGGCCAGCTGCCCAGCGGTTGGTGCCTTGGTCGATATAGGCGACGACGCCCTTCTCGCGGGCCATGTCGATATAGGGCGTGATCAGGCCCTGCCTGACGGTGTCGTGCACCTGTGGAAGTCGAACGACGCCGAGGTTGACGCCCGCCGCGAGTTGTTCCTGGCCCGCCAGTTCCGAGGCTATGCGCGGATTGAAATGATGGGCGTCGAAAACATCCTTGCGAGCAGGTTCGCCATTGCCCGGATCGCCGATGCCCACGCCCGAAGTGATAAGAAGCGGCCGGTTCGATCCTTTCAGAACGGACCCGAGCGCCCCAATGACGCGGCGATCCTTTTCGCAGTTGGATACAAAATTCGAGAAGTCATGGTCGAATGCCATGTGGATGACCGCGTCGGAATTGTCCGCTCCTTTCGCCAGGCCCTTGGGATCCTCCAGCGTTCCGAAATAAGCGGACGCGCCGGCATTTACCAGTTGTTTCGCTCCGAAGTCAGAACGGGTGAGGCCGATTACCTCATGACCAGCCGCCAGCAGTTCGCGAAGGACACGGGACCCGATGAACCCGGAGGCACCTGTCAGAAAAACACGCATATGAAATCTCCTGTATTGACGCGCTGGGTAATCTCATGGAAAATTGTCCTGTTAAAGTAGTGACTTTATCCTATTATAATTACCAACAGGATCGCATGGGCGACAGCACCCCAGACAATGCTCTCGGCACATTCCTGCGTGATCGGCGCATGCGCCTTGATCCGGCGTCATTCGGCTTTCAGCCGGGACGACGCCGGACGCCGGGTTTGCGCCGCGAGGAAGTCGCTCTGCTCACCAATATAAGCCCGACCTGGTACACATGGCTGGAGCAGGGGCGGGGCGGGGCGCCGTCCGCCCATGTGCTCGATCGCATTGCAAGGGGCTTGATGCTTACCGAGCCTGAGCGTGATCATCTGCATATACTCGCTTTCGGCCATCCCCCCGAGCCGCGTTACCGCCAGCACGATGGCATCACGCCTCGGCTGCAACACATACTGGACGCCATGCCCTTCAGCCCTGCCATCATCAGAACGGCGACATGGGATGTGGTGGCGTGGAACAACGCCGCGTCCGTGATATTGACGGACTATGCCAAACTGCCCACGGAGAAACGCAACGTTCTTCGCATGATGTTCTCCGACGAGCGAGTGCGCGCCGCGCAGGACGACTGGCGCACCGTCGCTCGCTATGTCGTCGGCGCATTTCGCGCCGACTCCGCGCGCGCCGGGGCGGGTGTGGAAATCCGGCAGCTGATCGAGGAACTCTCCGCCAGCAGCCCGGAATTCAAGGCGATGTGGGACGACAATGAGATCACAAGCACGCGCGAAGGCATCAAGCGCCTACATCACCCTGTCCTCGGATCGATCGATCTGGAATTTTCTACCTTTTTGGTTGAAGGCCGGTCCGATCTCAACATGATGGTCTACAGTCCGGCAAACTCCGAGGTTATGGAGCAATTTCGTTCACTGATTACCAGCGCTTGTTGATCTTGATCGGGTTGGCCGAATGAACACGTTCGCCAGAGTTCTGCAACCGCGCGGGCGAAGGCCGGTCACGCGCACCACCGATGCGTTGTCGGCGGAAGTACCGCCGCAATGTTCTGTGTCAATCGTCGCTGCCTCCGCTATGGCGTCTGCGGTGCTCATCCCGATGTTGACAACGTATCGCAAAGCCAATATTGGATACAATCATGATTTTGGATACACAAGAGACGCAAGCAGAATCGGCGGCCGTCAAGATCAGGGCATTGATCCTGAACGGCACATTTCAGCCAGGCCAGGCGCTGCGGCAGGAAGCACTGTCCGAGCAGCTAAGCGTCAGTCGCACACCGCTAAGGCACGCCCTTCAATCGCTTGCTGAAGATGGATTGGTCGAAACGATCGGCTACAAGGGCGCGAGGGTAGCAAAGCTCGACGCGGGCATGGTCGATGATCTGTTCGAGATGCGGCTTCTGCTGGAACCGCTGGCACTCAAATCCGCCCTTTCGCATTTCACGAAGCTTGATCTTGCCGAGGCTGAGATGGCGCTCGACGCCGCAGAGGCGGAGGAAGAACCTTCGAAACTCTCGGAGTTGAACTGGGACTTTCACCGCGCGCTCTACCGTCCGTCAAACCGGCAGACGTTGTTGCGGACCATCGAGCAATTGAATAAGGCGTCGGCGCTCGCCGAGGTGATCGCGAGTTCCATCGTCGCCCGTCCCGAAAAGTCGGCAGCCGAACACCGCGAACTGCTACAGGCGTGTCGAAATGGTGACGAAGCCGGTGCGTTTTCAGTGCTGAGTAAGCATCTGAGACTTGCCCATCAAGACATACGAAACCGGAGAGATTAAAGATGCCCGTCAAAAACAGGATCGCCGAATTTCACGATGAAATGACCCAGTGGCGGCTTCATCTTCATGCCAATCCCGAGCTTTCCTACCAGGAACATGAAACGGCTAGTTTTGTCGCGCAAAAGCTTTGCTCCTACGGGATCGAAGTGACCGAAGGCGTGGGCGGAACAGGCGTTGTCGGCGTGCTTCACGGGCACCACGAAGGTGGGCGCTCCATCGGGCTTAGGGCTGACATGGATGCGCTTGCAATTGAAGAGCGAAATGATTTCGCGCATCGATCCCTGAACAGCGGAGTCATGCATGCCTGCGGTCATGACGGGCACACAACGATGCTGCTCGGCGCTGCTCGCTATCTGGCCGAGACCCGGAATTTCTCAGGCCGCGTGATTTTCATCTTCCAGCCTGCCGAGGAGATGGGAGGCGAGGACGGCGGCGCCGCGCGAATGATCCGTGAAGGGCTGTTCGAAACCTTCAGCTGCGACGAAATTTACGGGTTGCACAATTGGCCCGGAATGGAGGTCGGAACCTTCGCAGTGAAGGCAGGGCCGATGATGGCGTCGGGTGATGCCTTCGAGATTGAGGTGACGTCCACTGGAATGCATGCGGCACAGCCGCACAAGGGAGCCGACGTCGTCCTGACGGCTGGGCACATCCTTGTCGCACTCCAGCAGATTTCCGCGCGAAACACTGATCCTCTGGACGCCATCGTCGTCAGCGCCACGCAAATTCACGGTGGCGATGCCTACAATGTCTCGCCAAACAAGATCACAATCCGGGGCACCGTGCGGGCATTTTCTCCCGCCGCGCGCGCGGCAACGGAGTCGGCAGTTCGCCGCATCGTCGGAGGCATCGGCATGTCAACCGGCGCGCAGTGCGACGTGTCTTATGTCCAGCAATATCCGACGCTCATCAATTCGCAGGCTGCTACCCGGTCTGCAGAGATCGCGGGATCGGCGGTGTTCAACAGGATCGAAACAAACCCGCCGCAGACAATGATTGTCGAGGACTTTGCTTTCATGCTCGAGGACCGGCCAGGATGCTACGGCTGGATCGGCAATGGACCCGAAGACAACGGCCGCATCCTTCATAGCGCGTGGTTCGATTTTAATGACGATGCGCTGCCTTTTGGTGCATCTTACTTTGCCTCGCTTGTCGAAGGGTGACCGAACAGTTAGAGGCTGTCTAAGCGGTCTTTTGTGCCCACGCTTTGTTGTATTACCGACCTGTCATTACGAGGTAGCGAACGAACACAGCGGAGTTTCCCATAACTAACCAGAGTAAGCGTGGCAAATGGGGCTCTTGTCTAAAGTTCAAGGTCTTCGTAGAGAGCTTACGGTCGTTGCATCCGTAGCTGTCGGAAAGGGCAAGAAGCGGCGGACCTTCTGCTCGATACCGCCAATCCCTGCGAACGCCTCGCTGAATCGGCTGCCGTGTCGCCTGGGTGGATGCGACAGCAGTCCTGATGTGATAAATCCGGCTGCTTTCTGTCATTGTTGCCTGTCGATTATGCCGTATGTCAGAAGTAAATTTGCCAGCAGCAATGGCTAGATCATGATCTTTTCTTCGACACCAAGTTCCTTGGTGAGTTTCAAAGCATCCCGCTTTGGCGGGATCCCGAAATGACGCGCATATTCGCGGTTGAATTGCGAGGTGCTTTCGTAGCCAACAGCATACGCGGTGCGAGTTGCATCTGTGTTTTTCGCCAAAAGGTGACGTGCCGCCTGTAGCCGGAGCATCTTTTGATATTGAAGCGGGCTGGTCGATGTGGCGGTCCGGAAGTGCCGGTTGAAGGCCGGAATGCTCATTCCGGCGATATCGGCCAACGACTTTGCAGAAAATGGCTCATCGAAATGGACGCGCATCCAGTCTATTGCCTGTCTCATTTGTGCGAGCCTACCCTCGTCTCGAGCAATTTGCGAGAGTAACAAACCGTGCGGACTCTGTAATAATCGGTAGAGCAGTTCGCGCTCCCGTACTGCTGCCAAAGCCGGAATGTCACCGGGAGTGTCAAGTAATTCCAAATGACGATCCCATGCCTCCAGTAAGTGGCGTGAGTCCTTTGCGATGCTGAAGCAGGGAACGGTCCGCTGCGAAGAGATCGGCGACAGGTCCGCCAACATTTCGGCGAAGGTATTGCGGTCTAGTGTCAGGCCCACCGCGATATAAGGCGCGCGTTTTTCCGTCTCGAAGAGGCACCGTGTCGCCGGGAGTTCGACAAGAGTAGCCAAAGAGAAGCCGGCATCCTGCCGTAGTGTCTCGTCTCCGAGCACCAATTGCTTTGTTCCTTGTAGCACCAAGCAGACGCCCGGGCCGCAAATCGTATTATCCGGCCCACTGTTGTTCCGCGCGATAGCAACGCTGACCCGAGGGATCGCAGTAGTCATACTCGTCTTATCTGCGTGGCGGATGACTCGGACCCGGATCTGTTCAAGCAAATTCTGCATGAGTAGGTACTAGCAAAGCGCAATGTGGTCTGCAAGTAGAGAGATCGGATCAGGCAAGGAATAGAGCGGAACTGCGTATATATGAGGATTTCTTGAGTGCATAAGACATGGATGTTGCGCTGCCGCATGAGCCTCTTTTCGACAGAGAATCTTCGGTTCGCATCGAAACACTGAGAGCGGTGAACGGTCGTGCGGATTTATGGCATGGTCCCCGAAGTACAGCGTGAGAAGCGTATCAGCTGAAGCCTTTTCACGACAATATTTAAACCAATCGTACCGTTGTTTGCGGGCGGTCTTCAGATAGAGGTCTGGTAGTGAAAGCAATGGTTCTTGAGGCTCCAGGTGGCCTTGATCGGATAAAGCTCGTTGAGGTTGCTTCGCCGCTCCCCCCTGCTTCGGATGAGATTACTGTGCGAGTTCGGGCGAGTAGTCTCAACTTCCATGACCTTGGGGTGGCAGTTGGTCGGTCGCCGACAGCCGACAGGCGAGTCCTTCTGACAGACGGAGCAGGTATCGTTGAAGCCGTGGGGAGTCATGTTATGGAGTTCGCCCCAGGCGACGCGGTTGTGGGCTGCTGCTTTCCGCAGTGGCAATCTGGGCCGCCGCAGGTGAGCGACTTTTCCCAGACGCCGGGCGACGGCGTAGACGGGTTCGCACGCCACTTCCTTACCACATCAGCACGCGCGTTCACCCGCGCGCCCGAGGGTTATAATTTCGCCGAAGCTGCAACGATTCCAACTGCGGGCGTCACAGCATGGCGCGCACTGATGGTGGATGGTCTACTGAAGTCCGGTCAGACCATTCTCGTCCAAGGTTCCGGAGGCGTGTCGATCTATGCACTACAGATCGCAAAGGCCGTCGGTGCAAAGGTAATCGCGACGTCTTCATCCGACCAGAAGCTGACTCGTTTGCGCGAACTCGGGGCCGATTATACCATCAATTATCGAACCCAGCCTGAGTGGGGTAGGTTGGCCTATAAATGGACGAGCGGCGAGGGGGTTGATCATGTAATTGACGTGGGCGGGCCAGCGACGTTGGTTCAGTCCATCGAGGCTATAAAAGTTGGAGGCCACATCTCGATGATTGGCATCCTAGGCGGCATGACTGCCGAGCTGCCGATGATCCCGATCTTCGCCAAGCAGGTCCGGTTACAGGGGTGCCTCAATGGCAGCCGCCAGGACCAGGCCGATCTCGTGAACTTCCTTAGCGAACGCGCCATACGGCCCGTCCTTGATCGCAGATTTGGGCTTGAGGAACTCGCAGACGCGTTCCGTTACGAGGAGGTTGGTTCCCACTTTGGCAAGATTGTGATTGAGGTGGACGGGTGAGGCTTGGTTACCTGCCGTCTGCGAAGGTCGGTGGTCAGCTTCTATTCCATCTGATCAGGAGGACTACGAGCGTACGCCAATCATCGTCGCGACAAACTTGGCTTCAGCAAGTGGCCATCGGTTTTGGGCGATGCGAAGATGACGACGGCGATGAGCACGCGTTGATCTAGGGGGCCGGCATCGCGACGGCCCTCAACCGACAGCACGCGCTAAGCAGCAGTCTATAAATGCAGAATGTAAGTGGGTTCATTTATTTTGTCGGTTTTGACAGCACTTTGTTGTAGGTTGACGGGTCCTGGCGCTCGGGCGATGCAGGGTTTCTTGTTCCGGCTGGACGAAGCTGATGACCTTTGGAGATCGACTTAGAAATTCCTTGTGAACCGACCCCAGTTCAGCGATTTTTCAAGTCCATTCTTCAGGTGTGAAGCTGTTCAGCCAATCAGCCGGCGGGCTTAACAAGGGTCCAATCACATTGGAGGCCGGTCAGCGATAATCATCAAGATGGCAATCTGTCCGCCAAAAATAGCCGCCAGCAAGATCATCGAAACAAGCAATTGAACAAAAAACCTGTAAATCCAATTGAGCGCCATGATCACTGTCAGACTGGATTTTTCCGTGACGATGAAATCCGACTTTTGCTTTGCCATGGCTTAGATACTTCGTTCGGACAATTGCAGGAGTATTACAAAGTTGCCTTTCTTCACCTGTAATTCTTCTGCAATCCTTAGGGGGGACAACGCAGTTGGCGCAAGGGTGATGACACATGAGACTTCTATTGGTGGAAGACGAAAAGCAATTGGCGGCGGCTCTGGCTACAGCACTTGCCAAGCACGGAATTGTTATCGACCATACACCCAATCTCGCCGATGCTTTCGAATTGACTCTTCAGAATGACTACGACGCCATACTTCTCGACAGGCGTTTGCCTGACGGTGAAGGGCTGACACTCGTTCCAAATCTTAGGCGAGCAGGACGGGACACTCCAATCATTGTCCTGACGGCGCGTAATGAACCGCTCGAACGGGTCGAGGGTCTGGATATGGGGGCGGATGATTATCTCGGCAAACCGTTTCTCGTTGAAGAACTGATAGCGCGCCTGCGTGCGGTACTTCGGCGGCCCGCTATCTTAAAAGAACCAAAGATTACCGCGGGAAACATGATGATCGATCCGCTGAATTTCGATGTAAATGTCGGGGCGACCAAATGCGAAATTCCAAGGCGGGAACTCCTCATTCTCGTCGCACTCGCCAAGCGAAAGAACAAGACCGTGCTAAGGTCGACGCTTGAAGAAGCGGTTTACAACTACGAAGAAGAAATTCAATCCAATGCAATCGACGCGCACATTTCAAGACTGCGGAAGCGCCTGTCAGATGTCGGAGCCGGCTTAACGATCCATAATATCCGTGGCATAGGTTATATCCTGAAGGAAGAACAATGAACTCCGCGGTCAGATCGAGTCCTTCTCTGTGGTGGAGGTTGAGTTGGCAACTCAGTTTGGTGATTGTCGTTGTTGTCGCAATAGTAATCTTGGGACTTTGCGTATGGGCAGCGACGATCATGTCACCCAACATTGCCACGGAAAATAAAGTAGGTTCCGCGATTGCAGGAGCCGTAGAACGAGATATCCACGGACGCTTAAAATTAAATAGCATCCCGGAGATGTCAGCACTCAAGGAGCAGAACCAAGCACTTTGGTATGTAGCGTCAACCAGAGACGGTTCATCCGTTTCTCACGGCTCAATCCCACCGGAATATTCGCAGCTTGCAACAATGGTTTACCTTTTCGATGAAGCAGATATTCGGGGGGCTTCCACGACCGATGAAGTGGCAACGATTGATAGAATCGAAACGGAAATAGGAGAGATTCGGTTTATGTTTGGTGGGGTAACTGACAAGGGTTCACCTGTCATGGCGATACTAGCCAGAGCCTACCCCATCTATCTGTCCCTGCTTGCGGTCGCTCTCCCAGCTCTTTTCCTCGCCGTTCCCCGGATAGTGGGCCGCGCACTCGCGCGGATCAGCGACGTCACCGAACGGGCAGCACAAATCGATCCGCGCAAGCATGGAGTCCGCCTTCCATTGGATGGCATACCCAAGGAAGTCGCTCCTCTGGTTACCGCTTTCAACGGGACCCTTGCACGTCTTGAAAGCGAGGCAAAAAAACGCCAGCGATTCCTAATCGACGCTGCTCATGAACTCAGAACACCGATCGCGATCATGCAGCTAAGAATCGACGGAATGCCAGACGGCCAGGCACGCACTCGAATGTTGGACGATGTCGCGCGTCTGGCCGACACCGCCGAACAACTTTTGGATTTCGAACGCAACGACCAAACTCTGGACCTACAAAATACTTTAGACCTCGTTGAAATTGCACAAACAGTAGTCGCAGACATCGCCCCATTGGCGATCGCTGGGGGCTATCAGATTTCATTTCACCGTGAAGTCGAAAGCCTTACGCGAACTGGTAGCGCTGCTGCTTTGGCGAGGGCGATTGGCAACCTGGTGCGCAACGCAATTGATCATTGTGATGGCAAGGGCGAAATCTTAGTTACAGTATCCTCGGGAGGCGAGATTACGGTGAAAGACGAAGGTCCCGGTATCCCGGCCGACCATCAGGAACTTGTTTTCGAACCATTTTACCGTGTTGTCCCCAAAAGCCAGGGCGCGGGACTTGGTTTAAGCCTTACTAAGAAGATCGTTGCAAACCATGGAGGCCACATCAGCCTGAAGAGTAGCTCACAGGGCACCACTGTGACTGTTCAGCTTTAGCAACAGGGTCCGCCATGCCTTGGCTCTACAAGTTTCTCCACATAAAATCTCGTTGTAATACTTCGGCAATCCTTCGCTCCGACTTTCACAATGAATTCAAAGTTGGAGCAAGCAAATATGCACGATTCTTACGATCTTTATCGCCGTTTCTTTGGCAATCCTCCGAAGGAGATGCTTTCCATTTTTCTGGTTTTGATGGCGGCGCTAGTTTTTACGGGATGCACATCAATGCCTCTAAACGAGAGCGGGACGCTAACCTCCTACAGCAATCTCGGCCCCTCGAAGGGCAAGCTTGGTAAGAAGCGGAGACTTTACGTCGACGGCCAGCAACTGGCACAGGTGAAGACGGTCAGGATAATCCCGACAAGCTTTACTTTCAACGCTGCAGCCAAGATAAAATCCGAGGTCGACCGCGATCTCGTTACCAACGTGCTTGACCGGGCGCTGTGCGTGGCCCTCAGCGACAGATACCAAATGGTCGTCTCCGATCAACAGGCAGATTTGACAGTCCGCTCAGTCGTTACCGATATTGTGCCCACCAACAAGACAGTGGCAGGCGCTGCGACAGTCGTCAGCGTCGGTGGCGGTTTTGCACTGCCCGACAATATACCGCTTGTTGGCATACCCCGCATACCATTCGGTCTCGGCGGTCTCGCTGTTGAGGCTGAGGCCGTCGATAACACCAATGAGCAACGGGCAGCGATGATGTGGGGTCGCGGGGCAAACTTCATTCAGGACAAACCCCGTTACTCGGAGGTGGGTGACGCATACAGTCAGGCAACGAAGTTTGCGAGTGACTTTTCGAGAATGTTGATCACTGGCAAGGAGCCCAAAATGCTGAACATTCCGATTCCCTCGAGACAAAGGGTAAAATCCTGGTTTGGCGGAAAACCGAAATATGCAGCGTGTGAAACCTTCGGCCGAGCGCCCGGGGTGCTCGGCGCTGTAGCAGGTAAATATGGACTTCCGCCCCAATGGACCGACAAAAAACCGAAGCCATTGGGAACTCTATAAGATCAGTTTATCCAACTTCTCAGCAATTTACGTGGGTTCTGACGGCCAATGGATAGCGCCGTTCCAACTCGGGCATGGTTTACGCGCCATGCCTCTACCTCGTGTCACTCCGCTCCATCATGGCGGGACATTCCCGTGAAAGAGTTAATCCAAAAAAGTATCATGCATTCGGGTCAAACCGAGTTAACGCAGCTGCTGCACTTTCTACTCGTCCAGGTTATTAAGATCAGCTCCAGCCAAACCTGGCTGGGTCGACAGCAGCAGTAAGGTTGTCAATGGACACAGCTTGATTTTGGACCAAACCAAACTGAAACACTTGATCCACTTTGGTTTGGTCCATCCCAAATGGACCGTTTTGCACTAGCTTGCCTATGACTATTGTAACGTTGCGTTCGACACCTGAAGTACTTTCCACGCCCTCAACTAGACCATTCAGAATGTTTATGGATGGCGAAGCGTTGAAACCTGCAACGAAAAGAGACCAACGCAAATTCTGCGCAAGGCGCAGGTAGAGTGACAGAATCCCGGTGCAGTTATCCCATCTTAAGCATCTCCGATCTTTCGCGTCTTCGGGGTGACACCACGCGGCCGTCGCATCGAGATCGGCGGAATCTGGGAAAAAGCAAGCCAGAAGGGCAAGCCCTACCGGACGCTTAGCATCAACACCGGCCATGCAAGGCTCAATGCAAATCTTGGCCGTTACCCCGGACAAAAGGACGAGCAGCTGTAGGCTATTATCCCGTGGAGGGACTGACGACAAGGCAGATCCCCCGCCTCTGGGTGACCTGTGCTCGCCGCAGAACCATAGTGGTCCAAACCGACTTTCGAATCCAACCATGGTCTGTTCTTGCCGCCTTGTTGCATACAATGATGCTGGCGTGCGCATGATGACGCGCCACTTCCTGTTTAGATTTCTTACCGCAACCGCCATTCGTGGAACTCTCTTCCCATCGCGAACTGGCATGGACGCTTTGCCATGCGAAACAGTTGCTGTTTGGCAACAAAGTAATAAATGCGTTTCACAACCAGCACCGCAACTTACTGAACGTCATTGATCTCGTGATGCGGACATCAATGAATGATATCAAAGACTAAACATGATTATGATTGCCATATTTTAGGTTCGACTCGCTGAGTTTCGGTAAATCATTGGAAACATTCTAAAAAATACCCGTTGCAACCTTCAATGCGCAGAGATAAGCGAAAGTGGAAACGGCGATTGAGTAACCCACTGCATGAGCGCGCGCACCAAATATATCGAGCAATTATACGTCAGCGAGAGACCACGCCTTCTCGACAGGATCAGCCGCAAGATTGGCTGCCGCTCTACAGCCTCAGACCTAATTCAGGACCTTTTTCTGCGGCTTTGGGAAAAGGCACCAGAGAAGCTCGACGAGCCTTCAGCATATCTCGCGCAGTCAGCAAATAATGCAGTAATCGATTATGTGCGGGCGCAACGCGTTCGCCGGGATTTTGTTGCTGGCGTCGTGCCCGAGCAATATGCCACCGGGGTTTGTTCTCCTCTGGAAGCTGTTCAGGCGCGCGAGAGTATAAGGCGACTGGATGATATAATTCGTGACCTGCCAGAAAGAACCCGCCATATTTTCTTGCTCAACCGAGTACATGGCCGCAACTACGCAGAAATCGGTAAAGTGATCGGAATATCGAGAAGTGCTGTCGAGAAACACGTTGCGCGAGCAATAAACGCGTGCAGGGAAGCGGCTCTTTAAGTAGAGCATTCCGGAAATTTGCCAAGCGATTTTTTGTTTGTTCAGGTAGACAGTTCAAGTTGCTGCGATCAAGAGCCTCTCTTTATGAACCAACCGAAAAACTCGGAACGATCAACATTACCTGAAACTGAACGACTGGCGATCGAATGGTTTACGCGTATGAATGGCGAGCCATCGACCCTGGATCGCGAGCAATTTGACCGATGGATTGCTGCAGATAGAACGCATAGCGAAGCTTATCGCAGGGTTGTAGCTTCTTGGGACGATTCCGGAATACCGGGTGAGAACGTTGCTGCCGAAGAATCGCGCAAACTTGATGAATATTTACAAGCTATGGATGCCGCGAAAGCGAGAAAACGCGGTACCAAGACGTTGGCATCCATCGTCTTTTTTCTCGCAGTGCTTTCCGGTTTCGGTATCTGGTTGGAACGGCCAGGTCTCTTGGAGGACATGCGTGCGGACTATACGACGGGTAAAGCACAACGGAAAACTATCCGCCTACCGGATGCAACAGAAGTATTGATGGATGCAGACAGTGCATTGGCCGAGCATTTTACTGAAGGCGAGCGGCGTATCGAGTTACTGCGCGGTGCCGCGTATTTTTCCGTAACACACTCATCGGTCCCGTTCATTGTTCAAGCGCAAGAGGGTGAAACGAAAGTTCTCGGCACGCAGTTTGATGTCACCGTTCAACCTAGCGGTGTGCAGGTGACATTGGCTCAAGGGCGGGTGGCAGTCACTGCAAACGACGACGAGCGCCCCACAACACTCTTTCCTGGCGAAAGTGTGAGCTACGACGAAAATGGTGTGGGTGCAATCGATGGAGTTGACGTTAGTGATGCCATGTCCTGGCACACCGGACGCTATACATTCAACAATGCCCGTCTCGCAGACGTTTTGCGCCAGATCGAACGTTATCGCGATGGCCGGATTATTGTCAGGGGGAAGGTCGCAGAACGGCGCGTCAGCGGCAGTTTCACATTATCCGATACGGATGCAGCTCTTGACGCGCTCCAGTCATCCGTCGGCTTTAGCATGAGCCAGATTACCAGCCGTGTCGTTATCGTCGGCGGTCAATGATCCGAACAAATAAAAAATGTAAAATTTCATGTGTGTACTTGTGTGCCCTGAAACGTGAACAGTTTGGGGACTGAGTTGGTTTGACATTTCACGTCGATCCCCGTGGGCGTGGATAAGGGGATTGTGATGGGTGCGTTCGGGAAGCACGGAGTTGCCAGCTTGTTGGGAGCGACCGTGCTGATGGGTTGTTTCAGTGCAACACTGGTCTTTGCCCGTGCTCAAGATCAGGCACAGGTTCAGCAGTATCACTTCGATATTGGTGCAAAACCGATCCGGCAGTCACTCAATGAGATAGGACGCACTTCCGGTCTTTCCATCGTCTTCAATGAGACGCCCGCAGCTTCGGCTGTCGGTCATCCGGTAAGAGGCGTCATGACCAGTCAACAGGCCATAAGTATTCTGCTTAAGGGTACTGGCCTTTCTCACCGCTTTACCAATGCCAGCACGGTTACGATCCTTGATCCCCTGACGACGGCAAGCAGCGACGCGCCAAAAGACGGCGAAGCGATTGTGCTCGACACGATAGTCATTGATGGAAACGGCGAAAACGCACTTGGCCCGGTTGTCGGCTATGTCGCGAAGCGTACCGCGACAGTCTCCAAGACAGATGCTTCAGTAATGGAGACACCGCAAGCCGTCAACATCGTAACCGCCGATCAATTGCAGGATCAAAATGCAAGTAATCTGACCGAGGCTCTGCGTTATACACCGGGTGTCCTTGGCGGTTTCGAAGGGCCAGCTGACACGCGTCGCGATCCGTTGACAATAAGAGGCTTTGAGCCTGTCCAGTATCTGGATGGAATGATAGCAACATCCGGCGCAGCTATCACTGCGGTAACCAAGGCTGAACCCTATAATCTCGAACGAATAGAAGTTTTGAAAGGGCCAGCCTCTGTCTTGTACGGAATGAACGCGCCGGGCGGACTGGTAAACATGGTAAGCAAGCGCCCGACGGAAGAAGCACGGGGTGAGGTTGTGCTGGAGGGCGGCAGCTTTGACCGATTGCAAGGGCAATTCGATGTTTCAGGTCCACTCAATGCAGACAAAACATTGCTCTACCGCCTTATAGGCGTTGCTCGGGATTCTGGCACCCAAGTGGATTTCCAGCCCAATGATCATCTTTTCATTGCCCCAAGCCTCACATGGAAACCAGACGAAGACACATCACTTACAGTTCTTGGACAATATTCCAAGGATAATGGCGGTGTGTACCAATCACTGCCGGTTGAAGGCACATTATTGCACAACCCAAACGGCAAGATACCGCGTCACCGTACAGGTGGCGACAAAGAGTTCGATCATTATGACAGTGAATATTGGAACATTGGGTATTCGTTGGAACACCGTTTCAACGAGAACATGACATTCGGACAGACTGTGCGTTATGGCGAGCACGACAATGACTACGCTGGCGCCTACGTATCAGGCTGGGTTGATTGGCCCAACGACACGAGAACTGTTAACCGCACGGCTTACGTTTATCGCAATCAGGTGAATTCATTTGCGGTCGATAATCGGCTCGGATACGAATTTGACACCGGACCTATCTCTCATTCCGTCCTGGTAGGCCTTGATTACAACAGGTTGAACGCATCCAATCAGAATGGCGATATGGCTATCGATTCCATCGATATATACGATCCCATATACGGGGACATCGGACCTGTTCCAATTGCCTACAGCTTCCATGACAAAAACTATCAGACAGGGCTTTATGCTCAGGATGTTATTAGGTTTGATAATTTTACAGTCATGGCTGGGGTGCGGCATGATTGGGCGCGGAGCAAAACAGCCAACCCATTCTATTCTTATGATGTTACGGAGGAAGCTACCACATTTCGCCTTGGTGCAACCTATCGTTTTGACAACGGTATTGCACCTTATGTCAGTTACTCGGAATCGTTCGCGCTTGAAACCGGGCTGATGCAGGGCGGAGGCACCTGGAAACCGACGACAGGGCAGCAATATGAGGTTGGTATAAGGTACGAACTTCCCGACACAGACGCGATGATAACGCTTTCCACATTCGACCTGCGCCAGCAGAACGTCGTCTCCGGCATACCGAACTCGCCATTCTCTGTACAAACCGGTGAAGTGCAAATCCTCGGCGTCGAATTGGAAGCGAAAGCCAACATCAATGATAATTGGAATATCACTGCCAGCGCCTCCTATCTCGATGGCAAGATAAGTAAGGACGAAGATCCGGAAAAAGTGGGACGCGTCTCGCCGAATACGCCAAAATTCATGTCATCACTTTGGGTTGATTACAAGTTTAGCGAGGGCGATCCGCTGGGAGGCCTGACGATCGGTGGTGGCGTGCGCCATGTTGGCACCCACTATTCCGACCAATATGACGAACCGTTTCGAGAAACTCCGGCAGTTACCCTTGTAGATGCTCACCTAAAGTATGATTTCGGCGCGATAAAGGATGAATATAAGGGACTCAGTCTAAGCGTGAACGCGACAAATATTTTCAACAAACGGCACTATGCTTACATCGATAAATTCTTCACCACTGATGCACCCGGCAGGGAAATCAACGCGCGGCTCGCTTATAAATGGTAGTCCTGCAGAAGTTCTCTTGAATGACGGCCAGGATTAGAGGGCGCTCAGCCTCAAAAAGAAAAAACAGATCGCAGTTCTGGCTGGCCCTGCATGGATGGCTGGGTCTGCCAATCTGGTTCTTCCTGTTCTTCATCTGTCTGACCGGTTCCATAGCTACAATCAGCGAAGAGATCGCATGGCTATTTAATCCAGCTATGCGCGCCAACGCGCCATCATCAAACGCCGTGAAGCTTGGCTACGATGAAATTACCGAACGCGTGCGCAAGCAAAATCCTGATGATCTTGTGACAATGATCTCAATTCCGAAAGAAAGCCGATACGCGCTGCAGGTATTTGTTACGCTACCAAATGGCGGAGAGGCGACGCTTTATGTAAATACTTATACCGGGGTGGTGCAGGGGCAGAAATCCGCACTGGATTTTAAGGAGTTCGTACATTCCCTCCACGGCTGGTTACTTATACCGTTTACCGCAACCTCCAGCCTCGGATGGTATCTTGTATCGGCCATGTCAGTCCCGCTTATGGGTTCGTTGATAACCGGGCTCATTGTTTATAAAAAATTCTGGCGGTCAATTTTGCGACCACGGCTCCGGATAAAAAGTGGAGCGCGAATCTTTTGGGGCGACTTTCATCGTTTGGCTGGGCTCTGGGCCATTCCCTTCATTCTGGTCATCAGCACCACTGCCTGTTGGTTTCTCGTAAAAGCGACACTCGAGGATAACGGCTATAGGCTGCCAGGCTACGTTGAGGCACCGAAATTGAATCGAGATCAGGTGAGCGCAGAGTCACTTCGATCGAGTTTTCGGACTATATCCGCTGACGGGGCTATTAAGGTTGCTCGAAGCAAAATTGTCAGCTTTGAACCTACCTTCCTTATTCTCCCGGCCAGCGTGTACGATACAATTGCCGTCTGGGGTTATAGTTCAAATCCCCTTCTGTTTGAAACAGTCTATATTAATCCATTTTCGGCGGATGTCGTAGAAGTGCGCAGTAGGGCGACCTATGGTGCAGCAGAAGTGGCAATCAAAAGTATGCGACCGCTCCATACCGGCGACTTTGCAGGATTGTGGTTGAGGCTGATCTATTTCTTTTTTGGCATGCTGCTCACAACGATGTCTTTGTCCGGCTTTTTGATCTGGGCCAAACGCACAGCACAAGCCACTGCAAAAACACTGCGGAAAGCGCACTATCCAGTGTCTGCTGAACGATCGGACGATTTCAATCGTACACACCGATCGCAGTAAACGCAGTGAGGTGCATCATAGGGCATATTGGCGTTGAGAAACTGGAGCAAAAAAAGTCTAGTGTTTGTATTTCAAACGACACCGGATCGCTCTGTCCAATTCCAACAACGACTCAGACGCTGTCTGAAAGCAATTGTCCAATGACAGACGATTTCGGTTAACTCACTGCCGATTACGCTCTGTAATCGGTCGCATCAATTGTGCCGTCTCCCAGGGCGTGCGACGAAGCGGCGCGCGCTTCTGCAACCCGTGACCCTTCCGTCCGTATCGCCGCCACGCAGTGGGTTTCCGGTTCTTTATCTCCTAGGCGGCAATGCCTGGATCGCAGGCGCCACGGAAGTTTTGCGGTTACAGGCGCGGTTCGCTGCACAGAGCAACTGTCCGCTTAAGCAGATTGAAACTGCACGGGCAAAAAACTAGCGCTGCTTCAATTTTCAAACGTCAATGTGGCAAAGCTTTCTCAGGATGGAGTCCTGGATAGCCGGGAGATGGTTCGCCTTTGGCCTCGCCGAGATAAAGGGAAACCTGAGCGCGGAAGCGTTCAACAGCGGCACGGTCTGCCATGAACGTTGCAAAGGCTTTGGGATCAGTGTTCTTGTATTCCCAGATAGGCTTGTAACCCTTTGGTGCTGGCACGTCGGTTCGGACGGACCACATATACCAAATTTCTGACTGGGTCTTTTTTTCGAGTAGCCAGTTCAGATAGAGCTTGGCCGATTCAGGGTGTTTCGCTTTCTTAAAAATTGCGGCCTGCTGCGCCCAGGCGACAAAAGGATCCTCTTTCGGCAGCACGAAGCGCGAGACGGTCCCTTCAAAGGGGATCAGGCCACCGTCAGTCGTGAACGTCGCCACCGCTTTGCCGGACTCGACGTCATCGGTGGGCGCCTGCGTGCCACGGACGTACATCGGCTCCTGCTTGGCGAATTCGGCGACATAGCCCCAGCCGTATTTGTCAACGACCTGCTTGAACCAGAATAGGACGGCGTCGTCGTCAGTGGGATAGGTAACGACCAGTTTACCCTTAAATTCCGGGCGCAGGTAATCTTTTGCTTCTGTTGGCCATTTATCCTTGGGCAAAAGCTTGCTGTTGACGAGATTGCTGAATGCGTCGACAAAAATGCCGGTATAAGCGCCGTCCTTGTCGCGGAAATCCTTGTATATTGCCTCCCACCCAGCCGGCTTGTAAGGCATGAGAACGCCGTCCTTCTTCCAACGCGGAAAGTCGTGCAAGGTCTGCAACTGTGCTACATCGGGCACAAGCGTGTCGGTTCCTAGCTGGTTGTCGATACGGGCATCATGGAACTTGGAATAGTCCACGACGATGTCGAGCGTCATGCCCGGAAAACGATCCTCGAAGGCCTTTTTCATACCGTCCTGCTGGCCAGCGGTGTCACCACCGGCATAGACCACCAGCCGGCCTCCTTCTTTCAAGGCATCCTTATGTAGCTCTTCAAGCGTGCGTGCTTCCACTTTCACGTCTTTCGCAAATGCATAGCCCGCCGGAGTGATCAGGCTGGAGAAGAGGGCTGCTCCCAGGGCGCGTCCGATCGTTTGTCTTCGAGTTATCGTCATTTGCTCTCTCAGCTAATATTGTCTCAGGTCTTCCGAAGAGCCTCACCCCCACTTTATCTCACCCTTTTCGACCTTTGCACCCAATTCCAACGATGAGACGTCGGCGAGGTTGGGGTAGAGTTGGCGCTGCTTGTTTTCCACCACGGTATGTATCCCTCTTCGCTGGCAAGAATAGTTGCAGTACCGCTTTCAAAATCACCAGCTTCAACAGAGATGAGACGGTAGCCCAACTCTTCAGCAATCTGAAACATGTATGCAATCGTTTGGCGGACGCTCCGTATGTCGGTCGACACATGTTTAAATGCAACGATTTCGCATTGGTCACTATCCGCTACAGCCAGCCCTTTTTGTAAAAGTGCTTTGACCATTCTGTCCTCGTCCTGCTCGACCGAACAGATGAAACGTCCACCAATAGGGAGCGAAGACTTATGATCAATGGATAGCTGATTTATCGCAACGTCATGCTCAATCCAGCGAGGAGGCCTCGTCAAACTCATATCAGCCAACGCTGATGTGGCTGCAGCAAGCGAGACTGCGACAAGAATGCTCGTCCCATGCACTTTACTCCGTCTGATCCATTGCATTGGTGCAGGTCATCTCCGTCCCATTTAAATGACCGACTATTGCAACAAATCATGAAGCTGTCTCCCTCAATTTCGCTCGGGATCGCTGCTCTGTGCCCTCTGCCGCATCTTTCCCTTGCGCCACTTCTCCAGCTTGCCGTCATAGCGTTCT
This sequence comes from Phyllobacterium sp. CCNWLW183, assembly GCF_037203775.1. Lineage (NCBI taxonomy): Bacteria > Pseudomonadati > Pseudomonadota > Alphaproteobacteria > Hyphomicrobiales > Phyllobacteriaceae > Phyllobacterium > Phyllobacterium sp. CCNWLW183. Next base: position 222,164 of record NZ_JBBCBN010000008.1, on the reverse strand, counting down.
AGCAGCGCAAGCTTGGCGATATCGAGCCTTTCGGTGTCTGTTCCTGGCCACTCATTCAAGTGGTTATAAGGCGGTAAACCCATTGTCGACGAAAAGGTGAATGCCATTGACGAAGAGGGAATCGTCACTCGCTAAATACAAGGCTGCGCGCGCCACGTCTTCCGGCTCGCCGATGCGACCCTGCTGTGCTGCGATGGCAGCGTCAGAGACGTCTACGCCCAGCGCCTGCAATTGGGTAACTTCCCGCACGCCGTGCGGTGTGCGAATGAAACCGGGGCAGACGGCATTGCAGCGAATGTTGCGGTCACGAAACTCAATGGCGACAGCCCGGGCGAACATGTGCACCGCACCCTTCGTGGTGTCGTATAGAACCTCCATCGGTGTTGCCGCCACGGCGGAGATCGATGAGGTGCAGACGATGGATCCTCCGCCGACCGCGATCATGCCTGGTAGAACGGCACGGGTCATAAGAAACATCGACCGGACATTCACGGCATGCAGCCAATCCCATTCAGCCAAGGTGGTCTCCAGGAACGGCTTGATGACGATCGTCCCGGCATGGTTGAAGAGCACATTGGCTACCCCGAATGTCTGCGTTACCCCCTCGACAGCGGCATTGACCTGCGCTTCATCAGAGACATCGGCTATCCAATGCGCGGCCCTTCCACCACCGAGCCGGATTTCTTCTACGGTTTTTGCAGCTTCCTCGCCGTTTCGGTCGATGATGGCAACGGTCGCACCCTCTGCAGCAAACAGCTTGGATGCCGCTCCGCCCATTCCAGTTGCGCCGCCGGAAATGATGGCAATCTTGTTTTTCAGTCTTTCACCCATGGGAATGTTCCTTTTGGACAGTAGAAGGGGTCCCCGCTCTTACTGGCGGGGACGTGGGCGTTGATTAGAGTTCGGCAGTCGGATGGCCGCGTTTGCCGCCGGATACCGCAAATTCTTCCTCCGGCGAAAGGATCAGCTGATGCCGTCGGTAAAAGGCGAAATAGGCGAGGCCGCAGGCATACCAGAGGCCGGTTGCAATGGCCGCGGAGCGGTAGAGCGGATCGGTCTGGTTGCCATTTCACTGCCGATACGCGATCTTGTAACCCACTGGAAAGCACGGCCAATCGTGCACCCTTGCAAAGAGGCCCCAGAACCCGCCCGGCGAGAAGAGTGCCATCGCGAGGGTATCATCATTGAGCTTGCTTCGGCGCGCTTTATGGCATCGCTGTTTTGGAAGGCCGGATCGATCTCTCCAGCACTCTTTCCGAATCTCGGCGTTGCCGATAAGTGCCCAGCTATCACAGCGGTCGAGAAGCAGGCGACCGTCCGTAACAACGACGCTATTCATCGGGCTGGGAGATCTGACGTTAACGCCGCAAAGGGTCATTGTTTCCGGCAACCGGATGCTAAATTTGGCCCGTTGATCATTGGAATTCCAGGTGAGAAGCGGAGCCCACGTCGATGTGGACCCTCTTATCGTTTGTTGATTGGACGCTATGTTCCAATTGTAAAACGCAGCGATCAAGGCCGAGGGCATTTTCAAGCACCATAACGTTGTGATCAGTAACCGCATCCACGATTACGCTGCCGGGATAGGGTTGAAGGGTGTCCAAACGACGCCACCAAGTTTACCAACGTACGGCCTGGGTCGGAGGATCGTCCACTCACAATGCTTGATCCTGTTTGCATCACAATGTAACCATGTCATTTCTGGATTGTTACATGGAGGGCTTATCGTGGCAACAGGCACAGTGAAGTGGTTCAATTCGACAAAGGGCTTTGGCTTCATTCAGCCAGACAACGGTGGTGCGGATGTGTTCGTGCACATTTCGGCTGTAGAGCGCGCTGGACTGCGCGGTCTGGATGATGGTCAAAAGATCAATTACGAGATGGTGAATGACAAGAAATCGGGAAAGATGTCGGCCGATCAATTGAGCGTCGACTAATCGCCATCGTTCGTCGTCCGGTCCAACTGGATTGCATCTTTGGCGATCTTGTTGCTTTCCGTTCTGATGGTGGTGGGCGAGGGCGGAAGCGATCCGACAAAGACACCAATCGCTATATTATGGAGACGTCCCTCTGATCTGAGCTCTCTGGCGGAGCTTATCGAAGTGCGCTTGCTGGCCCATTATGCAAAGTTAAGAAAAAGAGCCGGACTGAAAGCCCGGCTTTAATTGTGAAGGTTAAAAAACCTCCAGAGGGGAACAGCCAACGCGGAAAATTGGGAGGAGGACCGCGTCGACTGATTGCAACGTAGGAATGCGGCATGAGGGTTTCAAGCCAGATTGCGCAAAATCTTTCTTTGTTCTCAATGTCTTGGTGAACTACTTGAAACGCTATTCCACCATCAAAGCCTAGCTGCCAGATGAAGACGGCCCGACAGGCTAATTTTGCAATCTCCGAAGCGCTCGACCACTGTCTGGCCGAGCGGCGTGGCCGTGGCGCTGCCTTGGCGGATGGTAGGCGCGCGTTCAACGTTACGATCTGCGGGGGAAGGATTCCGAAGAGCGCTGCCGGTTGCCAGCGGCCGGGACTGTTCCAATCCGGATAGGTAGAAGCGCCTCCTTGCGAGTTTCGCAGTTGACAGTCAGATTGCCAATGGCAAGCTGACTGCGGTCCTCGATGACTTTACAGCAGAGGCAGGCATATTCCGTGTGCTTTGGCCAACGAGCCGTTATCTGTCGCCGAAAATCCGGGTTTTCGTGGATTTTATGGCAGACAATTTGTTCGCTGGTTAAGAGTTGTCGGCAGCTCGCACACGGCTGCTTTTGACGGACACCGTTGAAAAACTTAGCATGCCGCGGCTCTGTTGAGAACTGTCCCATATGCATTACCTATCAAAAGGGCCTGGGCAGCGGCCGTTGCGTGGTCGGGGCTGCCGTTGCACCTGCCTCAAGCTGCTCAGTATTTACGCAGCATGATGGGCGAAGTATCCGAAGCTGATCGAACGCAATCGTCGACTCAGCAAGGATTATGAATATCGGGTCCAGACATCCGAGACGATGATCAACTTCGCAGCCACCCGGCTCAAGCTCAACCGCGTTGCAAAACGCTAATTTCCAAACACCCTCTCAGGACACCGCTGCCTCCGTCGGATCGGCCAGAATCTTCGAGATCGGCGAAGCAGGATCTCGGCCGAGTTGTGTAGCAGTCCGGACCGCCACGGTGCAGAGCTTAGGCAAATCGATGCCGGTGCGGATGCCCATGCCTTCGAGCATGAACACTACCTCCTCCGTCGCAACGTTTCCGGTTGCTCCCTTCGCATATGGGCAGCCTCCGAGCCCGCCCACTGAAGCATCGAATACCGTCACCCCCTCTTCCAGACAAGCAAGAATGTTGGCCAGCGCCTGACCATAGGTATTATGCTCGTGAAGTGCGATCGCAGTCATCGGCACAACTGTCGCCACAGCCCTTACCATGGCTGCAGCAACTCTCGGCGTACCAATGCCAATCGTATCGCCCAGCGAAATTTCGTAACATCCCATATTGTGCAGACGGCGGGCGACATCGACGACCGACGAGAGCGGGACGTTTCCTTCATAGGGGCAGCCTAGAACGCAGGACACATAGCCTCTCACTCGCATACCGATGTCGCGAGCTCCCTCCAAAACCGGCAGAAAGCGCTCAAAGCTCTCATCAATCGAGCAATTGATGTTTCGCTGCGAAAAACTCTCGGATGCCGAAGCAAAGATCGCGATCTCCTCCGCGCCAGCCGCGCGGGCGGCTTCGAAACCTTTCAAATTAGGTACAAGCATGGGAAAGCTAATTCCCTTGCGCCGCCCGATTGATCTCAAAACGTCTGCGGATCCCGCCATCTGGGGAACCCATTTCGGCGAGACAAAGCTTCCCGCTTCGATGGTTCGAAGGCCAGCGTCGATCAAACCTTCGATCATCTGTACGCGGTTAGCGACGCTGAGCGGATTAGTTTCATTTTGCAAGCCGTCACGCGGTCCGACCTCAACGAGCCGAATATCATCCATCGGGTCCTCCACCTATATATTGCTGTCTCTTATTTCCTCGCGCAGAAAGGCGCAAAAGCGAGGGTCGGCACCGTAGGCTACATTTACTCTCATCGCCGGTTGGACAGAGGCTTCCCGATCAACGTAAAAAACACTTCCAGGCGCGATGAAAATATTATTTTGAGCTGCCCGGCGGCAGAACGCGGTTTCATCCAGATTGGGCGGAAGCGGGACCCAAATATAAAAACCCTGCACTTTGGGAAGTTTTACGTCGAGTCCCACCTCCGAAAGCGCTTGCACAGTCGCCTTGGTGCCGTCTTCGATCCAACCACGCAGGCGTCTCAGGTTCTTGAGATATTGCCCGCTTTCGATCATCTCGAGAACAACGCGCTCAACATGAAGCGACGTGGCAACCATCGTTATCATCTTCAAATCGACGAGACTCCGGATCGTATCGGGTGCCCCGGCAATGTAGCCGCACCGCAGGCTCGCAGAGAGCGTTTTGGAGAACGACCCGACATAGAGAACGCGTTGCTGTTGGCCGAAAGCTGCGAGCCGCGGCAGGCTTGGAGCAATCAGATCCGCGAAAATATCATCTTCGACTAAACGAAAGTCATGAACCTCAGCCATCTGCAGAAGCGTAAACGCATGAGCGGGAGACAAGGTGCCTCCGGTCGGGTTGTGCGCCTGGCTTTGCGTAAAAAACAGCTTCGGACGATGAAGAATGAGCTTGCGGCGTAGCTCGTCGAGATCTGGACCATCCTGCAACCGGGGGATAGGAACGACGTTTGCCTTCGCCAGTCGAAGCTTGGCATAAAGGGGATAGTAGCCGGGGCTGTCGACGAATACCGTATCGCCGGGCTCCAGAAAATGGCGAATGATCAGGTCCAGGCCGTGATTGACGCCGCTCGTCAACATCACTCCGTCTGGCTCGGTGGTGATCGAGCGTTCGGCGAGCGAAACACGGAGCCATTCTCGCAATCCGCTCAGGCCCCAGGAACTCCCATATCCGAAATCGACCTCTGCGGTTGCGCTGCGGCTCGTACGCAAGATGCGGCGCATGTCCGCATCTTCAGTCCAGCTTGCTGGTGGGCGACCGTCACCCGGCCGTGTCAGATAGTTCTGATCAAGCTGCTCGCGGAGTAAGGACATGATGCTCGTGGCTTCCATGACATCTGGTTTTACCTGCTGCACTGGCGCCGGACGGTTTTCGGAAACGTAGTAACCTGAACCCTGCCGCGCGATGAGAAGCCCGCGTGCGACCAGTCGGTCATAAGCCTCCGCCATCGTATTTTTTGAGACGGCGAACTGACCAGCCCCTCCTCTGACAGAGGGCAGTCTTTGCCCGGGCCGGTACAGGCCGGACGCGATTTGCCCACTGATCTGAGCGACGATGTTGTCAATCACCTTCATAAAATCGTCCCACTTCAATGGTGGGACAGTGTCCACAACAAACCGGACAACTGTCCCTTGCATAGCGGTTATATTCTAGGACACTTTGCGATGGACGCAAGCTTAGAAATGTTTGGTTTGGGAGTGAGCCATTGATTAAAAGGACCGCCTCGTCGCGTATCGAGAATATGCGCAATCTGTCTCCTGCCGAGCGCTTGGAACAGGTCGCGCTAGCCGCGCAGCTGGACGAGAAAACCAGATCGGTCCTTGCGGCCCCTGACGCCCTTCCTGTCTTGCGCGCCAATGGTATGATCGAGAATGTCATCGGCACCTTCCAGCTTCCGCTCGGTGTAGCCACAAACTTTCTGATCAATGGCCAGGACTATCTGGTGCCTATGGCGGTAGAGGAACCGTCGGTCGTTGCCGCCGCCTCCTATATGGCTCGCATCGTGCGAGGCTGCGGCGGTTTTCATACATCGTCGACAGCACCGATCATGCGTGCACAAGTGCAGGTGCTTGCAACGTCCGATCCTTACGGGGCAAGGCTGGCCATCCTGGCGGCGCGTGACGAGATCATATCAGCCGCCAATTCCAAGGACGCAGTTCTGGTGAAGTTCGGCGGCGGATGCCGCGATATCGAAGTTCACGTTTTTCCTTCGACGTCTCGGGGCCCGATGGTCGTCCTTCATCTTCTGGTTGATGTGCGAGACGCAATGGGTGCCAACACTGTAAACACGATGGCAGAGTCGGTCTCACCAATTATCGAGCGGATAACCGGCGGTGAAGTCCGGTTGCGAATTCTCTCCAACCTCGCGGATCTGCGATTGGCAAGGGCCCGGATCGAAGTAACTGAAGAAGCCCTCGCCACGAAGGAATTCTCGGGACTCCGAATGATGGAAGGCATTGTCGATGCCTATGAGTTCGCAGCGATCGATCCCTACCGTGCTGCCACACATAACAAAGGGATTATGAACGGTGTCGATCCGGTGGTGGTGGCTACGGGGAACGATTGGCGGGCAATCGAAGCGGGCGCTCACGCCTACGCCGCGCGCTCAGGACGCTACACATCTCTTTCGACTTGGGAGATCAGCAACAAGGGGACCCTTGTCGGAACCATCGAAATGCCGATGGCGCTTGGTCTTGTTGGTGGTGCGACCAAAACACACCCTGCAGCACAGGCTGCTCTCCAAATATTGAATGTCGAAACGGCGGTCGAACTTGCGGAAGTTACCGTCGCTGTCGGACTCGCTCAGAATATGGCTGCCCTTCGGGCACTTGCAACAGAGGGCATCCAGCGCGGCCACATGGCGCTTCATGCGCGCAACATTGCAATCGGCGCCGGTGCTTCGGGCGAAGAGATCGATGAGGTCGCCAGAAGGCTCGCCAACGATCACGATGTACGATCTGCCCGCGCCGAGGAGATATTGGCGGAAATGCGCAAATAAACAAAATTTGGGACCGGTCAACGAGGAGATTTTTCCGGTTTCTGAATGTATTGGGAGGACAACATGACGGATTCAAACGCAGCGCGTGGCGTGGGCGCGCATGGCCAGCTTGCCGAAATCTGGGGAGACGTTGTCTCGCGTCCCCAGCTCGCAAAAGCGATGCTCATCGGCGCCTTGGTAAGCGTGGCCGTATATTCTCTTGCTCTTCAGACAATTGCCCCGTTGGCCTCCACCCCGGCTGTCGGCAAGGCACTGGCCATGCTGAGTGGAATTTTGGGCTCCGTCAGCAGCGGAGCAATATGCGCTCGCTTGTTTGCACCTAAACGAACAGTGGTCGAGCAGGTTCAGACAGGAACCGCCTGGCAGACCGAGATTCTGGAACAACTTGAACAGGAAGGTGGCCCCATGGGCCGGGTAGAGGATCTTCCACCCGTCGTCGCACAGGAAATGCGCGAGGTCGGACTCTACGATCTTTTTAAAAACTATGAAGATCGCCACAACGCAGGAAGGAAGGGGGACTGATATGGACGGGCTGCTTTACGAAATAATTATCGCTCTTTCTCTCGGCCTGTTGGGTGCAGTTTTGTTTTCGGCCATCGGCCTGATTTCGGGCACCGACGAGACCACGACCATTGCTCCGGTGACGCTTCTTGTCGTTCTGTTGGGAGCGCCGCCAGCTGGGGTATTCACCTTCTGGATGTGTGCGGCTATATCCAAGCATATGACGCATGCGGTACCAACGGCATTGCTCGGAATTCCGGGAGATACAATGGCACTGCCACTGCTCCAGCAGGCCACTGCGCTGCGTAATCTCGGCGCACCACACGTAGCACTACGAAAAATGCTGGCTGGCTCTGTCATATCTGCTTTCATAGCGGTGCCGCTCGCAGTGCTGTTCGCTGTTATTCTGGCACCCTTCGGAACTTACATTACTGTGTCTGCTCCATGGTTGTTCATCGGTGCCGCAATCATCATTGCCTATTTCTCTGCAGGCCGCTGGGCCTCAGTCGTTGCATTGATCCCCTTCACGCTGCTGATTATCGCGTTGCAAGGTTTCACAGCCGCGCATGACGTCAAGCTTGGTGTCAGTTATTTCCTTGGCATTGCAGTCGGCCCACTTGTGGCGGAACTGTTTTCGGCAATATCACCGCTTGAGCAAAAACGAATGAACCGCAACGAGCTGCGCCAGACGACACTTGCGCCCGATGTAAAGAGTTGGGGTGGATATTTTCCAAACCCATTCCGGGTGCTTGACAGGAGCCAGGTGACCACGACGGCAGCCGCCGCTGCCATCACCAGTGCTACATTCGTGTTCAGCCCTGTGGCTGTTACCGTTATTGCCGGTGAGATTGTTGGAGCGCGCATCAAGCAGGCGTATCACCGGCTGACTTCCGTACTGGCGGTGCGAAACGGCGTTACGGAATCCACTTATATCGCTGAAGCCTTGATTCCGCTTATAGCGTTCGGCCTGCCGCTTAGCCCGGTCGCTGCGGGTCCGGCTGCACCGCTGTTCAATGCACCGCCGCGCTTCACTGTCGACACAGGAACAGGAGTGGTCAACAACCTCCACACGATGATGTCGGTTTCTGAGTTCCTGATCTGGGGTATGATCTCCGTAGTGATCGCCGCTGCCATCGCCTATCCGTTCGCGATGAACCACGCACGCAGCGCAGCGGCGTTTGTGGCCAAATATATTAGCCACGAAGCCATCATAGCCACTTTCCTTGGCCTGATCCTCGTGATTGGTCTTTGGGAAGGTGGCTTGCTCGCACTTTTGGTCATCATGACTGTGGGACTTCTGGGTGGCCTGCTCTACCGGGTGCTTGGCATGAATACCGGTGTGCAGTTCATGGGTTACTACGCTGCAATCCTCAGTGTGCCCGCAATCATGAAGCTCATTGGCTGACCGATCGCAATCTGAATGTAGAACTGGGAGGAGAAAATGCACCGGCTAGTGTCTACCCTGATCTTGACTTCGGGGCTGGTTTTCACGAGTGACCTTTCTTACGGAATGGAAGACGATAAAGTGCTTCCTTCCCTAGAAATACCTCAGTCTTTGAAAAGCTCCGTTCCCCTGCCGATGGCAGAGGCAGATCTGCCATCGGTCGAGGCGACGAAATATTTCAAGGTTTCCGACAAAGGCCTGCAACTGGAATGTCCTACCTTCGATGCGAGAGGCGATCTGGTGTTTTGCGAGGTTTTCGGCGGAACCGTCTTTCGCCTGACGCCAGAAAAAAAACTCTCAAGCTTTGTACCTGATCCGGAACTGCGCCCAGCGGGGCTTGCCGTTCATCCCGATGGCCGCATCTACATGGCCGAGCTCGGGGATTTTGCTTCGAGAGGCTCGGTCATTAACATGGCCGCAGATGGAACTGACGTTCAAACGGTGTTATCTCGAGATAAAGGCTTTTTGCCCGATGACCTTGTGTTTGATCGCAATGGAGGCTTTTACTTTACCGATTTCAAAGGCGGTTCAAGTGTAGCCACGGGCGGCGTTTACTATATTGGGCCAGATGGGGGAAAGCCTGTCCTGGTTGTTCCTAATCTCAGGATCGCAAACGGGGTCGCCCTTAGCCCAGATGGAAAAACCCTCTGGGTTAGCGAGCTTGCAGGCGGCTTGCTTCACCGCATCTCATTATCGGACGCAACGACCATAGCGCCGTTCGGTTCATCGGTTGTCTATAATTTCGTTGGTGGCGGTCCAGATTCGCTTCGTATCGACGCTGACGGAAATGTCTATGTTGCAATGTATGGGCAAGGGCGCATTATGGTGTTTAACCCCCAAGGTTTTCCTGTCGGGCAGTACTTACTTCCTGACCGGGGTCAAGGCCATAATTTGCGTTCTACATCTATGGTGATCCGACCCGGCACAGACGAACTGCTGATCTTTACGAACGACTGGGACAAGGGACAAGGTTCTACAATATTCGCCGCGCGTGCACTCGCAAAGGCAGCCGTGCAGAACAATGGAGCGCCATAACCTCAGCCTCTTAGAGGGTGTTTGGGGATTAACGTTTCGCAAGGCGGTTGAGCATGGGCCGGATGGCTGCGGTGTCGATCATCGTCTCGGATGTCTGGACCCGATATTCATAATCCTTGCTGAGTCGACGATTGCACCCCGAGCCTAGCGAAGCAGCGTTCCACGATCTCCAGGTCAAGCCAGTGATCTTGAAGGCACGCTGAGGCCGCTTGACTATCTGCAATTGCCAGCCCTGCTGTTCCGCCAAGGTGCTCGCGAGTTTCTTGCTCTCGTGGCATGCATCGGCGATCACCGTCGCTATCCGCGTTGCATCTCTGCAGTTTGCGCAACAGCTTCGACATGCAGGGGCTAATGTCACGCATCATGCGCTGGAGGCAGGACACGGCTGGGCATCCGATGACCTTGATTTCACTCTGCCACGCACTTGGATGGCAGAAAAGCTCTGCACGTGCACTTAGCAGGTCAACACCGCGCCTACCGCGAGGCGACGTCGCGCTCTATGGGTGAAACTTGATATAGAAAACTGTATTGTTCCGTACAGGTGTGAGCAGCACACCGCTTACCTATTATCGGCATTTTCAAAGGAAGGGTTGTTGGCAATTCTCAATTTTGTACAAACGCCAGACTTCTAGAGGCCAGGCAAGATGAAATGACCTTAAGAGCCAACCGGAATCGCCTGCTTGAAGTTTTTTGGTCTACTGTAGTGAACCTGCCAGAAATGTCCCAGAAGTGCATCTAAACGGACTGCTCAATCAGGTCCAATGCGTAAACTCATTTAATATGACACGCCTGAGGGTCGGGTCGTTCATAACAATGAGACAATGAAGCTTTGCAGTGACCTCGATGAGGGTCGAGGGCTTTGTGATCCACATAACCCTTCCCATTATCCCGGTCCTGTCTGCGAGTTCTTGTTCCCGAACGACAGCCGTGCTGTATCCCAAACGCTGATCGGCCCTTCTCCATCGTTTGCGTCGTTGGTGAAGTTCGGCGCGAACCCGATGCAGTTGTTCGGCGTCCAGATTCGAGGTCAGCCGATTGATGTCGGCGAGCGAACCGACTACGGTGGGTTGATCACTACCAGCGATGTCTATCTCTACGATCGGAAGACTGCCGGCCACGTCCAGCATTTTGTTTTCAAGCTTTTGTCTGTGGCGGGTGGCCTGCACGCACTGCTGATGGAACGCATACCATCGAGGCCACATTTCTCTCACAGGTGTTGGACCACTGGCCCGTGGCACCCCATTAGTTTCTGCGATGCGAAAACTGAGGATGCGTGCCGCGACGGAAAGAAGGTTTCGACGGTCAATGACACGCGGCAGGTTTTCAGTGGAGGTTTCTTTTGAGGCATCTTTTCCAGGATTAATTCCAGGCAAAGTTCTGCTAATCTCAGAATCAGCCATGATCCAAGCTCCAACAAGCTAGATTGTGGTTAGGCTGTTTCCGCGTGGTACCAACACGTGGGATCATTGCAGCTTAGGAGGGTACCGTTGCAGCATAAAATATGCAAGTTAAATCACAACAGTGTTGTGAAATGAACGGTCTTCAGTGCAAACTCGCTCGCGTCGCATTGGGATGGGGCGTGCGGCAATTGGCTGAAACAGCTAACGTTTCAACCCAGACGATAAGCCGCTTGGAGAGAGGCGAGCAACTGCGAGCTGGCACCTTAGGTGGCATAATGCAGGTGTTTGAGGCTGCGGGAATAGAGTTCCTTTGGGGGGATGGAGATGACTTCGGAATAATGATCAAGAAGCTGCATTCGCTGACTTCAGCGGACGACTAGATGCAGACAGAAGCAGTAATCGTATAGCAAGTATAATTTGGTCCATTGTAGGTGCATACGGACATGCCGACAAAGATAACCTTCTTTGGCATCGATGACGGTCTTCTCAGCTCGAGGGGCGAGTGAATGGATTTCGAAACCCACGGGCTTGAGGTCCACTCTTTTGGCCGTTTGATCTAAGTCGTTATTTCGTGAATCCGTACCGAGGGCACCACTTATTGCGCAATGTCACAAAGGTGCCTGTGATGCGTAAGATAGATGAGCTGGCCGATGTTCGCCATCTCGGACAATAGCCGGAACACTTCCTTAGACCTCGGCTCTCGGCAATGAATGGAACCGAGAGGCGAATCTGTGCAAATTCCTGGTAGCTTGCGGACGCCTGTTCTTAGAAGGTTAATTGTCATAACTTCGCACGCAATGCCATCCGGCGAACCTGAAACGAGCCCTCTTGAAGAAAGTATACTTGGAAATCTGAGCCGCGTGCGGGTTTGATCCTTTTTATACCAATAAACCAATGGCCGACAACTGGCCGAGGCAGCTCGGCAAAAACGACCTGACCTTGTGGTTTTGTTTATCACAGGATATGCAGAAAATGTCGTCCTCAATCATGGGCATCTTGAGCACGGAATGCATGTCATGACCAAACCCTTTGCCGTAGAGGATTTTGCGCGCCGGATTGTCGATCTTATCAAATCGAGCCCAACTTAACTGCGCGCGCCGTCCGTCGCTGTTCACTGAACTCATTTTTCAAAAGGTATATTCAATGTACGCCATATGTGCCCCCCGTGCAGAAACGTGATCAACGAAACAGATTCACTAGAAGGTCTGGGGTGGTCGGATTTCTTCCAAAGCCAACTCGAACCACATGACATAAATTGCGTACCTATGCGCATCTCCAAAGTTCATCGCGCGCGTCTGGTTGCAATATCGGCTACTGGGTCGGTGAATCTTATGCTTTCGGCTCAAAGCAACACTGCGGATTTTGCGGTGGGAGATTGGGTGCTGGTTCATCCGGAAGATAACTCAGTGCAGCGCTTGCTGGCCCGAAAAACTTTGATCTCACGTCAAAGAGGAGAAGGTGGGACCAATCAACTTGCTGCTGCCAATGTCGACGCGCTCTTTATCGTCACCTCATGCAACGATGATTTCAACTCGGCCCGCCTTGAACGATACTTGGCTATGGCGAATGAATCCGGGGCTGATCCGGTTATCATCCTGACAAAATCCGATACCGTGGCAGATGCCCGGAAATATGAGGAGCAAGCAGCTCTGTTACAGCGTGAGCTGCCTGTTGTAGTACTCGACGGGCATTCGCCAGACTGTGTAAACACCTTGGCTGTTTGGTGCGGGCCGGGACAGACAGTAGCACTGGTCGGCTCGTCAGGTGTCGGTAAATCAACGCTCGTAAATGCACTGATCGGCGGTAAAGCGCCCCAGCTGACCGGTGACATACGCGAACACGATGGAAAGGGTCGCCACACCACTACTTCGCGGTCTCTGCATTCCATTGAGCGGGGCGGTTGGGTAATCGATACGCCGGGAATTCGCACGCTCAATGTCAGCGAAGTAAGCTACGGGATCGATATGCTCTTTGCCGAAATCACGGAGCTTGCCCCTCTTTGCCGGTTTCGAAATTGTACTCATTCTCATGAACCGGGTTGCGCGGTACAGGCGGGGGTGAACGCAGGCACTATCGATCCTGAACGTCTGACACGCTGGCGAAAACTCCAGATAGAAAATGCTGCAAACACTTCTGCACCGAGTCATTCAAGGGGCGGCGGTGGGAAGCCAAACCGTAAAAATCGATGACATATTGAAACGTATGAATGTCTCGATAAATGCCGTGCGTCTCACATCCGAATCATTGTCAGGACCTGCGTATTTTCCAAAATTTACTTCTCGCCTGATACCGTGTTTTCAGTTTTGTGACGTACGCTTGGTGCGGTTCGATCGAGCCATAGTCGGTGATGTTCGATGATATTGTTTCGAGCTCACTCAATTGACGTGCTGCATGCCTGTATCGTGCTGCTCGACTCCAATCTAGGATAAAGTTGATCATGGTCCGGAGCGCTATAGTTGCCGCCACTGGATAACTGTTCCGAAGCGTGTCTGCGGCAAGACTTAAAAGTTCATAGTCTTCACCGTTCAAATCTTTCTCTCTAGAAATTACGAGCCGCGCAGCTTTTTCCAGGTTGGGCCAAGTCAAAAGAAAAAGCAGCGCCTGATGGGCGTCGGGATAAGCCGCAACATATGACAGGGCTTTCTCCTCAGCTTCCATGTCGTCGAAATCAGGCAGACGCTTTAGGAAAGCGCGCAGATGCTCTTCATGCAGGCTCTGCTCGAACCACTGCCACCGCAATGATTGGGCATCTTCTTTGCGATCAAGCTTTTCCAGCGTATCGGCATAGATGTTTTCCCATTCGTATGGGATTGCTTCCGAAGCGGCTTGGCTCGCTCGTTTCAATGAATCTAACGCTTCATGCGATCGCCCTGCCGCCAGAAGTCGGCTTGCGATTTCCACGGCGACAAGAGGTTTGGCTCGATCGTCATCGTGTGTTTCGATAAAGGCGTCAACGTCGCCTTGCGCATCTGCAATCTGCCGAAGTAATATTCGAATTTTCCCTTCGTGCTTCCGCGTTGCTAGCCCATCTGCATACGACACACGGCGATTATTATCCGTGGTTGCGGACTTCGAAGATTTCAATTCGGCCGTTAGCAGCGCTTTCAGTTGATCCATGCCTTGTTGTTGCAATGGCGCGGCGAGGGCAGGGATTAGACCGTCGTATTGACCATAATCATTGTTATGAAGGGCGCTAAAAGCGCGCTTGGCGAGCGCCGTTGGGTCGGGATTCGCGTTGAGCGCAACTTCACTGAAACCGGTGCATGCCAAACTAAAAACAGATAGAAGCGTTCTGTTGGTGTCGGTGGTGCGCATGAGAATGGAACTGGCAATATCCATAAACCGCCACATGACCTCCAAAGCTTCAGTTGGATCCTTGGAGGCGATTGTTTCTGTTATTACCGCCCACTGCGTTTCGAGGTCCTTCTTCAAAGTCTTAACCTGCCGCCATCTTATCTTCGATCGCGATCTGTCGATGGCAGCCAGCCTCTTGGTGACTTCCCGAATTACCTCCTCATTGCTTTGCAAACCCGCCAATTCAATACGCAGACGCCGCTTGCTAGCAGCGCTACCGGTGCTGATTTCGATAAGCAGCGCGGCAAGTCGTTGTGTGCCAAGTGCCTCAAGATTTTTAGCATTCAATGTCGTCTTCGATGCCACTGCTGTTCCTGTTTTCCATTTGCATAGCCACCCGCCTGTTGCTCGGAGACGGTTTATGAGAGACTTTGTTCGTCCAGCAAAGGGAACTGACCAACACACTATCTGCGATGTGCTGCAACGCCAAGTAGGGCGCGGGATCAAGTCGCCACCTGCGTCCAAAGGGCATCGATTTTCTGCTCTGCCGGCCCCCGCGACATGGAATTCCGTTCTGAGAATGCGTTCTCAATGGGATTAAAGTTGGGGCCATATAGCAGAAGGAACGTCGGCTTTGGACCTGCACGGCATCGCGTACCCCTGCTGTCTTGTAAGCTGGCAGATTAATCACCACCACGCCCCAACCTGAAGAATCGGCAGAATTGCTACATAGGCTAGGAAGACGTACTGTCCATTGCGCCATCGCAGACAAACGGTGTGGTCATTCGAAGTGGCGCAACACTCCGGTGAAGGTCGTTCTTTTCCAATGGCCATCGCCTCGGATAGCGCGTCCCCACAGACGCGCCGTGCGCATCAGGTTATCCAGCCTGCGTGCGCGCGAGATCACCGTTGACGTCGGTTTTGATGATCCTTCGCATTTTACAAGAGCTTTTAACGCGTTTACGGAAAAACGCCGACGCAGGAATGGGATAGGGGTGTGAAGCAACTGCTCGATTCGACTAAATCCACTTCGCCAACGTGTCGTCATTTCATAGGCCAATTACAGCCGCGGCCGATAAAATGAAAGAGAGAAGACGTCTTCCTTGTCCCCCGTGCGCGATCTGCGAAACGCCTTTTCAACGCCCGATTCCAACCGAATTCTGCGCTCCTCGTGCTCCTGCACAGACAGACGCAATCAAAAAGTCGCTATAAAGCGTTTCCATTTTATCGACTTACCCTTCAGCAAGGAGGCACGTTAAATAACGTCCTAAGCACCTTCAAGACTATGTTCTCCAATAGACCGTGAGTTTGGTTTTTAGGTGAAATATGAAACGTCGCGAGGAACCTACGGATGCATCTCAGGATACTGTTCGTACTGACTTCTTGTAAGCCAGTTGATGTATAGTCAAGCTTAGATGGCTATCGTAGACTCGAACCTTGCAGAAAATCGTTGGAGGTGCGTGAACACATGAGCCTTAAGGCGAAATACGGAAACCTTACAATTGCAGCCTTCCTGATGTCATTCAGTCAAATCAATCAAAATTTTGCGGCAGATGCAAACGGATGCATACTTAAAACTGAAACAGAAAGTGATTGGCTTTTTGTAAACAACTGTAACCGCGACGTGGTTTTAGAGCTCTGCTTCGAGAAGACAATCGATTCAGCTGTTAACTGTTCGAGCGTCGCTCAAAATAATGGTGAGCGACTGTATCCAGCGACGGTCGTCGAAGCGAATTCCATATTGCAGATTTTGAACATTGGCAATCGCTCTGAAATCAAGTGGGGAGCATGTTATCATAACGAAAAAGATGATCGGAATCCGGGGATACCAGAAGGCGAATGGAAGTTTACGTATCGCTGTAAAAATTCGAACGTCGACAATTAGGTCATACAAAGAAAACGACGCTCGACCCATAACCGGGACGATCCCTGAGAAAGCAAAGCGTGTTGGTCGCTAAACGCATAGAATGGGGAAAAATGCTATTTGAGGCAGGCCCTTATGAGCAAGAGTCATTTTCTTCGACCGTTTCACTACCCGTTCCCAAGGCCAGGAAGGATGCTTAAGACTGACATTGGACACGTTGGGAGATGACCTGGAGGTTCTTATGAACCAACGCCAGCTCAGCGTTTTTTCAAGTCTCAGCCAGCGTTATGGGCGACAGGGGTTGTCTTTGATATCTACCATCGGAGATTACTGATCCGTTAGGCTGCAAAGTGTGTTTTTAGAATTCTAGGCTACAATCGAAATTGATGGAAATCACCCTATTGTCGGCATTTTCAAAGGAACGTTTCCGACAACTTCCGAATGAGACCTGGTTCCCTGCACGTACCTTGCCTGGGTCGCTATTTTTAGACCAAACGAGTCTTGCAAAACTTTGATACCCGGATAAGCCGGGGCACCATCGCAGGACGCAGACACCTTGCTGAACCCGTTCCACCATCGGTACAGCAGCTAGGATTGCAAGGTCATTCTAAGGATGGTCCAAGAGCACTCGAAGCAGGATAAAGCCGGTCGATCGATGGGAGAAATTGAGCGCCTTTGCGGGTCAGAAAGTCTTGAAAAGCTTTCATGGCGGGCGACAATGTACGGTCCGTTCTTACAACTGAAAACCATTGGCGGCGTATGGGCATTCCAATGACGTCAAGGATTGCCAGCTTGCCGAATTCCAGTTCGAGTGCAATCGTGTGCGCCGAGATGAAGCCAATACCCAATCCCGCCATTACGGCCTGCTTGATTGTTTCATTGGATGACATCTCAGTGCCAAGATCGTCCAGTCGACCGGGCAGTTCACTTAAGAAAATTTCCAAAGATATCCGTGTTCCGGATCCCGGTTCACGCACGAGAAAGTGCTCCTGGGCGATACGCTCCTTGGTGATATCGCGGGATTTGGCAAGCGGATGATCCGGTGCGGCGATCATAACGAGCGGATGATCTCCGAACACGGTTGAGCGAAGCGGAATATCCTTGGGCGGGCGCCCCATCAGGGCCATGTCGACCGCATGGCTTTTAAGGGCAGCAATCGTCTCGGCGCGATTGCCGATGGCCAGTTTTATGGCGATATCCGGATGCTGTTTGCGAAAAATCGCCATCAACTGTGGTGCGAAATATTTCGCTGTTGAAACCACACCCAGTATCAGGCTGCCAACGCGCAGGCCCTTGATTGCATCGATTTCGTCCTCAAGCAGTCGTAGACGCTCTTCGAGCATCTGCGCTGCGTCAAGAAAGGCTAGTCCGGCCAGCGTCGGGCGAAGCCCGTCATTGGTCCGGTCAAACAAAATAAGTGCCGATTCTTCCTCAACAAGCTTGAGCTGAATCGTCACCGCAGGGGGCGTCAGGCCAAGTGCGTTCGCTGCACCGGCTATTGTGCCGTGTCGCCTGATTGCCTGGATGGCCCGCAGTTGCTTCAAAGTCAGGTTGCGCATCCCTATACTTAATTTATTTTACTGAGATAGTAAATATAATAAATTTTACTTAGCGATGGTTCCCTGTTTCGATAGCCCAAGCCTGACAACACGATGATCAGGCCGGGGAGGAATATCATGACAGCGACACTGGAGGCCTTTCTCGCAACCTTTGCCGGTGGAGACGACACCGTTAACACTGCGGTTTCCAAAGTGGTTCGCCGTTTGGCGATAACTGCTGTGGAAATAAGAAATACGATCAATCAAGGCGTGCTTGGCAAGGCGTTTTCACACAACAGTGGCAGCAAGAATGCCGATGGCGATGCTCAAAGGGCGCTCGATATTCTGGCCGATGACATGTTTTTGGAGTCCATGCGGCAGGCGCCGATTGCCCTTTATGGCTCGGAAGAGCTAGCCCATCCCGCACTGCTCGATCCCGACGCGCCTCTGGCACTTGCCATTGATCCGCTCGACGGGTCTTCCAATATCGATACCAATATCTCGATAGGGACTATCTTTTCCATCCTCCCGGTGGTTGGCCAGCCCGACAGCGAGCCTGGCGCTTCGTTCTTCCAGAAAGGCGAATGTCAGCTCGCTGCCGGTTTCTTCATTTACGGGCCGCAACTCGCACTGGTTCTGACACTGGGAAGCGGGACGCACATCTTCGTATTCTCCTCGCGCCTGGGTACTTTTGTCCAGGCTTATGACAGTGTTGTCATTGCCGACAGGTCGCATGAATTTGCGATCAATGCCGCCAACTATCGTTATTGGAATGAAGCTGTGCGGCTCTATATTGACGATTGTCTCAAGGGAACGGAAGGTCCGCGCGAAAGAGATTTCAACATGCGCTGGATTGCATCGCTGGTCGCTGAAACCTATCGCATTCTCATGCGCAGCGGCGTCTTCCTTTATCCCGGCGACAATCGCAAAGGCTACGGGGAAGGCCGCATCAGGCTGATTTATGAGGCCAATCCCATCGCCTTTCTGGTTGAGCAAGCCGGTGGATCAGCAACCGATACGGCGACACGTATTCTCGATCTGGTCCCCAAATCCATGCATCAACGCGTCCCCTTTGTCTTCGGCTCATCCAGAGAAGTGGCCCGCATCAGTCGATATCATTCGGAACCCAGCAATATCGGCGAACGCGCGCCGCTGTTCAGCAAGCGCGGCCTTTTTCGGGTCTGAGGAGGAAACATGTCTGCAAAGCATCCCATCATCTCAATTACCGGATCGTCAGGTGCCGGAACCACCTCCGTCAAGCGGATTTTTGAGCAGATATTCCGCCGTGAGAACATTGAGGCCGCTTTCATCGAAGGCGATGCCTTCCACAAGTACGACCGCAACGCGATGAAGGCCAAGGTCGCGGAAGAGGAAAAGAAGGGCAATCCAAACTTCACGCATTTCAATGCCGATGCCAATGAACTGCAAAAACTCGATGAGACATTCGAAGAATATGGTCGCAAGGGAACCGGCAAAACCCGCACCTACATCCATGACGATGCGGAAGCAGAGCTCTATGGCACACCGGCAGGAACCTTTACCGAATGGCGCGGCTTCGATCCCAGCGATCTGCTTTTCTATGAAGGGCTGCACGGTTGCGCGGTAACCGAAGGCATCAATTTGGCCCGGCATGCGGATCTGAAGATTGGAGTTGTTCCCGTCATCAATCTTGAATGGATCCAGAAGATCCATCGGGACCGCGCCACCCGCGGTTATTCCACGGAAGCGGTCATGGATGTCATCCTGCGGCGCATGCCCGATTATGTCCGGTACATTACTCCACAGTTTACCCTGACAGACATCAATTTCCAGCGGGTTCCAATTGTCGATACATCGAACCCGTTCATTGCGCGGTGGATACCCACGCCCGATGAATCGATGCTCGTTATCCGCTTTGCCAAACCGCGGGGTATCGATTTCCCCTATCTGCTTTCGATGATCAATAATTCTTTCATGTCGAGGGCCAATTCAATTGTCGTCCCCGGCAACAAACTTGACCTGGCCATGCAACTCATCCTGACACCGCTGATCATGCAATTGATCGAACGTAAAAACCGGGCATCGTGAGGGAGACACCGATGAGTACCTATACTTTGAGGCAAGAAAATCGTGAAGCTGCCAATGTCCGTGAACGGGATATGACCAACGCAATCCGCGCTTTGGTCATGGACAGTGTGCAAAAAGCCAATTCTGGCCATCCTGGCATGCCGATGGGCATGGCCGATGTGGCCACGGTTCTGTTCAACCGCTTCATCAAACTCGACCCTCTGCATCCGCTATGGCCGGATCGTGATCGGTTTGTCCTGTCAGCTGGGCATGGCTCGATGCTGCAATACGCCTTGCATTATCTCATCGGATATCCGGATATGCCCATAGAGGAATTGCAGCGATTTCGCCAACTTGGCGCAAAGACGGCAGGACACCCGGAGTATGGCCATGCGCAAGGTATCGAGCTAACAACAGGCCCGCTGGGTCAGGGTATTGCTACCGCCGTGGGGATGGCGCTGGCCGAGCGTATGCTCGCGGTACGTTTCGGTGAGGATATCGTTGATCACCATACCTATGTAATTGCCGGAGACGGGTGCCTGCAGGAAGGCATCAGTCACGAGGCAATAGATCTCGCCGGTCACCTGAAACTGTCAAAGCTGATCGTGTTTTGGGACAATAACTCCATTTCAATCGACGGGCCGACATCATTATCGACATCTTTGGATCAACTTGCGCGGTTCAGGGCCGCAGGATTTTACGTACAAGACATAGACGGCCACGATCATGAAGCGATCGCGCAGGCGATTGCTCAGGCGAAGCTTTCCAAGCAGCCATCGCTGATTTCCTGCCGCACATTGATCGGCAAAGGGGCGCCGAATCTGCAGGGAACCGAAAAAACCCATGGTGCTCCTTTAGGAGAGGCGGAAATCGCAGCAGCACGCCAGGCCATGGGCTGGGCGCATGCGCCTTTCCATGTCCCTGAAGATATACTGGAAGCATGGCGCGAAGTCGCACGCAGGGGCGCAGATGAACGGCGTCAGTGGTGTGTGAAAACAGCGGCGTCGCCCTTTGGCGATGAGCTTAGGCAAGCGGTGAAGAAAGAAATACCTGAAACGGTTTTCAAGGATTTGCGGGCTTTTCGTCGCCTGCATCTGGAAAAAGCCACCAAAGTTGCCACCCGCAAAGCGTCTGAAATGGTTCTGGGCATCATCAACAATGCCACCGATCTGACCATAGGCGGTTCTGCCGACCTAACCCATTCGAATCTGACGATTACACCTGGCATGAAGCACATTTCGGCGAATGATTTTTCCGGACGCTATATTCATTACGGCATTCGCGAACATGGAATGGCAGCCGCCATGAATGGCCTGGCACTGCATGGCGGGTTTGTTCCCTATGGCGGTACGTTCCTCGCATTTTCAGACTATGCGCGCGGCGCCATGCGCCTCTCGGCATTGATGGGTCAGCAGGTTATTTATGTCATGACGCACGACTCGATAGGTCTTGGCGAGGATGGTCCGACCCATCAGCCGATCGAACATCTGGCAATGCTGAGGGCCACGCCGGGCCTGAATGTCTTCCGCCCGGCCGACATCATCGAAACGGCCGAGTGCTGGGAACTTGCACTTCGACACAAGGACCGTCCCAGTGTTATCGTCCTCTCCCGCCAGAACCTGTCGATGCTCCGCCAGGCCGACAACACGGAAATCCGTTCAAGCCGCGGTGCCTATGTCCTGCGGGAGCCGGCGGAGCCGCGCGCCATCACGCTTCTTGCAAGCGGCTCGGAAGTAGAGATTGCCTGCACCGCCGCCGACATGCTGTGGGGCCAGTACCAAATCCCTGCCGCAGTCGTTTCAATGCCTTCGTGGGAATTATTTGAGATGCAGACCCCGGCCTATCGCCGGTCTGTCCTTGCCGCAGCTCCGCGCATCGCCATCGAAGCGGCAGCCAGATTGGGCTGGGACCGGTGGATCGGTGAAAAGGGTGCATTCATCGGCATGCAGGGCTTTGGTGCCAGCGCCCCTGCCTCCGATCTCTACAGGCATTTCGGCATCACACCAGAGAGCATCATTGCCACCACACGCAAGCTCATAAGCTAGGAGGAGTATCGACTATGGCCCGAATTACCTTGCGACAATTGCTTGATCATGCTGCCGAACATGGCTACGGCGTCCCTGCCTTCAACATAAACAATATGGAGCAGGGGCTTGCCGTCATGGAAGCCGCTGCGGCCTGCAAGGCGCCTGTCATCCTTCAAGCATCTCGCGGCGCACGGTCCTATGCGAAGGACGTGATGCTGGCCCGGATGATCGACGCGCTTGTGGAGCTGTACCCCGACATTCCCATCTGCCTGCATCAGGATCACGGCAATGATGAAGCCACATGCATGACAGCAATCCGCCATGGTTTCACTTCCGTAATGATGGACGGGTCGCTTGAAGCAGATGCTGCAACGCCTGCCTCCTATGAGTACAATGTGAGTATCACCCGACGCGTCACCGCAATCGCTCACTGGCTGGGGGTTTCCGTCGAGGGTGAGCTTGGCGTGCTCGGTTCGCTGGAGAGCGGTGAAGCCGAAGCCGAGGATGGGCATGGTGCAACCGGTGTGCTCAGCCACAGCCAGCTTCTGACCGATCCGGATCAGGCCGTCGATTTCGTACTGCGCACCAAGGTTGATGCGCTGGCCATCGCCTGTGGCACGTCGCACGGCGCCTACAAGTTTACACGGGCTCCGGATGGCGACATCCTGGCAATGGATGTTATCGAGCAGATTCACCGGAAACTCCCCAACACGCATCTTGTCATGCACGGCTCGTCCTCCGTGCCTCAATCCCTGCAGGACGTCATCAACCGCTTCGGGGGAGAAATGCCGCAAACCTATGGAGTACCGGTCGAGGAGATCGAACGGGGCATCAAGCACGGCGTGCGTAAGGTCAATATAGACACGGACTGCCGAATGGCAATGAGCGGGCAGTTCCGCAGGATCGCCACGGAAAGCCCATCCGAGTTCGATCCGCGCAAATTTCTCAAACCCGCCATGGATGCCATGCGCGATCTTTGCCGCGACCGTTTCGAGCGGTTTGGAACGGCGGGCCACGCATCGAAAATCAAGGTGACTGAGCTTGACGAAATGGCCAGACGTTATGCAGCGGGCCTGCTCGATCCCCAAATCGCTTCCGCCAGAGCTGCATAAAGCAAAAATATTCAAGGAAAGGACCACATCATGTCGAGCAATTCGGAAACGGTCACCGGGAAAGAGCGCTACAGGTCGGGCGTTATGGAATACAAGAAGATGGGCTACTGGGAGCCCGATTATGAGCCGAAGGATACGGACATAATCGCACTCTTTCGCATTACCCCACAGGACGGGGTCGATCCGATAGAAGCTGCGGCCGCTGTTGCTGGGGAATCTTCCACCGCCACCTGGACAGTGGTTTGGACGGACCGGCTGACGGCAACGGAAAAATACCGCGCCAAGGCTTATCGCGTCGATCCTGTCCCCAATGGAGAAGGTCAGTATTTCGCGTATATTGCCTATGATTTGGACCTGTTCGAACCGGGGTCGATTTCGAACCTGACAGCATCCATCATTGGCAATGTTTTCGGGTTTAAGCCACTCAAGGCGCTGCGCCTCGAAGACATGCGGCTGCCGGTCGCCTATGTCAAAACATTCCAGGGACCGCCAACGGGAATCGTCGTCGAGCGCGAGCGTCTCGACAAGTTCGGACGTCCATTGCTTGGCGCAACGGTCAAGCCAAAGCTTGGCCTTTCCGGCCGCAATTATGGCCGTGTGGTCTACGAGGCGCTTAAAGGCGGGCTGGATTTCACCAAGGACGACGAGAACATCAATTCGCAACCATTCATGCATTGGCGCGAGCGCTTCCTCTATTGCATGGAAGCGGTCAACAAGGCTCAGGCTACAACGGGCGAGATCAAGGGCAGCTACCTCAATGTCACCGCTGCAACCATGGAGGATATGTATGAACGAGCCGATTTTGCCAAGGAGCTGGGTTCGAATATCGTCATGATTGATCTCGTGATCGGCTACACGGCCATCCAGTCCATGGCGAAATGGGCACGGCGCAATGATATGATCCTGCATCTGCACCGCGCTGGCCATTCGACCTATACAAGGCAAAAGTCGCACGGCGTTTCCTTCCGCGTGATTGCCAAGTGGATGCGGCTAGCGGGTGTCGATCACATCCATGCCGGAACAGTCGTCGGCAAGCTTGAAGGCGACCCGGCAACCACACGCGGATACTACGATATCTGCCGCGAGGACTTCAATCCTATGCAATTGGAGAACGGTGTCTTCTTCGACCAGCACTGGGCTTCACTTAACAAGATGATGCCCGTGGCTTCGGGCGGGATACATGCGGGCCAGATGCACCAACTCCTCGATCTTCTGGGCGAGGATGTCGTTCTGCAGTTCGGCGGAGGCACCATCGGTCATCCGCTCGGCATCGCTGCCGGAGCAACTGCCAATCGGGTCGCGCTCGAATGCATGGTGCTCGCCCGCAATGAAGGACGCGATATCCTGCGCGAAGGTCCTGATATTTTGCGGATGGCGGCGCGCAACTGCCAGCCGCTGCAGCAGGCGCTCGAGGTCTGGAAGGACGTGTCCTTCAATTACACCTCGACCGATTCCCCGGACTTCGTTCCAACCGCAACAGCAGCCGAATAGGAGAACACAGATGCGGATCACTCAAGGAGCATTTTCATTCCTGCCCGATCTCACGGACGATCAGATTACCAGGCAGGTACAGTATTGCATCGACAATGGCTGGGCGGTCAGTCTCGAATTTACGGACGATCCGCACCCCCGCAATACCTATTGGGACATGTGGGCGCATCCGATGTTCGACAATCCGGACGCTGCAGCATTGATGATGGAATTGCGGGAATGCCGTAAGGTCTATGGCGACAGGTATATTCGGTTGGTGGCATTCGATAATTCCCATGGATGGGAATCGGTGAAGCTTTCATTCCTTGTCAACCGACCTGCCGAAGAACCTGGCTTTCACTTGGCTCGTCAGGAAGGAGAAGGCCGCGTGGTTCGCTACACGACCAGCGCTTATGCAACCGACAGACCGGCTGGGCAGCGCTATGGCTGATGCAACCATGACGCTGTCCGCCGACACCGCGAGCGGGGCCTCTGGAGCGGTCGACCTGCGCGCGCAATATGTTGAGTCCGGGGTCAAGGAAGTGCTTGACGAACTTGATCGCGAATTGATCGGCTTGAAACCGGTGAAGCAGCGCATACGGGAAACGGCGGCCTTGCTGTTGGTGGAACGCGCGCGCCGCAGCCTCGGACTTGCGCACGAGACGCCGACGCTGCACATGAGTTTCAGTGGCAATCCGGGCACTGGCAAGACGACTGTGGCGCTGCGTATGGCAAACCTTCTGCACCGTCTGGGGTATATTCGCAAAGGGCATCTCGTGTCGGTCACCCGTGATGATTTGGTTGGCCAGTATATCGGTCATACCGCACCTAAAACCAAGGAGATACTCAAGAAAGCCATGGGCGGTGTCCTGTTCATAGACGAAGCCTATTATCTGCACAGGCAGGAGAACGAGCGGGATTATGGGCAGGAGGCCATCGAGATTCTGCTGCAAGTCATGGAAAACCAGCGTGACGATCTCGTCGTTATTCTCGCGGGCTATGGCGACCGCATGGATAAGTTTTTTGAGAGCAATCCGGGGTTCCGCTCGCGCATAGCCCATCACATCGACTTTCCCGACTACAGTTCCGATGAGCTGCTCAGGATTGCTGAAACCATGCTGGCCAGGCAGAACTATAATTTTGACGAGCCAGGCCGCACGATCATGGCCGATTATATCGAACACCGCCGACGGCAACCACATTTTGCCAATGCCCGCTCGATCCGCAATGCACTAGACAGGGCGCGCCTCAGACATGCCAATCGGTTGTTCGAGGCATCGAACGGTCCAACGGATTCAACGGCCCTGTCCACAATTACGGCAGAAGATATCAGGGGCAGCCGTGTTTTTGCTCGATCAACCGGGAAGGAAAAAGTGCCATGAGCCACGAGGTATTAATTGCACCATCTGTCCTGTCAGCGGATTTTTCCCGTCTTGGCGAAGAGGTGGAAGACGTGATGGCTGCCGGCGCGGACTGGGTGCATCTTGATGTCATGGACGGGCATTTCGTGCCGAACATCACCTTCGGTCCGCAGGTCATAAAATCCATCCGCAACAGGACCAAGGCCATATTTGACTGTCACCTCATGATTGCTCCGGCCGACAACTATCTGGCTGCCTTTGCCGATGCCGGTTGCGATTTTATAACTGTCCATGCCGAAGCTGGGCCGCACCTTGACCGTTCCCTGCAGGCCATTCGCGGCCTTGGGAAAAAGGCTGGTGTGTCTCTCAATCCCTCTACGCCCGAGAGCGCTATCGAGTATGTGCTGGACCGGCTGGACCTGGTGCTGCTGATGACGGTCAATCCCGGTTTTGGCGGACAGGCGTTTATTCCGGCGGTCGTTGAAAAGATCAAACGTTTGAAGGCGCTCATCGGCAAACGGCCGATCCGGATTGAAATCGACGGTGGTGTTACGCCGCTGACAGCGCCCCTTGTCACTGCTGCGGGCGCAAATGTCCTTGTAGCAGGTTCGGCAATCTTCACGGCCGGCGGAAAGCTTGTCTATGCGAGTAACATTTCCGCCATTCGCGAGGCTGCCAAACAGGCAATTCAACACCGGGCTGCCTGAACGGAGAAAAGTATGGCTGCAATAGCACCTCTATGCGATTTTGGCTGGCAGGCCGTGGATGCAACACTCCTTGGTGTGGACGGAAGGCGGTATTCGATCCTGTCACAGGCGAAAAACACAGGCCTGGTCGTTGCATTCATCTGCAATCATTGTCCTTATGTGAAGGCGGTCATTCAGCGCATTGTCCGCGATGCCCGCGATCTGAAACAGCTTGGCATCGGGTTCGTTGCCATCAACGCCAATGACCCCATCGCCTACCCATCCGACTCCTACGAAGGAATGTGCACATTCAGTCGAAAGAATGGCCTGCCTTTTCCTTATTTGCATGATGCGGATCAAAGTATTGCGCGTCTCTACAATGCAGTCTGCACGCCCGAATTTTTTGGATTCAACGCGGCAGGAAAACTGCAATATCGCGGGCGTCTGGATGGATCGCGTAAACAGGAGGCCAGTGCCAATCTGCGCCGTGACCTGTTTGAGGCCATGGTGGAAATTGCCGAAACGGGGTCCGGGCCGCGCGAACAATTCGCCTCGGTTGGCTGCTCCATCAAATGGCGTGATAAATAAAATACACCCGAGCCTTTACGTCCATTGGAGCATGTAAGGCTCGGGTGGTGGAAATGCCGCCGGTATCGAGGACCGGCGGGCTTATTTGGAATATTGTTTGAGATATGCCTCAAGATTTGTAATGTCGGTTTCATCCTTGAGACCCGCAAAGGCCATTTTGGTGCCTTTGACCTTCGCCTTGGGAT
Organism: Phyllobacterium sp. CCNWLW183; assembly: GCF_037203775.1. Classification (NCBI taxonomy): domain Bacteria; kingdom Pseudomonadati; phylum Pseudomonadota; class Alphaproteobacteria; order Hyphomicrobiales; family Phyllobacteriaceae; genus Phyllobacterium; species Phyllobacterium sp. CCNWLW183. Next base: position 194,826 of record NZ_JBBCBN010000008.1, on the reverse strand, counting down.
CATGCAGATATTCGCGTAAGCTGGCACTATCCCATACCAGACCCGCAGCGCCTGCAGCCTTCATCGCTGGCGAATAATTAAAGCCTGGATGTGTGCCTGCTGTCCTTCCAAACAGGCCGTTCAGCGAAGGTCCGACCTTGTTCTTGTCGCTGTCGGCCACGTGACAGGCCGTACATTTTTTGAAAACCGTTGCTCCGGCCGTTGCATCCCCCTCCTGAGCCGTGGCTCCTCCAGCATAAACAATAGTAGCTGACATAGCTGTCAGCATAACAAGATATCGCATGGCATTTCCTCATATTCGCCAAGGGTGCCCTTAGACGAGTACTGGTGCCAGTTTCCATGCACTGTCACCACCATTTTCAGCTGGTCCAATTGACCCCAGCCATTCCAAAACGTTACCTGTGGCTTGGCATAAGTCAATCGCCTCGGGCAAGTAATAACGCCGCAATCTCACATTCCAGGTTTTATGTGGCTGCATGATTGACGCCGGCTTGCAGGAACCGTAACTTGGCCTAGATATTTCTCATCGGGCACCTTGAGAATTCCGGCTGTCATCTTGCTTTGCATTGCCCCTTATTGGGACGTTTGCGGGCAAGGGTAGGATTGAGGGTGCTGAATGGACGTTATCGATCTCGTTTTAACCATTTGCCTCGTGTCGGACCCCTCAAGCTGCCGGGAAGAGCGACTGCATTTTGAAGACAGGGGCGGGATCACCAATTGCCTGTTTTTGGCACCTACCGAAATTGCTAAATGGAGTGAGGAGCATCCCAAGCTTCGTGTTGTCCGATGGAAATGCGTATATCCCACCGGCGAGACGACGTTATAGGATTGTAGACGGCGGGACAGCAAATCGGTCTGGGAGGACATTGTGATATCATATCGACGACTGGGCCGTGCCACCTTCCTGCTGGCGTTGCTGCTTGGCCTGTTCTTCAGTCAAATAGCTGAAGCCGTTGAGAAGGTTCGCGTGGGCGTATTGCGGTTCGGGACTGTGAACTGGGAGCTGGACACCATCAGGCATCATGGGATCGACAACAAATACAATATTGATCTTGATGTGCGTTTTTTTGCCAGCGAAGATGCTACCAATGTGGCAATGATGGCCGGTGATGTCGATATCATCGTTGCCGATTGGCTGTGGGTGTCACGTCAACGCACATCCGGCGAGGACATAAGCTTTGCAGCGTATTCCAGCTCTGTTGGAGCTTTGATGGTACGCGATGGCTCGCCTATAAAAAAACTTGCCGATCTGAACGGCAAGAAGATTGGTGTTGCCGGCGGTCCGCTTGATAAGAGCTGGCTGCTCATACAAGCGCTTGCAAAAAAACAAGCGCTTGATCTGCCTGCACAAAACGAGATTGTTTTCGGCGCACCACCACTGCTTGCGGAAAAGGCGGAACAGGGCGAACTGGATGCCATTTTAAATTTCTGGAACTTTTGTGCACGGCTCGAAGCGCGGGGCTTTCATCGCCTGATCAGCACGAGCGATGCTGCAAGAGATCTGGGCGCCACAGGTGCCGTCTCGGCGATCGGATTTATATTCCGCGAGAAATGGGCCCGTGACCACCCTGAGCTTATTGAAGCTTTTCTCAAAGCCAGCCGTGATGCGAAGAAACTGCTCGCCAGTTCCGATGAAGAATGGCAGCGGCTCTCTCCAGTCATCAAGGCGGAGGGGCGCGAGCTGCAGGTGCTGCGAGACCGCTATCGCGAAGGCATTCCCCGCCGTTCCGTCGAAGAAGAAGAGGAGGATGCCGCAAAACTCTATGCAATTCTTGCCGAACTTGGAGGTGAGCGACTGGTCGGACCTGGCAAAACATTGGCTCCCGGAACGTTTTGGAGGACGCAGTGACGGACCCGGCCCTGATCTCCAACTTCCAGACAGGGAAAGGCGGAGGTTCACGACAATATTGGTCGTCGGTCACGATGGGATGCATTTCCTTTGCAGTTTTGCTCGTCGCATGGCACATCGGAGCTTTGCTTTGGCCAAGCCGGTCCTTTCCCGCGCCTCTTCTCGTCTTGCAGGCTTTCCTGCGTGAGACAGCCAGCGGCGACATGGGCTATCATCTGGGCATGACGCTTTGGCGGGTCGCAGCCTCGTTCTTTCTGGCGATGCTGATTGGCTCTGCTATCGGCGTTGCGCTCGGAAGGCACAGAGGTGCTGATCGGTTTTTCAATCCCTGGGTTATACTGTTCCTGAACATACCCGCTCTGGTGATCATTGTGCTCGCCTATATCTGGTTTGGCCTCAACGAGGCAGCGGCTGTCGGAGCAGTTGCGCTTAACAAGATTCCCAATGTTGTTGTCACAATGCGCGAGGGCGCACGGGCTTTGGATGAGCGCTATGGCGAGATGGCGAAAATTTACCGCTTTGGCCGAATGGACCGGCTGCGTCATATCCTGCTGCCGCAATTGCAGCCCTTTATAGCCGCGGCTTCCAGATCCGGTATTTCCCTCATCTGGAAAATAGTGCTTGTCGTGGAGCTGCTGGGCAGAGCCAACGGTGTCGGCTTCCAGATCAATCTGTTTTTCCAACTCTTCGATGTCGCTGCAATCCTTGCCTACACATTGGCATTCGTTGCGGTGATGCTATTTATTGAACTTGTATTGGTGCAGCCTCTTGAACAAACATCCACACGTTGGCGCCGCCACGAAGCTTAAGGTCGACATAGAAGAGAAGTCGTTCCGGTCATCGAATGGCGAAGCTATCACCGTGCTTCAGAATTTGCATTTTGAGGTGGCGCAGAACGAGTTTGCTTGCATTGTGGGGCCGTCCGGATGCGGCAAGACGACGACACTGCGCATATTGCTGGGGCTCGACACCGATTATTGCGGTACAATGCAGCTCTCCGGGCTGACGCATCCCCGCATCGGAGCGGTATTTCAGGAGCCGCTCCTGCTTCCATGGCGCTCCGTTGAGCAAAATGTCCGTCTCGCGCTGCCGGATCACCTCAAGAACACGAATCTCGATGCGCTTTTCAGCACATTGGGCTTGTCCCGGATGAGAACGTTCTACCCGGGGGAGCTTTCGCTCGGGCTGGCACGCAGAGCGGCAATTGCGCGGGCTCTGGCCATTGAACCTGATATTCTGGTGCTCGATGAGCCTTTTGTTTCTCTAGACGAACCCACGGCCCAGCAGCTTCGTCACCTGCTGATGGGCGTATGGGCGGAGCGACCGACAACGGCACTCATGGTCACGCACAATATCAGGGAAGCCATCCTGTTGTCCGATCGGATCATCGTTCTGTCGGATCGTCCTGCACATGTTATCGGAACCTTCGACATCAAATTGCCCCGCCAGAGCAGAACCGAACAGGCAAAGCGGGATATTCTCAGATCATTCCTCGACAGATTTCCGGATGGAGGAGCCTGATATGGCCGGACCTTCGCGACGTACCTTTTTGGGCACCGGATTGCTGCTTGCCGGCTGCTGTATGCCCCATGCACGGTTTGCCAGCGCAGAGCCGGCCGGAACCGAGGCGCTTCCCGTCAAGGAAATAGCGAAAGGCATCTTCGCATTTACCGGAGCGCCGGAGATGATGAGTACCGCCAATGAAGGCGAAATATGCAACATTGGCTTCATCATCGGCAATGAGGGCGTTGCCGCTATCGACAGTGGCGGCAGTGCGGCAGAGGGCAGAAGGCTCGTGGCGGCAATTCGAGCCAAAACGGACAAGCCGATTCGGTATCTCATCAACACTCATATGCATCCCGACCACATTTTTGGAAACTCGGCTTTTGAAGGCACGGGAGCCGTTATAGTGGGTCACTACAACCTGAGACGGGCGTTGGCCAATCGCGGCGATTATTATTTGCAAAGTTATCGTGCGATCCTCGGTCCCGAACTCATGTCCAGCATCAGAATAATTCCGCCTGCGATAACCGTTGCCGGCGAGCAGGAGCTGGACCTGGGCAACCGCAAGGTGACGTTGAGAGCTTGGAAACCGGCACATACCGACAATGATCTGTCTGTATTCGATCAACAGACACGGATTCTGTTCACTGGCGACCTGTGCTTTACGCAGCATATCCCCACAATCGACGGGTCGCTGCTTGGCTGGATCAGGCAGCTGAAGGATTTAAGGGAGATTCATGCCGAATTGGCCGTTCCCGGGCACGGGACTGTTCCGGCACCGTGGCCACAGGCACTTGACGATGAAAGTCGTTATTTCGACGCGCTCGCCAGGGACATTCGCATGGCGCTTGCCGATGGCCGCTCCATGACGGATGCAAACCGGACCGCCGCCCAAAGTGAACGCGACAAATGGCATCTTTTCAACCAGTACAATGAGCGCAATGCAACTGCTGCCTATGCCGAACTTGAGTGGGAGTAGCTACTTGTTGGTGTTTGCCAGACCATCGTGCCAAGTGGTATGATAACGACTGGCCGGGCACCGCCAACGAAATTTGGTGGAGGCGAACATGACTTGGAATATGAAGCGAACCAAGGGTTGTGCTGCTGTGATCGCGGCGGGATTGCTTTGGGCCGTCAGTCCGGCAACAGCGGAAAGCCAGAATGCCAGCGCGCCAGAGGCGGCAACGTGGAAGAGCCTGAAGAGCGATGTTTTCGGGAGCCGGCCAATAGAACAGGGCGAGGGGATCGTCAGAATTGAAGCGCCCAAGCGCGCCGAAGACGCAGCTGTCGTTCCTGTCGATATGCACTTCAAGACAGACAGCAAGACGGGACGCATCAAGACCGTGACCTTGATCGTCGACGAGAACCCGGCGCCTGTCGCCGCGGTCTTTACCTTCGGGCAGAACGCTGGCGTCACCCATCTGGCAACGCGCCTGCGGGTTAATGCCTATTCCTATGTGCGGGCTATTGCTGAAACGGAAGATGATAAGCTGCACATGACGGAAGTCTTTGTGAAGGCTTCCGGGGGGTGCTCGGCACCCGCGATGAAGAATCAGGACGAAGCAATGGCATCGCTCGGTAAAATGAAGCTGCGGGTGTTTCCCTCCAAGGCGCCTGGCTTGGAGCCCTTGACCCGGGCCACGGAGATGCAGCTGATGATCCGCCATCCGAACAATTCCGGGTTACAGATGGATCAGTTGACACGATATTATATCCCGGCCCATTTTATCCAGGGGCTCACCGTCTCCCAGGGCAATCAGCTGATCCTGTCGATGCAAGGTGGTATATCGATCTCAGAAGATCCCAATTTTCGGTTCGCCTTCGACGCGAGGACCGGAGAGGAGCTCAAGGTTGAAGCCCTGGATGCCGAAGGCAAAAAATTCCAGGATGAATGGCCGCTCGAATCCTCAAGCCTTTGAGCCGTAAACTTTAAAAACAGCGGATGTCTGCCTCTGCCTGAGCCCGCTTGAGTTCGCTGATAGCAGCTTTTGCCGGTGCGCTTTCGCGAAAAAGAACACCGTTCTCACCCGGAACCAGCCCCATTTGCTTATAGGTTTCTGCTGCTTCATAGCGCTCATAGGTCACAACCGAGGCGATAACATCGATTGAACAGGAGCATCGCTGGAGGGTGTCACGATTTTCTCCGTTCGCTTTCATGCAACCGTAAACATACTCTGCAACCGCCGGCGTCGGATAATCTGACGCAGCATGTGCCAGCATTGGAAATGCGATTGCTGCGCTTGCTAACAAAATCGGCTTGATGGTTTTCACTCCAGGCATTTTCATACTCCAGCATTCGGCAATGCTAAATATACATTTTCCGGGCTGTTAATAAAAGAGAATATATGGACGCAAATATAATTTAGATGAAAGTATCAAAGTCCGCCATGGGTCAAATAGTTAGAATAAATCAGAAATCCTTTGTTTTCTTATGCAATGCGGAAGAATTATATTGCAATGCAGCAAATATAAATTCGATAATCATGCTTGCCTAATGAAATTCTTTCTCCTATCGTCATCTTGTTTCCGGCTTCAAGGACGTTGCCGTCAAGGGAGTGGTGACAGTCTTCGTAGGCCAAGCGAGGTGGGCAGTAACGGTGCCCTCTGCGCGCCTGGCTTTGTCGTGACACGCTGCCGGAAATACTTCCCCATTTGCCTGAGCTAGTGGTGCGGACCCGTATGTTTACTCGGTTTTCGCCGATAGTTCATAAATGTGAACTTTGGGAGGACTAAATGCGTGTACACAGAAATTTAATAGGAATTGCATTGGCTACGACAGCCATGACGTTCTCGTTGGCGGGTGGAGCTCTGGCCAATGACGATCTTCAAGGCTTGATCTCGGATTCCAAGAACTGGGCTATCCAGACTGGCGACTATGCCAATACTCGTTACTCAAAACTCAACCAGATTACCAAGGATAATGTCAAGAACCTCCAGGTTGCCTGGACATTTTCAACGGGCGTGCTGCGTGGCCATGAAGGTGGTCCGCTCATTATCGGCGACGTGATGTATGTGCATGCGCCTTACCCGAACACGGTCTTTGCACTTGATTTAAACAATGATGGTAAGATCCTTTGGAAATATGAGCCCAAACAGGATTCCAATGTTATTCCGATCATGTGCTGCGATACGGTCAATCGCGGCGTCGCATACGGCGATGGCAAGATATTCCTGTATCAGGCCGATACAACGCTCGTTGCACTTGATGCCAAGACAGGTGAAGTCGCCTGGTCGGTGAAAAATGGTGAAGCGGCGGACGGTAGCAAAGGCGAATCCGGCACGTCCGCACCAATGGTGGTGAAAGACAAAGTGATTGTTGGCATATCCGGCGGCGAATTCGGTGTGCGTGGAGCGCTCACTGCCTACAACATCAAGGATGGCAAGCAGGCTTGGCGGGCTTGGTCAATGGGATCGGACAAAGAAACACTGATCGATCCCGAAAAGACAACCCAACTTGGCAAACCTGTGGGTGCCGATTCTGGTACGAACACCTGGGAAGGCGATCAGTGGAAAGTCGGTGGCGGTACAACTTGGGGTTGGTATTCATACGATCCCAAGCTGAATCTCATCTATTATGGTACCGGCAATCCGTCGACGTGGAATCCAAGTCAGCGGCCAGGCGACAATCGGTGGTCAATGACAATCATGGCTCGTGATGCCGACACCGGCATGGCCAAATGGCTTTATCAGATGACCCCACATGACGAGTGGGATTATGATGGCGTCAATGAAATGATCCTTGCTGACGGCATCGAGGTTGACGGAAAGCCACGTGACGTCCTCGTACATTTTGACAGAAATGGCTTTGCTTACACGATGGATCGTGCCAACGGCGAGCTTCTCGTCGCTAAAAAATACGACCCCGCGGTCAACTGGGCTACTGAAGTCGACATGGACAAGGACAGCAAGACCTATGGCCGTCCGAAGGTTGTCGACAAGTATTCGACACAGGCCCAGGGTGAAGATGTCAATACAACCGGCATCTGTCCTGCGGCTCTTGGCACAAAGGATCAGCAGCCAGCATCGTATTCGCCAAAGACCAAGCTCTTCTACGTGCCGACAAATCATGTCTGCATGGACTATGAGCCCTACAAGGTCAGTTACACTGCCGGTCAACCTTATATTGGTGCGACGCTTTCCATGTACCCGGCTCCCAACAGCCATGGTGGCATGGGTAACTTTATTGCCTGGGATGCTGCAAAGGGCGAGATCGTCTGGTCTAAATCCGAACAATTCTCGGTTTGGTCCGGTGCACTAGCAACTGATGGTGACGTGGTCTTTTACGGAACGCTCGAAGGCTACCTCAAGGCGGTCGATAAGGACGGCAAAGAACTCTACAAGTTCAAAACACCCTCCGGCATTATCGGCAATGTCACCACCTACGAACATAAGGGCAAACAATATGTTGCCGTTCTGTCAGGCGTTGGCGGTTGGGCAGGTATCGGCCTTGCTGCCGGTCTGACCAAGGGCACGGATGGTCTGGGCGCTGTCGGTGGATATGCCGGCCTCTCGGACTATACGGCTCTTGGTGGCCAATTGACGGTCTTTGCCGTTCCTGAGTGACAAGGACGGACTTGTATATCGTTAGCCACGTTGAGGCGGTCGCTAAAGAAGAACCCGGCCATGCCGGCCGGGTTTTTTGCGGCTCCGACAAACAAATGATCAATCGCAACTGCTGACCGGGCTTCCCAGAGCGCTGGCGAGGTTGCAATGAGAGGTTTCTTGATGCCGATCCGATTAACGATTCTTGCCGTAACTGCCAGCTTTGCTCTCTTGGCAAGCTTGGTCAGTACCCATGCCGACGACAAAGCCGCCGCTGCGGTCGCCTCACAGGACAATGGTAAATATGCCGACAAGGAAGGAAACCCTACATTCAAGATACAAGAAGACGGAACGGTCGATTGGTACACCTATAGTGGATATCGTCGCTTCAATTCCGAATGCAACGTGTGCCATGGTGCAGATGGCGCAGGCTCCTCTTTCGCTCCCGCCCTGGCAAATTCTCTGAAAACAATGACCTATGCCGATTTTCTGTCGATCGTGGCGGAGGGCCGAAAGAACCTGAGCGCCGGGAACGAAAAAGTCATGCCCGCATTCGGCGAGAACAAGAACGTTTACTGCTATATGGATGATCTTTATGTCTATTTGCGCGCACGCGCAGTCGGCGATCTCCCGCGCGGCCGTCCGGCAAAGAAAGAAGATAAGCCGGAGGCCGCAAAAGAGGCCGAAACCTCCTGTATGGGTGGTTAGAATGCTGATGAACCGGGCACAAATTGCAAAAATCGTCATGGCTTTCGCTACATGTGCAGCGATAGGCCTGTCCTTCAATGCGTCTGCCCAAGAATCCGGCCTCGGTTCGGCAGGTGAACTGGTGGACCCCGATGTTTTGCGGGTTTGTTCTGATCCTTCAAACCTGCCATTTTCCGACGATAAAGGCAAAGGTTTCGAGAACAAACTTGCTGAGCTCGTTGCAGCCAAGACCGGGCGGAAATCAGTTGCCTATACATGGTATCCAATGGCAACCGGTTTTGTCAGAAATACGCTGCGTGCCAATCGTTGCGACATCATCATCGGTTACGCTCAAGGTGATGAGCTGGTGCAGAACACCAATGCTTATTACCGATCGACTTATGTGCTGATCTACAAGAAAAATACCGGTCTTGATGGTGTGGAAACCATTGAAGACCAGAAGCTTGCCGGCAGGAGGATTGGCGTTGTTGCCGGCACACCCCCGGCAGCCAATCTTGCCAAGGCTGGTTACATGCGCAATGTGCAGCCTTATCCGCTAATGGTCGATACGCGTCTGGCGCCGTCAATGGCAGAGACGATGATCAAGGACTTGAAAAAAGGCTTGATTGAGGCCGCAGTGCTGTGGGGTCCGATGGCGGGTTATTATGCAAAGGAAATTGATCCTGATCTGGTGGTGATCCCCTTGGTGAAGGAGAAATCACGGCATATGGCGTATCGCATTACCATGGGCGTTCGTCCTTCCGATCAGGAGTGGAAACGCACCTTGAATAAGATGATCAGGGAAAACCAGCAGGAGATCAACAAGATATTATTGGATTTCCAGGTGCCGCTGATCGATGAAAAAGACAGGCCAATTACGCAGTAACCACCATTTGTCAGGAGGGCAAAATACGGTGTGGACATGGTTCGGTTTTTGGGCGGTTTTGTTGGGGTTGTCTCAAACGGCTGCCCTTGCGGACGATACCGTTTCCGAGCCCGCAGGCTATAGGCTGGAAAACTATAAGGCACCAGTGCCTGCAACATTGAAGGGCGCGCAGGTTGTCACGACTGAGGAGGCCATCGCATTGTGGAAGAGCAAAGCAGCTGTCTTTGTCGATGTACTGCCTCACGATCCAAAGCCGGCAGCTCTTCCGCAGGGTACGGTGTGGAGGGAAAAGGTAAGGGAGGATATTCCCGGCAGCATCTGGCTCGCGAATGTGGGTTATGGCGTGATTAACAGCGAGACCGAAGCCTATTTCCGTAAGGGGCTGATATCCCGGCTTGGAGACGACAAGCGGCGAAAGATCTTGTTTTACTGCATGGAGAATTGCTGGATGTCATGGAATGCAGCCAAGCGGGCGGTGGAGTGGGGATATGAGGCGGTTCTCTGGTATCCGTTGGGTACGGATGGCTGGGTTGCAGCAAAGCAGCCGACACGGAAAAATGAACCCTATTAATTTCAATCCTGCGCCAAGAAGGCGTATGGTAACGGAGAAAGATCAATCTTTGGTCTTTGTGTAGAAGGAGGAAAGCATGAAGAAGACATGGAAAAAACCTGAAATGTGCCAGGTTGCTGCCGGCATGGAATTGACACGCTATTTGCCCGCAGAATTAAAGGCAAAGAAGTAGCAGCCGGCCGCCCCGCGCAAGATGCTCGCGCGGGGCGACGACTTCTGATTGAATGCAAGGCCGGATGAATTCTGGCAATGAGGAAATACAGCCTGATGCGATTAAAGATCATTGGTTCCGCAGCAGGTGGCGGTTTTCCCCAATGGAATTGCAATTACCGATTGAGCCGTGCTGCATGGAATGGCCAAGCCAATGTTCGCGCTCGGACCCAATCGAGTCTTGCCGCAAGTGCGAACGGAAATGATTGGATATTGTTCAATGCTTCTCCGGATATTCGCCAGCAAATTGCTGCAACGCCGGAACTGCAACCCAAGCCTGACGGCCCGCTGCGCTCGACACCCATCAGGGCTGTCGTACTGACAAATGCTGATGTCGATCATATTGCCGGGCTGCTGAGCATGCGCGAGCGTGAGCCGTTTGTGCTTTATGCTTCGCGCCGCGTTCTTGATGTTCTCGACAGTAATTCGATTTTCAAAGTTCTTGACCGGTCGATAGTGGAGCGGCGGGAGCTTGTGCTGAACAGGCAAACAACGATTGTCGGCACTGATGCAATGACGACGGGAATCACTGTCGAGACCTTTCCGGTGCCCGGGAAAGTAGCATTGTTTCTTGAAGATCCGGCATTGGGCGACAATAATTTCGGCACACAGGACGGCGACGCGGTCGGTCTGAAGATCTCATCGCCCGACGGCGCTGCGGCGTTTTACATTCCCGGCTGTGCCCGCATAGAAGAGTGTCTGAAAGCGAGGCTGACCAATGCGCAATGTCTGTTGTTCGATGGAACGGTCTTTACGGATGACGAGATGATCCGTGCAGGTGTCGGTGTAAAAACCGGAGCACGTATGGGGCATATCCACATCGCTGGAGACGATGGTTCCATGGCTGCGATCGGTGCGCTTGGGATCAGGAAGCGGATATATGTGCACATCAACAATACAAACCCGATTCTGGATGCCACTTCGCCCGAACATGCCGCTGTGGTGCGGGCCGGTTGGAAGGTTGCATTCGACGGTATGGAGATCCAGCTTTGAGCGAATTTGATGATGCGGCACGCAATGGCTTGTCACCCCGCGAACTGGAAGCCGTTCTCCGGGAGGTTGGCGCTGCCCGTTATCACAACAAGCACCCGTTTCACCATCAGATGACAGGCGGGGCCCTCACCAAGGGGCAGATGCAGGCGTGGGCGCTCAACCGTTACTCCTATCAGTCGGTTATTCCGCGCAAGGATGCAGCAATCCTCATGCGCTCCGAAGACCCGGAATTCCGGGCGCAATGGCGCAAGCGTATCGAAGATCATGACGGTGATGACGGTTGGAATGGCGGAATTGCGCGCTGGCTCAAGCTGGCAACGGGACTGGGCCTGGATGCAGACATGGTCAAGAGTGAGAGGAAAGTTTTGCCGGCTACACGATTTGCCGTTGGCGCATATCTTTCCTACTGCAGCAACAAAACGATGCTGGAGGCGGTCGCCTCATCGCTCACCGAATTGTTTTCACCCGTCATCATAACCGAACGCGTGCCCGCAATGCTGGCAAAGTATGACTATATAACAAAGGACATCCTGGCCTATTTCGACAAGCGTCCGGCGCTCGCCTCCCGCGATTCGGATTTCGCGCTGGCTTACGTGATGGAGCATGCCAATACTCCCGAAAAGCAGCAGGCAGTGATCAATGCTCTTGTATTCAAGTGTGATGTATTATGGACCATGCTTGATGCCCTGTCCCATGCCTACGGACAAAAGGGCAATATTCCCCCCGGCGCTTTCGTTCCGGAGGTATCATGAGTGAGGCCCGCATCCGTGCGATCGTATCACCGAAGTCGCGTCCAGCCCTGAAAAAGCATGCGAGGCTGCAGTACGATAAGGTGCGCGGTGCATGGGCTTTGCTGTCACCAGAACGGATATTCTGGCCCAACGAAGTCAGCCTTGACATTTTGCGGCTTTGCAACGGGCGCAATGAGGTTACGCAAATGATTGCCATCCTTGCAGACCAATACGGAGCGGATGAAACAGAGATCACTTTGGATGTAACGGGCTTCCTGCAGGAATGGTCCGACAAATTTTTGGTGGAGTTGTAATGGAACCTGTACTTCCCCCCATAGGTATGCTGGCAGAGCTTACCCATCGGTGTCCGTTGCAATGTGCATATTGCTCCAATCCTGTTGAGCTTCTCAAGGCTAACCGCGAAATGGATACCGGCGGCTGGATTTCACTCTTCGAGCAGGCCGCGGATCTCGGTGTGCTGCAGGTGCACCTTTCGGGCGGGGAGCCGACATTGCGGACCGATCTTGTGGAACTTGTCCGTTGCCTTGCCCGGCGGGGTGTATACACCAACCTCATTACCGCCGGTGTTGGAATCTCCGAAGGGCGCATTGAGGCGCTGGCCGAAGCCGGGCTCGATCATATACAGCTCAGCTTTCAGGGCGCGTTTGCCACCACGACGGAGAAAATCGGAAACGCTCGCGGGGCTCACGAGAAGAAAATTGAAACTGCCCGGCGCGTAAGGGCAACAGGGTTGCCGTTGACAATAAACGCCCCCATCCACCGTCATAACATGAACGAGGTGCCGGATTTTATTGATCTTGCGCTTGATCTTGGAGCCGAACGGCTGGAGATCGCCAATGTGCAATATGCAGGCTGGGCGCTCCTTAATCGCGATGCTCTCATGCCGCAGCGGGCTGCGGTAGAGCGCCAGGTGCTGATCGTTGAAGAAGCACAAGAGCGGTTGCGTGGCATAATGACCATTGATTTTGTCACACCCGATTACTTCGCCATCTACCCCAAACCCTGCATGGGCGGCTGGGCACGGGATGCTTTCATGGTTGCTCCGGATGGAACCGTCTTGCCATGCCATGCTGCCGCTACAATCAAGACCTTGCAGTTCGAGCGCTTTGGAGACAGGCCATTGAGTGAGATATGGCACGATTCTGCAGCGTTCAAAGCGTTTCGCGGTACAGACTGGATGCAGGAACCCTGCAGAAGCTGTGAGCGCAAGGAGATCGATTGGGGAGGGTGCCGCTGCCAAGCTATGGCCATTGCCGGTGATGCTGCTGCGAGCGATCCCGCATGCATCAAGTCGCCGTTCCATGATCGGATGGGAGCGTTGATCGACCAGGCCACCGGTAAGAAATCATCTGACGGCACATTTGCCTATCGCCGAATAGGGCGTATGAGTGAGCCTATGGTCTGATCAGGGCTCGGGTAATCGTCTTCGATAGTCCATAAAGACGCTGTTCGATGATGATGGGCACTTCGCAGACATAAGTCAGCGAATGCACCCGCTCGTCATAGATGCGTGTTTCCCATGTCAATCGTTGATCGAGTCGATCAAGTTCTTCTGGGTCCGTACCGGGCTTGGCGCGCAGCGCATCAACCTTGGAGGCTTCCCGGCGCAGATCAACCGCCATATCCCTCTGCTTTGCCGCATAACGGGAAATCCCCGCCATAACTTGGACGCGCTCACCGTTAAGCGTATCGAACAATCCCTGGAACAGCAGAAACATCTTGCTGTTGACCTCCTCCTGCGGGAGACTGTCGGCAAGTTCAGTGATCCGTTTCTGCGCATCCTCGAGCGGTAAACGCCGTGCTGCAAGCTCGCTGACCAGTTCCTGGATTTGCGAATCTGTATTCCATTTTGCCGCCGCTTCGGGGATATCCGGACCATCCCAGACCTGACCAATCGAAAGAGCAGGAACCTTGCGTTGAATGCAGGGCCAGCTTGGATCGTTATTGGCTGCAGCAAAAGCTGGAAATATGGACGCCGCACTGGCGCACAGGACGATCATGGCTCCCAAGGCAGTCCGGGTCATGTGTTGCCTCCTTCTTGTTTTTTGACAACAATGCCTCTTGAGGGGTCGTAGGCAATAATTGCTCCAGCGATGAAGAGAACTATAAAACAGCAAACGACAGCCAGAGACAGCCATTCGATCTGCCCGTAAAATGCAAAGCGGATTAATTCTACAGCGTAGGAGAAAGGGTTAAGCAGGCATATCTTGTAAAGAAGGGGGCTCGATTCCTGTACGCGCCAGAGCGGGTAAAGTGCGGATGAAGCGAAATACATCGGGAAGATCACGAAATTCATGATACCCGCAAAGTTTTCCAACTGCTTGACCAGGGAGGAAAGCAGCATGCCGAGAGCACCCAGCATCATTCCCGAGAGGAACAAGGCAGGCAAGATCAGAAAGTAACCCTGTACCGGCGCTTTCACATCCCACAGCCAGGCCACAAAAAGGAAAGCGTAAACCTGGATGATTGAAACCGCGACGCCAGCAAGCAATTTGGAAACCAGAAGGAACCAGCGCGGAAACGGGCTGACGAGCAGGGTACGCATATTGCCCATTTCACGGTCATAAACCATGGACAGCGATGACTGCATTCCGCTGAACAACAGGATCATCCCGCATAATCCCGGTGTGATATAAACCTCATAAAGTACGTAGGTCTGATAGGGTGGGATGATTGAGACACCCAGCACTTGACGAAACCCGGCCGCAAATATGAACAACCACAACAAGGGCCGCACCAGAGAGGAAACAAATCGCTCGCGCTGATTGAGATAGCGCAAGCCCTCGCGGACAAGAATGCCTTTCAGGCATGTTAGATATTGCACGGTGCCAAAACGATTGTGCGGAACATTGCCTGCTGTGGCCTGACTCATAATTGCCTCCCCGTATCGAGCGCCAGAACGCCTGTCAGCCGGGAAAAGGCCTCATTGATCGTCTGCGCTCCCGCATCCTTTACCACTTCGCCCACTGGTCCGTTCGCGACGAGCCTGCCCTGGTTGAGCACGATGATCTGATCGGCGTAGGCAACCTCATCGATGAGATGCGTAGCCCACAGCACGCTTATGTTCTTTTCCTGGACGAGCTTGCGAATGTCGGCAAGGATCGTTGCGCGGGATTTGATATCCAGGCCCACTGTTGCTTCATCGAGGAGAAGCAGGGAAGGTCGGTGGATCAATGCACGAATGATTTCCACTCGCCTTATCTGCCCACCCGAAAGACTGCGGGTCTTTTCATGCAGCCTGTCGCTCATATCGATGGACTGCATGAACTCGTGGATGCGCCGGTCTGCATCCCGCTTTCCTATCCCATGAAGCGAAGCGTGGTACGACAGGTTCTGGTATATGGAAAGATCAAGATCAAGCGTGCGCGCCTGAAACACAATACCCAAGCGCCGTAATGCATTGCCGGGTCTGCGGTCTATATCGTGGCCGAACACGTGGATGTGACCATGACGCGTTGCGTAAAGGTGGCTGATAAGGGAGAAAAGTGTGGTCTTGCCGGCGCCGTTCAATCCCAAAAGCACGGCAAAAGTACCAGGCGCTATCGAAAACGTGACATCGTCAAGCGCCTGGCGTTTACCATAGGAATAACTCACCGAAACCAGCTCGAGCGCCGGGACATCGGTTTCAGGCAAGGGTGTGCCGGGAGTGTGTTTCAGTCCGGCATTCGTAACCATCAAAATTCCCCCTGGTCGTGTGCAATTGCCTGTCACGGCTGCTATTTGATAGTTATTGTACCCTTCATGCCTTTGTCAGCAAGGTCGGGCACCGACCATGTATACTTGCCCGGACGCACAGCGGTAAACTGGACATTGATGGTGCCGGGCGCATCAAATTCCAGCCAGGCCGGGGCGCCGTTCATATGGACTTCAAGATCATTGATGACGATCTGGTTCATCCAGACATTCCTAAACAGATCGGTTGCAAACTTATATTCCAACCCTGCCGCGGACGTGATCTTCCAACGGTATCCCTGTCCTGCCACCAGCTCGAAATCCTTCTGGTTTACGGTAAACTCATCATCTTTTGAGCCAAGGATGAGCTCCGGCACGTTTTTGCTGGCGCGGGTCACGGCCGGCGCCTTGGCCTGCGTCTCCGTCTTCGGGGCAGCCTGTGCGTCATCGTCATCATCGTCATCGGCCTGTGCGAATGCCGGCGATTGAGCGATCAGAACACCAAAAAGTGCCGCCAATGCCAGTGTCTTGTAGTTGGTCATTTGTCTATCCTCCCTTGAAAGCTCATGTCAGTTCGGCGATACGGCAACGCCCCACGGCAATTGTCCGACCGTGACGGATTTGATCGGTTCGTCGGTCGCAGTGTCGATGAAGGTAATGTCATTCGATAGGCCATTTGTGCTGATGATCGTTTTGCCATCAGGCAGGAAGGCGAGCTGCCATACACGCTGGCCCACCAGTATATATTTTTCCACCTCGTAGGTTTGCGTGTTGATCACGGCAACACGATTGGCAGGGCCCAGTGCCACATAGGCTTTTTTGCCATCCGCGGCGATGCGTATGCCTACGGGCTGGATTTGCTCGGAGCGCAGGCCCTGCACTTCAAAGGTGATCTTGTGTTTGACTTCACGCGTGTTGTTATCGATCACCGAGACGGTGCCGCCGATTTCCGCCGAGACCCAGACCTCAGATCCGTCCGGTTTGAATTCGGCAAAGCGCGGGCGGGAATCCACCAGGACATTATCGGTGATTTCATGCGTCGAGGTATCGATGAAATGAGCCATGTTGGTGGTTTCAGAGGTGTTGACAATGGTTTTTCCGTCGGGACTGACCCCCATTCCTTCAGGTTCTACCCCCACCGGGATCTCGGCGATAACGGTTTTTCCTTCAATGTCGATCGCGGTCACCAGATTGTCATCCTCATTGGCAACGTAAAGCGTCTTGCCATCTGGTGACAGGACGAAAAGTTCAGGATCCGGCCCTGACGGCAAAGAACCAACAATCTCGTTGGTGGCAGCATCTATGATCTCGACTGTATCGTCGTCGCTGGCACACACGTAAATGAGTTTTCCGTCGTGAGATATTGTAATGCCGCGCGGCCTTTGTCCGACATTGATCGTCTTGACCACCTCCATGGTTTTGGAGTCAACGACGGTGACCGTATTGTCCTTTTCGTTAGACACGTAGACCATGTTTGCCCAGGCGGGCTGTATAAGAAACGGCATTGCTGCTGCGGCCGCAGCAAGCAGGCACATGTGTCGGTGCATTTTGTCCTCCCCTTGAAATTGCGTTGTGATTAAAGCCGGCACTTTGTCTCTGGCCGATCCACTCCCAGCGTGTCGAGTTCCGAAAACTGATGCAGAAACCCTTCCTGGGGCGATGTCGAGACAACTCCGTCAGCGTCGCCAATCAGGATTGGCTGCCTCAGCTGCCAGTTCCAGTCGCGGAAGCTGAGCTTTTGTCCCTTGAAGGCTGCAATCGAAAAATCCTGCGATTTAAGGTAATCCTCAACCTGTTTTGGGTCGTTGGATTTGACGCGCGTTGTTGCCTCGCCAAGAATGCGTACAGCGGTCCAGGCCTGCATGTCTTTGGAAAGCATCCGGCGGCCGATCGTTTTGTTGAAGCGGTTCTGGATCTGGGTTCCGCCCCATTGTTCGCTGGCCGGATGCCAGCTGGACGCGATCAGACCGGCCGTTCCGGCGACGGGTCGGGGTGTCCATGTGCGATAGGGAACATAGCTGCCGAAAACTTCGCTTTCGTCTGCGACGATGACAACATCATGCTCCGGTAGGTTCTGGGTGAAGACCGGCATCTGCTTTTGCACCTGCACGATACCACTGTCGGTTCTGCGGGCAGTCCCCTTATCTTCGTATATGCGCTCTTCAACGATGGTTGCGCCAAATCGTGTGGCTGCCCGTCGTACTGCTTGCGCATAAAGCCCGTCCCGTTCATGGGAGCCATAAAGCAGAACCCATTTGCGCCATTGTTTCCACACCAGATATTGCGCCAGTCCATCGGCCAACATTGTCCGTGTGGGCGCTGTGTGAAAAATATCGGCGCGGCATTCCTCCTCGCGCAGGATATCGTCCGTTGCGCCAACATTGAACAGGACGACACCCGCTTCTTTTGCAATGTCCGCAACGGACAATAGTTGCTTTGCGGAAATGTCGGTCAGGATGAAACGGTCACCCCGGCTCACCATCTGCCTGAATGCGGGGACCACATCGGCATCGAACTTTGTTTCCAAGACGTCCAGCACAAAGCTTTGGCCAAGAAATTTCCCCGTCGTGTTGTTGTCGTTGACAGCGACATTCGCACCGGCAACCCCTTCGTCATGGGGTGGAACATTCAGGACCGAAAGCGCCAGTTGCGGCTCATAAGCGCGCAGATAGCCAATCCGGGTTTCCATGACGGGCTTTGCTGCCTTGTTTGTCAAGGAACTTTGAGCGTATGGCTCACAGACGTTGACGAACTGCAAAAAAAAGCCGAATAAAAACGTGAGAGTGATTGGCACCGTACTCTTCATAACCATACCATTCATACATGCCGCCATTCATGTGATGGCGGTTGATCAAGAACAGAGGTGCCCAAAAATGGTTGTAAACAACCCCGCTATAATCTCAACCCTTGATGTCAGCTTTTCTTTCAAAACAGACGGATTTCGTCGTGCCCGGGGTGTGCTGTGATGGCAAGAATGTTGGCCAGCGTTCAGAACCGCGAGGAAGCCGAACTTGTCTTCCAGAGCGGGGCGGATATCATCGACCTGAAGAATCCGGCAAATGGGGCGCTTGGTGCCGTTGATCCCGCCAAAGTATTGGAAGTTATTGATTTTGTTGATGGGAGGTGCGCAGTGAGCGCCGCCTGCGGCGACCTTCCGATGGACCCTGAAATCATCAGGGCGACGGCCGAGCGTTTTGCTGCCACGGGTGCCGACTATATCAAGATCGGCTTTTTTCCGTCTACGAATTTGAGTCGTTGCATGGAGGCACTGAGATCTCTTGCTACACACAATAAATTGATCGGCGTATTGTTTGCCGACTACAAGGACAAATATGGCAGTGACCTGTTTGACCGGCTAAAGGCAAATGGCTTCCACGGTGTAATGATTGATACCGCAGACAAGTCCAAGGGACGTTTGCTCGCTCATATGGCGCCCGACCAGATCGGCAATTTTATCACGGAAGGCCAGGCGCGCGGATTGATGGTCGGAGTGGCGGGATCGCTCGAAGCTCCGGACGTTCCCAGGCTTCTGGCTTATAGTCCGGACTATCTCGGTTTTCGCGGCGCGCTGTGTTCGGGGCGTGACCGCACTGCGGCCATCGATCTTCGTGCCGCAATAAAAATACGCGGCCTCATTCCCGCCGTGCAGGAGAACGGGCCGCTGGCCAGGGTCGACTACAAGCTGCTGGCTGCCCGGGGATATTATCCCGATCCCGCACAGGCTGGACTTGGCACCGACAAGATATTCGTTCGTGCCTTTGTCCTGCCTGTGCAGATCGGGGCATACAGCTTCGAGCACGGGAAATCCCAAAATGTCAGTTTTGATGTCACGGCTGATGTTTTGCGTGTAACCCGCAACCCCGAAGATATGCGTCATGTTGTATCCTACGACCTGATCATGGACGGGATTCGCGCTATTGTGGGCCGTGGACATGTGGAATTGGTGGAAACGCTTGCAGAGCAGATCGCTTCCTTCATTCTTGAAAATCCGCGGGTTACCCAGGTCACGGTGCGTGCGGAAAAACTTGAACTGGGCGCCGGGGGCGTCGGCGTGGAAATCGAGCGCAAAAATGAAATAAAAGCCTCGTTGGTCAAGCCGAGGGGCGCTCCTGTCCAGATCGGGCACAAATCGCCATGAAACCTGCCATCGTGAAACTTGGGGGGAGCACGGCCGGCGAAACGCAGATGCAGCATTGGATCGATGCCATCGTAAATGCGGCATTTCCGGTCGTTATCGTGCCGGGTGGCGGACCATTTGCCGACCAGGTGCGGATATCGCAGCGCCGGCTCGATTACTCCGATCAGGCGGCCCATGCCATGGCGATCCTTGCCATGGACCAATTTGGTATTGCCATTGCGGAACGTCATCCCAGCCTGCGTATGGCGCGCACAGTTCACGAAATCGAGGCATTCCTCTATATGGGGCACACGCCGGTGTGGCTTCCCTCGACGATGACGATCGGCGCTGCCGATATTCCCTGTTCGTGGGATATCACCTCGGATAGTCTATCTGCCTGGCTGGCTGGCCTCTTG
Source organism: Phyllobacterium sp. CCNWLW183 (assembly GCF_037203775.1). Lineage (NCBI taxonomy): Bacteria > Pseudomonadati > Pseudomonadota > Alphaproteobacteria > Hyphomicrobiales > Phyllobacteriaceae > Phyllobacterium > Phyllobacterium sp. CCNWLW183. The sequence goes on along the minus strand of NZ_JBBCBN010000008.1, from coordinate 174,628 downwards.
AGCGCTGACGATATGCTTCTCATTAAGCAGACGGATGAGTATCAGCATTTTTCAACGCTCGAGGAGCTTGCGGGGGCCGGTATTGTCGATGGCATGTTGACGGCCATGCTCACCGGCGATATCCGCGTTCATATTGTGGGCCCGCAAATCATGAATTGGCTCGATTTGCCGTTGACGAAGATACCGGGCAGTTTAATCCTGCAGGACAGACAAATTGAAGCGATGAGCCTGCGATGACCCGACTGCATACACCGCGCTGGGCTTGGGCGCTGACAGGCTCAGGACATTTCTTCATCGAGAGTTTCGAACTGATCCGCACCCTCAGACATTGCGATGTCTTTGTCTCAAAGGCGGCCAATGAAGTGTTGCGCATGTATAAACTTGAACTGGACTTTCCCGCCACGACGCGCGTTCTCCACGACAAGACTGCAAGTTCCGTACCCGTCGGCGGCTTTTATTCGGGTGTGTATCATACGGCGGTCATTGCCCCGGCAACCTCGAACACTGTGGCAAAGTGCGTGGCCGGGATATCGGATTCGCTGCCGACCAACGTATACGCGCAAGCGGGAAAATGCCGGATACCCAGTATCGTTTTCGCCTGTGATACTGCGCCTGAACTTGAAACGATGGCCCCCGGCGGCATGGTAAAGGTCTATCCCAGACCCATCGATCTTGAGAATACGGGAAAACTCAAGCACTACGAACGGACGCTGGTTGTGGAATCCCTGGCCGAGCTGGTGGAGGTGATCGAACGCCGTCAAAGCGAGCTTGGTGGTGATGAGTGAACACCTGATTTTCGTTACCGGGCATCTGGCTCATGCAAGACTGGAGCGCATTCTTGCGGGCATCGATACGTCTGCCTTCACTTATGAGATCGTAGATATAGGGGTCAAGGTTGCCGCCCTGATGACCGAAGATATCATCGTGCGGCGCCTGAAAATGCCGATCAAAGCCGACCGCATTATTCTTCCGGGCCGCTATCGCGGCAAGCTTGACAGTTTGAGCCAGCACTACGGCATCGCGTTCATGCGCGGTCCCGATGAAGTCGCCGATCTGCCGGCCTTTCTCGGGCGGGCAGGAAAACCGGTGGATTTATCCGGCCACGACATGCGGATATTTGCTGAAATAGTCGATGCATCATCGCTTTCCCTGGATGAACTTATGCGGCGGGCAATGCAGTTGGCCGATGCCGGTGCCGATGTGATTGATCTGGGCTGCCTGCCTGAAACACCCTTTCCGCATCTTGCCGGTGCCGTGCGCAGCCTGAAGAAAAAAGGCCTGTCCGTCAGTGTTGATTCAGCCAATGTTGAAGAATTGGAGACGGGCGCGGCGGCCGGGGCTGATTTTCTTCTCAGCTTGAACGAACATACCCTGCAACTGGCAACCAGATATCCCGTTACGCCGGTTCTCGTTCCCGCCGATGCTGGCGATCTTGACTCTCTTGGCAGGGCAATCACGGCTGCGCAAGCCGCAAAGATCAGCTTCATTGCTGATCCCGTGCTCGACCCAATTCACTTCGGTTTCAGCCAGTCGATCGGGCGGTTTTTGGAGGCGCGCCGCCGCTGGCCCACCATTCCCATGATGATGGGTACAGGCAATCTTACCGAACTTACCGATGCCGATTCATCCGGTGTCACCGCTCTGCTTGCAGGAATCTGTTCGGAGCTTTCGATCGGCAATGTACTGGTGGTCAATGTCAGCCCGCATACCGTCCGTACCGTCGAGGAGCATGATCGCGCCCGCCGTATCATGTTCGCGGCCAAACAGGATCATTCCCTGCCTCGCGGTTATGATGCCGGGCTGCTGCAGGTGCATGACCGCAAACCCTATCCCAGCAGTGTACAGGATATTGCCACCCTGGCTGCTGATGTGCGCGATGCCAATTTCCGGATCATGACGGCGCCTGATGGTGTGCATGTGTTCAATTCCAAGGGGCACAGCGTGGAACAGGATGCATTCGAGTTTTTCCCCGCTCTGGGCGTTGAGGCAGATGGCGCGCATGCGTTTTATCTGGGAGCGGAATTAACAAAGGCCGAGATCGCATGGAAACTTGGCAAGCGCTATAGTCAGGACGAACCACTTGAATGGGGTGTCGGCACACCGGTCAAACCAAAAGATCGCCTCAGGCTGGCGGAAGCGGGACATACGCTTCGTGGAAAAAAGGACAAGACGACTTGACCTATATCAGGGAAACAATCGTCACAACCATGAGTGGCGACGGCATTATCCACATTGCGCCGCTGGGCATTATCCAGCATGGTCAAGGCTGGATAATAGCACCGTTCCGACCCTCAAAAACCCTGGAAAACCTGGCGGCCGTGCCTTTTGCCATAGCCAACTACACCGATGACATGAGAATTTTCGCCGGTTGTCTTACCGGCCGCAAGGATTGGCCGACGGTCCCGATAGATGATTGTCCCGTTCCCAGACTTAAGTCAGCCCTAAGCCACTCTGTCCTCGAAGTGGTTTCCGTTGAAAATGATGAATTGCGGCCCCGGCATATCTGCAAGGTTATATCAGAGGCGATACATGCTCCCTATACGGGGCTGAACCGTGCCAAGGCGGCGGTTCTGGAGCTTGCCATTCTGGTCAGCCGCCTGCAAATGCTACCGCCCGAAAAGGTTGCCGCAGAGATAGACTATCTGAAAATCGCTATCGAAAAAACCGCGGGTCCGGACGAGCTTGAGGCATGGTCATGGCTCATGCAAAAAGTCACGGATCAGCAACCGGCAAGTTAATGGCAAGGTAGGGTCACGATTGCAGATGAATTGAGCCGAGAACGGCGACTGCCGCGGCCGGCGCCGCCTTGGCGGCTGCTTCACGGACATTGTCGCTCGCCGGTATCAATGTGCCAAAATCAAGATAGGGCCGGTTTAATCGGTTGGCCAATGCAGCGACCTGCGGACGGCCGATCCCTGCACCCACCACGGGGGCGGAGCCATCAGGTCCAAGTATTTGTGCAACACGAAAAGCACCGTCGTGGATCATGCGTAGCTGGTGCTCGCTGAACCAACGTGCAATCTCCATCCATTCTTGATCATCGAGATCGCTTCGATCCCGTCCAACCATTCTGGCTATGCGCTCCATGGAGTCCGCCAGGGTTTTCGGTCGACGATCGGCAGACGGATATTTGTCATCCGTCTCTTCAAGAGTGCCCAGAATGCGGCCAATGTCGGCGGTGTTGGCGAAATATTCATTCATCAGGGGTGTCATGGCACCGCGCACGGGAACCAGCGCTGCTATGCCGATGAGTGCCGAACGGGAAAATCCAGTGTAGACCAGCTCGCCGCTGAGCAGTCTCTCGGCATCCGTATAGCCAATATTGGCCAGTTCAGAATTTTTAAATGCCAGAATATCCGTTGTCGTTGAGCCCATATCAACAAACAGGCCATTACCGGCCAACTTTGCGGTGAGCGAGGATGTGGCGTGCCAGTTGGCTGAAGCAATGTCGCCGCCCAGTTTGCGCGCGGCGCTGATTGAGCAGAAGTTCGCGCGGCCAGCGTAAATCAGTGTGTTGTTGCTACCAAACTCTTCTTCGATAAAATCAAGCAAGGCTGCGATGCCCGCATCCCGCGAAGCGAACGTATCGGAAAGTTCACCAGTCATAGTAAAGATGTTGAACACATCTTTTTGCGGTACAGGTTGGATTGCACGCAGGGCATTGCGCGTTTGATCCAATCCCAGCCACAGAGGTGTTTTGAAAATTTCAGCCGAAACGATCATGCCGTTTTCGCACCGCGCCATCTTGAGATGCGCACCGCCAATATCCCAACCATTGATCAGGGGCTTTCTTTCGTTGGCAAATCGGGATTTCATGGACAGACTGTTCCTTGGATTCTTAACGTGCATATCATTCCAGTACTCGACATTAAAGATGGGTTTGTTGTTCGTGCTCGCATGGGTGAGCGCGAATGCTATCGCCCGATTGAGACACCCTTGAGTCAAACGGCCCGGCTGCCGGATGTCGCCAACGGCTTGCGGACAGTCCATCCATTCGAAGCATTTTATATTGCCGACCTCGACGCAATTTTGCACCGTGACTCAACAGAGACCGTCTTGGCCAGGATTGAGCCTCTCCTCGACAGCTACAAAATATGGCTCGATGCCGGTTTTTCGCAGTTGCATCAGTTTGAGACAATTTTGGCCAAGAGGGGTATCTGCCCCGTTCTTGGGTCTGAATCTCAGCAAGATGCATCCGTGCTTCGAGCTTTGCGCAACCACGCACAATTGGTTCTGTCGCTGGATTTTCGCGGTGATGAGTTTATCGGACCTTCATCTATTCTTGAAAGCAATTTAGACTGGCCCGAGCGCATTATCGTTATGACCCTTCGGCGCATTGGAGCCGGTATCGGGCCGGATTTCGACCGGCTAAAAGCAATCAAACAACGAGCCGACGGGCGCATTGTCATGGCTGCAGGTGGTATCCGAAATATCCACGATCTCGAGCGCCTGGAGGAGATCGGCATTTCCGGCGCGCTCGTAGCGACATCACTGCACGATGGAACATTGAACCGGCAGGCGATTGCCAGTCTCCTCCAGTGATTATAGTCAGACAAGGATTGGGAAGAAATTGCCATTTCCCCCCAATCTTCAGTTCAAAAACCCAGACGTTTTGCCAACCGGCGCAACAGGCCATCGGTTTCGACAGAGGGCGAACTCTGTGCGGGGTTGTCTCGTGTCTAAGCGCTGAATGGATGCTTGACTGAATCGCGGGCTGCAGTTGCTTCCGCCGCTGTAGGCTTGCCGGTCACCGCCCTTTCGATGGCTTCCTTGGTCGCGCGATAGTTAAAGTCCTGGATTTTGGCATCATCCTCTGCTTCCCAGTGAATGAAGACGCCAACGCAGATAAAGACATCATCGGCTTCGTCAGCCGGGATTGTGCCATCGGCAACACTGTCCTGAACAGCCTTCGCCACAGCATGCTGTGCGGGACCGAACATCTGGACAGCCTGCTTTGCTCCTTTAATGGTCACCTTGTTGAACAGGATCGTGTTCGGTTTGCAGGCCATATTGGGCGCTATGACCGCAAGAAGAGACGTAAACCCGTCCTTGTTGTTGGTCAGAGCATTGCAGAATGCTGTTTCAACTGCGCTGCCACGCGGCCCGATCAACAGATCGATATGCGCAACTTCATTCCCATCGCCAATCAGCGATTCGCCAACCATAACTTTATTGATTTTTGCCACGGCCAAATTCCTCCCTAAACCGTTTCCAAAAGGTATGTCCACAGACGCCGTACACTCGAGACACGACTCTCGATGGACAGCTATCCTTGTTCACAGCACCCTTGGATGGGGTCGGTTGGCCAGATAGCAGCGGATGAAATCCGCTGCTTAAATTCAAGCATTAACATGGCCATTATGCAAGAGCCAGTTGAGTTTGAATGCAAAAAGGCATGCCACGGTCAGGTCTGCCGATGTTCCAGGATTGACGTTTGCAGCCTTTAGCCTGGCATCAAAGGAAAGGAGCAGTTTTTCACGCTCCCTGCCATCTCGAATGCCCCGTACTTTATCCAGGATTTGCCGCGCTTCATTTCTCGTCTGTTCAGCGATTGCGACACTGTGCTTGCGAACGATGTGACTGTCCACAAAGTTTGAAAGGAAATGAAGGTAGACAAAAACGGTCGGCCACATGTGCTGCTCACCACAGTCCATTGCAGCCATATGTGCCCGAAGCCCTCCATCAAGAATGTCGGAAAAATCGGTCACATATTGCCGAGCGATCATGTCGCGGTCCGCAGCAGCTCCCATTGCTTCCAGCAGTGATACGTCGGGCGCATCGTTGACATCGTGCTCGGGCGCTGAACCAAGCCCGCCCGGGCGCGCATGCACAATGGCGGCAAATATATTGCGGGCGTCCTCTGTACCCAGGCTTTGCAGGGTCGCCTTTATCCCGGTTTCAAGGTCGCCTGCCGACATTTCAGCAGTTTTCGCCAAAGGCGCACAAAGGAGAAGAATTCCAAGATTGGTGTTCGTACCGACCTTGAGCGACGTCGCCTTGACGGCATCCAGAATCCGCTTTCCAACGGAAAGGGCGCGATTGGATATCGGGGCTGCAGACACTTGTGCACTGGCCAGGAATTGCTGGGCAGTCATACGGTGGCCATCGGCAAAACGATGCACATTGCCTGGCTTCAGAGCCTCGATTTCCTGATAGCACGCATAGATGTAGGCTCGCCTGACCTGTTGCCTCGTCAAAGTCACGCCGCAGGTCTTTCGGATAAACCTGGCGCAATCATGGAGACAAGGGCATCCGCAATGCTTTCCGCGATCCGTATAGGAACGACAGACTGCAATCCGGTCCAGGCGGGCATGCTGTTCACCTCGAGAATGAGAAGCCTGCCATCCGATGCCGGAATAATGTCAACTCCGGCAAAGTCGGTCCCGATGGCGGCAGAGGCGGCAAGAGCCAGCTTTTCCAACTCCGCCCGCAATGGCCCGACGACAGTCTGTCCTTTCCCACCCTTGGCGATATTGGTTATCCAGCCTTCGGCGCGGCGTTCCATCATGCCGAGCACCTTGCCGGCACAAGTGAAAACCCGGTAATCGCAGTAAGGTGCACCCGATCGTGCCACGAAACGCTGCAGATAATAGACATCGTCAATTTCTTCCGGATCGGGCAGATCGTCAATGTTTTGAATAAGCCGGATTCCGCGCCCCTGCGAGCCGAAAAGCGGTTTGAGCACCAGTGGTCCCTTGGTCAGCTCGCGCACTGCCACGGCCCTGGCATTGGCGAGGCTTTCCACGGCAAAGGTTTCGGGAGTTGGCAAGCCAGCCTGTGTGAGAAAGAATGTGGTCGTGGATTTGTCGACGCATCGCTCGACGGCTTTTGCCGAATTCCACACGGGCACGCCGAGATGAGCGAGCGCATGCAAAACGCCAAGCCTGCGGGTGATTGCTTCAAATGTTCCTGAAGAAATCGAACGCACAATAGAAGCATCCGGCAGAACGCCATTCATGCCAGGGATCGCAATGCCGGAGGGGTAGCGGCTGTCAAAGCCGATATCCGAAAGCGGATAGGTCAAAACGGTTATGCCACGCTTACGCAGTGCCGTCCGGAGTTCCCTGACTTGCCGGTCGATCCGGTCGGAAAGAATGAGTATCGTTTCTGCCATGATCTTCTGCCCTAACCCAGTGACCGCTCGAGCATTTTTTGGTGGATGCTGCCGTTACGGAAGGTATCGCCCGTTTCAATCGCCGTGACAATGACCCGGGCAGGACTGAAAAGACGCGGGTCTATGGCATAAAAGTCTCCTTTGAACTTCTTGAATGTATCGGCGAATGGCTCGCCGTGATCGTGCGAGGTATGGCTGGGCAGCTGTTCGGCCAGTTGACGGGCAGCGTTCGCATCACCTTTCACGAACAATTGCACGGTTCCGCCATAGATGATCGCATCATTCGTCCTACCCATGGCCGTCAGGAAATCCGGATGCGGGGCAGGAATGGGGGCTGTACCAATACCGTCGACAATATCATTCAAGGCAAACCCCAGATCATGCGCTTTGTGCATGGCAACTTCGAGCACACGGCCAACGATCTGCACGGCCCCCGTAAGGCTTTGCGTTGGAGCATAGATGAACGTCAGCCCATCGGGGGCAATGCCCGTTGCCTTGGAAACCTTGTCGACAACAGCAGGGGGTGGGGGTTTTGCCGTCTCCAGGATGACAACCGAAGCTTTTGCATCGGGTTCGCGATAATCGATTTCCCGGAATAGTGGCTCGACACGCGCCAGTGCACGCGCCGGACCAGAACCCATGGCGAAATATTCTTCATGCGAGAGATTCCACCCCGCATACTGGCTCGCAAGGCATGCAAGGACGGGTTGTGACGAGCGCACTGTAAGAGCGTACGGCCACGGGTCATTGTTCATCACCGTTGATACCGTGCCGAGCCCGCCCAAACAGATTTCGATAATACGCAACCCGGCCTCAATGCCACCTTGGCAGTTTGCCCCCGCATCTATCAGCTGCTCGCCGAGACTGCCGCGGCTATGTAAAATACCCAGCCTAGAAGCGTCCTCAATCATCCTGATGGTCAGCTGTTGCGCGCTGTGATTCAAATAGGCATGGCCATTTTTCATCGATATTCCTCCCTCCAGTTAACCGCAATCTGTTTGATGCGGTCCTTCACGGCTTTCATCGCTGCAGAAGCGGAGGGAGCCGTGGCAAAGACTGTACAAATGGGATCGCCCGCCTGCAGTGCGGTCCCCGATATCTGATGATCGGCCGTGAAAACTGGCCAGTTGACATCGGGAAACGATCCTAACGCCTTGTCGGCATAGGCGATCCCCGATGCACTGGAACCTGCATAGGACGGAATCTGAATATCCGATCCAATCGTCGCGCGCATATGCTCCAAAAGGAGCGGCGTCTCTTCACAGTCGAAAATATCAAGCGTTGCTCCCGGGCGCGGATTGATTTCAATGAGATGCAAATCCCGATCATCGATGAAGTCGGCGCTGCACAATCCAACGAGACCGGTTATCTCAACCAGGGCATTGAGCCAGGTTTCAATCAGAGCCGCTTTTTTTCTGTCGTAACGGCCGAGCCGGACCGCCCCACCATACCGAAAGGGAGTTTGACTGGTTGGAGAGACCCATTGGCGGCTGAACCCGATCATGTTGGCTCTTTTGCGATCAGCCAGAAACAATGCCGAAAGGTTTCTGCCGGATATAAATCGCTGATAGTAATGCTGCCGACCGATGGAGCTGTCGCACGCCTGCCTGACATGAGAGCCGCCTGCGGCGCCTGAGCGCTTTACCAGCCAATTTTTCAGATCGTTGGGAGCTTCAAAAGCAATTGCCGGATGCGGAATGCCGATTTGGCGGCATAACCGTTGCAGATTGACCGGATCTTTTACCGCTCGGATGGTCTGCGCACTGTTTCCGGCAACGGCAAATCTGCGCGATATCGCTTCGATCACGCCCGGGTTAGCCTCGAATCCGGAACCGTAGATGAGTGCAACCGGCATTTCGTCGCCCGCCAGTTCTTTCAACGCTTCAAGAAGCGCCACTTCCCCGATTCCATCCTGCAAGCTTCCAGAAAGCTTGATCGCCCGCTCGGCAAGAGCCAGAGTATCGCTGTCGTTGAAGAGATCGGCCACCAAAGGCCGCAGCCCCGCTCGCCGCGCTGCTGCAGCCAGAGCACGTCCCGAAACAGCGGCAATCAGAACCGCGCTATTTGGCAAGATCGCGAGCAAGGGTGAACGCATCCCGGAAATCATAGATGACAGGTTTCTTCGCCCTGATCATCTGTTCGAACAAACCAGCTTGAGTCTTGTATTTGATGTTGCCGATCGAGAGTGCACCAATGCCGACGGCATTGGTCGCATTGAGTGGCTCGCCATTTGCGTTGACCTTCAGGCCTTCAATGCCTGCCGGAGGGACAGCATTTACATCTGCCGCCACAAGAAGCGCAGTTGCTGCCTTCAACTGCGTCATTGATAGGACTTGCACACCAGCCTTTGCCGCCGCCAAGACGACTTGCGCCTCCTGCAGGATTGATTTCTTATGGGGCTCCGTCGAACCGTCGACTGGATCCACTGTGACATTGAACCTGGCTTTCATGGAGGCGGCGAGCGTCTTCACGCGTTCCATTCCATCGTGCCCAACGATCGTGACCTTTGCACCGTGTTCCGCCGCGATAACGGCTGTACAGTATCCGACAACGCCAGTTGCACCAAAGATCGCAATTCTTGTGTCTTTCAATTTGCGGTCATGATATTTCGCCAGCGCTTTTTCAACCTTGGCAACCATAGCTGCTGCGGTGGTAAAGGACCCAGCTGGATCGGCAAACACCGAGATGGCAAAGGGCGGAACCATTGCTTTTCTTGCCGCGTTGAGCATGTCGAGCGCCACCGGCGCATCTTTGCCGGCTAAAAATATGCCTGTCGCGACGCCGGCATCGGGAGGACGGGAGAAGATAGCGTCCTGAACAAGATTTCCGACATCAGCAAGAGTAACATCGGTATAGGCCATCACTGAGTCATAACCTGCGTCGAGCGCCATATTGACGTCAAATGGGCTCATTTGCCGGAGAGGTGTCAGCATGTGGAGGATGGTTTTGCGGCTCAATTTTCCGTTCCTTAACAATGGTGGTGCCCATGGTTCAGGGTCAGTTTACATCTTAGGCTCTGGCGAGGTTCAAGAGCGTATGGGTTATCTCGGCGCCCGCATTTCTGCCCGCCACGATCTGGATTTTTGCCCCGGCGTCGGGAGTGATGCTGTTTACGATATGCTCTGCTTGCTTCTGCGAAGCGGCAAAGGCAAAACCTGTCGGCCCCCACGAGCTTTGACCAATCCCGGTTGCACCAGCCTGTGCCAGCCGGCGAATTGTGGCTTCAACACTTCTGCTGGTAAAGATGCCACCCTGCGCAGGAGCGAAATATCTTCCGATTTCATCCTGAATGGCCTGAACGGCCTGTCCGAAAAGTGGAAGGTTCCTTTCCATCAGCGCGGGCATTAAACTCATGACGACATGGCGACAGATCAAAGCTGATATCTCCACGGGAAACGGAGGGAGCGCCTTGAATGCTTCGATTTCCTCCTGGCCGTGAATACCCTGCGTCGAGGTGTCGAATACGAGAATGACCCGCCATGTTTCGGGGAAGGCAATGCGGGAGATGACTGTTGGCGCTGCGCTTCCATGTCCCCTGCCTGCGTCGATGATGACGCCCCCTTCATTGAAAGCTGCAATTCCTATTCCCGAACGTGAACCGCGCCCGAGCAGTATTGCATCGTTCACGATATCGGGTTCGAAATGGTGCAACGTGCGCAGTGCAGCCGAAATGGCAAGCGCAATTTGGGTGCCAGACCCCAATCCGATATGACTGGGGATGGTACGATGGACTATTACATGATGATGAGCCGCTATGCCAAGATGATTGCAAAATGTTGTCATGTGCTGTGCCACCCGGATCGCCTCGGCACCGTGAATTTCCGGCTTTGACGCCCGCGCAATGGTCACAACGGTGGCGATATCCTCTATAGGCAAGCCAACACTGCCAAAGCGGTCACCGCTCGCGCGCGGAATATCGAGGAAGCCGAGATGAAGACGGGCAGGGACTTTGATCGTGACGGATTCCGACATTTGCTTAATTTACACAATCTCAAAATCGGGCCCTGCAATATATGATATCGTCTTTCCAACAAGGTGCAAGTGTGTTGAACGAACAATCGGGAGGATCGACGATGACGAAAGAAACAGACAGTTTAGGCCCCAAGGAAACAGTTTATTCCGAAAGCGAGATTATGGCGCGTCTTGCAAGGGATCTGCCGCGTTGGCGTTACGAGAATGGTTGGATACGCAGAAAGTATAAGACTCATAGCTGGAAATCCACGCTCATGGTGATCAATACAGTTGGTCATCTTGCAGAAGCCGCCTGGCATCACCCCGATCTGAAGGCATCCTATGCCTGGGTTGAAGTACTTTTGCAAAATCACGAGGCCAAGGGCATCACCGACAAGGATTTTGAACTTGCGATGAAGATCGAGGCGGTTGTGCAATGGCAACCAGGCAAAGAAGGGGGAGCCCTTGAAGGCACGCCTCCTGCCGATCAGCGCTTTGCCTATGTCAAGTACGACTAATTCGCAGATTTTCTGTACAGGCAGGGTTCACATTCGCAAAAAACCAGATAAGGTTTTAGCCAGGCACCAGAAAGTAGCGGAACATGTCGGTTGCATGGATTGGCAGCCAGCCGGTATCATTGATGGATGCTGTTCGGAAGGCTAGCGGCCTCCTGAAAGCCAGCCGCTGTCCGGTTTTTACCATTGATGCTGATGTACACGGCACACGCAGCGCCATTGCGCTGGCCGAGCGTGTCGGCGCTCCTTATGACCATCCTCTGGGTCAGACCCTGTCAAGGGAAGTTGCTCTGTTCACCGATCATGGTGGCATGTTTACCACGGCGGGTGAAGCACGTAACCGTTCGGACGTTATCGTGCTCGTGGGCGATATTCCTCCGCACCATGGCGGACTTTTGCTGGACTGGGCAAGTACGCAACCCCGTTCGGATAAACTCAAAAAACGCAGCTGGTTTCACATTCGCGGCAGTGAATATTCCGGCGCCCCGAAACTGGCGGTGAGGGCAGTGCAGGTTGGCGGAGACGACCTTTCTCTGGGTAATGTCCTTGCTGTTGTGCGCGCGACCCTGCAGGGACGGCAGACACTCTCCTCCTTGACGAACATTGATCGGCTGCTGAAAAGCCTTTCGGCGGCCCGGTTCCCGGTTTTCGTTTTCTCTGGTGCATCCGGGCAGATGCCTGACCTGATCATGCTACAGGAAATGGTTGCGGACCTGAACAAGAAGGGCCGTGCCAGCAGTGTGTTTCTGCCCGCTGATGAAGCTGCCTGGGGAATGGCGTTGACATCATTATGGATGACGGGATTTCCACCCAGAACAGGATTCACCGATAGCCTCCCAAGCTATGACCCAGTAAGATGGGACATTCAGCGCATGATCCGGGACAAGGAGCCCGATCTTCATGTCTGGATGTCTACGAGAGGCGGCCAGCCGCCTTCCAAGGGCACGCGATTGTCTTTGATTGCACTGGAGAGAACGGCGGTCCCGGTGCAGGGGACAGCGGTGACAATCGCTGTCGGCCAGGCCGGGCTCGATCATGACGGAGTTTGTTATTCCAGCAGGACCGGCACGTTCCGCGCGGTGCAAGCCGCTGAGCCGTCGCAATTGCCCAGCCTGTCTAGTGTTGTCAGACAATTGGCTGTGGCTCTGCCAGGACGAAAGGCTCTTGTATGCTGATTAAACTGACAGGTGGGGAAGTTATCGATCCCGTAAACGGAAAAACCCGCACTCGGGATATCTGGATCAGGGATGGGCTGTTGATCAATGCGCCACCGGGTGAAACTGCAGATCAAACGCATGATGTCTCGCAGTGCATTGTCATGGCGGGAGCCATAGACATTCATTCGCATATCGGTGGCGGCAATGTGAATACTGCCCGGCTGCTTTTGCCAGAGCATCACGCCGCACACCAGAGGCGGCCGGCAGCTACGCCGCTTTCCAATGCCGGATGGTCGACGTTTCGAACTGGATGCCTTTATGCGCAGATGGGATTTACGACGGTCGTTGAGCCTGCAATGGCACCTTCTTCAGCGCTGCATACGCATCTTGAGCTCGCCGATATTCCCATCATAGACAAGGCAACACTGGCAATACTCGGAAATGATGATTTCAGTCTTTCACTGCTCCGGGACAACACATCGTCAGCAATGCTGGATGATTATGTGGCATGGATTGTCGGCTCCAGCTGCGCTCTAGGGGTAAAGGTCATAAATGCTGGAGCAGCAGCGGCCTTCAAGGAGAATGTCAGATCGTTTTCCCTGGACGATGAGGTCCCCGAATATGGTGTGACTTCACGCAAGATCGTCAAATCGCTTCAAGCTTCGGTAACGCGCCTGGGCATTCCCCATCCACTGCATGTGCACGCCAATAATTTGGGCATTGCGGGGAGTGCCGATACGGCTGCGGCGACCATCGAAGCCAGTGAAGGCATACCGCTTCATCTGGCCCATTTGCAGTTCTACAGCTACGGGACCGAAGGGAAGCGGAAATTTTCATCGGAAGCGTCACGCCTGGCCGCGGCCGTCAATGGCAATCGCGACGTGACAATTGACATTGGTCAGGTCATGTTCGGGCAGACCGTCACCATATCGTCCGATGTCATGCGGCAGTTTTCAGCCATAGGCAATGCGAGCCCGAAGAAGTTCGTCATCTTCGATGGGGATGGCAATGGCGGTGGTGGAATTGTTCCCTATCGCTATAAGCAGGATTATTATGGCTCGTTACAATGGGCCATCGGTCTTGAACTTTTTCTGCTGATCAATGACCCTTGGCGGGTATTCTTTACCACGGACCATCCAAACGGTGCTCCCTTCACGGCCTATCCGGAATTGTTCGAGCTGCTGATGAGCAGTGCAGCCCGTGATGAGCAATCCGCCAAGCTGAATGCAAGCGCGCTGGAATTAACGACACTCGCATCAATCCGGCGGGAATACACATTTGATGAGATTGCCATAATGACACGCGCTGCACCAGCCAAACTGCTGGGCCTGAAAGATCGAGGTCATCTCGGCGCCGGCGCGATTGCAGATATCGCCGTCTACCGCAAGGGCAGGGACGTGGCCAAAATGTTCCGGGAAGCAGCACTGGTGTTCAAGAACGGCGACCTTGTGGTCAAGAACGGAAAAGTAACCAATTATCGTTGGGGCAAGACTCTGCGGCTCAATCCCCCGGCCGATAAGGCAATCGTGAAACGCATGAAGGCATACCACGAGGAGCGCTATGGCCTGCCGCTTGATTGGTTCACTTTCCCTGACTCCTCCATCCAGAGGGACGAACCATTCGGAGAGGTTCCATGCAACAGCTGATCCGCAATGGTGTTCTGATAGACGATACATTTGCCGAAGCCTTTGGCATGCGTGCGACCGCCATCATCATTACGGCGCCCTCGCTGAAATGGGCACGGCAGGCGGCCATCACCATGACCGGCTTTGCAACTTCGGTAATCGGGTGCGGTTGCGAGGCAGCGATCGATGTGGAGTTGCCAGCGTCGCAAACGCCTGATGGCCGCCCCGGCTGCCGGGTGATGATCTTCGCCATGGGTACGGATGAATTGCAAAAACAGTTGAAAAACCGTCTCGGCCAATGCGTGCTGACCTCGCCTGGCAGCGCCTGTTTCGCCGATCTTGAAGGCACGGCGTCCCTCAATCTCGGCAATGCGTTGCGGTATTTCGGCGACGGTTGGCAGATATCGAAGAAATTCGGCGGAAAACACTATTGGCGTGTTCCCGTCATGGATGGAGAATTTCTTTGCGAAGCCACCACAGGTCTCAGTAAGCTTGCAGTCGGGGGCGGCAATTTGCTGTTTCTCGCTGCCGACAGCGAAAAGGCGCTGAATGCGGCCGAGCATGCCGTGGCAGCCATCGCGAGAATCCCCGGGGCGATCATGCCATTTCCAGGCGGCGTTGTCCGATCGGGCTCCAAGATCGGCGCTAAATATAAGGGCGTGATGGCCTCGACCAACGAAGCCTTCGCCCCGACATTGCGCGGTGTAGTCGACAGTGCACTTACGCCTGAGATCAATTCGGTTCTGGAAGTCGTTATCGATGGTGAAACAGAGGAGACTGTTGCGGCCGCCATGCGGGCCGGCATAAAAGCCGCCATTTCGCTTGGCCCGAAAAAGGGCGCTCTGCGGATCAGTGCGGGAAATTACGGCGGCAAGCTTGGGAAATTTCATTATCATCTGAAGGATTTGCTCCCATGAAAGCGCTTACCTTCGCAATTCTCTCCGAGCCGGAAGAGCGCCTTGACCTTTCACCGCTGACACCTTCGAGGCTTGCCGGACTCTCTCAGGTTCAAATTGCGAAGCTGCGAATTGGAACCAGTTCTCACCCGGTTATGGTCGGCGATGTATTCAATGTTTCAGGCACCGATTTACATTCGATCGTTTTTGAAGGGAGTACCAAACGTTTCGATAGAGTTGGTGCCGGGCTGACAGCAGGATCGATTCGTGTGGATGGCGATGTCGGCAGGGAGGCAGGCAGGAAAATGTCGGGAGGCTCCCTGACTATCCAAGGTAGTGCCGACGATCATGCAGGTTCAGGCATGATTGATGGTCGCATAGAGATCAAGGGCAATACGGGAAGCTATCTGGGTGGGCCACTTGCAGGCGAAATGGTCGGAATGAGTGGCGGATTGCTGATCGTACGCGGCAAGGCGTCGGATTATGCGGGTGACCGTCTGCGGCGCGGTATCATCGCAATAGGTAAAGGCTGCGGTGGCTATGCTGGATACCGCATGATTGCCGGAACAATTGCCATTGCCGGACGTGTTGGGGCTGTTCCCGGCTATTTGATGAAACGTGGTTCGATTCTGTTTGACCGCCACCCCACCGAACTTTCGCCAACCTTCGTGCCATGCGGAGAACCGGATATCGCCTTCTCCAGCCTATTTGACCGGTTTCTCATGCGTGAGAAAATTATGAACCGGCCATTGCTGGGGGATAGACCGGGCAGATATGGCGGCGACAATGCGGTCTTGGGCAAAGGCGAGATTCTGTTCCGTCGGAAATTTTAGGGCACTGCACAGGAGCGAAGGATGGAGATATGACCGAATGGAGACCCATCGAGACGGCGCCGACTGATGGAACTGCCGTTGATCTCTGGATCATGCGTGATGATGGCACAGGATTCCGCGCAACAGATTCAATATTTTGCGATATATGGGTGATACCTATGTACGACAATCAAAAGTTGGGTGAGGAGCTCCTTATGGGCTCGAAAGGGCATGGTAAAATTACCCATTGGATGCCCATTCCTGTTGGTCCTGATGGGGAAGCAAATTCCTTATACTAGCAAAATGGCCGGGCATCATTGTTTCGTTGCGTTGCCATATAGACAGTTGTGGCCCGTGCTTTCCATACGAATTTTGACCTCACCGAAGATACCCTTGCTAGAATTCGCTCTGATATCTGACGAACGAACTCTTGAGCTCTTGAGCTCTTTAAGATCATAGATTGTGGCGTTCTATTTGCATTCATCATCCCCTCCCAAGGTGCGGCAAACCATAGCACAGGGTTAACGGTGCCTGACGGGTGGTCCAATCAAGATCCGTCACAGCGATGAACAATCACAGATAAAAACTCAAATGCCCGCCAAACTGCTCCGTAAAAGTTAGATCAAGAAGATTGCACGTGCGGCGCTGCCAGGCATCGCTGGCGTAAGATACTTGGCCGCATGCGAACTTTAAGGCCATTGTAGACTTTGAGGAACCGATCAAAAACGGTCGAAAATGGCATATTATCGGCATTTTCAAGAAAGGATTGCTGACAACTTCCCCGTTTACACACAGTCGTAGGTCGTGCGTTCAATTCCATTCAATGCGGAGATTTTTTCAGGTACACTGAGCTATGGAGTTAACCGAGCTTACCATCGCGGCAGTTATACTGGCAGCCGGTCAGGCAACCAGAATGCGCAATCATAGTCATAAATTGCTGGCAAAGTTTGATGGCACCCCGCTAATTAAACGAACGGTTGCAATCGCAATGGCAAGCATGTCGTCGTCCGTTACGATTGTCACAGGCTATAAGCGGGAAGATATAGAGAGTTGCATTGATGGCATGGGCGCCCATGTTGTCCATAACCCGGACTTTTCGGTAGGTATAGCCAGCTCTATTGCGGCTGGAATTTCCGAAGAACACGTAAGTTCCGCCGCCGGCGCAATAGTCTTGCTTGCCGATATGCCGAAAGTGGAAACTGAACATTTGAATAGACTGATCACGATATTTCGAGAGAACAAGGGCAACTTCATTGTTCGGGCTGTATCGGGAAGGGTGCCAGGTCACCCGATCATCCTGCCCTCAACGTTCTACGAAAGGCTGACCACATTGAAAGGCGATTTCGGCGCCCGACAAATATTGGATGCCTTCGAGCCTGATGTAATTGAGGTGGAGATCGGAAATGCAGCCATCCACGACGTAGACACACCGGAAGCAATCATTGCAGCGGGCGGGTTGCTTGATGGAGAGGCCAGCCAAACTGGGCCATAAGTGGTATGTTCCAGATGATTGCTCGTCAGCATCTGATAAATTGAGACCAGCTCCCTACCTCCGCAAGGAAGCCGATGTCGAAAAATGGAGACTTTCCCCTGGGCGCAAATAGCGATCAAAACCATTAGCCATGGCTGCGACCGCTTCAGCAGCAATTTCAGTTTCGTATAACCGCTGAAACTAGCCACAAAAATAGCATTACGGACGGCCGTTTAAGCACCTTGCGACGGTGCTGCTTCGCCAGAACTTTAAGCCACTGTCTGATGAATCGGCTGCAAAACGCAAATCCCTCCTCGCAATTGGATACTACAGCGGACACGCTGCGCCGGTCTGAACCCATGCCTTAATCAATTCTCCGAATGCTTCCTGAGTTCCCGGGACCGGTTCACGGCCTTCGCCAGGCTTCCAGCCCCAGCCGACCAGATCGTCATGGGCCATATGTTCGACGATTTCGTCGAGCGATTTGCCGCCATTGCGCTGCGGATCTTTTATCTGCGTGCAGATGGCGCCCAAAGACTTGCCTTCCCAGGCCATTTCGATCGGCGCCAGATGCCAGTTTGGATTGCCGGGGATGCTTTTAAGTGTTTCCGCTTGCCCGATGACCGTAACATTCTCCGAGCTATGGCAGGTGGTGCACATCATTCCCGGAACACCCATACCTCCTTCACCGCGGGTAACCGGAGGCTGATGCGGATGCATGGAGATGTTCTGCAGTGGCCTGTCGGCTGCCGGGTGGCAATTGACGCAGCGGGGGTGCTGGATGACCTTGCCGGCCTCTTCGAAAAGCGCAACCGAGCGCTGTTTTTCGTTGGAGATCGATTGAAAGGTGGATGCCGGTTTCAAATCGGCAGACACAGGAGCAACCTTGTCCTGCGCGAACGAAATGTTGGAAACAGCAATGACCGCATTGAGGACAAGGCACACAGATATCGAGGTGAACGTAATGCTTCGTATCATCCTGCGTCCCCTTAAGCGGAAAGAACATTGACGATCGGCAAACGCCGTACCGGGCTGTTGGTCAACCGCCGCCAGGCATTGGCGACCGCCGGACCCACGGGGGGAACACCGGGCTCGCCGACACCGGTCGGCGGTTCGGCTGATGGGATGATCGCGACGTCGACAACCGGCATCTCATTGATGCGCAACGAGCGATAGTCGTGAAAGTTCGACTGGATGATCTTTCCGCCCTGAGCAAGCGTTATGGCATCGAACAGGACAGCGCCAAGGCCGTATCCAATGCCGCCCTCCATCTGGGCCTTGATGACATTGGGATTGATCGCGATACCGCAATCGACGGCGCACCACACTTTATGCACCCGGGGAGAACCATCTTCGCCGATCGACACTTCGACGATTTGGGCCACATAGCTGCCGAAGCTCTTGACGACGGCAACACCGCGCTGGCGTCCTTCCGGGGAAGGGGAACCCCAGGCAGCCATCTCGGCAACCTTCTTCAATGTCGCCATATGCCGGGGTTCTTTGGTCAGGAGGGCCAATCGCCCTTCGACGGGGTCTTTGCCCACCTTTTCGAGCAGTTCGTCAACGAATGTTTCAACGGCGAATCCCGTATGGGTATGGCCGACCGAGCGCCACCAGAGCGGTGGCACCACAAGCGTGGTGTTATGCGACATGACACGCAAATTGGGTATGTCATAGGGCAGGTTGGAAGCCCCTTCGACCGAAGTCTCGTCGAGATCAGCCTTGGCCATGATGGATTGACCGACGATGGTCTGATCCCAGCCGACGATCTTGCCGTCAGCATCCATTGCGCCGCGCATCTTGTGGACATACATCGGCCGGTAATAACCGCCGCGAATGTCGTCTTCGCGCGTCCACATGTGCTTGAGGGGGCGGCTGCCGTCGGTGGCTGCAAAAACCGCCGCAGCTTCCTGCATATAGGGCGAGCCGAACTGGGCTTTCCGACCGAAACTGCCGCCGGTAATCTGGGTGTTCACCCGTACTTTTTCCGGGTCCAGCCCGAGAACCTTGGCAGCTGTGCTTTTGTCCATTCCCGGGAATTGCGCGCCGGTATAGACGTCGACAGAGCCGTCGGCAGCCCTGATGAAAACGGCATCGAGCGGTTCCATCGGGGCATGGGCGAGGAAGGGGAATGCAAGCACGGCTTCCAGACTCTGCACGCCCTGGCCGGTGAAGGCCTTGTCGACATCGCCATTATTGGTCGCCTGAAGACCCTTCTCGGCGAAGAGTTTTTCATAATCCGCCGTAAGCTGCTCGCTTGAGCGGGTCTCTGCCTTGGCAAGGTCCCATTCGATTGTGAGCGCCGCACGGCCCTTGAGTGCTGCAAAGGTGTTTTCCGCATAGACGGCGACACCCTGAGGGATTTGTTTGATGTCAACGACTCCCCGCACTTTCCGGGCTTCCGCATCGTCAAAGGATTTTACTGTTGCTCCGAAATGTTCCGGATGGGCGACTGTTGCATACAATATATTGTCCGCGCTCACATCGAGCGTGAAAACGGCCTTGCCATTGGTCTTGCTGACCGTATCGAGCTTCGGAAGCTCCTGTCCGATGAGGACGAAATCCTTGGGATCCTTCAGCTTGGGTTCGGCAGGCGGCGTGTGGGCCGCGGCTTTGCCGGCGAATGCGCCAAAACCGCTTTCCTTAGACGACGCCGCGTGTTTGATGCGGCCTTTCTCGACCGTGATCTCGCTGGCCGGGACCTTCCACTCCTCTGCGGCGGCAGCGACCAGCATGGCCCGTGCCGTGGCGCCGGCCTTGCGAAGCTGCTCGTAGGAATTGGCAATCGATGTGGAGCCGCCAGTGCCCTGCAAGCCAAACATGAGATTGGCATAGACCTTGTCATCCGCTGGGGAGTGAACGGCCCGCATCTGGCTCCAGTCGGCGTCAAGCTCTTCCGCCACGATGGTGGCAAGGCCGGTAAACGGGCCCTGACCAAATTCGATATGTTTGGACAAAACCGTCACCGTGTCATCGGCGCCGATCTTGACGAAGGCATTCATCTGCGACAATGCGCTGTCGCCGCCCGCCTGGACACCTTGCGACGCCCCCGCCGAGAACATTCTGGGCGCGAGGGTGAAACCTATGACGAGGCCAGCGCTTGCCAGAAAGGAGCGGCGTGTGCTTGTGATCGTGTGCAAGGTCATGGCTCAACCCTCCATCGTATCGGCAGCATTGTGAATCGCCTGCCGGATGCGGTGGTAGGTCGCGCAGCGGCAGATATTGCCCGCCATCGCCCCGTCGATATCATCGTCAGTCGGCTTTGGCGTCATCTGCAGCAGCGACACGGCAGACATGATCTGCCCGGACTGGCAATAGCCGCATTGCGGCACGTCGATCGCGACCCAGGCTTTCTGAATGGCTTCAGCCTCCTTGCCTTCGATGCCCTCGATGGTAACAACCTCTGATCCCTCAACAGTTGCAATCGGCGTAATGCAACTGCGGCGCGTCGTGCCGTCCAGATGAACGGTGCAGGCGCCGCACTGGGCTATGCCGCAACCATATTTGGTGCCGGTGAGTTTTTCGAAATCGCGCAGGACCCAGAGCAACGGAGTATCGGGATCTCCGTCGAAAGTTCGTTCCTGACCGTTCAGCTTGAAAGTGATCATTTTGATATCCCGCATCTGGCTGTGCACACAACTGGTGCTGGCTTGAGTTGGTCGTTATCCTTTTTTAACGATAACACAAAAAGCCGATCTTCCAATCAACAGGGATGTAAATAACTGGTTTTATGCGGCACCAACGAAATCCATTCTCTCGGACGCACTCTTCTCTTTGGTCCGTCAGTGGCATGCGCCGGTTTGATACGTGACCAGAAATTGATGTGGCGATAGCAAGAGGAGGGACATAGAACCCAGGAGCGACGCCGCGACAGGTGCTGCTACAAACGCTACCTCGTTGAGGGTCGCGGCGATGCCCAGAGATTTGAGCAAGCGTTCGGGGCGGGTGATGTAGTTCAGGATAGCGCGCATGTAGCCGCTGGCCGCTCCGTTGACGAAACCCGCGCAGCCCCCGCGATGACCATCAGGACGAAGGGGGCTTTCCAGGCGGCCAGAAAAGCAATGGTGGAAAAAGCAAGCGCCCGGATGACGATCAGGAGTTTCAGGTGTGCAACAGCGCTATAGGTACGGCCGAGTCGAGCGACGGGTACCGCGCCTAACACTTGTGCAGCAGTCATTGCCATGACGATGGCTGCCCCGCTTTTAGCGTCGCCAGTCAGAGGTAACGCCAAGAGAGCAAAAGCAACCGGGGCGGCAGCCTGGGAGCGGCCAGCAAGGCATTCGACACGAACCAGCGACCGAGAAGACCACGCACAGGGGGTGTATTTGTGGCGATATCAGGTGTGATGGGTACCTCGGCCTATGGTGGGTTTGCGTTGGAAACTTCACTCTGTACCGGTTGAGCGCACGATGTTCTTGTCCGGTGTCTTAGATCAACTCCTATCATCTTAGAGTGGTTTAACATGAGACGTGTCAATATCCGGGAATCTGCGACTGTTTAAACATCCTTGAAGACTCCCGGTAGTTTTCTTCTTTCGAGAGGTTTGGGTCTGGTACGTGTACCCATAATCCTTGTCGTGATCTGGCCAGCCTTCGTTCTGGCGGTCAAAAGATTGCGCGGTGCAGGACAAAACCCCTTATTGGGTTTTTCATATTGATTATCCTTGCAGTAGAATTAAACAATATTATTTTGAATCTATCCTTAAATTGTACGCAAGTTTTCAGTATATTTCTTCCTTGGTTTAGTAAACTGTTTCAATCAATATTTACGCTATATTGATTTAATGCTTGCAGTACTACTTTTGAGCCAGTTTAATGCGTCATCCGGAGTTGAACCGGAAACCGCGGGAGGTTGCGATGGACATTGAGGCGAATAAGCCAGGGGTTTCTTTTTCGAACGGGGTCTTTGTCTCGACGAGACAAGATACGGTTCCCCTTGCGGTCATCGACGGAACGCAAGGGGATGACGTTCTAAACGGAACGGATGGTGATGACCGCATCAACGGATATGGTGGCCGCGATAGCATGTTCGGGCATGATGGCGACGACGTTCTGAATGGCGGCGGTGGGTCAGATGTCCTTGATGGTGGCGACGGTGATGATTGGCTCAATACCGCTGTTGGTGATGGATTGTGGCAAGATTCTCTGTCCGGCGGTTCGGGCAATGACGTTCTTACATCCGGATACGGCAACGATTTGCTTCACGGCGGAGACGGAGACGACATCCTCATAAGCGGTGGCGGACCCATAAGCGGCAGTGTTTCCGGCAATACCGATGGCGACACCGTTTACGGTGACGCGGGCGACGATACGCTGATCGGCAGCGGTCTGAGCGATAGGCTGTACGGTGGCGTCGGCAATGATGTGCTTTTCGGCGGCAATGAACAGGATATTCTGTATGGCGATGCCGGTGCTGATTTCATGGACGGCGGCGATGGATGGGATTATGCGGACTATCGAACCGCAGATACCGGTGTGACCATCGATCTGCAAACAGGCCTAGGTCGAGGCGGCGTTGCAGAAGGCGACATTTTCCGTAACATCGAATATGTTCGCGGCAGCGACTTCTCCGACACGCTCATTGGCGATGCCGGCAACAATCTCCTCCTGGGCTTTGTCGGCAATGACAATCTGTCCGGTGGTGGTGGCAATGATCAACTGGATGGTGGTGCGGGTGATGACGTTCTGCGCGGCGACGCCGGTGACGACCGTTTCACCGGCGGGGCTGGCGCTGATCATTTCGACGGGGGCGATGGTTCAGATACGATGTTGCTTCGCTCCTATAGCGGTGTTTTTAGCCCGCTAACTGTCAATCTTGAGGCAGGCACGGCTTCAGGCGGTGCCTTTGATCCGGGCGATACCTTCACCAATATAGAAAATGTAGTCGCAACGCAGTTCAACGATATTCTCATTGGTGACGCCAAGGATAACGCGTTTACAGGTGACGACGGTGCGGATCACATTGACGGTGGAGACGGCTCGGACACGGTCATCTATTATGGTGAAGTTTTTGGTGGCGGTGGTTCCTTCGGAATTGGCGTGACTGTTGATCTTGCAACCAGCACCGTGTATGGCGCCGACGCCAATGGCGACACAATTATCAGTATCGAGAATGTCGTCGGTTCAACTTACGAAGATTCGCTTACCGGAAGCGATGAGGCCAACCGCATATCCGGGGGCGGTGGCATCGACAATGTGTTCGGGGCTGGTGGCGATGATGTTCTCACCGACCCCGACGGCGGAGATTCCCTTTATGGCGGTGCTGGTGCGGATGTTTTCGTCTTCAATTATGGAGACAGCGGTCTGATCAAGGATTTCAATTCCCTCGACGGCGACAAGATCGATCTCACAGATTTCTACGGTCCGTACGGCTTGAACAATCAGGATCCGCAAGACCTCACATTCACAGGCTATCGCGCTTTCACGGGAGAGGCAGGTCAGTTGAATCTGGTCCAGGCTTCGGATTCTACTCTCGTCCAGATCGATCTTGACGGCGACCAGACTGCAGACTTTCAGATTACTCTGGAGGGGATTTCGAACGTACTCACTTCCGATGCCTTTGAACTTTAACGGGGCTGATATCGGAGCTGAACAAGATGAAGATCAAGGCAATTCACCACGTTCCCCACTGCGTTAAATCGTCCTTAGTCTACACGCTGGCAATATACTTCAATTTTAGAAGTATATTGCCAGAGTGTAGAAATAAAAAATGTATTTGCTGTGACGATTATTTTGTATCTTACTGCAAAACCATCAGTAAATAATAGTCAAAGCGGGAAGACAGTCCATTTATAATCACCACATACATGCTGGTTTGAACAATCACCACATCGCATCACAACTCCCCCATCGACGTAACCCTCAGGTTTGACCAAGGAGACTTCGTAATGGCCGCTTTGTTGAGAAATTCCCAACGGACTGAATTCTATCTGCCGGATTCCGATCCGACTGATCCTCGTTGGTGGGAAGCTCACCTCAGGCACTCACCCATTCTGGCGACTACAGATGAAGTCATTCCGGCCGCTGTTATCGACGGTACCGAAGGAGAAGACCATCTGATTGGCACTGCGGAAGAGGACACTATCAATGGTTTGGGCGGGGACGACTTCCTGGATGGCGGCGCAGGATCTGACGACCTTTATGGCGGAGAGGGAAACGACTGGCTCACCGGCGGCCGCAACAATGAGGGCGAGCGTGACTTGCTCGTCGGCGGCGCCGGCAACGACACGCTCATCGTCGGCTATGGCGGCCTGTACGGCGGCGCTGGAGACGACGTCCTGATCAGTGGACAAACGGCTCTGACCGGTGGTTATCTGCCAAGCAACGAGCAGGGCAGTTCTCTACGCGGTGACGAAGGCAACGATCTGCTTATCGGAACGGCAGTCGATGACAAACTATACGGCGGGGATGATGATGACATTCTGCTTGGCGGTGCCGGGTATGATATCCTGGAAGGTGGTTCTGGCGCTGATGTGATTGATGGCGGCGAGGGCGATAATGATCGAGCTACCTATGAGAATTCGCTGGCGGGCATACAGATTAACCTGAAAAACGGAACGGGCCACGGAGGCGAGGCCGAGGGCGACACTCTCCGCAATATTGAACGGGTGCTGGGTACTGATTTCGCTGACACACTGATCGGAAATGACAAGGGAGTCGTTCTGGATGGTGAGGATGGCAATGATATCATCCGCGGTGGAGCCGGCGATGATGGCCTATATGGCGGTTACGGCGACGATGTCCTCGACGGCGCGGCGGGTGACGACCATCTCAGTCCCGATGTCGGAAGCGACCGGATTGATGGCGGCAGCGGTAGCGATACCATCACGTTTCGGGGATTTTTCACTTTTCCCGGAGATGAGACATTTCAACATGGAGGCGTAACGGTCGACCTTGATGCGGGCACTGTCCTGCGCGGCGATTTCCTCGAGAAAACGATCAGCAACGTCGAAAACGTCAATGCAACCGAGTACGCCGATACGCTGATTGGCAATGCCAGCGACAATATGTTCTTGGGCGGAGAGGGGGGCGACTACATCAACGGCGGCGCGGGTGTGGATACCGTCCTATACTCCGGCGATCCCTATAATGAGCGCGGCGTAGGGGTCAATCTCAATAGCGGCATCGCACAAGGTGCAGATGCGGCGGGAGACATATTGATTGGCATCGAGAATGCGATCGGCAGCCCCTATGATGACGACGTCCTGATAGGCTCAGAGGGTGCCAATCATCTCTCCGGCAATAGCGGCCGTGATAGGCTGACTGGGCTTGCCGGCGATGACACCCTGGAAGATGCTGATGGCGGCGACGACCTTTACGGTGGCGAAGGAGCCGATACCTTTGTCTTTGCTTACAGTTGGAAGAACGTTAGCTCAATTCACGATTTTGATTCGGTTGCAGGCGACAAGATCGATCTCAGTGGCTTTTACGGGGACTATGCCAATGACGAGCCCCTCGACCTGACATTTGTTGGTTACAATAACCTCACTGGCAAAGCTGGTGAGGTTGGTCTTGTTGCAGAACCTGGCATCACCCGTGTCATCATCGATGAGAACGGGGATGGTTCGGCGGATTTCAACCTCTGGGTGGATGACGTCATCACTCCGACCCTCGACGAGGGCGATTTTATATTTTGACATTTGGAGAATCCACTCCGAGTGCGTCATGCCGTGACTGAGGGGTGCGGCAGGTGATCTTCTGGCAGTCAATCCAATTAGGCAACAGCCTTGCAACCGCTCGCTTTCCTACTTCGATAAAGCGCAGGTTCGATAAACATCTCTACTGTCTCGTTCGAATGCAAAGCACTGCACGACCGCCTAAAAGTTTTCCTTCCTCACTCCTGATCTATTGCTCGGCGAACTCGCGGGTAGGGCCGTTTTGCCTGGCATGAATCAGCAGCTGCATTCGTTGCCGCTCAAGGCTTTGCCGTATGGCGCATCTCTATGCCGGACGCTACACGCAATCAGCGCTATCTCAATCTGATCGCCGACTATCCCGCGAACGAGCGAGACTACGCAACTTCACAGGCAGTTGGCACCCATTTGCTCACGTGCCTACCGCACCAAACCGAATCCCATCGCGGCCTGTAGTTAGCCCAATTAATAGAGCACTGTCGTGGCAATTAAGCATTGCGCTCCAGACGCATCAGGACTGCGAGAAATTCGTGGATCTTCCAATCTCGCATCCAGACAGGACGAGGTCGTCTTGTGTTTCGAAAGCGACCAATCCGGAAATAGCACCCTCAAGGATCGTCACATCTCGGAATTTGGCAAGGATCGAAGACAACTCCGCGGCTTCACTTGCAGCAAGATGATCGCGGAAATTATAGTAGCCTAGCAGATAGACATCGGTAATCTGCTTCCCGAGTGTCATCTGTAAGGTCTGGATCGGATTGCCTTCGCGGTTTTCAGGATAGACCGGGAAGTAAATCCGTCCCGTATTTTTCTCCCCCACCAGGGGCCCAGCCAGGCGGAAGCGGATAGAGCCTGTGCGCAAAAGATGATCTTCCGTGCGCAGCAGCAGCTCCTTGACTTCATCCGCGTTCACCCTTCCACAGATGGTTGCGTGCAGCCTTGCTTGTCTCGCGTCCATGACATCCCAAGCAATTTTGGGTGAAAAAGAGGCTTCTCGCATGGCTGCATCAACGGCGCGGAAAGCGTGGGACATCTGCAGATCCTCAATGCTAAACGGAACCGCCAGCGAGTACCGCTTCGTCTTATACCGGCCAAAATGGTAATCCTCATAGAACGGAATGACATCCGAATGTTGCGGATTGACGAGCGGGAGATGGGCGTGACGATAAATGGAATCGAGCACAAGGCGGCTTCCAGGAGAAGAACTCCATCGGATTTGGTCGTAACCGAGGCTATGATCATCGAGATAATACATTTACACTCCATTTCGATCGGTCGTAAGCAGACTATCCGTCAATGCAGCCGGTGACGACCGGCGACAAACACAAGGCCGAGAAAACTCTCCTGCCTTGCCTTTCCCGTCAAGGCTCATTCAGGTCCCCCAATTTTTAATGATCGGCACCCTTCCAACCTTGCGCGTATCCATTGTTGCATTTACTCAAGTCAGACCAATTTGCCTCGGTTCAAACAAGGGGGCGAAATACGCACTAGAGACAAAACAGGCTTTTAATCGGGATTGTGGAAATTTGGGCTACAATCAAAATTGCTCGAAATTGACTAATATTGGCATTTTCAAAGCAAGGGTTTCTGGCAATTGCCGCGATTGGAAAAACTTGGAAGCCGAACGTTTCATGCAGATTGTGGTTTCGTCTAAAAGGACGGAAACAGATAGCGCATTCCGATTTGAAGCCATGGAACATTTCTTAGTTTGACGCACTCGTGATGCCGTTCAATTTTATTGTTCATGTTTTGCTAGATTGGATCGCGATCGGTTTTACCGCTTTGCACCCCGTTTCCGCGAGCTGCGTTGGGTATCGCATTGAACGAGTGCCTTTCGATTGGTTAGCTGCCCGTCAATGTTGATGTGCCTCGGCCTATGTGACGACTATTTTAGAGCGGCAATGCGTTATAGCGACAGGCCTGTCGTTCTGTCGAAGACATGCACGCGCTCGCGACTGATGCCGGTTGAGAAGACCGTGTTCTGTTTGACCGGGTGCTCTCCATCCACAATGGCTGTGACCGGCTTGCCTGCGAGATCAAAAACAACATGGATGTAGGCTCCGGTCGGTTCCACCAGCAGCGTGTTTCCGGCAAAGGTCGTTTCTCCGGCCAACGTTGTGCTGAAATGTTCAGGACGAATGCCTATGGTTACCGGCTGACCGTGCTTGATGCGACGATCTTGCGACAAGCCGACCGCCGTTCCATCGCTCAAACGTGCAGCCGGTTTCCCATTGTCGCTGTCGATCACCCCATCCACGAGGTTCATGGCCGGCGAACCGATGAAAGCCGCAACGAAAATATTGGCTGGGGTTTTATACAGTTCCAACGGTGTGCCCTCCTGCTCGATCTTGCCATGATTGAGAACGACAATACGGTCGGCGAGCGTCATGGCTTCGATCTGGTCATGGGTAACATAGATGGACGTAGTGCCAACATTCTGGTGTAGCGTCTTGATCTCGGAGCGCATTTGCACGCGCAGTTTTGCGTCCAGATTCGACAAAGGCTCGTCGAACAGGAAGACGGCCGGATTACGGACGACCGCGCGGCCCATGGCAACGCGCTGACGCTGACCGCCGGAGAGCTGCGAGGGTTTGCGATCGAGAAATGCCGTCAGGTCAAGCATCCGGGCTGCTTCGGTAACGCGCGCCTGTATGGCCGGTTTGGTTTCACCTGCCAGCTTAAGATTGAAACCCATATTTTCAGCGACAGTCATATGCGGGTAAAGTGCATAAGACTGGAACACCATGGCGATGTTGCGCTCTCGTGGCGTCATGTCGTTGACGACATTACCGCCGATCATCACATCACCGCCGGTGATCTCCTCCAGGCCCGCAATCATGCGCAGCAATGTAGATTTGCCACAGCCCGAAGGGCCAACGAGGGCTATGAATTCACCATCGTTAACGGCCAGGGAGACATTGTGGATCACGTCGAGTGAACCATAGGTCTTGCGCAAATTTCTCAGTTCGACAGATGCCATTTCGACCTTCAATTATCAGGATTTGACCGCACCAGCCGTCAGGCCAGCGATGATGTGTTTCTGGGCGAGGAAGAAGACGATAATCGTTGGCAGTATCGTCATCGTGATGAATGCCAGCACAAGCTGCCATTCAGTGCCGAATTCACCCCGATAAACCATGATGCCGAGCGGCCAGGGATATTTTGACTCCGAGTTGAGCATGATCAATGGCAGGATATAGCTGTTCCAACTGCCGACAAAAGACACAATGCTCACCGTAGCAATGATCGGCCGGCAAAGCGGCACAGAGATATGCCAAAAAAATTTCAGATAACCGCAGCCATCAACAAAGGCGGCCTGGAACAGTTCTTCCGGCAGGTTACGGAAGTAATTGCGGAACAGAAGTATGCTCATGCCGAGGCCAAACGCCACCTGTGGCAGCACAACCCCCCAATAGGTATCGAGCAGACCCAGATCCCGGATCCGAATGAACAGCGGCAGGATTGCCGTCGCTGCGGGAAACATCAATCCGAGCAGGAAGTAGTTCAACAGGAAGGATGAGCCGAAAAACTTTACATGTGCAAACGTAAAGGCCGCCATCGACGAGGCTACGACGGTCAGGAATACGGTCAAAGCGGCAATGACCAGCGAGTTGAAGATCTGCAACCAGTATCTCTGGCCGAACAGAATGCCGGTATAGTTCGACCATCGCCATTCCGACGGTAGGCCGAAAGGATTGACGCGAAGATCACCAAGAGTCTTGAAGCCGCCCAACGCCGTTGTCAGCAATGGGACCAGCACGATAGCGGCAATCAGAGTCAGCGACGCATAAAGATAGATGCGCGTCTGGATGGATATTCGGACGGAGGTGCTTGCATCAGTCATGGCGCATGAAAATCCTCTTATACCCGAATGCGAGCGTGACGCATATGACGAACAGCACCACACCGACAGCACTTCCAAGACCGACCTGCATGCGCATGACACCGTAAGTATAGAGGAAGGTCACCATCGTCTGGGTGGAGTTTGAAGGCCCGCCACCGGTCAGGGGCATGATCATGTCGAACAGCTGGATGGAGCCGACGACCGCGAAGAAGATCGACAAGCGCAAAGTCGAGCCCAGCATGGGCAATGTGACGTAGCGGAACTTCTGCCACCCCGTTGCGCCGTCGATTTCAGCAGCTTCCAGCACGTTCTTGTCGACCGACTGCAGGCCAGCAATAAACAACATCATATGGAATCCGAAATATTTCCACACGACGACTGCCAGCACGGCATAGATTGCCAAATCTCGGTCGGCCAACACATAGGGCGTGGCAAAGCCGAAGAAGTTGGATATAGCGGCGAACAGGCCGTAGTCGCCGTCATAAACGAAGCGCCAGATCAGACCAGCAGCGACGTCCGCCAGTACGTAAGGAAGAAAGAAGATCAGGCGGAAGGCCACGACGCCCGGGATACGGTGCGCCAGCATCATCGCCAGCCAGATAGCCAATGGAACTTGGATGCAGATCGATACAACAATGATCAAGCCGTTGTTGATCAGCGCCTGTGAAAAGGCAGCGTTGCCAAATAGAATCTGGAAATTACGCAGTCCGACAAATTCTGTAGGAGTACCGTAACCGTTCCATTTATAAAGGCTGTACCAAGCGGCTTCGCCCATGGGCAGGATGACGAACATTGTAAACAGCAGAAGGGCCGGAGGCAGGAAAATCAGGAGGGTCAACTTTCGGTCGTGTGCAACCGAGCTTTGCTTTCTCCTGCTTTTTGCTGCTTTCATGATGGTTGGCGCTACCGCCGTGGTTATAGATGTATTGGTCATGTGATCCGCCTTGCGGTTCGGGCCGGTCAAGTCTCCCGCAGCGGTCGCACAAGCCATTGCACGGGAGACTTGCTCATCAAGCTTATTGTTCCAGCTCGAAAGCGTCCTGGATCTGTTGGGCGCCTTCCTCCGAAGTCATCTGGCCGGAAACAATTTCCACCGAGACATCATTGACCACACGACCGATGGCCGCGCCCAGGGTCTGGTCGAAAAAGTTTTGGTGCCAGGTGGAGGCCGCAAGCTGTTTTGCCGAATCTGCCAGCAGAGGATTGGTCACACCAGCTTCCGCACCCACTGCCACTGGCAGGATCATGCCGGCCTGTGCCATTTTCTTCTCGTTGTCGGTATTTGTCAGGAAGGTGGCGAAGTCGATCGCCTCTTTTGAGGCTTTCTTGGTCAAGGCCCAGCCGTTCAGGCCGCCGAGTGTATCGGTTGCAGCACCGGCGCCGCCTTCAACGGCCGGAAAGGCAAAACGGCCAATATTGTCCGGCGCAAGACCTTTGCCGTCACCGGCATTCTTGCGCTGGTTGGCTTCGGTATTGTCGAAACCAAGGATCATCGCTGCTTTGCCATCGCCAAATACACCAAGTGCTTGTGGCCAGGAAGCGCCAAGATAACCCGGCTGAAAAGGCTCCAGCTTGCCGAATTCTGCAAGCTGTTCGCCAGCCTTGATAATAGCTGGGTCCATGAAACCTTCGCCCTCGCCAGTGCGTGCGGCTTCGAACACTTTCTGCCCGCCGTTGCGCATTACAAGATAGCTCCAATAGAAGTGGATAGGCCACTTCTCGCCACCACCACCGGCGATAGGTACCACACCAGCGCTCTTGATCTTTGTCACAGCGCTGCCGAGATCGGACCAGTTTTTGATGTCTTCTGCCTTCACGCCAGCCTTAGCGAACAGCTCCTTATTGTAGAAGAAGCTAACGAGGCTGACCCTGTAAGGCACGGCCCAGAGCTTGCCATCAAAGCTCAGGCCGGTGATGGCAGCCGGATTATAAGCGTTGCGCAGCTTGCCGCCATCCGCGTCAAAGGCTGCCGTAATATCCTGAAGGGAGCCGGTCTTGGACTGTTCCTGCAAAACTCCACCACCCCAACTATAAAATAAATCGGGTACGTCATCAGACTGCAGAAGGGTTGGCAGCTTCGCCTTGAACGCTTCGTTTTCGAGGAACTGCAGTTGAATATCCACATCTGGATGCTGCGCTTCATATGCGGTGGCGATCTCCTCCCAGACGGCCACGGCTTTCGGGTCCAGTTCAACGTGCATCCACTTTACAACTGTTGCTGCGGATGCGCTGGTTGCGCCGAGCACAAGGGTCATGCTTGTTGTGGCGGCAAAAGTAATCAGCTTGTCGCGAAGGCTTGCGCCTTCGTGCATATAAGTCATGATCATATTCCTCCCATGGGGGAAATTCCTCACAAATTATTCCCCTATACGGATTAATTCAGCTTAGCCTTGGTACAATGTCAAGCTAAAACAGTAGATATATTGGCATATTGGCTTGACATACCATAGGCAGCGTCTGTTATTTAATCCGTTATCCGATAAAAATACGCCGTGTTCAACGTCAATATTGGTGTCATTGCAGCAGGATCTTATGAAAACCGCCGACCCAGAACTCATGCGGGCAATCAACCGCTTCAGCGTGCTCGATACCGTGCGTCGTCATGGCCCGATCTCACGGATCGAGATCAGCGGGCGAACTCAGCTTTCAACAACGACAGTCTCCGCCATCACGGCCTCACTGCTTGATGATGGACTCATCCTCACCCGCCACGAGGGGGACATCCGCACTGAGGGTGTGCGTGGTCGTCCTCGGGTGATGCTCAAACTCAACCCGGAAGCGGCGCGGGTGGTTGGTGCAAAGATCGCGGCCAGCCGGATGATGTTTGTTGTCACCGATTTTTGCGGCGACGTTCTTTCCACGCTGTCATTGCCCATCAGGGTGGACCGCCAGCCAATCGGGGTGATTGCCGATCTGGTGGAGGATGGCGTCAGGCGTTGCGTCGTGGATGCCGGGCTTTCGTTGGAAGACGTTGATATGGTCTGCCTCGGTTTGCCTGGCGTGATCGAACACCGCACCGGGCGGATTCGCAGCAGTCCAATTTTTCGCGAGATAAATGTCGATTTTGCCGATGAGATGACCCGCCGCCTTGGCGCTCCGACGATCATCGAAAGCGATGCCCATGCTGTTACGTTGGCGCATCACTGGTTTGGAAGCGCTCGTGATCTTAACGACATGGTTCTGATTTCGCTCGAACAGACGCTTGGCCTCGGTGTGCTGCACGACAACCAGTTGTTTCGCGGAGCGGGAGGCCTCAGCCACAATCTGGGTGATCTTGTGCTGAGTGCGGGATCGGCGGGCACGGTGCGGCTGGCAAGTCAGGCGGGGGAAAATGCCATTCTCGGGGCGAGATCTGCCGATGGACGCTTCGCGGAAGCGATCCGTCTTGGGCGCGGCATGCAACATGCGCAGACGCTGGTGAAGGCGGAAGACAATGAACTGATCAACGCTGCCATCCGTGCAGGAAGCGCTGTTGGCGTGACGCTTGCCAACATAGTTACTTTGTTTGCACCACCGCTCGTCATCATTGTTGGCTCCAGTCTGGAGTTGGGCGCGCCTTTCATCAATGCACTTCAGGACGCTTATGAAACGGCCGTTCCGCCATCGCTCAAGGGCGTTGCTGAATTGGTTTTTCATAATTCGAGTGATGAACTGTGGGCGCAGGGGGCTGCGGCAGTCGCACTTCACGAGCTTTACGAGTCGCCATGGAGCACCACGGGCCCGGCGCTCTGACATGCAAAGTTAGAACAATCCAAGGGAGGAAAGAATGGACAAGGTCGGTATAGGGATCATCGGTTGCGGCAATATTTCGGGAGCTTATCTCAAAGCGATGGCATCCTTCCCAATCCTTGATATTCGCGGGATTGCCGACCTTAACCATGCACTTGCCGAGGCCAAGGCGTCAGAATTTGGAGTTTCTGCACGCAGCATCACTGATCTACTAGCGGATCCAGATATCGAGATTATCGTTAACCTGACCATCCCCAAGGCTCATGTGGAGGTCGGCCTTCGCATACTGGACGCTGGCAAGCACGCCTATTCAGAAAAACCTCTCGGAATCAACTTCGCCGAGGGAAAAAAGCTTGCCGATGCCGCAAAGGCTAAAGGCTTGAGGGTCGGGGCTGCACCGGACACGTTCCTGGGTGGCGGTCATCAAACGGCGCGCACCTTGGTTGATCAGGGTGTTCTGGGGCAACCGGTTGGCGGCACGGCAACCTTCATGTGCCCCGGCCATGAACGTTGGCACCCAAACCCGGACTTCTATTATGAGGTGGGTGGTGGGCCCATGCTGGACATGGGACCTTATTACCTCACTGGTCTTGTCGATCTCCTTGGTCCCGTGGCGCAGGTTGCGGGTTTTGCAATAGCGCCACGCAAGAAACGTCTGATCACGAGTGAACCAAGGAACGGCGAGTTTATTCCCGTTGATGTAGCAACCCACGTTGCAGGTGTGATGGCATTTGAAAACGGTGCTGTCGTGCAGGTCGGGATGAGTTTCGATGTGGCGGGGCATAAACACCTGCCACTTGAGGTCTATGGTACTGAAGGCACGTTGATCGTGCCGGACCCCAATCATTTTGGCGGTGAGGTGCAACTGCTCAAAAAGGGTGGTGCTTTTGAAGTGCAGGATCTGTCATCGCCCTATGCCGATGGCAATTACCGTTCGATAGGCGTCGCCGATTTGGCGCATGCCATTCGTTCAAAACGTCCCCACCGCGCAAATGGTGATCTGGCTTTGCATGTTCTAGAAATCATGGAGGCATTCCAGACTGCAGCCGGTAGTGGTCAGACTGTCGCGATCACCACACGGACGGCGCGTCCGGCAGCGCTTTCGGAATCTCTGGTCGATGGCCAGTTGGCAAGGTAATGCGAGGAGAAAAAACTATGCGTGAAGCACTGATTGTTTGGGGTGGCTGGAGTGGGCACGAACCGGAAGAATGTTCGGTTATCGTCAAGGACATTCTGGAGCAGGAGGGTTTCAAGGTCTATGTCGAACATGGCACCGAAGCCTTTGCGGACCCGTCCATTCATGATCTGAGCCTGATCGTTCCAATTATGACCATGTCGAAGATCGAGAAGGAAGAAGTGAAAAACCTCACGGCGGCGGTTGAAAGCGGTGTGGGGCTTGCTGGCTATCATGGCGGGGCTGGCGATAGTTTTCGCGACAGCGTAGATTACCAGTTCATGGTTGGCGGTCAGTGGGTAGCCCATCCGGGCAACATCATCGATTACAAAGTAAACATCACAAGGCCTGATGATCCTATCATGAAGGGCATCGAGGATTTTCCGTACAGCTCGGAGCAATACTACATGCATGTTGATCCGTCCAATGAGGTGCTGGCAACGACTACTTTCACGGGTGACCATGCCTGGTGGATTGACGGTGTGGTGATGCCGGTGGCTTGGAAGCGCAAGCACGGCGAGGGTAAGGTTTTCTATTCCGCTCTTGGACATCAGGCTAAAGAATTTGCTGTTCCGCAAATGCAGACGATCTTTCGGCGTGGTGCTCTCTGGGCAGCGCGATGAGGATATGTTAGGCCCTTGCAACATTCGAGAATCCGCTATTATTGGCATTTTCAAAGGAAGGGTTGCTGATAACTTCCCTGTTTGTACGCAGCAGTAATCTGTAATTCGTGGGTTCGAGTCTAATCAAAGCGCTGAAATCTCCGCGGGCAGTCCGATTCAGTACCTCCACATATCGCGTTCAGCCGTTGGCGTCAGGGCGTCCATGGTGATAGCAAAGCTCGATGATCGTCATGACCGAACTTCGAGCACTAGACGTCTCTCCGGAGAGATCGGGTACGGAGCCGTCCTATATCAGCGCCGCGAGCG
Source organism: Phyllobacterium sp. CCNWLW183 (assembly GCF_037203775.1). Taxonomy (NCBI): domain Bacteria; kingdom Pseudomonadati; phylum Pseudomonadota; class Alphaproteobacteria; order Hyphomicrobiales; family Phyllobacteriaceae; genus Phyllobacterium; species Phyllobacterium sp. CCNWLW183. The sequence goes on along the minus strand of NZ_JBBCBN010000008.1, from coordinate 138,779 downwards.
GTCTGGTCTGCGTCGGCTCGCACATCTATGTTGTTGCGGATGACGAACTTCACCTCGGGGTGTTTTCCATGGGTGACACCGGACCAGGACATCTGATCAGCCTGTTTGCAGGCGACTTGCCCGACGTCAAGGCTGAGCGAAAGCGCCAAAAGCCGGACGTGGAGGCAATCGTCCTCATCCCGGCCTTCGACGGGTTTTCATATGGCGCTTTGCTGGCTTTGGGATCGGCATCGAGGCCCAACCGCGGGCGCGGTATTCTCCTTGGGCTTGGTCCACAAGGTGGGATCAACCGTTCACCGGAGCAAGTCGATATGGCCCCGTTGCTTAGCCCGCTTCATCAAGCGTTCGCCGATCTCAACATCGAGGGAGCAGCCGTAATTGGCGATGAACTTCTGCTATTTCAGCGAGGTAACAGAAGAAAAATTGACAACGCGATTATCCATTACCCGCTGGAGCCAGTTCTGAAGGCTTTGCGAGGTGTAGATACCGTTGCCTTGGAGCCATCCACTATCACTAGAGTGGGACTTGGTTCCATAGAGGGCGTTCCCCTTTGCTTCACCGATGCGTCGGCTCTACCGAACGGTGACGTGGTGTTCTGTGCCGTGGCGGAGGATACCGACGACGCGTATCTTGATGGACGCTGCGTAGGAGCCGCGATCGGGATCGTTGACAAACATGGGCAATTGCATTCGCTGCACCATCTCGAACAGCCATACAAGGTGGAAGGTATCAGCGCTCACATGGAAAATGACACGCTGGACCTGCTTCTCGTTACCGATGCGGACGACCCCGCGATACCGGCAAAACTGCTGTCTGCGTCCCTCGCACTGTAGGCTGTGCTTCCCTGATCGTAGCACCGATGCCCTTATCCGCAGCAGGCGTTTTTGCTCACGCTCGGTCCCAACATGTCACTGCTGTCTTGTGGCTTCGTTTTCCAGCCAACGATCGCGTGGCTGAAACAAGGTGACCGACAAATACGAAGGCAGAGCGCGCCCGCCTGTTCGATGATTATACCGTCCGTGTCGTGGTTGCTTGGTCTTCTGGCCGGCGCTTCATCTCATGTTTCCGTCTCAGATTATTCGGGGTCTTGCTACAGTCATAACGATTACAGGAAGATGAACTATATCGATCTGACATGCGTTCAATCGCGAAGGGTTACATTAGGGAGCGTGCAGTTGACTGAAGTAGAACTGAAACTTGAAATTGATGTCGCCAGTTTTGAGCGGATTGCGTCATCGGGCTTGCTCGGCGATCCGGATGAGACGATCGAGCAGACCTCAACCTATTTCGACACTAGCGACAATTCATTTTTTGCCGAGGGCTTCACGCTGCGGATCCGAAAGGTCGGCACTGCCAGGACGCAAACCGTGAAGGTGACAGGTCCAAGCGCGTCGATCTTCGCGCGGAGCGAATGGGAGACGCCTGTGACCGGTGACAACCCGCTGATCGACTATACAAGCCCATTGATGAACGAGTTCGGCGAACGAACAAAGGATGTCCAGCCGAAGTTCGAGGTCGTCAACGAGCGGCGGATCTGGAACGTTACGGAGAACGGTTCGAACATCGAGGTCGCACTCGACAGGGGATTCGTACGGTCTGTTGCCCGCGAAACTCCTATCCTTGAGCTGGAACTGGAACTCAAGAACGGCAACTCGAAAGATCTGTTCGCACTGGCCCGAAAAATCGAAGGCATTGTCCCTGTCAAGTTCGGGGTCCTGTCCAAGGCCGAGAGAGGGTTTCAACTGCTGGAGGCCGAGCGAGCCGTCGTGAAAGCCGAGCCGGTCGAATTGGATCGCGGGGACATTGCCTGCCAGTCTTTTCAGGCGATCGCCCACTCGTGCTTCCGACAGTTTCGTCTGAATGAGACGATCCTGCGCAGCAGGAAAAACGAGGAATCGCTGCATCAGGCTCGTGTCGCGCTCCGACGCCTCCGCTCGGCCATCACCCTGTTCAAGCCGATGTTGCATGACGATGAGGCGAAAAGATTATCGGCCGAGTTCCGGTGGCTGGCGGACACTCTCGGGGAAGCGCGAAATCTCGATGTGCTTCTGCCGAAAGCCAAGGCAGATGAGCTGCGCAACAGTCTCACCGAGAAAAGAACCGTCGCATATGGCAATGTCATTGAGGCGCTCGACAGCTCTCGGGCGAGGGCGCTCATGCTCGATTTCAACGAATGGCTTAACTGTGGCGATTATTTGACGAATGCCGCGACGAGAGACGTGCGTGAGTGCCCGGCAACCGAATTTGCCGGCGAGGCGCTCGACAAAGCGCGCAAGAAACTCAAGAAGCACGGGCAGGATCTGTCTGCGGTGGGTGACGAGCATCGTCATGAGGCCCGCAAGGATGCAAAAAAGCTTCGCTATGCAGCCGAGTTTTTTCGTTCTCTGTTCCCTGACAAACGAGGCGTGCGGCGATACAAGCGTTTTGTTGGCGCGATGGAGGCGCTGCAGGACGAGCTCGGCGCTCTTAATGATCTGGCGACAGGACCCGAGGTCTTGGAGGCGCACGGTTTGCGTGTCCTCGCCGGAGCGGACAAACTGATTGTCCATACCGACAAGGCGAAGCTGATCCGATCGGCTGAGGACGCATTGGATGACGTCCTCGATGCCAAGAGGTTCTGGCGCTGAAAGCGGGGGAAGTTTGTTCATGTCACAGGGAGCTCTCTTAAACGCGGGCCCGCAGGAGTGCCGACGTCTCACCGCGGCTTTGCGGCAGCGCTCGGGCAGTTTTCCAGCTCAGAACGCCTGGATGCCACGAAACCAATGATAGGCAACCTGCTATTCCACAATGCCCAGAAGGCGGGCCCTGTTCGAACTGATATCAGCTTCAGATACTTGGTATGTATGACGACCACAGTTTGTTCGCTACCAAAAAAGACACGCAGGCGAAAGCGCAGATCGCTGATCTGGTCGGCATATTCATGAGTGGATTCTCTATACGCGGTGAATCCCGGATGCTGTCATCGGCGCATCCTTCGAAAACTCCGATATTCGATCATCGCCATCTCTCCTCCTGCCAGCAGAATGAAAGTGCCAAAAAAAGCTGGAACTACGCCCACTTTGAATATCAGCAGGGCACCAAGGAAAGGCTACAGAATGGCCCGATAACATGTGCGTCAGGGGTCGCGTTACGCAAGGTAGCTGCAATGTGAGTTGTGTATGAGGCGAAGGGTGCCACGAAGCTGCGACGGTGGGGAAGCTGAGAGCATCGGGTACCGGCACAATATCTCGATTTGAGGTGTAACCGTGAAAGTTTTGATTGTTGAAGACGAGGCAGAATTCGCCAACACGCTGCGAACAGCGCTTGAGCGAGAGCGCTTCGTTGTCGACCAGGTGGATCGCATATCGATGGCGCAGGAAGCAGCCATGTCGGGATCTTATGATCTGGTGCTGCTGGATCGCACTTTGCCGGATGGAGATGGCCTTTCGCTCCTTCCGATATTGCGCGAAAACCATCCTGGTCTTCCGGTCATCGTATTAAGCGCGCGCGGCGAAGTGATCGACCGTATTACTGGTCTCGACCGAGGCGCTGACGACTATCTCATCAAGCCGTTTGATGTAGACGAGATGTTTGCCCGCATTCGCGCGGTACGGCGGCGACCCGCGGAGTTGGGGAGCGAGGAAATCCATGTCGGCGCGCTTGTGTTCGACGTTACCAATGACGAGGCGAGCGTGGGAGGTGTCAGGCTTGATCTACCCCGCCGAGAGTTGCGCGTTCTCACAGTGCTCGTGAAACGCCGCGGGAGAACCGTCTTGAGAGAATCTCTCGAGCAGGCAGTCTATGGTTTTGACGATGAGGTGCAGTCGAACACGCTCGACTCCCACATCTCGCGTCTTCGCCGCAAGCTCACTGATTCGAGTGCACAGGTTGAGATTCACGCGATCAAAGGGGTTGGCTACCTGTTGAAAGATCTGTCATGAAGCGAGGTTCGACTTCGCTGAAGCGCCCGCTGATCGTCAAGCCGCTGATCTTCCAGCTCGCGACATTGCTCATCGCATGCACATTCTTCATGGCTTTGGCGCTTCGCATGGACAGCGGCGGCCTCTACACCGACGAAGCCATCACGCCGGTGATCGCGCGAGCGATCGTCCGTGAGCAGAACGGGAATCTCTCAGTTCGCGAGACGCCAGAACTGGCCGAGCTTCGCGAGAAATCCCCCGATCTCTGGTTTGTTGCCGAGGACGATTCCGGCCGAAACGTGACGTCCGGCGGCGTCCCGTCGCAATATGCATCGCTTTTGGGGCGGCTGGGTGATCTGTCCTATGCGCACCTGCGCGATCGGTCGCCGCCTTACCGCCTGTCGGCCGTCATCCGGCGAGAGGTCGCTCCGGCTGGAACCTTGACTATTCTTGGACATGGCAAGCTGACGGGCGTCAGTCTCGTCGTTCTTCTTGCGTCGAATTTAATTGTCATTCCCATCTTCATTGCACTGGCGCTGATTTCGCTGCTCGTGACGCCCTGGATCGTTCGGAAAGCGCTCGCCGGTGTATCCAGGATTGCCCGGGAGGCGGAGCAGATTGACGCAAACCGCCGTGGGCGACGGCTGAGCGAGGAGCATGTACCAACTGAGATTGCGCCGCTGGTGCGAGCCGTGAACGACGCCCTGCGGAGGCTTGACGAGGGCTATGAGCGGCAGCGGCGTTTCATCGCCTCTGCCGCGCACGAACTGCGCACGCCCATTGCCATCCTTCGCCTAAAAGTGAACACCGCAGTTGAGCCAGCCACGCGGAAGCTGGGTGCTGATGTGGCACGACTGAGCAATCTCGCCGAGCAGATGCTTGATATTCAGCGCCTGGATTCCGACAGGAACGACGAAAGCGTCGACCTTGGGACACTCGCCCGTGGTGTTGCGGCGGATCTGGCACCGCTGCTGATTGCATCAGAACGCACCATTGAGGTGCAGATCGAAGGTGTGTCATCGATTCGCGGTGATGCGGGTGCGATCGGGCGCGCGATGACAAATCTCGTCCAGAATGCGATCGAGCATGGCGGGCGTCATGTCATCGTGCGCGTACTGGAATCAGGCTTCGAGGTGGAGGACGATGGTCCGGGTATACCGCCCGAGGAGCGTGAGCGTGTATTCGAACCGTTCCACCGCCTGCGACCGCGTTCGACGGGGAGCGGGCTCGGCCTTAATCTGGTGCAGCAGATAATTGAGCGGCACGATGGGCGAGTTTCGATCTTAAGCGCGCCTGGCGGCGGCACGATCGTGCGTGCCGATTTTGGGTCGCGCTAACGCTTTTCTGAACGAGCCCATGTTCTCGCAATCTTGCCCTGCTTTCCTAGCGGTATCGCCGCTGACGGCGCCGAAAGGAGACCAAGTACATGACAAGACAAAATTCTATCCGTCGATACCGACCTGTCTTGATGGCGCTCGCCGCGCTTATGGGCACAGGTATTGCGGGCAGCGCATCCGCAATCGATTGGGGGCGCGAAGCCCACCAGGAAGACAGCAGAACCTGCGAGCGTTTTGGCGCGGTTCACGGCAGGGAGTATACGAGATGCATGATTGAACAGCAGCGCCGCCGCGACGACGCTCTGCTCAATGCTTCCGAGCAGCAACGGAACAACGCTGAAGCCGCACGCAACAATGTGGAGACAGTTCGCAGGATGCGCTGCAACCGCGAAGCGGAGCGTGCGCGCGAACGCGGGGAGCGGCCACAATGGTGCCGTTGATCTCCCGGCGGCGGTTCAGCAAAGCAATCTGCGCGTTCGCCGTGTTGGCGGGTACGCAGAGAACTGGTTTGGCGGATGAAAGCACGCCGAACGATTCGTCGCCGAATCTAGATACCCAGCCGATCGTTTATCCCGAGACAAAGCGCGATGCGGTAAGCGAAACGCATTTCGGCGTGTCTGTGCCCGATCCGTATCGTTGGCTCGAAGGTGATCCTCGCACCGACACGGAGGTCGCTGCCTGGATCGACGCGCAGCAGAGCGTCACGACAGAGTATTTATCTAGCCTTCCCGGCCGAGACGCCTTCCGCCGATCGCTCGCCTCGACATACGATTATGAGCGCCTCGGCATTCCGCAGAAGAGCGGGGACCGCTACTTCTTCACGCGCAAAGCCGGCAATCAGAACCAGCCCGTACTGATCATGCGTGAAAGCGCGGGTCGCGAGCGTGTCCTGCTCGATCCAGCGAGATGGTCGACGGATAGCACCATCGCGTTTGCGGAATGGGGGGCATCACGAGACGGGTTGCGTGTTGCTATTCATTAATTTACCCTTAGCGTCGCTTGATCGATTGAGCGTGCAGACCCGAGTAAACGAAATCGGCAAATCTTAGAATGCCAATCTCGAAATGTTCTCGGATCGGATCGAACTATGAGTGCCATTTTTCCAAGTGTAATGGGACTCGTGCGTTGCTACACGGTACCCGTTTAGAATATGCAGGCCATGCTCAGTCGCCTACGCTAAAATTCGACCATCACGACATCGGTTAACTCGGGTCATCGCGGTGAACATCGTGCACCGTCATGCCGACAGACTCTGGCGGTTTTTCGAGCCAGGTACGGTGGCGCAGGGTCTTTCGCGTATCTTCATAACCAGAATCCCAATGTTCGCGCATCGAAGTTCCGGAGAATTCGTAATCCTTGGCATGGCCTTCATAAAGTTTTTGCTGGTAGATGAGGTGAACAATGTTGATCTGTGGCACATCCTGCATGGAGGAAAGAAATTCCCTATCCTCAGCGGTGAGCGCTTCGGCTGGCACGCGCAGCAAGGCCTGATGCAGTTTCAGTTTGAGATTATGCAGCCGGCGGAATGTATCCGTGTTGTTGCGTGTCCGGCTCGAATACATAATATCCTTGTGTCGGGCGAGCACGTCCGGCATTTCGCGGGGCAGAGTCCCACGTGCGCTGAACAGATCGACCTGGAAGACAAGCGTATCATGAACATCTTCCTGTTCCAGCAAATATTGCAGTGGTGTGTTGGATACAATGCCGCCATCCCAGTAATATTCGTTTTCGATATGGATCGCTGGAAAAGCCGGGGGAAGTGCGCCAGACGCCATAATATGTTCGGCTGAGATAGTTTCGATTTCACTGTCGAAATAGCGGAAGTTGCCTGTTCTCACATTTACGGCACCGACGCTCAGCCGTTGCTGTCCGTCGTTCAAAACCTTCCAATCGATCAGCCGGTTCAGCGTGGTCTCCAGTTCGCTGGTATCATAGAAACTGGTCGCGCCTGATGCCCCCGCAAGCTGTTGCCAGGGGTTCATTTCCCGCGGTGCAAAAAAGCCCGGTAGCCCCGAAGTCATGGTCATCATGGCGCTGGCCTGATTGCGCAGCTTGCGAAAGTAGTCGCCCTCCGGTGTGAAAAGCCAGACCTTTCTGCTGGATACCGTCTCCCAGAAATTCCTTAGCCGATCCACCTGGTCTCCCGGTTTATTGCCTGCAATGATCGCCGCGTTTATCGCTCCGATCGAAACACCTGATAGCCAGTTGGCGGCCACGCCTGCCTCGCTTAATGCCTGAAAAACCCCGGCTTGATAGGCACCGAGTGCGCCGCCGCCCTGAAAGACAAGCGCGACGGACTGATAGGGATCAAGCACCTCCTTGATACTGACAGCCTTGTTCTTGGGAGTGCCGGCCAACTGGTCCATGTTGATATGTTCCTTTGTGACCGGGCGATTCAAACCGGGTCGCTCAAATAATCATGAACGACTTTGCCCATGCCCAAGGTGAGATCGGCAAGGAAATGCACCGCACCGATGACTTCCAGAACCGGTAGCCGGGCGACATCGGCAATGACATGGCGATGAAGCTCGAGTTCGGCTGGGCCTGACCAGGCACCTTTCACGGTAATGTCTTCAAGATGATACTGAACCAGTTCGCATATGCGCGGGGTGGCGTCGACATGCGGTATGATTTTGACGAGAAAATTAGGCTGCTTGAGAGACCTGGCAATTGCGGCTTTATCGACTGCATGATGTTTGTAGCCCATGGTCGCCGTTGCGCAAAGCACCGAACCGTAATGAAGGGTCCCGACGATCACTTCGCCTTCATGTACAAGCTTGGGATAGGCAAGCTTTTTGGGGAAGCCCCATATTTCACGTCCACCGGCGATCGGGGCATCATCATCAAGGTACATGGCGTGGACATAGACACCGTCCTTCCCATCAAATCGCACCGGGATAACCTGACCGGACTCGACGTAATCGCCAAAACCCGTTGAATCCGGCATCTTGATGAATTCATATTTCACGATCGGCTCGACAATTTCAAGCGGTTCGGGAACAACCTGCCGCAAGGCGTCAATATCGGTTCGATAGGTGATGATGACATATTCCCTGTCCGTGAACCGATAAGGTCCGGGCGGATAGGCCGGGTTGGTCAGAGGCATCGCATAGGCGCGGCGAACATCGTCGGTTTTCATATGGTCTGTCCCTTGAATAGCTACGAAAGCATTGTTCAATGTGCGGTCCATCCACCGTCAATGGGAATGATCGCACCAGTGATTGAAGCGGTGTCGTGCGAACACAGGAACGCCGCAAGCGCCGCTACTTGATCGATGGTTACGAATTCCTTCGTGGGTTGCGCTTCCAGAAGCACGTCATGGATCACTTGTTCCTTGGTCATGCCGCGGGCAGCCATGGTGCCTGGGATCTGCGCTTCGACCAATGGCGTCCAGACATATCCGGGGCAGATCGCGTTCACCGTTATCCGGTTTGTTGCCACCTCCAGGGAGGCGGTCTTCGTCAGACCGGCAATGCCGTGCTTGGCGGCCACGTAGGCAGATTTGTAGGGGGATGCGACCAGGGCATGTGCAGACGCAATGTTGATGATCCGGCCCCATCCGCGTGCCTTCATCGGGGGAATGACCGCCTTGATGGCATGGAAGGCAGCGACAAGATTTATCTGCAGGATCGCTTCCCACTTCTCGTCCGGAAACTCGTCGATCGGTGCCACATGCTGAATGCCGGCATTGTTGATCAGAATATCGCATGAACCGAGCTCATCGACTGCAAGCTGTACCATGCCGGAAATTTCGGGACCAGAAAGCATGTTCGCGGGCGAATACAGACACCGCACGGAAAATTCGGTTTCAATGGCACTCCGTTCCGCCTCGATAACAGAGGCATCACCGAGGCCATTGATCACGACGTTCACCCCTTGCCCTGCCAACCGGCGTGCTATGCCCATACCAATGCCGCTTGTCGATCCGGTTACGATCGCGACCTTGTTCTTGAGGCCGGTATCGCCTGCGCTGTCGGACATCTAAATCTCCTGCGGAATGTGACCTTCGTAGTCGAGCAATGTAAATCTCCTCGACGTGTCAGTTGAATGACAGGCGGCTGCCAATTTCGGTGATGGTCCCAATAAGAATCCGAAGCAGGGAGTTGTCATTAATGTTTTAAGAAACGGAGATACTGAAAAAGTAAGAATAGTTTTTAAGCAAGCCAGACGTTTCAAACTCCTTTGAAGCGAAGGCGATCAGCCTTCGTGAACCTTTAATTGATCATATCTGAGGTACAATGATGAAACGCTCCGTGCTGTTTATGCTCCAAAAAATATCATGCGTTTCACGCATTTTTGTTTTGGCGATCACGATCTTCGTCGTCTTGCTGTCCCCCGCTGCCAGAGCTGAACCAATCCGCGGCGCCGGCTCGACATTTGCAGCGCCCATCATTGCGAAATGGGCTGAAAACTACAAAGCATCCCGCACAGATGGTGGAGATTTCACTTCGCCGGACTGGACGGTAGACTATGAATTGGTAGGATCGCTCGCAGGTGTTATGCGCCTCAGCCAGCCGGAAATGGATTTTGCGGCAACAGACGTTCCTTTATCGCATGCGGAACTTGCCAAACATGGCCGTCAGCAATTCCCGATTGTTTTGGGCAGCGTTGCCATCGCAATCAATCTGGAAGGCATTGACCGGTTGAATCTGTCGGGTCCGCTTCTTGCGGATATTTATCTTGGCAAAATCCAATCCTGGTCCGACCCGGCGATAAAACAGTTAAACCCGGAATTAAATCTCCCGGACATAAAGATCAGTCCCATCCATCGCAAGGATGGATCGGGCACTACCTATATGTTCTCCAGCTACCTTTCCTCCAAGAATGATGAGTGGAAAGCGAAATATGGGGCGGACACGCTGATAGCCTGGCCGTGGGGGACCAGTGTCGAAGGGACACAAGACTTAATTCTTACGGTGAAAGCCACAAAGGGCGCCATTGCCTATGCAGAATATGGGCAGGTCGAAAGAGCACAACTGACGGTTGCTGCCATTGAGAACAAGTCAGGCAAATTCGTTCTGCCCGGCCCGGAGGGTGTTAGCGCAGCGCAAGCGGCCGTTGACTGGACGAAGGCGGAGGATTTTGCCCTATCCCTGACTGACCAGCCCGGAGACGCGACCTATCCGATATGCGGTGCCACTTATGCCGTCGTGCCAATAGAGGGTCGTTCACCTGGTCGCTATCGCCGTGTCCATGACTATTTCCGACTGGCATTTGAGAGCGGCGGCCGCGATGCGCAGGCCCTGCGTTATGTGCCTTTATCGGAACCTCTGGTGAGCCGGATAAAGCAATATTGGCTGATCGGCTCCTCAACGCAATGAAAGTTAAAGCATGCCTGCAAGGGGATGCAGGCAGATCAATGGACCGCGCCTTGGCGCTATGGGGATAAGACGCAATGGATATAGATATTTTCAAGGATATTCTTGTGCCGGTGATCGGTGGGCTCGGAATATTCATGCTTGGTCTGGAATTCATGTCGAATGGCATCCAGGCACTTTCGGTCAACAAGATGCGGGCATTTCTGGCCAAAGCCGCAGGAACCCCGATAAAAGGTGTTGTGGCCGGTACACTCATAACAGGTGTCATCCAGTCATCAACGGCGATGACTGTTATGGTAGTAGGCCTGGTGAACGCCGGGGTCGTTGGATTGAGGCCTGCCATCAGTGTCATAATGGGAGCGAATATCGGCACCACACTTGGCAATGGCTTGATTGCGCTCCCTCTTGGGCCGCTCGGTCTGATCTTTGCCGGCCTTTTCTCGTTGGTCTATTGTTTTTCGAAGAATGACAAAGTGCGCAACATCGCGCTTGCCTGCATGGGCTTTGCCCTGATTTTCTACGGGTTGAACCTGATGACCGGTGGTCTAAGACCGCTCCGAAATATCCCGGAAGTGATGTCGGTTCTTTCTACCCTCCAGGCAGACTCTTATTTCAACCTGATCAAGTGCGTTCTTATTGCAGCTGGTGTGACCGCGATGATCCACTCATCCTCGGCTACAATCGGTATCGTCATGGGGTTGGGCGCTGCCGGGGTGCTCGACTGGACCACTGCGGTCGCCTTTTCTCTTGGCGCGGATCTTGGAACCACAATTACCTCCTGGATAGCATCCCTGAACTTGTCCAAGAATGCCAAACGCGCCGCTTATGCGCATATGTCATTCAATATCATCGGCGTGTGTATCACCGTGCCCCTGTTCTTCGTCTCGATCGAAGTTCTTGCGTGGGCGATGCAGTGGTTTGGGGGTGATCCGGGCGTTCCTGTTGTCGTGGAGGGTAAGGAAACTTTCCCGCTTGTTCCGGTTGCCGTTGGTCTTTATTCCACATTCTTCAACGTATTCAATACGGCGTTGCTCTTTCCTTTCGTAGGCGTGTTTGAGAGCGTATTGGCACGGATCGGTCGTACCGACGCTGAGGACGCGGAAGATTATTCGACACCCAAATTCCTCGACCGCAAACTTGCCGGGGATTTTGCAAAAGCAATCCCGGCAGTTCAGCAGGAAACTGCTCGTCATCTTCAGGCTGGCGCCATGTTTCTGGATATTGCACGGTCTGCAAAATCCGCACCGTCCGATCCGGGTGAACATTATCTTGCTACCGATATTCTCAGTCGCGATATACGTGAATATACAGCTTCGCTGATGAAAGAAGACTTGCCTTACGAACAGCTGGATCTTGTCGCCAGCCTGATTGAAGAGGCGGATTTCACCGCTGCATTGACTGAGTCGCTTCATCAGGTCGCCCGACGCGTGAAACGTGAAGAATTCAGTTCAGCAGCGCGCGTCATCGTTGATGTTGCTCTCGACAAGCTTGATGCGTCGTTGCAGGGTATTATGCCGGACTACGGTGTTGCCAACCCACCGATGCCAGCGGGCCACATAAGCATTCCGGATGTGGAGGAATTGCGCGCGAGAACCTTGGCGCTGGGACCGAATGCCGGTGCTGCCGAGCGTGGAACAATTCTGGCACTTCTCGGCTCTATTGAACGTGCCGAAATTCTCATTGAGCGTATCGAAAGTGAACGGAAGTCAGTCAATCGCCAGAGCGTGCTTTCGAGAGCTGCGCAGAAACGCGAAAAGGTTCGCCCAATGAACGAAGGCGGACTGAGCCCAATGCCTGCGGAGTAACGCGCATTGCCGTAATAGCTTGCGCGTGGCATCTTCTTTTGGAAGATGCCACGTTGCATTGATATCTGCGGATGCTAATCCGCTTTATAAATTCGGTTTCCTGGTGGAGGCTTAATGAGCATTGGACTGATCGCCCTCCTGGACGACATTGCGGCATTGGCGAAGGTTGCAGCGGCCTCTCTCGACGACATCGCTGGCCAGGCTGCGAAGGCCGGGGCGAAAGCAGCCGGTGTCGTAATCGACGATGCAGCAGTCACACCGCGCTATGTCACCGGATTTTCAGCCGCGCGAGAGCTGCCGATTATCGGCAAGATCGCCCTGGGGTCGCTCAAGAACAAACTTGTGATTTTGCTCCCCGCAGCACTGATCCTGAGCCTGCTTGCACCCCAGGCGATTACGCCTCTCCTCATGATCGGCGGCGTATATCTGTGTTATGAGGGCGTGGAGAAAATCTATGCGCTCCTGCTGCCGCATGCCGCCCATTCGCATGAGGCTGCGCTTGAAACGGCCAGCATCGATTCCAAATCTCTTGAAGACGAGAAGGTTGCCAGCGCGATCAAGACCGATTTCATTTTGTCGGCTGAAATCATGGCCATCACGCTTGCGTCGCTTCCGTCGGGGAATGTACTGACGCAGGCCCTCATACTTGCAGTTGTGGGCATAGGCATCACACTGGTTGTTTATGGGGGTGTGGCCCTGATCGTTAAGGCTGACGACCTTGGCCTGGTGTTGGCGCGCTCGCAGACAGCAGCTCCCGTCGGCACGCTTTTGCGGGCAGTTGGCCGCGGGCTGGTTATGGGCATGCCCTATTTTCTGAAAGGGCTAGGTATCATCGGAACCGCCGCGATGATCTGGGTGGGCGGCGGTATCCTGGTGCATGGACTAGAGGGTTACGGTGCTGGGGCTATTGCTCATGCGATCGAAGGGGTGGGCGAGGTGGCAAGTCATGCCTTGCCTTCTGTCGGGTCCGTTGTCGCATGGGTCGTCGAGGCCGCTGGCGCGGGTGTTATCGGTATTATCGTCGGGTTGATTGCGATACCGGTCATGGGATACGTGGTCTCACCGATGTGGAAATTTATAAAATCACGCCTTCCGCAACGCCGATCAAAGGAGCCGCTAGCGGATCCGAAGAAATGAAAGCTATTATATCCAGCGGGCGCGTTTAAAGCGAACGTAAAGCCCGATGCACAAGACGGCGATTATCCCGAGAACAACGAAATAACCGTAGCTCGTTTTCAGTTCCGGCATATTATCGAAGTTCATACCGTAGATGCCGGCGATTGCTGTCGGGACGGCCAGAATGGCCGCCCAGGCCGCTAATTGCCGGGTTATCGTTCCCTGCCGCTGTTGTTCCAGCAGATTGCTCGCCTCGAAAACAGAAGTAATCACATCCCTCAGGCTGCCTACCATCGTCTCGACGCGGTGCATGTGTTGAAGTGCATCGCGGAAATAGGGCTTAGCTTCCTTGTCCAGGCACGGCAGGTCCAGGTGTACAAGCTTGCCGCAAAGGTCCAGCATCGCGTCCAAAACCCGTTGAAAGAGAATAATTTCCCTTCGCAGCCTGAAAATGCGAGTGATCTGGTCACGATCAAGGAACGCGTCGAGCATCTTCCGTTCCATGTCGAGAACCGTGTCCTCGATCGTTCGTACTATAGGAAGGTAGCCGTCGATGATGAAGTCGAGTATGGCATGCAATATATAATCGGTTCCATGGCGAAGGGTCTGAGGTGAGGTTTCCAGTCTGCCGCGCAATTCGCCATGGCCCCGATCCGAACCATGGCGCACCGTGATTATGTAGCGCTTTCCGACGAAAATCGCGGTTTCGCCATAGGCGATTCGGTCACCCGCAAGCTGCGCGGTTTTTGCAACGACAAAAAGCTGATCATCATAGGCGCTGAGCTTCGGCATCTGCAAAGAGCTGAGGGCATCTGCTATCGAAAGTTCATGAAGACCAAACCGGTCTTTCAGCAGTGAAAGCTCTTCCGGCGTGGGCTTGTGCAGCCCGATCCAGATGAAGTCACAATCTGTTTCCGGGATGGACACTGCATCGAACGGCACGTCTTTCAACCGTTTGCCATCACGATAAAGATAACATGCGACGACGCTCATGCGCGTCCATTTGGGATTAGGATCACGAGAAGTACTCCGCAGAAACGATCAGTCATGACTTGATAGCCACTGTTGAGTGACAAGCGTGTGAACCAATTTCGCCTCGGCTGTATTTCGGGTGGGGTCTCAAGACACAGCCGTTCGCTGTAAACGATAAGTGCAGCGACCAAAGGCTTCGTCAAGGAGCGTGTTGCGGGCATTGCGTTCGTGGCCGGCGTATCTACGTTGGCCTGCCCCTTGCAAACGAAAACGTGAAGTTATTCAACGATGCACTGCCGCCAGAGCAATGGCATCGGCCACCTCCTTGCAGCGATTTGACAAAGTGGCCGTAGCCACCCGCAGGTGGCTGCTGGGGAGAATTGAAAATTTGGCTCCGGGATGAACAGCTATGCCGCGCGCCGCCATTGTCACCATGGCAAAGGGCTCGGACGAAACGCAAACCCAAGCGCATAAGCCTCCGCCAGAAGCTGCTTCGACATTTCTTTCCCGCAATGCCGCAACAAGGTTGCCGCGTCTTGTCTGGTAGATTGCCCGCGCCTGGCGCAATGTTTCGTGTGTTGCTTCATCGCGCAGCAGCCAAGCCGCAGCTGCCTGCAGGATACGGCTTGTCCAGCCTGCGCTAAAGCTGCGATAAGACTGTATCTGTTCAACGATAGCCCGCGAACTTGAAAGCACAGCCAAGCGCAGATCAGGGCCATGCGTTTTTGAATAAGACAAAATGTGGATGACCCGGTCGGGATAAAAACGGCCAAGCGAATGCCTCGGGGCCTCGCTAATATCGGCAACGCCATCGTCTTCAACAATCAATGTATCCGTCTCACGCAAAATCTCGACCAAGCGCTCCATGCGCTGCGGACTGACGCTTTGGCCTGTGACGGAGTGAACACGTGGCTGAAACAGGAAGGCAACCGGCCGAAATTTCAGCGCTTCCTCCAGCGACGAAGGTGTTGGGCCCTCATTATCGCACGTCACGGGAATGATACGCACACCGCGATCTTCCAGAATATCCAGCAAGCGCATCCCGGTGGGGTCTTCTACCGCTACGCTGGCGCCCGGAAGGACCAGAGCGTGTATCAGTGTATAAACAGCATTGTAGCCACCATTTGTTGCAAGGAAGGCTTCCGGCTCATAGGGCCAGGTCTTTCTTGCTTCGATTTCCAATTCGGGAAGGATGCGGCTGCGCTCATAGCTATTAAGATTTTCAGCCGAAGCACCATAAGCCATGGCCTGGGCAAGTTGGGGCAGCAGCGTGACATCCGGCACGGCGGCAGTGAGATCCAACGCGCCCTTTCCGTAATTGCCAACACTCGCCAGACGCGCCGGCTGCGCCATAAAACGGTCACCGCTGACCCATGTTCCATTGCGGCCTCGCCCGCTGATAATCTTTTGCCGACGTAACTCATGCCATGCATGGGAAATGGTTGCAGGGCTAATTCCGAGCGCAAAAGCAAGATCGCGGATGGCCGGGAGCTTGGTTCCCACGGGCAATGCGCCCCCACGGATTAATGCGCTGGTTTCTATTGCAATACCGCGAATTGTCCGGTCCTTCAGCTTTTGAGCAAACCAGTTGGCGTCCCGCGCGTCATTCATTTCATCACCCATTTTTAAATGTTCAATAACGTAATAACATTTGATCACCTGAATTTGAACATTTAACGTGAGGTGGATAAGAAAAAATTGTGAGTGACTGTCTATGCCGATTACCCTTCGTCTTGCTCTCCGGGATTGGGATTATATGACCCCTCTCGTTTTAGGGGACGTGACCTCGCCAAAACTTGATATCGAGGTTGATCGCGTAGGCACATTGATTCCGCATGTGGGAAAGAGCGACGCCTATGACGCCGCGGAAGTGTCCTTCAGCCGTTATACCCAGCTGTGCTTTGAAGGCGATAAAAGCATAGTCGGCATTCCAAATTTTATCATGCGGGGTTTCCGGCACCGCTGCATTATCACGACCAAAGACAGTCCAGTTCGAAAACTGGCCGATCTTGCGGGTAAACGTATCGGGGTCACTGGCTGGCGTGACTCTGGCAATACGTGGACGCGGGCAGCGCTTCGCAGGGAAGGCGTAGGTGTTGAAGATGCAATGTGGTATGCGGGCAGGCTGACAGCGGCTCATCCAATTACCGATCGTCTCGATGGCTTTGGCCGCCCCGGAAGGATTGAAGCCGCACCCGGCGAAAAACCAATGGTCGACATGTTGGTGGATGGCGAGCTGGATGCGATCTTCACGCCCTTTATGCCGGATGGCTTTTTTTCAGAAGGTTCCTCCTTCCGGCAGGTTCTCGCCGATTTTCGGAGTGCTGAGCGCCATTATTTTGATGAGGTTGGCTATGTTCCCGGCATGCACCTTATCGGCATCAAAGCAGATATTGTGGCCGAGCATCCGTGGATCATCCCCGAGCTTAGCAATCTGATCGATGAATCCCAACGTGTCTGGCTAAACAAGCGTCGTAAATATGCCGAGACAACGCCGTGGATGTTCGATGAGCTTCTCCGGTGCTCCTCCGATCTGCCGGCGGGCTGGAATGCGAGCGGCTTTGCCGAAAATCACGCGATGATAAAGGGCTTCATCGATGAACTTTATACCCAAGGGATTCTCCCGCAGCGGCTTTTGCCGGAGCTACTTTTTCCGCTCGACATTGATGGCAGTGATACCAGCATTGCCATTGCAAAAATGAAAATGAAAATAAAGGGGAATGAACATGTTGCATAAAAATTTAGCCTGTCTCGCACTGGCGAGTGTAATGATCTGCGGCTCTGCTTTGGCGCAAGAAAATGCCACCAAGCTTCCGGTAAATGATGAACTCCACGCCAAACTGCCCGAAAATATTCGCTCGGCTGGAAAAATGATATCCGTCAACAACGGATCGTTCCCGCCCTATGAAATTGTAACAGGAACGGAAATGACGGGCGCAAGTGCAGACCTGACGGATGCGCTGGGTCAAATACTTGGCGTCAAGATCGAACACGCGACTGTCGGCGGGTTGCCTGCTCTTCTGGCGGGCGTCAATTCCGGCCGTTATCAGTTCGCGTTCGGCCCGGTTGGTGATTTCAAGTCACGGGAAGAGGCCAATGATTTTGTCGATTGGGTTCAGGAGTTTGTGGTTTTCGCCGTGCAGAAGGGCAATCCGAAGGCGATAACTTCGCTGGATTCCGCGTGCGGGCAGCGCATTGCTGTGATGGCGGGTGGTTCGGCTGAAAAGGTGATCAAGGTTCAGGCCGAGAAATGCAAAACGGATGGCAAGGAGCCGATTGAGGTTCAGTCGTTTACCGACCAACCAAGTTCCATTTTAGCAGTGCGTTCGAAGCGTTCCGACGCATTCTTCTCGTCGCAAGCACCGCTTACCTATTTCGTTACCCAAGCCAATGGTCAGCTTGAATTGACCGGGGTTGGTCAAAAAAACGGTTTTGAGAACCTCTACCAAGGCGCGGTTGTGCCGAAAGGCTCGCCGCTCGGGCCAGTTTTGCGTGATGCTATAAAAGTGCTTATGGACAACGGCACCTATGCAGCGATCATGAAAAAATGGGGCCTTGAGAACAATATGCTCAAGGAGCCTGGTATAAATCTTGGCGGGACATTGCCGAAATGAGCAGAGTTGATGAAGGATTGATGCCGCCCGGCGGCGGCATCGGAAAGGACGTTGCCGAGGCCCACGTTCCGTTTCCAAAAGGGCGCTTTGCCGCCTGGCTCCTGACCCTGGCAATTGCAGCCTATTGCGCATGGTCGGTCGCCAAGAACGATAATTTCGGATGGCCGGTCGTTGCGGAATATTTTTTCGATCCGACCGTGATAAGCGGGCTTTACGTCTCGCTCGGCCTGACGGTTGTCGCAATGGTGATCGGCACCGCCGTCGGCTTGCTCCTTGCCGTTGCAAGGATGTCGAAGGACGGGCTGGCCAAGTCATTGGCCTCGCTTTTCATCTGGTTCTTTCGAGGAACACCGCTGCTTGTGCAGCTGATTTTCTGGTACAATCTCTCCACACTATTTCCCACAATATCGATCGGCATTCCGTTCGGACCCACCTTCATGAGCTGGGATACCAATTCGGTAATCAGCCCGATGACTGCTGCGATCGCAGGACTTGCCCTGAATGAAGCGGCTTATATGGCCGAAATTATTCGCGGCGGCCTTCTATCGGTCGACCGGGGACAATTTGAAACTGCGGAGTCCTTCGGCATGACGCGTGCCCGCGCGCTCCGTCGCATCATCATACCTCAGGCTATGCGTTCAATTGTTCCGCCGACCGGCAACCAGCTGATCAGCATGATCAAGGCAACGTCGCTTGTCAGCGTTATTGCGATGGCGGATCTGCTTTATTCCGTTCAGTCGATTTACAACCGTACCTTTGAAGTTGTTCCGATGCTGCTTGTTGCTGTCATCTGGTATCTTCTCATCACGTCGGTCTTGAATATCGGGCAGAGTTATATCGAACGCTATTACAGCCGTGGCGACCGCCAATCGGGAGCCGGTAAGGCGGCGCGGGACGACGCTCCAGCGGCGACTGCCGTGCCTTCCCGTAACGTGGCGCAGGAGATGGCACAATGAACGCAATCGTCGATACAGCTCCGCTTGTTAGAGCGCGAAATGTGCACAAATCTTATGAGCAACTGGAAGTTCTCAAAGGCATTGACCTTGATGTTGCGCCGGGTGAAGTGGTGGTTGTTCTCGGGCCTTCGGGCTCAGGTAAATCCACCTTTCTGCGCTGCATCAACCATCTGGAATCAATCAATCGAGGGTCGATTGAAGTGGATGGCGAGCAGATAGGGTACAAGCTCCACAAGGACCGGCTGCAACGGTTGTCAAATTATTCCATCGCCCTGCAAAGACGCAAGATCGGCATGGTTTTCCAACAGTTCAACCTCTATCCGCACATGACAGCCTTACAGAACATTATGGAGGCACCTGTTGGTATTCATGGCGAGAGCCGCAAAGAAGCGGCTGAAAACGCGCGAAAACTTTTGAAGCGGGTTGGCCTTTCGGAAAAGGAAGACAGCTATCCGCGGCAATTGTCTGGGGGACAGCAACAGCGCGTAGCTATCGCCCGTGCGCTGGCAATCAAGCCAAAGTTGATGCTCTTTGATGAGCCGACATCTGCACTCGATCCGGAACTTGTCGGTGAAGTGCTGGCGACCATGCGCGATTTGGCAGACCAAGGGCTGACAATGATCGTTGTGACCCACGAGATCGGATTTGCCCGCGAAGCGGCTGATCGCGTCGTGTTCATGGATGATGGAAAAGTGGTTGAGCACGGAAAGCCGGAAGATGTTCTTGGTAATCCTCAGCACCCGAGAACGAGAAGCTTCCTTTCGCGCTTCATTTAGCCTATCCGCATCGAAAAAGCGCTACCCGTTCCAGGGTGGTTTTATCCCCACATCACCGGAATGATCATGACACCTGATAATGACTTTGCTCGCCTTGCCGATTTTGACTCGATGAAAAGCGAACTGACCCGGATCCGGCATCACCTCCACGCCAACCCTGAGCTTTCGTTCGAGGAGGCCGAAACTGCGCGTTTCGTTGCAGAAAAGCTTGAGGCTTGGGGATATGAGGTCACCCGCAATGTCGGCGGTCATGGCGTGGTCGCCCGTCTGACCGTAGGCGCGGGAACCAAGAGCATTGCCATTCGGGCGGATATGGATGCTTTGCCGATCGAAGAGCAAACCAATCAGCCATATGCCAGCAAGTTTACGGGAAAGATGCATGCCTGCGGTCACGATGGCCATACGACAGTACTGCTGGGAGCAGCCGAATATCTCGCGCGGACACGCCGGTTCAGCGGAACAGTGAACCTCATCTTCCAACCTGCCGAAGAAGCAGGAGGATGGAGTGGTGCGCAGGCAATGATCGCCGATGGTCTTTTTGAACGGTTCCCCTTTGACGCGATTTTTGGCCTGCACAATCATCCGGGTGCACCGGAAGGGACATGGTTGATGCGCTCAGGTCCGCTTATGGCGGCAGCCGATACTGTCGAGATAAAGGTTCACGGCAAAGGCGGTCACGCCTCGCGCCCTCATCTGACAATTGATCCGGTCGTGATTGCCTGCAATATTGTGGTTGCTCTCCAGTCGGTCGTTTCCCGCAATATTGATCCCACGCAAACAGCGGTTGTAACGGTCGGAGCGATACATGGCGGGGAGGTGGCAAATGTCATTCCCGAAAGCGCAAGATTGCTTATCACCGTAAGGTCTTTTGATCCGAAAATCCGTGACCTACTGGAGGCGCGCATCACCAAACTGGCAAGTGCCGTCGCCGATGGGTTTGGAGCAAAGACGGATATCAATTATACGCGGGGCAACCCGGTTGTCGTGAATTCGGAAACGGAAACCGGATTTGCGCGGACCGTGGCCGAGGAATTGGTTGGTGCGGATAAGGTTTCAATCTGCCCTCTTATTCCGGGCAGTGAGGACTTCTCACATTTTCTGCAACATAAGCCGGGAAGTTTCCTGCGTCTTGGCAATGGCGTGAATTCGCCAATTTTGCATAGCGACAAATATGATTTCGCGGATGAAAGCCTTACCGTCGGCGCAGCAATGTGGGCGCGGCTGACAGAGCGATATCTAGCATAATATTAAACCTGGTGTCTGGAAGCGGCCTGACCGGGGTGCTTAGACGACGGCTTTCAGTCCAGATTCCTTCAAGACGGTGGGATTAAAAGTTAGCCTTCCAATGAGCCATCGATTTGCTCCTTGATAGTTGAGCTAAACAAGTTTGCGGTGCTAGTGATTGCTGACCAGTGCCATTGAATGACCGAGATAGAGCCGATCGCGCACTGTGTACTTTTGCTCATCGCAATCAATCCCAGACCTTGGGAGTGTGACATTCCAACCTTGCAGAAACAGATGCATTCTAACTTTGCGGGTACAACTGCTTGAGCATAATGCCTCCTAAGGAATGCCATGAGATATTGAACTTGCTACGGTTATCACTAAATGATAGCAGGTTGGCATGAGTGCGCGTGATACGAGTCTTGATGCCCTGCTCGATCTAAACGGCCAAACAATGTTTGTTGGCGAGACGTCTTGTGTCAAATTCGCCGTTAAAGCAGTCACGGCCACGCAGCTACGGCCGCACGGGTTGCGCTCTTCATTGACGTTATACGGACCAGGTGGGGAACGGCTGGTAGGCTTTGACAATGCTCACGCGATCTCAGCAGTGAGTGGCCAGCCGCAAGGCGACGCAAAAGTACGACCACAAACACCGTTTCCGGACATTGAGGCCGTATGAGTTCAGCGACACTGCCACATTACTGGAAGACTTCTGGAGTGACGTCGATGGCGTTTTGAAAGAGGTAGGAGTGATCAAATGACGAAGACGCTTCACGTTGGTATCGCAAGCTATGAGACGATGAAGAGCCGGACCATGGCGATTGCTCGAGGGCAACTTAAGCCGAAAAAGAACGATCCCCAAGTCTGGTTCACGTCCATCGAAAGCTTCGCAAAGGTTTTGTCCGATCGAAATCGGGCTCTCCTTGAGACGATCGTTAAAGAAAAGCCAACATCGATTGCGGAGTTGGAAACGATGTCGGGACGAGCAAAATCAAATCTAAGCAGAACATTACGAACGATGCAGCGATACGGTTTGGTTGAGTTGGAAAAGGGTGAGGGCGGCAAGTTTATCCCCCACGTCACTTACGACCGTATTGCATTGGAGATGCCTGCATACTCCTGACGTTGCGAAACCATGGCGTTTCCGATGTTTGGCAGGATCGTTTGAATGCGGGCATTTCGCTTCATTTCGACAGCGTCAAAGAAGACGTCATTGGCTCGGATCATGTTGAATATCTGCTTGGGGCGCGCACGCTGTTGTCGTTCGTTTGGCCGCTGTTATTCCTGCCCTTGCCAAATCGTGAACTGTTCGGAACAAGAAGGATAACCAACTGCACTGTGATCCTTCATTTTTATTATAAGCTGCCACAACAGGCTTTGAGTGAGATTGTAGCCATCTGCGCTACAATAGAAATCGTTGAAAATTAGCCTCTTATCGGCATTTTCAAAGGAATGTTTGCTGACAACTTTCATTTTTGTACAGGATGCATGTATCTTGCATAATCGCTATTAATCAGTATGATTATATTTGATTAATAGCGGAGGCGTTTATGGAAACTAAGGTACTCACCGCACATGTGCCACTGCCTCTCGCTAAGAAGGTGGATGAATTGGCCAGCCGACTTGATCGTTCGCGTGGTTGGATTGTAAAGCAGGCCTTATCAGCCTGGATCGACCAGGAAGAAGAACGGCATCAACTGACGGTTGAAGCGCTTTCCGACGTGGATGCCCGCAACGTCATTGACCATCAGTCCGTCCGGACATGGGCTGCCAGCCTCGGTACAGAAAAGCCGCTGCCCGTACCGCGTTGATGCAAATCGACTGGACCATAGCAGCGTTGTCCGATCTGGCGCGGCTCTACGATTTCCTGCAGCCGCTCAATCCCAATGCAGCTGCCCGAACGGTGCAATCGCTTACTGCCGCGCCAGAGCAATTATTGCTCCATCCACGCCTTGGCGAGGAACTGGAAGAATTTCACCCTCGCGAAATCCGCCGGATCCTCGTTGGCCGGTACGAGATGCGCTATGAAATTCAAAGTAACTCGATTTATATCTTGCGGATATGGCACACGCGAGAGGATCGATAGCGGAGTCTCTACATCGTTGGATCTGCTGCGCAGTTGCTTACTATCCTGGGCAGGTTTTCGGGACAGGACTGGTTAGGATCTGTCGCTCCCTTGCGGAGAAGCCTGGTCGCACTTCGGTGCCGACGCTGTCCGAAAATTCATCGAACAGGTTCAAGATGACAAGGTCGATCAGCACGATGTCTCCCTTGGTTGGATTCCTGCCAAATAGCTCGCGGCCGCCAACGGTGGCTCGGCGCCTCGCCATCTTCGCGGGCGGCAGCAAGTTCAAGCTCTTTGCTAATACCAACTGAAATGCGGAACTTTGACCGCGTTCACCTGTTCCTCAGTTACCACGAACGTGGATAACTGACGAGGAGGTTGGACAAATGGCAATACCAAAAACACTCGAAACACTGTTTCATGAAACGCTCAAGGACATCTATTACGCCGAGCGGAAAATACTGAAAGCCCTGCCGAAAATGGCAAAAGCTGCAATTGCGCCAGAATTGAAGGCGGCGTTTGAAAAGCATCGGGATGAAACCGAAGTTCATGTCGAACGTCTGCAGCAGGTCTTCGAAATTATTGGCAAGCGCGCGCAAGGCAAAACATGTGATGCGATTGAAGGGATTATCTCCGAAGGCGAAGAGATTATGGATGACTTCAAGGGTCAGCCTGCTCTTGATGCCGGACTCGCCTCAGCGGCTCAGGCTGTTGAGCATTATGAAATGGCCCGCTATGGCACGCTTGCTCGCTGGGCTGGTGAACTCAGCTACAAGGATGCGCAGAAAATTCTTGTGACCACACTTCAAGAGGAAGAAGCGACCGATGCCACGCTAACAGCGTTGGCTGAAGCTTCGCTGAATCCAGCCGCTCAGGCGGCTTGATTCTACGGCCCCGCCCCTCTCTCGTGTAGCGCTGGGCCGCCCTCGCGGGCGGCTCCAGTAACTTCGTTAATCTACGCCATTGCAGGAGCTTTTTTGGCTACCAGATATTTGATGAAGAATTGAAGTGGCAGGCCTGATCTGGCTGGGAGGAAAGCATGACATTAATTATTGAAACGACCGTCGATCGTACAGATAAAAATGGACAGTACGTTGTGGAGTTCCTCAAGGTTGATGGAAACCGGGTTTCGGTGCTCGTTGAACAGGCCGATGAACCGAACCACGACCAGATTATTGCGAAGGCCAATCAGTTGCTGGTTCAATCTTCCCAATCTGCTACCGCAGCGCAATCACAGACCGCTGCCATCGCCCACCCGGAGCAACCCAAAGGTCCAATCGCCGCTCCCAATCCTCTTCTGGAGGACTATGAGCCTGATGGTGAAATAATTCAGGTCGAAGGCGAAGGAATGATTGAACCGCTTAATGAGCAAAACAGAAACTGAAGAGGAGCGCGTGATGCAGATTGTCGATACAACTGTGACGCCGGGCACGACCGGCGGATATGCCCTTATTGAATTTGTGGGTGAGGGCGGAGAATCCGTGTCAGTGACATTAAACTCGCCTGAAAGCGACGACAGTGACATGCTCATCGCACGAGCTAAAGCTGTCATGGTTCAAATTGCAGCATTTTCGAACAGTGAGGAGGATGTGACGAGCAAGGGAGCATCGGGCAGCGGCGACCTGACGTCAGCTTCTGAATTGGGCGAAAGACGCACCCCCGGAAGGGCGGAAGATATCAAAACCTTGAATGAGCAATTGGACGAGGGGCTGGAGCAGAGTTTTCCAGGAAGCGATCCCGTTTCCGTGACAAGCACCACAATTCCCGGGCAGCCAAAACCTGTTTGAAGGTTTTTGGTACCCCAAAGGCTCTGCATCCCAACCTTTTCGCAAAGACACATTACATAGACTTGATAAGGATTATTTATGAACGCGGCGACCGATATGAGTCCTCATTGACTGAAGAAGGACGCTACAGGCTTCTTCTCGACGCCGTCACTGATTACGCTATCTACATGCTCGACAGCGAGGGTATGGTCACAAGCTGGAATACTGGCGCGGAACGTTTCAAAGGATACCGTCCTCACGAAATTATCGGGGAACACTTCTCACGCTTTTATACGGAAGAGGATCGCGCTACCGGGTTTCCTCAGCGCGCACTCGATACGGCCGCACGTGAAGGAAAGTTCGAGGGCGAAGGCTGGCGGGTTCGCAATGACGGTGCCCGCTTCTGGGCACATGTTGTCATCGACCCTATACGTGGCTCCAACGGCGAACTCTTGGGATACGCGAAAGTCACCCGCGACCTTACAGAAAGGAAAGCATCTGAAGATGCACTCCGGCGTAGCCAGGAGCAGTTTCGCATCCTTGTCCAAGGCGTCACGGACTATGCGATTTACATGCTCGACCCGAAAGGCAATGTTGTCAGCTGGAACGCCCGTGCCGAGCGAATAAAGGGTTACTCGCCTGAAGAGATAATCGGCAGCCATTTCTCAAAATTCTACACAGACGAGGATTTGCACGATAACCTCCCGAATACCGCTCTGACGACTGCGGCAAAGGAAGGCCGGTTCGAAAAAGAGGGTTGGCGGGTGCGAAAAGACGGCTCACGGTTTTTGGCAAATGTCATAATCGATGCCGTAAGAAATGAAGCGGGTGAACTTATTGGTTTCGCTAAGGTAACTAGAGATATCACGGAGCGTAACCGCACCCACCAAGAACTTGAGAAGGCGCGGGAAGCATTGTTCCAAGCGCAAAAGATGGAGGCCATCGGACAACTGACGGGGGGAGTTGCCCACGACTTCAATAATTTGCTGATGGCCATTCTCGGTAGCCTCGAACTTCTGCGTAAACATCTGCCTGAAGACCGCCGTGCACAGGCATTGCTCAACAATGCGGTTCTCGCGGCGGAACGTGGTGCCAATCTGACAAAACGCATGCTTGCCTTTGCCAGAAAGCAAGATCTTGAACTGAAGCCAGTCGATGCCGTAACTTTGGTGAGAGGTATGGAGGAGCTACTCCAGCGTTCGCTCGGTCCGACGATTTTGGTTGAAACGCGGTTCCCGCTTACTCTGGACCCTGTCTTGGCTGACCCTCATCAGCTCGAACTTGCCTTGCTGAACCTCATGGTCAACGCGCGCGACGCAATGTCTGTCGGTGGCACGATCACCGTTGCAGGCCGGAAGGAAACGATCGACAAACCGCAGACCGACCTGACACCTGGCGCTTATATATGCCTTTCTGTGAAGGACGAGGGCAGTGGTATGGACGCCGAGACGCTGGCGCGCGCAACGGAGCCGTTTTTTACGACCAAAGGTGTTGGGAAGGGCACAGGTCTCGGGCTGTCGATGGTGCATGGTCTGATGCAACAGCTCAACGGACGCTTGGTAGTGTCCAGCGAACTGGGGCAGGGCACAACGGCAGAGCTTTGGGTGCCCGTTGCCGAGAGAAATCTTTCCAAACAGGTCGAAGCGATCCATTCGCCGATTGAGTTGCCAACGCAGAAGCTGAAGATACTCGCCGTTGATGATGACAGTCTTGTGCTGATGAATACGGTGGCGATGCTGGAAGACCTTGGCCACACGGTTGTCGAGGCGAATTCGGGCAAGAAAGCCCTTGAGTTACTGAATTTGTCTGCGGACATAGACTTGGTGGTAACAGATCAGGCGATGCCTGGAATGTCCGGCACGCAGTTAATCCGGGAGATCAAAACCTCTTGGCCAACGACAAGGGCGATCCTTGCAACTGGCTACTCTGAACTGCCATCGGACGTCGGAAAGGTTCCGCTTCTTACAAAGCCATTCATGCAGAGCAATCTGTCCACAGCCATTCGTGATGCGATGAAAAATATATGATGAAATCTCAGTCCTTGAATTTAAGGCTTTCAGCAAGCCCACAAAATGCACGAGTTATAATGAGCGGGCCCAACGGCGGTCACTAGATCTGCCTGGCGGAACGATATCTGTTATCTTGCATTTTATCTGAGGACAGTGCCGCCGTGTCAACCGGACATAACGGCAGAGCGGACAAGGGAGTTTTTCCGGTTTCCGACCTTGGCCAACGAAATGGCAGGCGAGCGCTTATCCCGTTCGGTAGGCATTGTCCACCCGCTCCGGGCCTTCGTTCATCCCGTCGGGGCTTGGTTCAGGATATCAAGTGTTTTCCCGTCTCGCTGTCCCTGACAAAAGCAGTATAATGCGTCATCGAATATCTCGGCACCGTTTGAGGCTGCACTGAAAAGTGTCATGGATGAACAAAACTTCAAATCGTCAGGCGATCCGAAAATCGCACGCAACGTCTTACCCCGATGGGCTATGGCAAGTTCTGTCATTTCGACTAATCTGGGACCCAATAGGCCATGGGCAAGATAGGCCCGCGCTTCGTCAATTGTTGAGATCCCATAATGTTTTGCCATCGGTGACTTTCCCAACGCTTCCAGTTGGGGAAAGATAAACCACATCCAATGCGACTGTTTCAAACCCGCCTTCAGCTCACGTCTCGCTTTAGACAGAACAGGTTCCTGCGCTTTCACAAACCGACCTAGATTGTAATTGCTGATATCCACCGCGCTGGCTTCCTATAAAGAAAGCTCCGGATCTCGAGATCCGGAGCTTTCCATTCAGTTGTCATTGTCACCAGGTCTGGGTGTTGTACCAATCGTCGACATCACGCTTGGCTTCGTCTTTTGCTTTGCCATAGCGCTCCTGGATTTTTCCCTCAAGCTGCTCACGCTTGCCATTGATCACATCCAGATCGTCATCAGTAAGCTTTCCCCACTGTTCCTGGATTTTGCCCTTAACCTGTTTCCAGTTACCTTCAACACGGTCCCATGCCATGACATTTCTCCTTGTTGTTGATGCATTTATAACTTGAACAGAGGAACAAAGTTCCGACTTGTCTATGCATTTGACGGAGAAATATTTCTCTGGAATAGGATACGGGTAATGCTGAGCTTATGTCGTGACCTTAACTTTTAAGAGATACTTAAACG
Organism: Phyllobacterium sp. CCNWLW183; assembly: GCF_037203775.1. NCBI lineage: Bacteria > Pseudomonadati > Pseudomonadota > Alphaproteobacteria > Hyphomicrobiales > Phyllobacteriaceae > Phyllobacterium > Phyllobacterium sp. CCNWLW183. The sequence continues at coordinate 110,768 of NZ_JBBCBN010000008.1, read as the reverse complement.
CTGAGAAACATTCATTTTTTCGGCTAGACCCTTATTACGGAACCTATGAACTGACCGACAGTTACCTTTTAGCTGATCAACAAAGATCAGAACTGACCGGAGGTAACAAATGATCCGTTTCGTTATAGCACTAGGTGCTCTTTCTTTCTTTTCAGCTGCCTATGCGCAGGACACTGGCACAAAACCCGCTACCGAGTTGGAAACACCGGCGGTCGCTACTCCAGACACTGCAAATCCATCTGCTCCTGTCCCCGGCGAGAATAGTTTCACTGAGGCACAGGCTAAGGATCGCATCGAGAGCAAGGGTTACTCCGATATCAGCGGCCTCACAAAAGGTGAAGATGGGATCTGGAACGCTACAGCCATGAAAGATGGAAAACCCTCGACTGTTAAGCTCGACTACCAAGGCAACATAACAGAGACCGCGAAATAATCGCGGTACGCAAAAGAAATAGGGAGATTGTTATGCAGACTGTAACAGGTCTTTACGATAACTACAGTGACGCGAAAACGGCAGTAAATGCGTTGGAAGACGCCGGCATCTCTTCATCGGATATCAGCATCATTGGCCGCGACGGTGAAGAGCACGACAGCAATGCCGGGGAGGGTACGGCGGCCGGAGCCGGCGTCGGCGCAGTCGTTGGCGGAACAGGCGGACTCTTGGCCGGATTGGGTATGCTAGCCATACCCGGTGTTGGTCCTGTGGTGGCTGCCGGCTGGCTGGCGGCGACGGCAGCTGGCGCAGTAGCCGGCGCTGCAGCAGGCGGTGCCGCCGGCGGTATTATCGGCTCCCTCATCACCTCCGGTGTTGATGAAGACGACGCGCATGTGTACGCAGAAGGCGTGCGACGGGGCAGTACACTCGTGTCTGCGCGCGTGGAAGACGAGCACGTCGATGCGGCAAGGGCTATCCTCAGTGACGACAGTGCTGTCGATGTTAAAGCCCGGCGGGGCGTGTATCGTGAAGAAGGTTGGGAACGCTTTGACGAGAACGCGCCTGAATACACGGATGACGATGTCCTCAAGGAACGTGATCGTCTACGTCAGACACGCGACCTGATGCCTTAATTTTTTCTTCCCCATTCAAGCTTCATGCAGGGATGGGGGAGCCTCTCGGAGTATTAGCCGTGGTCATCAAGAACATCAAAACAGCATCAGAAACCCGAGTGGATGCCAAAGGCAGTTTCGCCAAGGGCAAAACCAAATCCGACAATGACGGCGTCCCAAGTGCCAATCCTCGCGTGCTTTCTGGGAAGAAAGATGGCGATGCGACATTTACGGAAAAGGGACTGCCAAGAAAGCGTTAGCCCGCGGATGTTCCTGCCGTTAGTCAAACGCAATGCCATGTCGAGGCAATTTTATGGGAGCAGTTTTGGGATTCGGCCCTCCGGGCAGTTGAGCGGTTCACCTATGCATGGATATGCAGGGGATTTTTACAGGCAGCAGCCCTTGTGCGATGCCTTGGTTTGAGACCGACCGTCCTAACATTTGCAAGCTGGTTGAACACCGACCCGAGCGAACTATATTTACAAAGTTTATGCCGTTAGCTACACCGGAAGATGCGGTCGGGCGTGATCGCAGCGGCAACAATGATCGCTGTGCCGTGCTGATCGTCATGAAATACCGGAATATTCATCTTCTCACGAAGCTGTTCTTTAACTTCGAAACATTCCGGTGCGTTCATATCTTCGAGGTTTATGCCGCCGAAAGTGCGTTCCATTCGTTATTACATCTATGGTCAGCTGGGCTGATTGAGTCGGCCTTGTTTCAGAATTGAAGGCTTATGTCCCTCCTGCCCGGATTGGATAAAAACATCTACTCACCTTGGTCTTCACCGAGCTCCATAAAATTCTTTTATCGGCTGATGTAAACATCCAGCTGGTTTCCGAGGGAGAGACGGATATCTGTGTTTTGCCGACGGTATTGGGCACAGTCGATCTTGATTACAGGGTGATCGTAGGCGCATGATGCAATGCAGGACCGCTATTCCGCACGCTTGTCGCTCCAGGTCGAAACTGCGGAAACTGAGCTAGTTCTGGGCGGATGGTCGTTTAAAAATTGATATGCTCGCAACTTCATCCCTCGTTATCAGATCAGAAGCGACAGTGCGGTCATGAATACCGCTGTTGCTCCGACTTTCCGGACTGCCTCGGCTGTTTCGATCGCCGACTTTTTCGCCTCTTCGATCCGAGCGAGAACGCCATCAACGCGGGCCTTGGCATCTGCCTCGCTCAAACCGGTTCGCAAGGCAACGAGCTGGTCGAGATAGGCGCGATCATCGGCGGGCATTTCACCGGTCGTGGCTGCAGAATGCGGGAGACTTCCGATGCTGCCTGACCTGCCTGTTCCGCATTGGCAGCGGCCGGGCTGCCGGGGCGTAGCAGGCTGTCGACAAAGTAGTTTGCCGAGTCACTGGTTGCGGGCAGCACCTGCAGCAGAAGACGCTGCGCTGGCAGCACCGGATGCTACACTGGAGGCCGCTTGAATACCGGCGCCAATCGTCGAAGAGATCGCAGAACCGAGAACGACAACGAGAAACAATGTTGCAATTGCCCATGAGATGAAGCCATGCGCGGTATCACGGAAATAGACTTCATTTGGTGAACGCCGGACCATTTGGTGCGCAGCCTGCCAGTCAAGTAACCACCGAAAGCAGCTGATACCCTTTGCACGATGATCAGCCCGACGGCTGTAGACACCGCAAACGTTGCGGCAAATGCGCCTTCAGACGCAAATGGTGAAACCATTGTCAGCCCGAACCCCGAACCGAACAGCGTAAGCAAAAGCGTGATTGCAGTCGCGGCGACGGAGCCTGCAATGATTGGCCCCCAACTTACTGCGGACGAGCTAGATTCCGTGGTTGGATCAGCGCCCCCGTTCAAATCTGTGAGGGACATGATGTTCTCCTATCGCATAAACAGAAAGAGGAGAATGATGATTGGAATCGGAATTCCGAGTAACCATAGAAGAATACCGCGGCCTATGGGAAACCTCCTGTAATGACCCATTCTGTCAGGTCACGAATGTTTGAGCTCAACACAGCTGATATTTTAATGCTCTGATGATGGATTAGTTCCATCTGGAATCATTTTCAAAAACACAGTGCACCGCGCTCCGTAAGATTGTTTTGCTAATGCATTTTCACATTTGGTTCGCGTGACCAGATGCGCAACTTTCCAAGCTGCATGATAAACTTCGCGATATCGTCCGGTCCGTTCAGCTGTATGATGCCTTCATCGAGTTGACCCGAAACTCCAGCCTTGTCGAGCAATTTAACTGCTGACGCGTTGTAGCCGATAAACTTGCAATGGGCGAAAGCATCGGCCACGAAATCACGGGCAGTCGATTCCTTGACCAATTCTCCGATGCCTTGCTCTGAGGGCAGCAGAGCCACAGCATCATATAGAACTGACGGGCCGCCATCTATCATTTGATCTGCTTCTACAAACGTTCCATCAGACGCCGTGGCTCCGCTGACCGTCGGCGTGATGACCTCGAAAACAGCTTTCTGGGCTATTACTGCCTTTTGCAAATCTTTCAGTAGCGTCATATCAAATCCGTCGGTCAGCAGAATTCCGAGCTTTCTACCCTCAAATCTTTGGGGCCCGTTCTTGACAATGCTGAGCGCAGGAGAAGGGTCAAGATCCTGACGTGTGGGAACGGCCGCTTCTGCGGCGACAGGCATAGTTTTCAGACCAAGGCCCTTGGCGACCTTTGATGCCAGTGTCTCATCTATGTTCAAAAGATGCGAAACCATCCGTTCACGGATCACCGGAGTTTTTACCTTGCTGAGTTCAAAGGTCAAAGCGGCGATTATGTGCTTTTGTTCCGGTAAAGTTTGCGAGATGAAGAACTGACGGGCTTGGCTGTAGTGATCTGCAAAGGATTCAGCACGCAGCCTTACCTTTTGGCCGGACTCCACGTCAGCAAATGAGCGAAATCCTCTATCAGGTGACTCTCTTGGGCCTTCACCCCATGAATTTGGCTGATAGTTTACCCGCCCAACTGGATTGCGCATTGCCATATGCCCATCCTGCTGGAAGTGAGCAAAAGGACATTTTGGAGCGTTGATGGGAATATGCGTGAAATTGGGCCCGCCGAGCCTTTTCAGCTGTGTATCCAGATAAGAAAAATTACGTCCCTGGAGCAATGGGTCGTTTGAGAAATCAATGCCGGGGGGGACGTTCTGCGTCATGAAGGCGACTTGTTCGGTCTCTGCAAAGAAGTTATCCGGCATGCGGTCCAAAACGAGACGGCCAACGGGGATAGGACGAAGTATTTCTTCCGGAATGATTTTCGTTGAATCCAGAATGTCGAATTCGAAGCTATCGGCAAATTTCTCATCGAACAGTTGCACTTGTAGCTCCCACTCAGGGAACGCTCCCGACTGGATTGCATCCCACAGGTCACGGCGATGGAAGTCAGGGTCGGCACCGTTGATTTTAACCGCCTCGTTCCAGGCGACGGATTGCAGTCCGAGCTTCGGCTTCCAGTGAAATTTGACGAAAGTCGACTCATCCTTCGCATTGACAAGTCGGAAGGTGTGGACCCCGAACCCTTCCATGAACCGGAATGAACGGGGAATGGCGCGATCGGACATTGTCCACATGATCATGTGCATGCTTTCGGGCGTGAGGCTGATAAAATCCCAGAAATTATCATGCGCTGACTGCGCCTGAGGAAAAGCGCGGTCCGGCTCTTCCTTTACCGCGTGAACCATATCCGGAAACTTTATAGCGTCCTGAATAAAGAACACCGGGATGTTGTTCCCGACCAGATCCCAGTTGCCTTCCTGCGTATAGATTTTGACGGCAAAACCTCTGACATCTCGTGCGAGATCAAAGGAACCCTTGCTGCCAGCCACCGTCGAGAATCTGACGAAAGCGGGGGTGCGTTCGCCCGCCCTTTGAAACAGGTCAGCCCGCGTGTACTGGGCCAAGGATTCGTAGGTTTCAAAAAATCCGTGAGCACCATAGCCACGTGCATGAACCACGCGCTCGGGAATGCGCTCATGATCGAAATGAAAAATCTTTTCACGAAAGTGGAAGTCCTCAAGCACAGTTGGTCCCCGTGCTCCTATCTTCAGCGAGTTTTGATCATCCGCTACCGGGCCACCTTGCGCCGTCGTGAGTATTGGAGTGTCGGTCGATGCCAGCTGATGCAGTTCTCCACCCGGACCGCGATGGAGTTTTTGATCATGGATCGTTGCGTTATCTGCCGGCGAACTTTTCGAAGATTTGGGCATTGTAGTCCCTCTATAGTCTAGTGCGGGAATTCGTGGTGATCAGCGCTTGACCTTGGAACCGTCCAAGGCATCGGCAAGTGCGTCAAGATCGGCTTCGGTCTGCATTTCTTGCTGTAGAGTGGCATCCAACAATTCGGCAGCATCTGAGTTACCGAGAGACGCCGCCAACTTCTTCAAAGCTTTATATTTTGCGATTTCATAATGCTCGACCGCCTGCGCACCGGCGGCAAGGCCGAGATCGAGAGCGGGGCTGTTTTTATAATCGGCAATTATTAGCTCGCCTTCTTCAATTATCGCATCTATGCCTGCGCAGGTCTTTGCCACCACGGGTTGACCCGATGTTGCAAAAACTTTTTCGAGGCGACTGACATGCCCTTCAGTCTCCTTTCGGTGTTTATCAAATGCAGCTGTCAACTTGTCCGACGTTGCAGCCGCCGACATCTTAGGCAGGGCTTGCAGAATTTTACGCTCGGCATAAAGGATTTCCTTCAAGCCATCATTGTAGAGGTCTTCGACTGATTTGTTTTGCATGATGCTGGTTCCTTTGCAGTCTTAACCTTGGTTGGAGAGACTGGTTCCCTCGCAGGAGGAAAATATATTCGCCTAAGCTCCGGTCTCACTGTCTCGTGCGGATACAGGCTTAGACTCAGGCGAGCCCTTGAAACGCAGGAAAATGGACAGAACAACCAGCATGGCAGTTGAAAAGAACTCTGACTGCCAGTTCTGGAAAGACTCAAACCAGAACTGGGAACTCGCAAAATGTTCAATCACACTGCGCGTGGCTTCGTGGTGCATGGTGGCTTGGGAGTTGTAGGACGCAGAACTGGCTATTAGATGCCCGACGAAAGAGGCTAAAAATAATATGGCCAAGGCCAGGCCCAGAGAATAGCGATAGATCCATCGGCCCATCGCAGAACGTCTTAGCCAAACAGGATACGACTTGGCCGTCAACTTGTCCTCGGCTGTTGAGGCTTCATCTGGATCACGCGACTCCGCAGATCCTTTTTGGAACAGCAAGGCAGTTAGCATGACGTAGAATGACATTTGCAGCCATTCGCTTTCCCAGTTTTCGAAGAGAGCCGATAGGAAAGACTCATCCATGGTATAGCCAAGCAAAGTTAGGGGAGGCAGACCATGGCTGATGAGCTCAGCATTCTCTTGGTACCAGCCTGAGATCCACATTCCGAGCAAACTACCCAGAAAGGCGAGGGTCAAAACAATTGTCAAACCATTGTTCTTCAGCATTTTTTTCATTTTTTAGAGCCTCCGGGTGGGCGTTAGATCGGCCGCCTCACACTCAACCCCCCTGCAAGGATGCGGTTCCGCCGAAGGCATCGTTTTTATAAAGGGAGGTGGCGCGGCTGCGCTCCAGCGCCATCCCGTGATTGAAATTACCAATCCTCTGTTCCTGCTTGGTTGGGAAGCCGCCTGCCACATGTAACCCACGGTAGATCAGTCGCCGGGAATTCTTTCTCGGCCATACCACAGGAGCGTCAGTTGCGTTGCGCCTTGCGTACGGGAAAAGCGGCTGCAGCAGAACACAGGCATATCTCAGAGACATTGTCGGCTGGTATTTCGACGTTCCCTTGCCGAGCCTGAGAAGCCTCCGCATTGCCATTCAAGCCTGACGCCAGTTCCATAAATCCCGATCGGTGATCGCGTTTAGGCGTGCGGGCTAAAATTTGTTTGCGACCCGAAAGGCCGAATTTGGGCACCGCCAGAGTTGAACCCGGCGTATTCTACAATCGAGTTCCAGGCTGCAGGGAACGCACGAACGAGAAAACCCAAATCGATCCAATCTAAAGAATACCATTTCTGTCGTGATTAAAAATTGCGGCCTAGGCTTTCGGTAACACCGGATCGAGATGAACCATGAGCAAACCTGCTGACCAATTGAGACTAGGCGCATTCCTGTACCCAACGGGGCATCATATTGCGGCATGGCGCCATCCGCAGGCTCAAGCCGACGCCGGCTCGAATTTCGCCCACTATGCCGAACTTGCACGCATTGTCGAAGCGGCGAAATTTGATCTGATCTTCATGGCCGACGGCGTTGGTACGCGTGGCACCGATACGGAAGCACTCAGTCGTACTGCCCTACGTTATGTGGCGCAATTTGAACCGCTGACGCTTCTTTCGGCCCTTTCTGCCCTGACCGAGCGCGTGGGCTTTGTCGCTACGGCGTCGACGACCTACAACGAGCCCTATCACATCGCCCGCAAGTTCGCTTCGCTCGACCATATTAGTGGCGGTCGCGCCGGCTGGAACCTCGTGACTTCAGCCAGTGAGGACGAGGCGCATAATTTCAACCGTGATCATCACGTTGCCCATGCGGAGCGTTACGAACGTGCCGAAGAATTCGCCGATGTCGTTCTCGGACTGTGGGACACCTGGGAAGACGATGCGTTCCTGCGCGATAAGCCCAGCGGCATCTACTATGATCCGTCCAAACAGCATCTTCTCAATCATCGCGGCAAGCATTTCAAGGTGAAAGGTCCGCTCAACGTATCGCGATCACCCCAAGGTCATCCGGTGGTCGTACAAGCCGGCTCATCTGAGCCGGGCAAGGATCTCGCAGCGCGAACCGCCGAAGTCATTTTCACAGCGCACCAGAATATCGAGGACGCCCGTGTATTCTACCGCGACGTGAAGGGCAGGCTTGCCCGCTTTGGGCGTTCGCCGGAGGATCTGAAGATCATGCCCGGCATTTTCCCCGTTATCGGCAAGACCCTGTCGGAGGCCCAGGAAAAATTTGAGCAGATTCAGGAGCTCATTCATCCGGCCGTCGGACTGTCCCTGCTCAATGGCATAGGCGGCGATGTCGACCTGTCGAAATATCCTCTGGACGGACCTCTGCCCGAAGTCACCGAAACCAATGGCAGCAAGAGCCGCCAGAAACTGATTGTTGATCTGGCCCGCCGCGAGAATCTGACGATCCGCCAGCTTTACCTGCGTGTCGCCGGTGCGCGAGGCCATTGGCAGATCGTGGGTACCCCGACGCAAATAGTCGATCAGATGGAAGATTGGTTCACGACCGGTGCTGCCGATGGCTTTAACGTCATGCCGCCGCATCTGCCTGTCGGGCTTACAGATTTTGTCGAGCATATTGTGCCGGAACTCCGACGGCGCGGACTTTTCCGCACCGAGTATGAGGGGCGTACACTGCGCAGCCATCTGGGTTTGCGTGAGCCGCACCATCCGGCTCAGTCAACTGTTGCAGTCGAATAAACCAACAAAGGAGCAACCATGCCGAGCGTTGCACATGTGAAAATCAACAATGTCAGCCGGCGTTTCCAGGTCAATGGAAATACGATCACGGCACTCGATAATGTGAGCCTCGATATAGCGGCAGGCGAATTTGTCACCATTGTCGGAGCCAGCGGTTGCGGCAAGTCGACACTGCTGCGCCTTGGCGCGGGTCTCGATGTAAAGCACGACGGCACTATCGACCACGATGGGGCACGGGTGACCGGTCCCAGCCTTGATCGCGGTATCGTGTTTCAGGAGCCGCGCCTGTTTCCATGGTTGACAGTCGAGCAAAACGTTGCGCTTGGCCTCGAAAACGCACACTTCTCGAAGGCGGAAAAACGCGAACTGGTTGCAAAACAGATCGCGTTGGTGGGCTTGACCGGCTTTGAAAAAGCCTACCCGCACCAATTATCAGGCGGCATGGCACAACGCGCCGGAATTGCGCGCGGTCTGGTCAATCGCCCTGATGTCCTCTTCCTCGACGAACCTTTCGGCGCTTTGGATGCCATCACCAAGGCTCGCCTTCAGGGGGAGTTGCAGGATATCTGGGCCAAGGAGCAGATTACAATGGTGCTCGTCACGCACGATGTCGATGAGGCTGTCTATCTTGGTGACCGCGTCGTGATCATGTCGCCGAGCCCGGGTCGGATCAGGGAAACCGTCACTGTGGATTTGCCGCATCCGCGCGAGCGAACCTCCGCGCAGCTCGCCAGTATTCGCAACCACGTACTTGATATTCTCAATAGCACGACGGGTGGCGACAAGCCGAAGTTCCCGATCAAACAGCCTGCTGCAAAAGAACAGCCGGTTCCCAAGGCAAACCTGATCCATGCCGCCTTGCGCCCAAAACTTGCTAGCCGGCCCCTCTATTCATCGACGGAGATTTGACATGAACCTATCCCACTTCACCCGAAGAGCGCTTTTTGCCGCAATCGCCTTTTCTTCCTTTACGTTTCCGGCTATTGCGGAGGAACCACTGACGATCAACGTCGGTTATGCCGCCATTGGCCTCGACAGCCGGCCTTATTCGGAAGGCACTTCCGCAGCAACAGCGAGAGCGGGCGAGTATCTTGAGAAAGAATTCGCCGGCGATCCGAATATCAAGATCGAATGGTTCTTCTTCAAGGGTGCCGGTCCGGCCGTCAACGAAGCCTTTGCCAACAATCAGCTCGACTTTGCCTATCAGGGCGATCTACCCTCCCTGATCGGCCGAGCCAATGGATTGAAGACCAAATATCTTCTGGCCAGCGGTGCACGCAAGCCCCTATACCTGGCAGTCGCCAAGGATGCCGCGATCAAATCGGTCGCGGATCTGAAAGGCAAGAAAGTCGCCTATCAGCGTGGCACCAATGGACATCTTGCGGCGATCAAGATCCTGGAGGCCAATGGCCTCACCGAGAAAGATCTGCAAGTCATCAATCTCGATAGCGCAGGGACGGTCGCAGCGCTCACAAGCCAGGACATCGATGCGGCATTTGGCGATACAGCACTGATCAATCTCGCCGAAAAGGGCAATGCCAAGGTGATCTACACCACAAAAGGAGACGATCCGCGCTATGGTCGCAATGCCGGTATCGTTGCGCGCGAAGACTTTATCGAAAAGCACCCGGAAATCACCCAGCGTGTCGTGGATGCCTTTGTCAAAGCGGCGCAGTGGTCCTCCGACGAGCCAAATCGTGCGGCCCTCTTCGACCTTTGGCACAAATCTGGCACGTCCATCCCGATCCTCGAAGAATATTTCAGGAACGACAAACTGGCCTATCGTAACTCGCCTCTCATTGATGATCTGCTCGTCTCGCAGTATCGGGAGCAGGGCGTCAAGGCCAAGGAATTCGGTTTGATCCGTCGCGAGGTCAGCACCGACGGCTGGTTCGAGCCGAAATATCTCAATACTTCGCTGCAGAAGCTTGGGCTGCGGAATTTTTGGCAGGCCTATGGGGCAAACGGCAAGCCACTGGGCTCGTAGTACCAAACAAACCTGGCAGACCATCACATGAGTATCGGATCTAACAGCATCATCATCGAACCTGCCTCTGCGCAACAGGTGGACAAGGCACAAACAAAGACGTTTGGAAGAAGATGGGGACTGCACCGTTTTGCGATCGCGCTTGTCCTGCCGGTTGGGCTGCTTATTGCGTGGTGGATTGCCTCGGGGAGGGGCTGGCTGCCGGAGCAGATATTGCCGTCTCCGGCCTATGTCTACTCTACGGCAGTAGACATGATCAACTCCGGTGAAATCTTCTATCATGCAGGCGTCAGTCTGGGCCGCGTGGCGATCGGATTTCTGTTCGGTGCGGTTGGTGGTCTGGCACTCGGCATGGCAATGGGCCTGTCGCAACGGATCGATGATTATGTCAGGCCACTGTTTCTCGCCTTTGCGCAGATACCGACGCTTGGCTGGATTCCCTTGCTCATGCTGATCTTTGGCATTGGCGAAACCTTGAAGATCATCGTCATAGCCAAGGGAGCACTCGTTCCTATGGCAATAAATACCGCTGCTGGCATCCGTTCGGTCCCCGCCAATTTGGTTGAAGTCGGTCATGCCCTGCGTTTCGGCCGTTGGCAGACCTTGCGTCTCATTGTGCTACCCGGAGCGGCACCCTCTATTTTTACCGGTATCCGCTATGGTCTCACGCACTCCTGGACCGCGCTCGTCGGCGTCGAGTTGCTCGCGTCCTCAGAGGGACTTGGCTATCTGCTGGTCTGGGGCAGACAGATGTTCTGGCTCGACGTTGTCATTGTGGCGATGATCGCTATCGGTATTCTTGGCTTCGTGATGGACAAGGCTCTCGATATCTCGGAGACCTCTGTCCAGCGCTGGAAGCACGAGGAGGGCAATTGATGTCACTTATCGCGAACTTCCAAACACGGCGAGCTGTCAAGATCCGGCGCGGTCTGACCATTCCCGTGCTGCTGTTGGTTGTCTGGGAAGTGTCGAGCCGCACCGGTCTGGTCGACTCCCGGTTTTTGCCGTCTCTGGAAGACGTGTTTTTGACCGCAAAGCGTGAGTTGATCGACAACGATCTCATTGGCGAACTCGGAGTCAGCCTCTTTCGCAATGTGGTCGGCTTTCTGATTGGTTCAGCAATCGGGATAGCCTTCGCAACGCTGCTGGCGTTGTCGCGCGCTGCGGACGCGTTGGTCACTCCAACCTTCAACAGCCTCAAGCAGATATCATTGTTGGCCTGGATTCCGCTTATATCGATCTGGTTTGGTTTCGGCGAACAGGCAAAGATCGTTTTCGTTGCTCTTGCCGCGTTCATCCCGGTTGTGCTCAATACCTATGAGGGTATGCGCAACACGCCGCGTGACCTTATAGAAGTCGGGCAGGCATTGAGGTTTACACCGCTGCAACGCATCACCCGCATTTTTCTTCCCGCCGCCTTACCTTCGATTGCGACTGGGGTGCATCTCGGACTGATCTATTCCTGGTTGGCAACCGTCGGGGCGGAATATTTTCTAGCCGTGGGCAGAGGCGTCGGTGGCTTGATCATTGCGGGCCGGGAGCATTTCGACATGGCGCTGGTCATGGTAGGGGTAATCATTCTTGGTCTGGTAGGCTTTACGCTCAACAGACTTGCTGCGGCCGCCGAAGCTCATCTTCTTCGCTGGCGCGTCAGTGCGCATTAGTCTTCCGACTTGGCCACAACAGGAAATTCGATTGATGTCTACACTCGCCAGCGACGGTACCGACACGCCAAAACTACCAAATGCCGACCGGATCAGTACGTTGTTGCAGCAACGTTATGGGACTCAACAGGATTTGGCCGGCCAGCTCCCGGTAACCACGGCAATCGAAACGCTCCTCGCACACCGCAGCATACGGTTTTATCTGCCGCAATCGGTTCCGGCGACAGCGGTGGAGCTTGCGATCTCTGCGGCACAGTCCGCGCCGAGCTCTTCCAATCTGCAGGCGTGGAGCGTATTGGCAGTTGAAGACGGCGACCGCAAAGCGCGGATCAACGCTGTTGCGGGAAATCAAAAGCAAATTGATCAGGCTCCGTTGCTTCTGGTCTGGTTGGCTGACCTATCTCGCTTAAGAAGTATAACCAGGACGCAAGGGTCCCCGGCCGAGGGCCTGGACTATCTGGAGAGCTTTCTTCTCGCCATTATCGATGCCACGCTTGCCGCGCAAAATGCAGTCATGGCCTTTGAATCCCTTGGGCTGGGAACTTGCTATATAGGTGCACTGCGAAACAACCCGGAGGCTATTGCAAGGGAACTGGCGCTTCCGAAGGAGGTCTTTCCGGTTTTTGGTTTGACTGTCGGGTATCCGAACCCAGGAATCAGAACGGACATCAAACCGCGCCTGCCACGATCAACAGTCTTCCACCGCGAACAATACGGAGCCAACGCAGACAGTGCGGATTTCGGCGACTATAACACGATACTGCGTGCCTTTCAAAAATTGCAACTTATGCCGGCAATCGATTGGACTGAGCAAATGAGCAGGCGAATTGGCACGAAAGAAGCGCTGAAAAACCGCGATGTACTGTCAAGTGCAGTCAAATTGCTCGGGTTTCGGATCAAGTAGGATTGCCCAGTTCTTAAAACGTTCGGTTAATTGGCGGAGTGGCTGTCACCCCGCAGGCGACGATAACCACTCTCGCCTATAGTTCTGCCGACAAGTCAGCAGGCGGCGACGCCTTCGCCGCAATTGCTCCGGTTGATCTCCCTATCCTTTGTGGGGCAGGCCTATGGCGCCTGGGCTCATGTGGACAGCGACGGCAACGCAACGTTGGTCATACCGCATTGTCGCCACTCAATCTACCTCATAGTCAAGGCTGCTACGCCGTCTCATTCTCAGTGCATTTTGCTTCGAATGACACCGCTTGATGCTTTGGTGGCAGTGGACGCCGACCGCCGGCTCAGCAGACTGCGCCAGTCGATTGGTCCTGATGCAATACCGATTCCGATAAAAACAGCCAGAAGCCCGATGATCAGGTGTGCTCCCGTCGATTCGCCGAGGAGGACAACGCCGAAGATCGAAGCTGTTACCGGATTCACCGCAACGGACACAGCAACGAGCGTGGGAGTGGTTCTGCCAAGTGCATAGGCCCACAGGAAGAAAATGCCAGCTCCACATACGATTGCGAGATATCCGCTCGCAATCCATTGCGGTGCGCTCAGCACGTCGAGTTGTGCAAGACCACCAGTCAGAGCCGACAAGGCCGACAGGCACGCCGCGCCCACGCCCATGCCGAAGGCGGCAAATGGGATCGGTCCCGAGCGGGATATGAACGGACGGGACCAGACGTTGTAAAGCGCCATGCAGAATGCGGCCGCTAGCATCAGGGTATCGCCTCGCCATGCGTCCGGTGGTGTGGTTGTCGTGCCGATGCCGAGCGCAATAAATACACCACCCATTGCAACGAGGACGCCGATCATTTTGCGCATTGTTGGCCGTTCGACCCTCAAGATTGCGCTGGCGACCATGGTGAGCAGCGGCAATGTCGAAAGCGCCAAGGCGCCCCGCGAGGCGGTCGTGTAGATCAGGGCCACGTTGAAAAGCACGGGAAACAGACCAAAGAACAAGAGACCCAACGCAGCCGTGCCGAGCCAGTCGTGTTTGCTCGGCCATCGGTCGTGCCGCCAAACCGCTATCGCCAGCAGGACCAGGAAACCGCCGCCAAAACGAATGGCCCCAATCGTCAGCGGATCGAGCGTGCCCGCAAGATAGCGTGTGGCGCCGATCGCTGTACCGCCGATTGCGCTGGACAGAACTGCCGCAAGGACGCCAAGAATTTCCATACCGCCGCACCTCCCGGGCTCAGAGCCTGTGGTAAGCGACAAGAATGCTAAAAGGAATCGAATTAATCTCATTAACTTGATAACATTCAATTATGAGCACTTCGACCCTCGATCCGGAACTCTTGCGGGCTTTCGTCGCCGTCGCTGAGCACCTGTCGTTCACGCGCTCCGCCGAGCGGCTCAATCGAACACAGGCGGCGGTGAGTTTGCAGGTACGCCGCCTTGAGGAGCGCCTTGGTGTCGCGCTGTTTCGCCGATCGACAGGGCGCGTCGAAATCACGGCAGCCGGCGAGGATTTTCTGATCGATGCGCGTCGTATCCTCACCCTCAACGAGCAAGCGATCGCGCGCCTTTCCAATCAAAAGGTTATCGGACGCATTCGCATCGGTGTCATGGAGGACTATGGCACTAAGGTCCTGCCGCGCCTGCTGGCCGACATGGCCGAGCGATTTCCTTTCGTTCAAATTGAGATGGAGATCGGTCTGACTGCCCGATTCCTGAAAAGGCTCGGATCGTCCTTCGATGCGGTCATCGCCATGCATCCAGAAGGCGCAACCGAAGGAGAGTTGATCTGTCGGGAAAAGGCGGTTTGGGTAGCAGCGGCCGACTATGCCGTCGAGGATATCAATCCTCTGCCGATGGCCTTGTCGAACCCAGATTGCCTGTTTCGCGCCTGGGCCCTTGAGGCGCTCAGTGCGGCAGGTCGCCTATGGCGGTTGGCTTATGTCAGCTCGAGTCTTGCAGCCGTGGAGGCTATTGTTAGGCAGGGCCTGGCGGTGTCTGTCGTCAAGGGTAGCATGCTTTCGCACGGCCTGCGCAACGTTGATCCCGGTCAATGCTTGCCGCCGCTGCCTGGCGCCGAGATACGTCTTCACCGGTCCAAAACACTCAGCCCAGGCGCCGCACTGGCTATCAATCACCTTGTGCTTCGACTCCACTCGATGGCCTTGGGCTCGTAGGCGGCCTTCAACAGACCGTGCGCGAATGACTGTTCCTACCCATCTCTGTTGACGGCAATATGAGGGAGGACCGGATTGAACCCAAATCACGAAGGTCTGGCTATCTTAATGTACGATCCTGCCTCCCACCGGAATCGCCCCATCCTCGGCGCTCTTCTCGATCTGGAACCCAATCTGAAGGGCTGGTCGGTTCCGGGGCGCGGAGCTGGTGGCAGCACAGGTGATTTTCCCGGCATGTGCTCCGAAAATCGCATAGTGCCTCGTCTGGAACCGCACTTAACAGAACTGCATTGAGTGGTCTGCTGTTCCATTCCATTCAAGGCGATAATTGCGCCTCTTGATTTGACCATTTCCTGCCATTTGATTTTCCGAGCATCTAAAATCACAGCGATCAGCCACGTACATGGGATGCAGGTCCCTGTCCGGATAACAGTCATTTTCCAGGCTGTTCTTCCCAGCAAGACGGATGACGTGAAAGTATGTTGGGTGCGCATCTTCGATGTCGAGAAGACGTTGATTTATGCACCGGTCGATTACCCCTTTGCAAAATCGCGGGCAGCTTGAATGAATGCGCTGAAGGCAGCCGGCGGATTCTTCCTGCCGGGGTAGTATAGGGCTAATGGTGCCAGTGGGGGAGTCCAGTCCTCGAGAACGCGCACTAGTCGCCCGGCCGCAATGTCATCGCGCACATCCGCTTCCATGACATATCCAATTCCAACGCTATTCTGGGCCGCTATACTGACGAGGCTTGGCTCGTCCAGCGTGATAGAGCCTTGGACATCGATCTGCACGGCGTTCCCGTCCTTCTCGAACCGCCAACGAAACAAGGCGTTGTTGGGCAGACGCGCACGGATGCAGCGAAATCGGTATAGGTCGGCCGGGACGGTTGGCCTGCCGTGAGTGCGCAGGAAATTCGGCGACGCGACGACGGCATTGCTGCGATCGAGACCGAGTGGCAGGGCAATCATGTCGTTCGGGACCAGATCAACCGTCCTCAGGCCCAGATCAAAGCCGGCCGCGACGATGTCGACGAGTTTACCCTCCGTGACCAGATCAACATGAACCTGGGGGTAACGCCGCATGAACGACAGGATGAGCGGCTCCATCACCTCTCGAGCCGCTGACGCAAATGCATTGATACGCAATGTGCCGGTCGGAGTATCCTGAAGCGATTGAGCCGCGAGCATGGCATCGTGGATGTCGGTCATTGCCGGTCCAATTCGCTCGACAAAGGTCGTTCCCCCATCGGTGAGCGAAACGCTACGCGTTGTGCGGTTGAACAAGCGAATGCCCAGGCGCTGCTCTAGCTTCGCAATGGCGTTGCTCAGTGCGGTCGTGGACATGCCGAGCTCTAGCGCTGCGGCCCGGAACGAACCCAGCCGGGCAATGCTCAGAACGGCATCCAGGTCGGTAAGAACAGATCGCGCCATTGTCCCTCTTTTCGAAATTCCTCATCCTGCTTTGTCCCAGTTATTATGTCAATCATCCGGCCTTAAATTGACCTTGTCGGCCGGAAGAGAGTCGAGCTCACAGCCGGTATAGGCTGGAAACATGATTGGAGGATACGAATGACGATCAAACTACCCAAAGGCATCGAAGACTATTTCGATGCCGACCGGACAGGCAGCCCGGATGTGATCGCTTCCACATTCACCGAGAACGGCATCGTGAAAGATAAAGGCCTCACGTACCGAGGCCGGGATGCCATTCGCGCGTGGATGGCCGACGAAAGCCAGCAATACAGCTACACGGTCGAGCCCTTCCTGATCAACAGTGAAGATGGCAAAACCTTGGTGACGGCCCACGCCGTAGGCGACTTTCCGGGCAGCCCGATCGACCTGCGGTTCTTCTTCGTCCTCGCGGGCGACAAGGTCGCCGAACTGGAGATCACCGTATGACACAGTTCCTCACCTTGCAGGGCCGCCGCGCCCTGATTACCGGCGGCACTTCGGGGGCCGGCGCTGCAACCGTAGCGCTCTTCAAGGATCTTGGCGCCCGTGTGCTTACCAGTGCGCGCACCAAACCGGCAGATTTCTCCGGTGCGGCATTCGTTGAAGCCGATCTGACGACCCCGACGGGGGTTCAAACCGTCGTCGATGCGGTGCATCGGGAACTCGGCGGCCTCGATATTCTTGTGAACGTGCTGGGCGGTTCTTCGGCACCTTCTGGCGGCTTTGCTGTGCTCACAGACAAGGAGTGGGACAAGGAGTTCAACCTTAACTTCTTTCCGGCGGTCAGGCTGGATCGTGCACTGATCCCTGGCATGGTCGCTCAAGGAAGTGGTATCGTCATCCACGTCACCTCGATCCAGCGAAACCTTCCACTACCCGAGGCGACGACCGCCTATGCTTCGGCCAAGGGGGCGCTCAACACCTACAGCAAAAGCCTTTCCAAGGAGGTTTCTCCGAAGGGTGTACGGGTGGTGCGGGTTTCTCCCGGGTGGATCGCAAGCCCGGGATCCAATGGCTTGGCCCTGCGCATAGCCGAGCAAGCCGGTATCAGCTACGACGACGCGGTGCAGGTCATCATGAACTCGCTCGGCGGCATACCGCTTGGACGACCAGCCGCGCCGGAAGAGGTCGCAGACCTGATCGCATTCCTTGCCTCGGATCGGGCATCGTCTATCACCGGCACGGAGCATGTGATCGACGGCGGGACTGTTCCGACCGCTTGAGCATTTAGGCCATCTACCGCGGTTCAGGTCAGGCGGGTGCGTCCCACCCGCCGATCTGGGAGTAGATCGCGTTACGAAGATGCCGTACGTCGCGGTTCAAGGCAGCGAGTTCCGCTGGTGTCTGGGTCGAGGCTGCAAGCAAGGTGTCGCTGAGGCAGCCTGCCTTATGCTGCAAGGCACGACCCTGATCTGTCAGCGCCACCAGAACCTGACGCTCATTGTTGGCGTTGCGCGTCCGACGCACGAGCCCGGCGGCTTCCAGGCGTTTCAGAAGCGGTGTCAACGTGCTGGACTCAAGAGCTAGTCGGTCGGCGATAGAAACCACGGTTTGTTCGTCTTCCGTCCAGAGAACGTTCAGGACGAGATACTGCGGATATGTCAGCCCAAGCTCGTCGAGAAGCGGCTTGTAAGCGCGCTGAACGGCGATGCCGGCGGTGTAGATCGCATAGCAAAGTTGGTCGCGCAGAGGCGGGGGATCGTTATGGCGTTTGGTCATTTTGAACTCCTGAAGACGTCCATATAATCGAACTTATCACGAAAACCAATATTGCGATAAGAATTATGTTGACGTGCAGATCAAGATGTGAAATCTAATAGATATCGCGATAACGATTATCGCAGTTACAACGAGGAGAAGGCCATGACACGCAAGTCCATCACGACCATTTCGGCAATCGCAGCTGCAGCCTCACTGTCGGTTGCGCTACCGGCGGCGGATGCCGCCGACATTATTCTTAAAGATCAATCCGTAAGAAACGTCGTTCTGGTTCACGGCGCGTTTGCTGACGGTTCCGGCTGGAAGGGTGTTTACGACAACCTGACGAAACGCGGTTATCGCGTCACCATCGTCCAGAACCCGTTGACGTCGCTTGCAGACGATGTCGCCGCCACCAAGCGTGGGCTCGAGCGTCAGGATGGTCCGGTTATTCTCGTCGGTCATTCCTGGGGTGGCACGGTCATCACGGAGGCTGGCATTGATGAGAAGGTTGCGGGCCTCGTCTACGTCTCCGCTCTCTCCCCCGATGCCGGCGAGACGACGGCTCAGCAATATGAAGGCTTTGCGCCTGCTTCTGAATTCGTAATTGAGACTACAAAGGATGGTTTTGGCTATGTCAGTCCGGAAAAGTTCAAGGCGGGGTTCGCACATGACGTCAGCGACGCCGATGTCGCCTTCATGAGGGACGCGCAGGTTCCGATCAACATGTCGGCGTTCGGCACCAAGCTCGAAAATGCCGCTTGGCGTACCAAGCCCAGCTGGGCCGTCATTGCTACCGAAGACAAGGCCTTCGATCAGGCCATGTTGATCCACATGGCTGAGCGCATCAAGGCCAAGATCACCAAGGTGTCGGCCAGCCACGCCCTGTTCATGACGCAGCCGGCAGTCATCGCCGAGACGATTGATAAGGCTGCCAAGGCCGCGTCGGCGAAAAAGCAATGATCGACTTCCGCCATCGGGACGGTCGAGACTTTCCCGATGGCGTCGAGACAAACCCGTTAAACAGATCGGCATGCCCGATGCAAAATAACGGTAGGACGTCGGATCTCTGACCGAGATCCGTAAACATTTCCTTGTCTTAGCGTCCAGGACTCCCCCAAATTTACCTGAAACAATTCACAGAGGATCTCACGTGAAACGGCATAGCCATGATAAAAATGCACCCGATACAACGTTTCACTCACATGAAGCGGTCGGTGACGTCTACGATTTCATCGTCTGCGGCGCCGGCTCCAGCGGTTCAGTTGTCGCGGCGCGGCTGGCGGAGGATGGAAACGCGACCGTTCTGCTGATTGAAGCGGGCGGAGATGATGAATCCGAAACCGTATCGAACCCTGCGCAATGGCCACTCAATCTTGGATCAAACCGGGACTGGGGCTTTGTCGGACAGCCAGCGGCTGGCCTGGATGGCCGCCGACTTCCTTTGAGCATGGGCAAAGGGCTTGGCGGTGGTTCGAGCATCAACGTCATGGTATGGGCCAGGGGACACAAGGAAGACTGGAACCACTTTGCGACCGAGGCCCGGGATGAGGCCTGGGGCTATCAATCGATCCTTGGCTACTATCGCCGGATCGAAAACTGGCAAGGCGTGCCGGACCCATCTCGTCGCGGAACCGGTGGGCCCGCCCATGTATCGCAGCCTGCGTCGCCGCAGCCAGTGGCGCAAGCGCTTTTGAGCGCCGCGTCAGCGATGGGCATTCCGGTCTTCGATTCAACAAACGGCGAAATGATGGAGGCCGTTGGCGGCGCATCGATTGCTGAACTGCGTATCAGGGAGGGCAAGCGGGAAACGGTGTTTGAATCATACGTTCGTCCGCTGCTGTCGCGTTCAAACTTGACGGTGATAACGGAGGCGCTGGTTACGCGTCTCATCTTCGATGGTAAGCGGGTGAGAGGTGTTGAAGTTCTGATCGATGGTCGGCGACGTCAGTTCATGGCGCATTGTGAAACGGTGTTGTCACTTGGAGCG
This sequence comes from Phyllobacterium sp. CCNWLW183, assembly GCF_037203775.1. Lineage (NCBI taxonomy): Bacteria > Pseudomonadati > Pseudomonadota > Alphaproteobacteria > Hyphomicrobiales > Phyllobacteriaceae > Phyllobacterium > Phyllobacterium sp. CCNWLW183. The sequence goes on along the minus strand of NZ_JBBCBN010000008.1, from coordinate 90,425 downwards.
ATCAACACGCCGAAAGTCCTAATGCAGTCCGGTATCGGCCCGGAAGACGAACTCCATTCTCACGGCATTCCAGTCGTGCAACACCTGCCGGGGGTTGGTCGCAATCATCAGGATCATCTCGCCTTCGGCTGCACCTGGGCTTACCGAAAACCGGAAGCCATCGGCGGGAGCGGTTGCGAGGCAAATCTCTACTGGAAGAGTGACGCACGTCTGTCCCAGCCTGATATCCTCCAGTGCCAGTTGGAGTTCGCCGTTCCGTCGCCGCCTGAGGCCGGTCTTGAAACACCGGAGCACGGCTGGACGATGTTCAATGGTCTCGCACAGCCGAAAAGCCGCGGCCGTTTGAGGCTCTCTGGTCCCGACATAAACGATCCCGTCCTGATCGAACCGAACTCACTCAGTGAGCCAGAAGACATGGCAGCAGCGTTAGCCGCAGTTGAATTGTGCCGCGAACTCGGAAACAGCGATGGCTTCAGACCTTTGGTGACAGGCGAAGCCGCTCCCGGTCAGCGAAACAGATCAGGCATGATCGATTTTATCCGTCGCTCGGCCGTCACCTATTGGCATCAATCCTGCACCGCCAAGATGGGACGCGACGCCATGTCGGTGGTCGACAACGAGCTCAAGGTCTACGGCATCGAAGGCCTTCGCATCGCGGACGCCTCGATCATGCCGCGGATTACCACCGGCAACACGATGGCGCCGTGCGTGGTTATCGGAGAGAGGGCATCCGATTTGATCCGAAAGGTGCATTTCCTGGGAAATTACTAGGGTTTGCTCAATCGATCTCGCAGTCGCGGATTTGTTGGGAAACCGATCTGGGCTGTTTGGCGTGTCGGGAATTTCTGGCGACATGCTAACGCTGTTAGACTCACAAGATGCCTTTGCACAAGAAGCAGTCGATTTGTTCGTTTATACAATCGCACGTGAAATGGGTGCGATGACTGCTGCTTTGCGAGGGCTGGATACTTTGGTTTTTTGTGCAGGTATCGGGGAAAATTCTCCTCTAATTCGCGAGAAGATCGGGGAGGCAGCAGATTGGCTGGGCATTAAAATAGATGCGCAGCGCAACTGGTGGGGTGAAGAGGATATTAGTGCCCCTTCATCCAAGGTAAAAGTGCTCGTTTTTCGAACTGACGAGGAACAGGCGGTGGCTAGCCAGATAATGCGATTCCTGCCCGAGATTAGCATCCCACACTAAGTCGCTGCGATCGCGGTGATCGTCTTCGAGTTATCGTCAAGGCTCTTCGATTATTTGGTCTTGAGATGCTCCCCAGCGCCGCTGCAATCTGTTCGTTCGTGTAAAGGTCTACAGCGCAAGACAATATCTTGAGGAGAGAGCCGACTTCAAATCCGCTTTCGACCACCGGTTGGGCGGCATCGCCCGGCATCCGGAAGGTCCCCAGCCTGGCCGGGGATAGCGACACCGTGAGTTGCGATCGCTTCCATGATCGTTCCTATCAAGTTGCGGGGGTAGGCGGCGGCGGAAGCAGAAGCAGAAGCAGAAGCAGAAGCAGAAGCCGTCCGCCGCCCGTTTTCTCGCGAGCCTAAGCGGTCCTGCTCGCGGCCGCCTGCCGGACCAGCGTTTCGATTACCTGCTCAAGTGACGTCGTGCCCCTGGCACGATTTCCGCCCTCGGCCTTGAAGTCGATCCAGCCTTCGTTGAAGCCGTCGAGCATACGCGTGCGCGGCTGCGGGTTACGCGAACCCTGAGCACGGAACAGGCCCTCCCAGCTTTCCCGCGGAACGATCTCCACCCGCACTGGATGCCCGAGCACCGACGCGAAGGCATTGGCGAGATCATTGGGCGAGACCCGTGCAGGACCTTCCAGTTCCACCACGCGCTTGCCGATCCATTGCTCGCGGATCAGCTCTGCGGCAAGCTGGCCGATATCTTGCGTCGCCACCATGGCGAAGGTCTTGTCGGCAGGCTGGAGGAAGCTGTGCAGCACGCCTTCGTCGCGGGCTGAGGCCACGTCCCAGGCCGCATTCTCCATGAACCAGCCGGGTCGCAGAAAGGTAACGGGGAGATCAAGCTCGCTGAGGGCTTCTTCCAGCATCGTCCGCTGGCTTAACAGATTGTCCACTTGTGCATCGGCGCCGATGGTGGAGAGGCAGACGACCCTTTCCGGGCGGGCAGCAAGCAGAGCGGTCGTCAGCACTTCATTCTGCTTCGCCGCCTCCGGATAGCCAGGCGCCGGATCGAACTCCGACGGCGGCAGGATGAAGACGCCAGTGGCGCCCTTGAACGCGGCGGCAAGCTGCGTCGCGTCGCCCATATCGGCAAAGGCGATGTCGCAACCGCGCTTGCGCCAGATTTCCGCCTTGGCAGGATCGCGCAGCACCGCACGGACCGGTTCTCCGGCTCCTATCAGGGCTTTCGCCAGCGCGCCGCCGACCTTGCCGGTAATTCCTGTAATCGCATACATGATATGTCTCCTGGTGTTGGGGTCGGGAATGGATCAGGCGACGCCGTCGTAGAGGCGGCGCTCAAATGTGCCGTAGAGCTCTGCAAGGCCTAAGACTTCCGCGCTTCCGGCAGGCCGCTGCGCCAGCCGAGCGTTGAGGAAGATCTACGGGATGCAGAAAGATGATTCACGCGCATTAAAATCAAAGATAAGATGACTTTAAATCATCATGATAAGACGGTCGGCAAAGAGCGACCTTGCGACGGAGAGAAGGCATGAGTTTCGACACGCGGCTGCTGACCGGGGTCGGCGTTTTCGGGGCAGTGATGGAAGCGGGCAATTTCGTGCGGGCTGCGGATGTTCTCGGCCTCACGCCATCGGGAGTCAGTCGTGCGGTAGCGCGGCTCGAACAACGCGTCGGCGTTAGATTGTTCGACCGCAATCCGCGCGAAGTCACGCTAACGGAAGAAGGCGCCCGCTTCCATGCAAAGATAATGCCGTTGCTTGCCGGGCTGGAGGAGGCGGCCTCCGAAGCCGCCGGTTCGGCGGCATTCGTCGGCGGGCGGCTAAGGGTTTCGATCGATCCCTGGTTCGCGCGCATGGTGCTGGCGCCGAGGATCGGTGAATTTCTGGCGCGCTATCCCGCTCTGACGCTCGATCTGACCACCAGCAACTATCGCGAAGAGATGATGAGCGGCGCGGATGTCGCCGTGCGTTTTGGTCCGCCGGACGAATCGTCGCTGATCGCGCGCAAACTGCTGGACGTACCGGTGCTGACCTGTGCCGCCCCAGGCTACCTTGCCCGCCACGGAGTTCCAGCGACACCCCACGACCTGATGCACCACGATTGCATCCTGTTTCGCGACCCGCAGACCGGGCGACCGTTCACCTGGGAATTCCAGGGGCATAACGGCGCCATCGAGATCAAGGCGGCGGGGCGGTTGGTCATGGACGATCCCTCCGCTGCCGTCGCGGCCTGTCTGGCGGGGCAAGGCATATTCCAGAGCTTTGCCATCGGTCTCGACGAGTGGCTTGAGAGCGGGGCGCTCACGACGATCTTGACGGAATGGTCCGGCGAGCAGTTTCCGCTTTACACCTATCATCCGTCACGCCACATGCCGCCTGCTAAGGTGCGGGCTTTTCTGGATTTTGTTCAACGAACTGTGGCGACGTAGCGTAGGGCATTGATCGACTTTATCCTGCGTTCGGCCGTGACTTAGGCACCGATCCTGCACAGGCAAAATGGGACGCGACAGCATGTCGGTGGTCGACAACGAACTCAAGGTCTAAAGTGCCAACACGTTGTCGAGACACATTTCGATTGTCCCACCGGTCAACTTGTGCTGGCTGGCATGATGGATTACGAGCCCACCGCTCCGCGACTTTCGGTAAACGAGGGTACACTTGGCGTGCGTGCGTGCTTTTCCGGTCACGACACGCTCAGTGAAGATGGTCTTAAGGAATATGATCAATATGTGGTTCGGCTCTGGCCCGGAGCTGAACCGGAAGGCGTGCGCGTGTTGAAAGCACATGGCTAGCCGAGAACACTCTGTAAGGCCACAACTTCTAAACCGTTGTGACACTTTAGTTGAGGCAACGTTAGCTCGGCACCACCACTATTCGCCGAAAAACTGCGAGGCAGACATAGCTTGGTACGACCACGATTAGCCGGGTTCCTGAATGACATAGCGGTCATTCTCGTCCAATTCGTCCGGGTCTACAAAGACAACCGAGCGTTGGCCGGTATTGGAGACACGAACGAATGAATATGGATTTGCTGTTTCATCGTTGGCCAAGAGCAAAGCTCTATCGAGCGTCCGCGCTAAATAAGCGGCTGCCTCAGGAACATCAGGGCGTGGCAAAGGTTCAGAGATGTAGAGAGTGATCAGTTGCGAGTACTTGTGTGGAGAATGAGCTTCAACGATGCACGTGACGGGTGCATCCTTAATTTCGCTGATACTGTGGACAACGTTCACGCTCTCGGTGGAGAAGTTGAGCATGGCCGCTATGCAACGCTGCAGGAGGCCATCATCGGCCGGGCTCTCCAAGGAGGCATCAAACCAGATCACTGTCCGCGTCCCCAGTGAATCGCGCGGTGATGGTGCCTGCGCCAGACATTCATCGTTGTGGGATCACTCTTGGGGCCTTCAAGGCGTTCCAAAACACCTTCGAATTCACCAAGAAACTCACCGTTTTCGGCAACAGCAACGATCCAAAAGAGCGCATCGAGTGCAGTCACGGTATAGGTCCGTCAAATTCACAATCCGTCACAATGTAGCACCGTAAGTTCCTTATGTATTACAGCCATTTTCCATTTTGACATTTGAGCAAAAGGAAAGTGCATTGTCACGTCCCGTTGGAGCCGAAGCAGCCCTTGTCGAATCTTGAAACCGTCGGGGCGCGGCGATACACTTATAGGTACTGCTGGACGCGACGGATGTGAGCGCCAACTGGCTAGCTTCGCTAAATGCGCGCGTCGACGCCGCGCCCTCGCACGCTTTTGGCGCGCGCGAGATCCGCTATGCTGAAGTATGTGACACGGTCCGATAGGTTTCGGTCAGGACACCGACAGGAATGCCGCCCACTCACGTTCTGGGCCATGCCAAACGCGTTGCAACTCACGCACAATATCCCTCTTGATGAGGCAGCGTTGATCGCCCAGGCAGGTGGACCGGCCGGCTCCGTGCAAAGTATTTGCATAGGGCCGTTCTAGATGGAAAAAATGAAAGATCTTTGACAGAAATCTTTGAGAGCTACAGAAACTGGCCACCGCAAGGCAGCGGGCAATGCCACGTAACGAACGATATGCCACAGGCCTTCGATCAACCGATGCCTGTCAGTCCAACATGACCATGCGAGCCGCAACCTGTTCTTCGAAGAATTTCGAGAATGAAGCAATCCGCGGAGGCAGTGCCTGATAAGGCGGATAATAAAGGGTCAACCACAAGTCGGGCGGTGCCCACCCCTTGAACACATGTACGAGGCGCCCGGTGCGCAAATGCTCCGAGACATGAAAGTTCGGCAGCATGGCAACGCCTGCGCCATCCGCTGCCATGTCGGCCAGGACCTCGCCATTGTTGGCGCTGAAGGCACGCCCTGCCGATATCGTCATGCTCAAGCCGCCGTCCGAAAGCACCCAGTTCTCTCGACGACTTTCGCCGCTATAGGCGAGGCAATCGTCTGGTGTCAGTTCATTTGGATGCTGCATGTCGACAAACCGACTTCCCGGTGCGGCAACCAGAATGCGCGGTACGACGCGGATTTTTCTCCATATCGTGAACTTGTCCGACGGCTGAATTGAGATGCGGATTGCCAGATCGTAGTCGTCATCGACGATATTCACCAGTCCGTCGGACAGTGAGATCTCAAAGCCCATCTTCGGGTACCGCTCTTTGAAGCCGGAGAGGATCGGTGGCAGCACCGCCTTGCCGAACCACGTCGGCGCACTGATCCTGAGACGCCCTTCGTCGGCCTTGTGGGCGTTCATCACATCGCGGCGCGCCTCTTCGAGCGTCTTTACCGCTGGCTGGATCTGTGCGGCGAAGATCGCGCCGTCTGTGGTTAGGGAGACCTGGCGCGTCGTCCGCACGAAGAGTTGCACCCCAAGTTCCGCCTCGAGCGCGGCAATGGCACGCGTGACGGCTGCGGGCGTCATGTCCAGTTCGCGGGCAACCTGAGCGAAGTTTCGCTTTTCGGCTGCAAGGAGGAAGGTTCGCAGAGCTTTGTAATCGTTCATTGGGATTGTTTCAAAAAGAGCAACGCACTCGAAACGAATATTGCAATTCTCGGGCGTGATCAATCGGCCTAGATATTCGTCAACAGCCAAACACTAACGGCGACTTTGAAAGGCAAGGACATGATCAAGGATATCAAGGGACTGCATCACGTAACCTCCATGGCTTCGAATGCGCGTCAGAACAATCGCTTCTTCACTGACACGCTGGGCCTGCGCCGCGTCAAGCAGACCGTCAACTTCGACGACCCGAACGTCTACCACCTTTACTACGGCGACCAGAACGGCTCCGCAGGCACCGTCATGACGTACTTCCCGTTCCCTAACATGATGCTGGGTCGTCCCGGTGTTGGCGAGGTCGGGGAAACGCAGTTCTCCGTGCCAAAGGGGGCATTGAGGTTCTGGCAGGATCGGTTTACCGCGCACGGTGTCGATGGCTTGAAAACTGAAACCGTCTTTGGCGCCAACAGACTTCATTTCAAGGGTCCGGACGGGGACAGCCTGGCGCTGATTGAATCTGCCGATGATAACCGCGCGCCATGGCTGGCGGACGGCATTCCGAGCGATGCAGCTATCCTCGGATTTGCTGGCGCCCGGTTTAGCCTGCACGATACCGCCGCGACAGAAGAGCTTCTGGGCTTCATGGGCTATCAACGCGCCGGGAAGGAGGGTGACGTGACCCGCTTTATCATTCCCAATGGAAACGGCGCTGACACGATTGATGTCGCAGCGCTGCCGAAAACGCCGTTTGCCCGTCAGGGCGCCGGTTCGGTCCACCATATAGCCTTTGCCGTAGAGAACCGCGAAAAGCAGCTCGAAGTTCGCAAGGCACTGATGGACACCGGTTATCAGGTTACGCCAGTCATTGACCGCGATTATTTCTGGGCAATCTACTTCAGGACGCCGGGTGGCGTGCTGTTTGAGATTGCCACGAACGAGCCGGGGTTTAACCGGGACGAGGACACGGCACATCTGGGCGAGGCGCTTAAGCTGCCCAGCCGATATGAGGAATTTCGGGACCAGATCCAGGCAAATCTCGAACCACTGGCGGCCTGATAATACCATTGAACGGGGCGTCTCAAATTCGGGACGCCATATATCTGTCCAGGCGGCGCCATGACGCTTTTGCAAGTAAGATTCTCAGACATTCGACTACGCCCTGTGTCCTGTCCAACAATCGATAACTGAGCCCCAAAACATCGTACATATAGATTTCGAGGGAGAGATGCCAATGGATCAATTGGGAGCAATCAGAGCCTTTGTGCGCGTCGTCGAGGCCGGATCCTTTGCAAAGGCCGCAGATACGATGGGTGCGCCGCGGTCCTCCGTGAGTAAGCTTGTTCAGGATCTTGAGGCAAGCTTGAGTCTGAAACTGCTAGAACGAACGACGCGTTCACTTGCCGTGACACCTGAGGGCCTTGCTTATTACGAGCGCGCCATCCGCCTGATCGCCGATTTCGATGAAATGAACAACGAGGCGACCCGTGGGCGCCTGGCCACCAGGGGGAAACTTCGGGTTGATATAGGAGGGACCTTCGCCAATACCGTTCTGATCCCTCGGTTGCCAGAGTTTTACGCCCTCTATCCAGAGATCGAGTTGCATCTTGGTGTAACAGAACGTCAGGCCGACATTGTTGAGGAGGGAATAGATTGCGTAATACGTGCCGGCGATCTACCCAGCGCATCTCTCGTTGCGAAGAAACTATGCAGCGTCGAGATAGTGACCTGTGCCACCCCGTCATACCTCGAAAAATACGGCGTGCCAGCTTCGCCATCGGATCTGCAGCGTGATCATATTTTCGTTCAGTACTTTTTCGCACGCAGCTTGAAAGCTGCACCCGTCCGACTGATGAATGGTAACGAGAAATTAGAAATCTACAGCCCCATCAAGCTCTCCACCAGTGATGCGACCGCGCATTTACATGGAATATTAGCAGGACTGGGTATTGGACAGACGTTTGAATTCCTGGCACGACCACATATTGCTCGTGGCGCCCTGGTCCCTATCATGAACGATTGGGCACCACCACGTTGTCCTGTTCACATAGTCAGGCCAGCGGGCCGGTTTCCGAGTGTTAAGTATCAGGTCTTTGCAGACTGGGTCGCGGGCGTGTTTTCTGCCTACGACGATGCACCGCCCCGTCCTGACAGCTTTATCCATATTCATGGATAGTGACTCCACAACCACGGGCTTCTCCAATCTCTCCTTTGAAGGTATTCCCCGCAACTGATGTAAGCCCTCGTCTGACGGCACGGCCTGTATGATAGCTTTATCCCGTTTGAGAGTCGGCTGTATCGGTTCGGGATCGTGTAAACACCTGCAATTTGGAACAACGGTTGTTGAAAGCAAATAAAAGACGATGTGAACTCGGTATAAAGCCTTTGCGCCGAAGGCGTATTCACTATCTGGTCGCATCGTTCGTCAACGGCAGACTGGCAGGCATTTCGGGGAATACACACGGCTCAACGGCCGGCTGCTGTCTCGCGCAAAGCCAGCTCAACCAAATCGATTCACGACGAACAGCGTGCCCATGGACACCGGGAGCTATTTCAAGACGTCCTCCTCGAATGACGCTTCCTTCAGAAATTTTCGGAACAGGCGGTCGCGTAGCGCAACCCCGTGTGACGTTCACAGACCAGCCGGACCGCAGAGTAATTATTGCGATAAAGACAATTCATTCGCAATTAATATTGCAATTCTGCAGGGGGGCAAGTCACGCTACGTTTCCTTTCAGCAGCCGAGGCAGCGATTGAACGGAAGCCCTCGGGTCTTACAAGTCGTGTCCCAGGGCATGGCGTTCGTCCGACAGGTCCTGCTCATTTTAACCGGCCGCATTCGCGGTCCAAAACAACCGAAGAGGAATTACCATGTCCAAGCTTGAAGTCCTGACCCCCGCCAACAGCCAGCTCATTTTCATCGATCAGCAGCCGCAGATGGCCTTCGGCGTCCAGTCGATCGACCGCCAGACCCTGAAAAACAACGTTGTCGGCTTGGCCAAGGCTGCCAGGATTTTCAACGTGCCAACCACGATCACCACCGTCGAGACCGAAAGCTTCTCCGGCAACACCTTCCCCGAACTTTTGGCAGTCTATCCGCAGAATGACATCCTTGAACGCACCTCGATGAACTCCTGGGATGATCAGAACGTACGCGATGCGCTGGCAAAAAATGCTGCCAACGGCCGCAAGAAGATTGTCGTCTCCGGTCTATGGACAGAAGTCTGCAACACGACTTTTGCACTCTCTGCACTGCATGACGTCCCGGAGTACGAGATCTACATGGTCGCCGATGCTTCCGGCGGCACGTCTTCCGATGCGCACAAATATGCAATGGACCGCATGGTGCAGGCTGGCGTCATACCCGTCACCTGGCAGCAGGTTTTGCTCGAATGGCAGCGCGACTGGGCTCGCAAGGAAACCTACGATGCGGTCACCACACTGGTGAAAGAGCATTCCGGCGCTTACGGCATGGGAATCGATTACGCGATCACGCACGTCCATGGTGGTGCCGAACGCGTTGGCCATGGCAACCGCATCGGCCCGAACCCCGCGAAGTAAGCCAAATCGACCGCTCCGGTGATCATCGGAGCGGTTGTCCGTTTTAACGAGGGTGACTCTCATGAAAATCTATCTTCTATCTCTTGGCGCTGGTCTTCTGGTCGGCATCATCTACAGCCTTCTCAACGTACGCTCTCCGGCTCCGCCGGTGATCGCGCTTGTCGGGCTACTTGGCATCCTCGTCGGCGAACAGATCGTCCCGCTGGCGAAGACGCTCTGGAGTAAGGAGCCTGCTGCGGTCTCTTGGCTCAATCAGGTCAAGCCGCATATGTTTGGGCACCTCCCCAAGGGTGGGGCCCGTCATGATGTTGCCCACAACGCAGAACCCCGGGTAGAGGAGGAGAGCTGATGACGACGCGTCGGACCTTTCTCGGAGGGGCGTCGAGCCTGGCGTTCTCAAGCCTCTTCTCAACGGCCAATGCTGCCGATCCCAAAAAAACCGGAGTAGACACCATGCATCCCGACCTGATCCTCCATAACGGTCGCTTCACGACCCTTGACCGTACCAATCCGAGCGCGACAGCGGTGGCCATCAAGGACGGTCTGTTCATGGAAGTCGCCACCGATGCCGAGATCTTGGCACTCGAAGGTCCGGATACGAAGATCGTGAACCTGAAGGGCAAGCGCGTCCTGCCTGGCTTGATCGACAATCATACTCATGTCGTGCGCGGCGGGTTAAACTTCAACATGGAACTACGGTGGGATGGCGTTCGCTCGCTGGCCGATGCGATGGACATGCTGAAACGGCAGGTGGCGGTTACGCCCGCCCCGCAATGGGTGCGTGTCGTCGGCGGCTTCACTGAACACCAGTTTGCGGAGAAGCGTCTGCCGACCATTGAGGAAATCAATACGGTCGCGCCAGATACCCCAGTGTTCCTCCTGCACCTTTATGACCGAGCGCTCCTCAACGGCGCGGCCCTGCGTGCCGTTGGCTACACCCGCGACACGCCGAACCCGCCTGGTGGCGAAATCACCCGCGATGCCAATGGCAATCCGACCGGCCTGCTGCTCGCCAAGCCGAACGCCGGCATCCTCTATTCGACGCTCGCCAAGGGTCCGAAGCTGCCTCTCGATTATCAAGTCAATTCCACCCGCCACTTCATGCGCGAGCTGAACAGGCTTGGTGTGACCGGTGTCATCGACGCAGGTGGTGGCTTCCAGAATTATCCTGATGATTATGAGGTGATCCAGAAACTCTCCGACGAAAACCAGATGACGGTTCGTCTCGCCTACAATCTCTTCACGCAAAAGCCAAAGGAAGAGAAAGAGGACTTTCTCAAATGGACGTCTTCGGTCAAATACAAGCAGGGAAATAATTACTTCCGCCACAATGGCGCGGGCGAAATGCTGGTCTTTTCCGCAGCCGATTTCGAGGACTTCCGCCAACCGAGGCCGGAAATGGCCCCGGAAATGGAGGGCGAGTTGGAAGAGGTGGTGCGGGTTCTGGCAGAAAACCGTTGGCCATGGCGCCTGCACGCTACCTATGACGAGACGATCACCCGTGCGCTGGATGTCTTTGAAAAGGTCAACAAGGATATACCGCTGGAAGGCCTGAACTGGTTCTTTGACCATGCGGAGACGATTTCGGATCGCTCTATCGACCGTATCGCAGCGCTTGGCGGTGGCATCGCCACCCAGCATCGCATGGCCTATCAGGGCGAGTATTTCGCCGAGCGTTACGGACACGGCGTGGCCGAAGCCACCCCACCGATCCGCAAGATGCTGGACAAGGGCGTCAACGTTTCCGCCGGCACGGACGCCACCCGCGTCGCTTCCTATAATCCGTGGGTGTCGCTCTCATGGATGGTCACGGGCAAGACGGTTGGCGGCATGCAGCTCTACCCGCGTGCCAACTGCCTTGATCGCGAGACGGCTCTGCGCATGTGGACTGAAAAAGTCACCTGGTTTTCGAACGAAGAAGGCAAGAAAGGTCGCATCGAGAAAGGCCAGTTCGCTGACCTTGTCGTTCCCGATAAGGACTTCTTCTCCTGCGCCGAGGACGAGATCTCGTTCCTGGTATCGGAGCTGACCATGGTCGGCGGCAAGATCGTCTATGGCGCGGGTGAATTCAAAACGCTCGACGAGAATGACGTGCCGCCGGCGATGCCGGACTGGTCACCGGTGCGCAAGTTCGGTGGGTATGCTGCATGGGGCGAGCCGGAAGGTGCTGGCGCGCGATCTCTACGGTGCACGGCGATCTCAACCTGTGGCTGCGCCAGCGATTGCGGCGTGCATGGTCACGACCATGCGGGAGCCTGGACCTCGAAACTGCCGATCGCCGACCTCAAGGGTTTCTTCGGCGCTCTTGGTTGCTCTTGCTGGGCAGTCTGATCCTGTCCTCGCTTGGGCGGCCTCTGTTCGCCCAAGCGATCCCGATCCCATAATTGCAATATTGGCAATTAAATCGAAACTATTGCTGCAATTGTTGCCAGAGCGATCACCGGCCAATATCGCTCCATCAAACACGGCCGCTCGATCACCTCAGCGACCATAAAGGAGAAGATATGACCTACCAATCCCATGTATCGAATTCAGCCCTGAGTGGACTGGCACGTGTCGTTGGCTCTCCCATTACGAGAAGGGTATCGCTACTTGCTCTTTGCGCTGCCTACATCCAGGGTCCACTCACCAAGATCTTTGATTTCAATGGCGCGCTTGCCGAGATGGATCATTTTGGTCTCCGCCCTGCCGCCTTCTTTGCGGTTACCGTCATCGCGTTCGAGCTCATGGCCTCAGCGATGGTGGTCTCGGGCTTCCTGCGCTGGGCAGGCGCCCTCGCGCTTGCAGGCTTTACGCTTCTCGCAACGCTCATCGCTCTTCGCTTCTGGGAAATCGCGCCCGGTATGGACCGTATGATGGCGACGAACGCCTTCTTCGAACACATCGGTCTGGCCGGTGCATTCATCTTCGTTGCAGCGGTTGACCTTGCAAAGGGAGCGGGCAAATGAGCACCACGAAATCATCCGGGGGCACCTTTGCTCCTCTCGCACAGCCCGTCTTCGCGGTTCTGTGGATTGCAACGGTTCTCGGCAATACCGGAAGCTTCATGCGCGACGTCGCCAGCTCCTGGCTGATGACGGATCTCTCGGCATCGCCTGGCGCGGTCGCCATGGTTCAGGCGGCCGGAACATTGCCGATCTTTCTTCTAGCGATACCTGCAGGCGTTCTCACCGACATTCTCGATCGACGCAAGTTCCTGATTGCGGTCCAGCTGCTGCTGGCCTCCGTCAGTATCTCGCTGATGGTTCTGTCCCAGACCGGAATGCTCTCTGTCAGTGCCCTGATCGGTCTTACATTCCTCGGGGGCATCGGCGCGGCGCTCATGGGGCCGACCTGGCAGGCGATCGTGCCGGAACTGGTCAAGCGTGAGGATGTGAAAAGCGCAGTGGCACTCAACTCGCTCGGCATCAATATTGCTCGCTCGATTGGCCCCGCCGCCGGGGGCCTGCTTCTCGCAGCCTTCGGTGCGGGTATTACCTATGGCGCAGACGTCGCAAGTTATATCTTCGTGATCGCTGCGCTGGTCTGGTGGCCGCGCGCCAAGAATGCCAATGATGCGTTGCAGGAAAACTTTTTCGGCGCATTCCGAGCCGGGCTACGTTACACCCGGTCCAGCCGCCCGCTACATGTCATCCTTCTGAGGGCCGCGATCTTCTTCGCTTTTGCCAGTGCAGTATGGGCTCTTCTTCCTCTCGTTGCCCGCCAATTGCTGGGTGGCGATGCCAGCTTTTACGGTATTCTGCTTGGTGCGGTCGGTGCTGGTGCGATCGGTGGAGCGTTGGTCATGCCGAAGCTGCGCGAAAACCTGAGCTCGGATGGTCTGCTTCTTGGCGCAGCGATGATCACCGCAGTCGTCATGGGTGTCCTGTCGCTCTCCCCACCGAAGATCGTCGCCATTATCGCTCTTCTATTTCTCGGTGGTGCTTGGATCACCGCCCTGACGACGTTTAATGGGGGAGCCCAGGCTGTTCTTCCCAACTGGGTGCGTGGGCGCGGTCTTGCTGTCTATCTGACCGTATTCAACGGAGCCATGACGGCAGGCAGCCTCGGCTGGGGTGCTGTGGGCGAGGCCGTTGGCATTCAGACGACATTGCTTATCGGTGCAGCTGGCTTGCTCGTTGCGGGGCTCATCATGCACCGCGTAAAGCTCCCGGCTGGTGACGCCGACATGGTGCCGTCCAACCACTGGCCGGAACCGCTGGTCGCCGAGCCTGTCGCCCATGACCGTGGTCCTGTCCTGATCCTCATCGAGTACAAGGTCGAGAAAGAGCATCGTTCTGCCTTCCTGGGTGCTCTCGACCACCTTTCTCGCGAACGCCGCCGCGATGGTGCCTATGGGTGGGGTGTGACCGAAGACTCCGCGGATCCGGAAAAGATCGTCGAGTGGTTCATGGTGGAATCCTGGGCTGAACACCTTCGCCAGCACAAGCGGGTTTCCAACGCCGATGCCGATCTGCAGGGAAAGGTTCTGACCTACCATGTTGGTCCGGCCAAACCGGTCGTTCGTCATTTCCTGACGATCAATCGGCCAGGGGCGGCGTAGATAATCAAGGGCAGGGCGGCTTCAGCCGTCCTTTCCATTATGCCGTTTAGCGCAATAAAGTCGAACTATTGATGCAATTGTTATCAGGCGGGTTTCGCTGGACGGTATGGCCACACTGCGCGGTACCATCGCTGCGCCACGCAACGGCAAGGCCACTGGGTCGTATCTCCTTGAGATGTCATCGCTGGCAGGGTTAAGTTGCAACGGTTTGTCACCGTTGGATTTCCGACACGTTCTCTGGGCATGTCAGGTTGTTTCTGACTGACGGCGAATGAATGGTAGTGTCAGTGGTCGTTTTTCAAGAAACATCGATTGCGGCACGCATTTGATGTCACCTGAATATAAATGGAACGAGCGAATACAAAGCGTGTTACAATGCACGGGTCGACCGCGCCCTTCGAGGCAGATCGGTATTGCTGCCGAGTAATGACTTGCTCCGCGAGTCTTCGGTCCCTGAGGGCCAAATCATGTCCGAGACGCCGATTGTGCACTTCGAGGCGGCGAGCACGCTTGCCGTTGTCGTGTCATCCAACGAACCGTTGCTGTTCCTGTCCGATGACCTCAAGGTGATAGCGGCGAGTGCGTCTTTCTGCCGGGCCTTTGGGATCAACCCTGTGACGGTTCCTGGTACATTGCTCAGCGAACTTGGGGATGGGGAATGGGCGATGCCCACGCTTGCCTCGCTTCTCAAAGCCACGGCTTCTGGAAGTGCGAACATAGAAGCCTACGAAATCGAGCTCAATCGGCCCGATCAGGAAGTCCGATACTTGGTGGTCAACGCCCGAACGCTGGATGATGGGGACCTCGATCATATTCGCTTGCTTCTGGCCGTAACCGACGTGACTGACATGTGGGCGGAAGCGAGGCTGAAAGACAATCTGGTACGTGATAAGGCCATCCTGCTTCAGGAGGTCCAGCACAGGGTAGCGAATAGTCTCCAGATTATCGCGAGCGTACTGATGCAGAGCGCGCGTCGTGTTCAGTCGGAGGAAGCGCGCGGCCATCTCCACAACGCCCACAGCCGGGTCATGTCGATCGCTGCCCTGCAACGCCAGCTTTCATCCTCACCCGGCGGCAACGTGGAACTGCATGCGTATTTCACGCAGCTAGCCCTAAGTCTTGGTGCTTCAATGATCGCAGACCCTGACCGGCTATCGATCCAAGTGATGGTCGATGACAGTGCCGTCGAGGCTGACGTATCTGTGAGCTTTGGGCTAATTGTCACCGAGCTTGTGATCAATGCTCTCAAACACGCCTTTCCCGATGATCGAACTGGCCTGATCGAGATCAACTATCGGTCGTCAGGCAAGGGCTGGACACTTTCCATTGCTGATAACGGTATCGGCATGCGGGTGGGCGCTGGTGCACCTAAGGCTGGACTTGGAACGGGTATTATCGAAGCTCTCGTCAAAAACCTCGGCGGTGTAATAGAGGTGAGCGATGCAGCTCCCGGCACTGTCGTAACAATTCGCCATCGGGACACCGCAGGTCTCCTGCCCGACATTTCTACAGCAGCATAGGAACGAAGTTGCGCTGCATACCGTTAACGATTCCCGGCCTTGGGGCCCACCCTCACATTTCGAGTGAACGATGAAAAACGGCAAAGCGGTCGTCCTGATTGTCGAAGACAGCGCGATGATCCGAATGGGTGCGGTGGACATAGTGCTCTCGGCGGGTTACGAGGCGCTTGAAGCATCCGATGCGGACGAGGCAATCCGCATTCTTGAGGCACGAGATGACATCGATCTGGTGTTCACAGATGTACAGATGCCGGGGACGATGGACGGGATCAAACTATCCCACTGCATCCGGGACCGATGGCCGCCTGTGAAGCTGATAGTCGCATCCGGTGCAGCCATTCTCGAGGAAAGCAGTCTGCCTTTTGGCAGCAGGTTTTTCTCGAAGCCTTATGACGACCATGTGATCGCGGACGCTATGGCCCGCCTGCTTTCCAGCGACGACGTTCTTCATACACCGCCTACTGCTTGAGCCTGCCTGTTAGGCTTCACCATATCACCTACCGAGCAGCGATAGCGCGGCGACGGCTCCCCGTGGGCAACATCCGGGTGATCGCACACGAATTCTCCGCAAAGAGAAGGGTCGCAGCGTTGCCTTCGTCACCGGCCCAGGCGCTTGTGGTTCTCCTTCTCGCAAGCTCCGCACTGGCCGGCGTGGCGAGCATCGTTTCTGTACTACAGACAGATCTGCTGACGCGCCCATCAACCACAGGTTTGAACGATACGCCATTCGTGAGGTCGAGCGTGGCCGTTTCGACGTTTCAATGGGCGACCGTAAATGGATAATTCGGGAGAAAGATTACTTGAGGTTGCCGATATCGAAACGGAAGCCCTCAATCTGACTGGACGCAGCCTCGAAAACAAAAAGCATTTTGAGGACGCCTTTCTTTATGCGAGCGGGAAAACATCGGCAGGACAAGCGCCGGGTGACGGGGACGCTGGAGGGGCTTCTTCCTTCCGCTACGAGCGGCACCACCAGGCTCGAGGTGCTAGCACCTCTCTATGGAATGCGCGCTGTGCTTCTGGTACTGTAGGCGTTGCAGTACCGTTGGGGGGCAGCCATGTCTTTGCTTGCTTTGCATCATGTATCGATCATCACCGCCGACCTTGGTCAATCACTACCGTTTTATCGCGACGCGTTCGGCCTCACCGAAATCGCGCGGCCGAATTTCTCCATAAGCGGTGCCTGGCTGGCCTGCGGCGATCTGCAGGTCCATCTTGTCGAGTATCCCGAAGGCACATTCCGAAAGAACCCTTCTATCGATCGCAACGACTGGCATTTCGCATTCCGCACAGATGATTTCGACGGCGCCATCCAGCGACTAATGCGATTGGGTTTCCGCGAGGACCTGCCCCAGGACGATCCGCGTTGTCTGCTGATCTTTCGCTTCGGCCTGACCGGTTTCCCGCAACTCTATCTGCGTGACCCCGACTTGAATGTCATCGAGATCAACGGAGCGTCAAGAGCAGAGTCTTACGATTAACTGCCAAGCGACATGGGTCCCCCGGTGTGATGACCACTGGCGAAAATTCCATTTCGTCAGTGGTCTGTGTAAGGACCCATGGTTTCTCCGACCATGTTGAGAGCCATCTCCCAAAGCCGATCTGCATTGGCGCCTGTCGAGCGCATAGGCAGCGACACCCTCAAGTTTGCCTTCTGGTCGGTGCGCCACCAATGGGGCTTGCTGGCAGTTGTCAAAGTAATTACCGTTTAGCCGTGCATGGAGGCGGGGCAGCTGTCGTCGACAATCGCGACAGTCCCTCACACTCCAGGACCTCCTGCATAGCGGTCCATACCTATATCCGTAGACGTGGCGCGTCGATGAATTTCGGCCATAGTGGTGTGGAAAACTGCGTTGCGTGTCTCGAGTTCAGCATGTGCGGCGAGATGCGCCGGGACAAGTTCGCAGATCTCGGCCAGTATCGCAGCCTCATCAATCAGTTGCAACTTGCCTGCATTGAAAACAATCTGTCCTGCGACCATGACCGTTTCAATGGATGAGCCATTTTCTGCGTAGACGAGATGCTTGGCGATGTCGTTGAGAGGCGTGAAGCTGAGAGTTGTGAGGTCAAGGATTAACAGATCGGCGGCTTTGCCAATTTCGAGTGAACCAGTCACATTTTCCAGCATGGCACTGCGTGCTCCGCCGATCGTCGCCATGGTGAGTATCTCGTCAGCTCGAATCCACTGATCGTGATCCGGGCCGGAGACGCTGTGGATCAGTCCGGCCACCCGCATGACGTCGAAGACGCGGGCGGTGTCATTCGACGAAACGCCATCGGTTCCAAGACCAATGGTTACGCCCGCATTCATCAGGTGGCGAATGGGAGCAATCCCCGCCCCCAGTTTTTGGTTGGAAATGGCATTATGGGCAATTGAGCATCCGGCATCGCCCATCATTTCCATGTCGCTCTCACTCACCCAAACAGAATGGGCGATGGTCGTGTTGCGCGACAGCACGCCGAGATCACGCATATAGCCGATCAGGCTCTTGCCGTAAATTTGATGTCCAGTTACGGCCTGTGTCTTGGTTTCCAAGATATGTGTATGCAGCGGAACACCCATCTCCACAGCCAGCGCATGGCAAGCCTGCAGCAAATCCGGAGTGCAGCGTTGCGGCGCCGAAGGTGCGATCATGAAGTTGAGCCGACCGGCCTTGCCATGCAATGAGGAAAATGCGGAACGACAATAATCGATATAGGCCTCGGCTGACATGGGCGGGCCAAAATCAAGCTTTTCCTGCAGATGGCGCGGCATGATCTCGCGGGCGAAGGGCAAGGCATCCAATGTGTGTACGTTCATGGCGGCGCTGGACACATTGGCGCGAATACCCGCATCGTCATAGGCCCTGAATACGGTTGATAGCCGAGAGAGATCATGTACCGGCGGATCAAAAAAATCGTCGCAAATCGTTGTGACGCCATTGCGCAACGAGTCCATGGCAAGAAGAAGGCTGCGCAGATAAAGCAGCCTGTCATTAATGACGGGGCCCATCAATAATGGGTAGGCGTAGAGCAACCAGATTTCCAATGGCATGCCTTCATATCGCCCGCGAAAAAACGTTTCGCTTGAATGGGTATGCGCATTGATGAGGCCCGGCATGATGAGACGGCTTTGGCCGTCGATAAGGGTGGCACTCGGTTGGGCGGCGAGATTTTGGCCGATAGCAGCAATGCGCCCGTCCTCGATCAGAATATCGCCTTCGAACGGCTTGGTTCCGTTCTGAGGACACATCGTCAACAGGGTGGCATTCTTGATCAGCGTCTGAAGCATGGGCGTGTCCTGTTCGTCGTGCCGTCGCACCGGTTCCGAAGTGGAGCGACGCGAGGCTGGTGTCTATTGATCGCGTAGCTCACCGAAGCCACTGGCAGCTTTGGTACCTCCGCGCAGGTGCGTGCTGAGCCAGATGCCGAGAACAGTGGCCAAATAGGGCAAAGCGAGCAGCAGGTCGTGGGGGACACGATCGCCGAAAGCCAGCTGAGCCCTGATGCCGAGTGCGCCGACAATGGCAAAGAACATGGCCGCCAGAGTCGCGCCGATGGGATGTCCGGCCCCGAATATGACCGCAGCAAACCCCATGAAGCCACGACCGGCCGTCATGTTTTGGGCAAATATCTGAAGGCTTCCCGCAGCAAGTTCAGCACCCGCCAGCGCACAAAGCACGCCGCCAACCATCAATGCAATGAGGCGCATGACAGCCGGGTTGACGCCGACACTGCGCGCAGCGAAAGGGTGCTCGCCAGCAGCAGCCAAGCGCAGGCCGAAACGAGTCCGGCGCAATATAACCCACATTGCAAAGACGATTGCAGGCATGATCAAGACGAGGATAGACAAGGAGCCGAATGATCCAAAAGCGGAACCGATGCGGGGCAGGCCAAATGGTGCGCTTACAGCCGCCTGCGTGCCGAATATGGATTGCACGGCGAGTGCAGTGCCACCCAGCCCCAAACCGGTCAGCCCCAACCCCGCGATAATCTGGTTGGCCTTGAGCTTTTCCACTACAAACCAGAACAGGATTGATCCAAGCACGCAGACGATAATTGCGCCCAGAAGGGCAAGCCAGATCGATTGTGTGAGCACAATGCCAAGAATGGTTGTGCAGGCACCTGCAATCATCAGACCTTCAAGGCCCAGATGCCAGACACCTGTTCGTTGAGCAATCACACCGGCAAGTGTTACGTAAATCAAAGGAGTGCCTGAGCGCAGAATGGCGATTACGAAGTCTTCCATATCCGTCCTCCAATTTTCGCTATCCGGTCGACGGTACTGGATTTTGCGGTGATGAAAAGAGCGATGGCTGCGTTGATAATGTCGATTGCCGAAGAGGGTAGGCCAGCCATGATGGGCAGGTAGAGAGCGGCAGACGCAAGCCCGCCAAAGAAAAGTGCCACGAAGGCCGTGCCGACAACCGAGAAGTTGGCAACGAGAGCGATCAGAATCGCGGTGAAGCCGTGACCGGGTAGGAAACCACCGGTCAGCCGTCCATTTGGCCCCATGAATTCGATGGTTCCTGCAAGACCGGCAAGCGCACCGCTGAGGAGAAAACTTGCAAGTCCTATGCGCCATGTCCGCGCGCCTTGCCACTCGACCATTGTCGGATTTCGACCAGCAAGGCCGGAAACTATCCCGAAGGCGGTCCGATTAACCAGAAACCACATCGCAAGGCCGACAATAACGGCGATGATGATGATCGTTGGAGACAGCCCGAGCGAGTCGCTGATCCGGTAGGCACCCGCAAGTGGACGGCTTGATGCCTGCTGTCCGGTTCCTGATGGATCTTTAAGAGGCCCGGCGGTGACATAGAGCAGGACAAGACCTGCGATAAAATTTCCCATCAGGGTAGTTATCACTTCGTCAGCACCTGATTTCAGCCGCAGAAGTCCTGGCCAAAGTGCCCAGAGTGCACCGCCTGTCATGCCCGCAAGGAAGCAGGCCGTGACAAGGACAGGTGCCGATGCGCCATTGAGCCATTCCGCCATGAAAGCGGCTGCAATGGCTCCCATGTAGAACTGGCCCTGAGCACCGATATTGAAATAGCCCGCTCGAAAGGAGACGGCTACACCCACAGCGGTGATAAACAGCGGGAGCCCCCAGCGAAGTATCTGTTGCAGTGCGCCTGGTCTGAGGAAGGCGCCATCCGCGATAGACTGAAACATCAAGGGAGCAGAATAGCCAGCGGCCTGAAAGATGATGCCGCAAAGCGCAAGACCCAGCATGACGAAGATCAGCGCACGGAAAACGGTTACGAGCCGATCGATCATCTCAGCACTCCTGTCATGGCTGCGCCGACTGCGGCAAGATCATAGGGGGGGCGGAATTCGGCGACGATGCGCCCGGACAGCATGACAAGGATACGGTCCGAAATATCGAAGATTTCGTCTAGATCCGATGAGATGAACAATAAACCACAACCGCGTGCTCGCGCATGGCGCATCGAGTCCCATACAAAAGAGGTCGCGCCGATATCCAGACCACGGGTGGGCTGCGCTGCAAGAATAAGACGGGCATCTTCATCCATCTCGCGCGACAGGATTACCTTCTGGGCGTTTCCTCCCGAAAGGGAACCAGCGCGCTGTCTCACATCGGAATAACGGACATCCCATTGCTTCAAGGCGCTATCGCATTGCTTGCGAATAGCAGAGGGGCTGATAGTGGATAAAAGCGGTGTCTGAAGAAGACTTCGTGCGGACCAATTTTCCCAAAGGGAACTGGTCATGCTAAGTCCTTCAACATTCCGCTCAAAGGGAATGACGCGCAGCCCGATCGCGCGTCTTGCCGCGAGCGGGGTGTCAGTCACATTCGTGCTGTCGATGGAAATCTCACCGTTGACGATATTCGCCAATGCCGAAATTGCGCGCACCAGTGTCCTTTGTCCATTTCCCTCAATGCCCGCAACACCGATAATTTCTCCGGGACGGATGTCGAGGGTGATCCCGTCGAGCGCAGGACCTTCGGGGTCGGGTCGCGTGGAAACGTTACGCATCTTGAGGACCGGCGCCGCAGTGATGTCCGCTTGCCTTTCGGTATGTGGGAGCAGCGTTGTTCCGGTCAAAGCGGCTTTGGCTTCCGGATTGAGATTGCGGGCAGCAGCTGGCCCGATAATAAGCTCTGCCAGCCGGTTCGCATCAATCCCATTGCTGGCAAGAGGCCCATCAACGAGCTTACCGCCACGCAGAACCGTGACGGTATCTGCAATTGCCAGAACTTCTCGAATTTTGTGCAAGATAAGGATCACGGTCACGCCGCGCTCCTTGAGACGCCTCACTCGTTCGAAAAGCTTCTCGGCACCTTCAGGAGAAAGAACCGCTGTGGGTTCATCCAGGATGAGCAGCTTTGCGTCCGAAACGAGAGCTCTTGCGATTTCAACCCCTTGCTGGGTCTCGACTGGTAGGTCGCGAATGCGCTGCCTCGCACTCACCTTCACGTCGAGCGCGTCGAGGTGGAGCTGCCACCGCTTTTCAAGTTTTTCCTTTGTAAAGAATCTTCCGCCTTCCGCGCCAAACTGCATTGCTTCGGCGACCGTGAAAGAGGGGGGTAGCGCGAAGCTCTGGTGGACGAGTTCAACACCCGAACGCCGGGCATCCCTGACGTTGCCGCCTGCAAGCGGGCGACCGTCGACCTTGATCTCACCCGATGCAGGGCGAACCAGACCGGCCAGGACGCGGGCAAACGTCGTCTTGCCCGCACCATTCTGGCCGACCACCGCGTGGATCATGCCACGTTCAAAAACGGCTCCGACATTAGAGAGCGCGAGGACATGACCGTAGCGAACGGTCACGTCGCGGCATTCAAATATTGGGGGGCTAAGTTTTGTCATCGCGGCTTGATCCAGTCGAAGTTCACAGCTTTGTATTGAACGGAACCTTCAATGATCCGTTAAGAATTGCTGCTCGTGCCGCTGCAATCTCTGGCTCCACTTCCTTTGCCCTGGCAACAATGTCAGCTGGCCCCTGTTCGGCGAAGAGTGGCGACGGGATGAAGTCGATAACGCCTGTTCCCAAACCGGTATGCTCATGGGTTCCGCCAGCAAATTCGCTGCCAAATGCCTTCTTTACCTCGTTATAGAGCGAGGTTCCGAAGTCGAGGCTGACGATTGAAATTACGGATTTTGGACCTTGCGGGAATTGAGCGGGATCAAGGACGCTCACCAGACGGCCTTCCGTCTCTTTTGCTGCGGCAATGATACCGAAATCTGTTGCTGCAGCATCAGTCTGGATGAAGTCAATGCCACTTGAATACATCTGTGTCGCGATCTCCTGACCTTTTGCCGGGTCTTGAAAAGATCCTGCGAATGCGATTTTGACCGATGCATCCGGACGCACGGACAAGGCACCTGCCTTGAATGCATTATAGTCGGCATTGATTGGCGGAATGGACACGCCTCCGATAAAACCAAGCTTGCCCGACTTGCTCACGCGCGCAGCAAAAATGCCGGAGAGATAACAGCCGAGATAGTAATCATAGGACACCGTCACGACATTGGGGATTGCTGGCTCGAAGGGATCAGCGAAAAGTTGAATCCACTTGGTATCGGGGTAAGAAGGGGCGAGCGCTTTGAAGGGTTCTGCTACCTCGTTGAAGGTCGAAACGATCACTGCCGCGCCAGCATCGCCGAGAGTACGGAAAATGGTCTCATAGGTCGCCGGGTCTTGAGCGTATAAGGAGCGATATTGGAACCCCAGCTCTTTGGAAAGTTGTGTGAGCCTGGCGATCATCGAGTCCACGGGACCGGCATCACCCGCTGCCTGCGTGTGAACCAGCGCGACAAGGCCGCCCGCAGCGCGCGCATCCGTTGTCAGTCGGCCACCTGCGATTGTCATGGCGGCCAATCCGGCCGAGGCCTTGAGGAATGTGCGGCGACCGACCGGCCTATGCAACATATTCATTTCATTTGAAGTCTTGTTGGTCATGTTCCCATTTCCTTGCTCTGGAGGTTGTATATCAGCAACTTCTTATTGGGGCGGCTTCGTTTGCCGCCCGGTCGTCATCGGGGTCCAGGATTTTGGGCCCTTTTCACTTCAGACACCGCCCGTCTCAGGCGTCGGGAGAAAATGGTGCCGGATTCATAATCATCACGTCCTGACTCTGAATGGCGTCGAGAGACCAGACGCCGGAGATGAAGGCCTGCCAATCCGGGTCAGCATACATGGCTGCCCGTCTTGTCTCCCGGTCGGCAAGACTGTCATAGCGCCACATCAGAACCGTTGTGTGCAGGTGGCCGATCTCGCTGACATAGAGACCGAGAAATGTGTTGAGGTGCCGCTTCTGGATCGGCAGGCCCTCGGTCTCGTATTTTTTCAGCCAACCCTCGACTGTTCCAGGGCGAAACGTATAGGTGCGATGTTCGACGATCATATGGATGGCTCCTTGAGAATGAATTCAGCAGCCCGCTCCCCGATCATGATCGCCGGGGCATTCGTGTTGCCGCTTGAAATGATTGGCATGATCGAGGCGTCCGCGATGCGTAGGCCCTTTATGCCGTGAACTTTCAATCGAGAGTCGACAACGGCCATCTGGTCATTGCCCATTTTGCAAGTGCCGACCGGATGGAACGTCGTCATGGCATTGGCACGCAGCCACTTGGTCATTTCCGCGTCGCTTTCGACGGCGGGACCAGGAGCAAGTTCCTTGCCACGATATTTATCGAAAGCTTTCTGCTTGATGATGTAGCGGGTCATGCGGATCGCATTGATCATCGTTCGAATATCAAATTCTGTTTGCAGATAGTTCGCTGTGATGCGTGGCCTGTCCATCGGATCGGCCGAGCGCAGCCTGATCTCGCCACGGCTCTCTGGATTGACCGGACCAACGCGCAATGAAAAGCCATGATTGGCCTCCACCCGCTCTTTCTTGAACGGATTTGGAAAATGCAGGTTCGCGGTTTTTTCAAGTGCCGGCATGAAGTGAAGCTGGATATCGGGTGCAACCAGGTCTTGGCGCGATTTGACGAAAGCACCGGCTTCATATGGAAAAGTTGTCGCGATTCCTTTTCCAAACAGCATGCCCTGGATCACCGACCAGGTAAGCTTGTCGGCGCGCAGGTCCGAATAGAGTGTGACCGGCTCCCGGCACTCATAGGACATGACGCAATCAACATGATCCTGAAGGTTTTTGCCTACACCGGGAAGGTCCTGGACGACCGAAATATTATGCTGCGCAAGTTCGTCCGCCGCGCCGATTCCCGACAGCATGAGAATTTGCGGTGAGTTGACGACACCGGCAGACAGGATCACCTCACGATCTGCATAGACTTGCGAAATATTGCCTTTCCGAGTGAACTCGACGCCGATAGCCCGGCCATTTTCGATGAGGATACGCCTTGCATGGGCGCGCGAAATGATCGTCAGGTTCGAGCGTTTCCTGGCTGGGCGCAGAAAGGCATAAGCCGCCGAGCAGCGTTTGCCCTTGGCGATGGTGAAGTCATAGCGACCGAAACCTTCCTGTTCGCCACCGTTGAAATCGTCATTGTGAGGATATCCGGCCTGTCCGCCTGCCTCGTTGAAAACATCCAGCAGGCTGTTCCAGCCGCGTGCCCGGCAGACCGTCAGTTCACCTTCGGAATTGTGGTAGGCGCCATTGCGTTGCACGTGGTTCTCGGAGCGGAGGAATGCCGGCAGTACTTCATCGTATGACCATCCCGCTGCGCCAATCTGCGCCCAGCGATCATAGTCGTGACGGTTGCCGCGAACATAGATCATGCCATTGATCGTGGATGTTCCGCCAAGTACTTTGCCACGAGGCCAATAGAGAGAGCGTCCGTTCAGATGCCGCTCCGGCTCAGTGTGATAGTGCCAGTTATAGATGCCCGAATGAAATAGCTTGCCCATAAGCATGGGCAGCCGAAACAATGGGTTGAGATCCCGCCCGCCCGCTTCAAGCAAAAGTACCTTGTTGGAAGGATCGGCGGACAGGCGGTTTGCCAGGACGCAACCTGCCGAACCGGCGCCTATGATTATGAAATCGAATGTTTTCGTTGACACCATGGTTACCACGCGATGGGACGAGCGCCCATCTCCTTCAAAGAGTCGTTGCAAAGAATGAATGGATTGGGTCTAGAAAGGACGGCATCGGCATAGGCTGGATGTTCCCGCAAGATGCAGCGCAGATTTCCATTGGCAGACTCGTCAATGCCAGCGTCTGCCAGTACGTCTGCAGCGGCGCCACCAAAACCGAGGAACACCAACGGCTTGCCCTTGGAGGCGAGGACACGCAGGGTTTCCACAATCAGCGGATGCCAGAGTCGCAGATGGCCCTTCGTCTGATGCTCATCCATATTCACTTTGAAACGGGTGAGCGTGAGCGAGGCATTCAGAAGCAGAACGCCATTTGAGACCCAGCGGTCCGCTACAGCGGATGGATGTTCGATGTCGACTGTACCGTTTTCCATGGCCGCAAGTGTCTTCGGCCAGTCTTCGAAGCTGCGGGCGTAAGATAGATCGCCTGTTCGCGCTGCCACGATCATCTGCATATAGGCCCGAATGCTCTTGGAAAACATCTTGTCAAGTTCGTTCCAACCCGCAAGATTCCCGGCTTCAAAGGCACGTCCGGTAGCAAACCCGGGTTCGGGGTAGGGGTCTTGACCCAGAATGACACAATGAACGTCGTCGGGTTTAATTCCTTCAAATGCCCTCAGGCAGTGCGCGCCGGCAGGCATTCCGGGAAAATGCTTTTCGAGACGAACGGGGAAAATAGGCTCCCAGACCTCCAGCTCGAGTTCGGGCGCTATCGCTTCGATGTCAGGCCCCGCATGCCCGATCAGCAAACGCCATGGTGCAGTCAGGTCAGCGGACCAATCTGACAGAAATTCCTCCATGGCGGCTCTTAACGATATTGGCATCCCCAGGTCCCCCAACTGATCGACTCTGGCAGGCGTCTACAGAAACCTGACCGTTTTGTCAGCTTTTCATGAAAAAACTTGACCAAATTGTCAACTTCTTTTTTATTGGCACCACGATTCTTTGCGGACCATTCAATGGGAAAGACGCACCACCAAAGCAAAAAGGGGTGTTGACGTGGGCGATTATTCAGACACACCTTATGGAAAATAACGGGATACCAATGGCAGAAGAACTTAGCGCAACCCATGCCGCCGCTGAAAAAGGGCTTACATTGCAGGCCGCGTCGGATGAGCCGATCAGAGCACGCAATGTGCTCAAGATCTTGACTGCCGCTGTCGAGATATTCTCGCGCAAAGGCCTTGATGGCGCCCGCATCGTTGAAATCGCCAAGGCTTCGGGTCTGCCAAAGGGCAATGTCTATTATTATTTCTCGTCCAAAGAGGAGATCTACACCGCTGCCATAGATCACCTGATCCACAGTTGGGATGATGCATTCCGGCATATTTGCGCCGATCGTGAGCCCGGTGATGCGATCGAGGCCTATGTGCGCGCAAAGCTGGACAATGCCAGGGAAAATGCCGCGGAGACGCGTCTTTTCGCAAATGAGATACTGCAGGGAGCTGAACACCTTTCGGTCGCGGCCCGCGACCACATGCGAACTGTTACGTCCGAGAAGGCGACAGTAATCGATGCATGGGCGGCGGCTGGAAAGATCGAGAAAATCGATGCCCGCCACCTGTTCATTCTGTTGTGGTCGGTAACGCAGTTCTATGCCGAGTTCGAGGCTCTGGCCTGTGATGCGCTTAATGTCAGCGAATTAAAGGCCATGGACTACGATATGGCTGCGAAGACGATCACGCAGACGGTATTGAGGGGGCTTCTGCCCCGTCATCATGATGATTCAGCAAAGGCGAGATAGTCTGCATCGGCTTAACTGAGCCGCTAGAACCGCGACTCTGGGCCGTTATGGGACCAATCAAAACGCTCTAATATCGACGGTCTAACGCGCGCCAACTCAAGATCAAGGATCGATCAGCCACTTCGCTAATCACGCACAGTGGCCGATTTCATAAGAGCGGTTTATTTTCAGCGGCGTGGCAGCAGTTTCTGTACCTCGTCTGCGGCGTTGTTCAATGCCTCTTCCGGCGTTGCTGTCTGTTCTACGACGCGCGACAGATTATCGACGATTGTCTGGGTCACCTTCACGCCGTTTGATCCTGGAAACGCATACCAGGGTATCATCAGGTTCATCTGGTTAAGACCAGCCTGAAACAACGGGTTCTGCTTGTAGAAATCAGCCAGATATTCAGGTGACTTCGCGGCAAGCTCATTATTGGGTACGTAACCCGTTCCCGGAACGACTACCGATGCGCCATAGGGCCCGGCGGCAAACTTTGCAAACTTCCACGCAGCTGTCTGCTTTGCTATATCCTTCGTCAGGATTACCACCGCATTGCCGCCCGTCGGGAGACGGCCTTTTTCGGGATTGAGAAGCGGCAATGGACCGGTGCGCAAATCAAACTTGCTGCCGACATTCTTGATCGTGTTGCGCAAGGCGCCTGTGGTCTGAAATGTAAAGCCAACCTTACCAGCGACGAAGGCCTGCTCGCCTGCCTGTTTTGTCAGGACCGGCATTCCACCTTCCTTGGCCAGACGGCTGACGAGGTTAAATGCAGCAACACCTTCGGGGCCATTGAAGGCAACTTTCTTTTCATCGGGAGAAAGCATGGTGCCGCCCGCACCAAAAAGCAGCGCGGAGAACATCCAATCATCCCCTTGCCAGCGAAAATCGATGCCCTCATTACCGTTTCCGAGCGCCTTGACCTTCGCTCCAAGCGCGATGACCTCGTCCCATGTTTTTGGAGGATGATCGGGATTGCCACCCACTTGCCGGATGAGATCGGCATTGTAGTACATGATGGGGTTTGAGGTGGCGAAGGCGAGACCCACCTGCCGATCGCCAACCTGGGCCAGGCGAAGGATATTGTCGCTGAAGCCTTGGGCGGCCATGTCGGTCTCTTTGGCAATCAGTGGCGTCATGTCCACGTTCACACCGCGTTCGGCAATCATGCGGAGCCGGTTGAGGCCGATAAAGGTGATATCAGGCATTTCAGCAGTGCCTGCCTGACGCAAGATCGTCTGAATACCTTCTTCGTAGGTGGCCGAAGGGCTGACAAAACTGATCTTGATGTCAGGGTTTTCCTCCATGAATTTCTTGGAGATAACATCCATTACATCCTTGAAAAAACCGGGCATCGGGTAATGCACATTCAGCGTTGTCTCTGCGAATGCGGGTATGCTGAAAACAGTGGCGATGGCGGCAGCCGCAATCGTCTTTCGGAAAAAGCTCATTATTATCTCCTGGTCTTGGGAATGATCAGCCTTTGAGGCCGGTGAGAGTGATGCCTTCTATGAAGCGCCGTTGTGCCAGCAGAAATGCTGCGACAAGCGGCAGGGTAATGATGAGGGTTGCGGCCATCAGCGCGCCGTAGTCGTCACCTGCCTCTGCTGCACGGAAAAATAGCAAACCAAGCGGGGGGGTCGCCCGTTCCGTGCCGGTGATCACGATCAGCGGCCAGAACAGATCATTCCAGTGGGCAACGACCGAGAAAATCGCAAAGGCGGTCACTGCGGGCCATGCATTGGGCACTATTACGCGGTTGACGATGGCCAGTTCCGACATCCCGTCGAGGCGGGCAGCCGCGATCAGGTCATCGGGCATGGCGCGGAAGAATTGCAGAAAAAGAAAGATGCCAAAGACCGATATGAAGAACGGTGCCGACAGGGCGAAGTAGCTGTTGAGCATGCCGGCCTTGTTCAATGCGACGTAGATGGGCAACGCGGTTGCATGAATGGGAATGAGCAATCCGAGCATGACGAGGGTCATCATGGTCTGGGCCGCGCGGAATCTCAGCTTCGCCATGGCGTAGGCGCATGGTATCGCAATGACCACCTGAAAGAAGAAGATCAGCGCGCACACGATCACTCCATTAAGCAGGAGTTGCTCCATAGGCACTCGCAAGAAGGCTTTGCCGAGATTTTCCCACAAAGCCCAGTGTTGCGGCAGCAATGTCAGCGAGGATGAGAAGATTTCCTCGCGTGATTTGGCTGCGGTTGAAATCATCCAGATATAGGGAGCAAGGAAAAGGAGGGCTCCGGCTGACAGGATGCCGAGACGCAGATTACGCATGGAGAACAGAGCAACGTTTTTCATGTGTAATGCACCCGCCGGTCCAAAACCCGATATTGGATGAGCATAAGAACGATCAGGAAGGCCAGGAAAATGACAGTCATAGCGGAGGCATAGCCTACACGCAGAAAGACAAATCCCTCCTGATAAATGGTAAAAAGCAGAACCTCCGAGCTCTTGTTCGGACCGCCCTCGGTCAGGGTTTTGACGGTCTCGAAAACCTTGACCGCATTGATGACACTGATTGTGGTGACGAACAGCGTTGTTGGCCCCAGCATTGGCCATGTGACGAGACGAAAACGCTCCCAGCTGCCCTTGGCGCCATCGACTTCCGCTGCCGCGTAAAGCTCGCGCGGGATTGCCGTCAGGCCCGCAAGGAACAGCACCATGTTAAAGCCGACCGACTGCCAGATGCCAATGATTGCCAAACTGAAAAGCACGGTGCTGCTGCTGCCGAGCCAGTTTGGTCCTGCGATACCGATCATGGAAAGGATGGCGTTGACCGGGCCGATTGTCGGATGAAGCAGATACTGGAACACGGTTGCCATGGCGACAAGTAGCGAAGCAACGGGCAGAAAGTAGACTGTACGGAAGAAGGTCCGCCCGCGTGTTTCCCCTTCAATCAACAGGGCGACGGCGAGGCCGATAAACACGGAAAACGGCGTGACGATTGCCGTATAGATGGCGGTGTTCTTGAGTGAGATCAGGAACGTCCGGTCACGGACCAACTCGATATAGTTGCCGAAGCCGATAAACTGGAAGTCGTCATAGCCCAGTTCGTAATTTGTCAGGCTGAAAACAAATACAGCGAGTGTCGGCAGCAGGATCAGAACGACAATGAGAACTATCGCCGGGGCGGCCAGCTGCCATGCTACCCTTTCCTCGCGCCTGGCTGCGCGGATCGCTGCCTGCCTTGCAGAAGAGCAATTGTCCTGAAGCGGTGTCGCCAACTCACGCATCGACGGCAATCCTTGCCGGGGTTCGCAAGGGAAGGCGCGATCCGTCCTGACCGAACACCAGACAAGCACCCTTGTCGATCTGCAGTATAATCGGCGAGCCCACGCCAAGGTGCGCCATGTCGGCAGGGGCGGCCTTGACAACAAGGCCTTCATCGATGCCAGCCGTGTCTGCCGTCACCAACACTTCGGAGCCCAGAAACTCCAACCGTGAGACTGTCGCCGCAATGCCCTTTGAGCCGGGGGACCTCAATTTTATACGCTCTGGCCTGATCCCGACGTGGACTGATGTTCCCACCGGCCCCGTGACACCTTCAAGGATTGCCTTGCCGCCAAAAAAGATGGTGCCATTCTCGGATGTAATGGCGCTGATAATATTGATACGTGGGCTGCCAACGAATTTCGCGACTTCGATATGGCGCGGGTCGTCATAGATACGTGACGGAGAATCGAACTGCAGCACCTTGCCGCCCATCATTACCGCGACACGGTCAGCCATGCTCAATGCTTCGGACTGGTCATGGGTGACGTATATGGTGGGGACACCGGCGCGCCGATGCAGATCGACAATCTCGGCACGTGTGTGGACGCGCAGATTGGCGTCAAGGTTGGAAAGCGGTTCGTCCATCAGGAAGACGCCGGGTTGCCGGACAAGTGCCCGGGCCAAGGCGACGCGCTGACGCTGGCCACCGGACATTTGGCCAGGCTTGCGGTCGAGGAGATGGTCAATCTGAAGGCTTGTTGCTGTGGTAAACACCTGCTTTTTGATCGCCGCTTGAGCGGTGGCTCGGCCGGAGACGAAAGGGCCGATGAACGGCATCCGCTGTAGCAAGGAAAGATTGCGCATGGCGAGCGGCACCGCGATATTCTGTGCGGCAGTCAGGTGCGGATAAAGTGCGTAGGACTGGAAAACCATTGCCACATTGCGGTCAGCGGGATGATCGGCTGTAATCTCCCGCTCGCCCATCCAGATGCTGCCGGTATCGCCGTGATCCAGACCGGCGGCAATGCGCAGCAAGGTACTCTTGCCACAGCCGGATGGACCGACAAGCGCGATAAATTCGCCTTCTTCTGCTTCAATGCTGACATCGTTCAGTATACTGTTTGCGCCGTAGGATTTGGAGATATGCCTGAGGGCGAACGCGCTCATATGGTTGTCTCCGCCGTCGGCGCCTTCTTTGCGCGCGGATAGACCTCTTCGATGACATCATCGAGTACGAAACGGGACAAGGTATCGATTTCGACGATCTCGCTTTTCACGGTGTCCGCGAGTGTGTGGATCGCCGCACCAAGAATGCGCGCGCCGGGCATGTCGCGCTCCATATCTCCGACGATGAACGAGGACGCAGGGGCCCAGACAAGGCTGGTATTGTTGTGCATGCCTTGCCAGCCACGATGCAAATGCCCGCTGGCATGGAGGGCGACATCATATTCCGCAAAGAGATCCAGAAGTTTTTGGCGCGGAGCGGGACGAATGCTCCAATAGCCCGTTTCGCCTTCATCGGCTGTATCGACGAAGAGTGGCTTGTGCGCGAAGACAGCAATGCGGCGGGCTTCAGCGTCGGCAAGCGCAACTTCAAGCCAATCGAATTGCTCTTCTTCTTCCGGACTGTCAGCACCCAGGATGAGACTGTTCAGGCCGATCAACCGCCAGTGTTTGCTGTCGTAAGTCCAGCGATCCGGTCCAACCATCTCACGCCAGCGGTCAATCCGGGTTGCATTAACCGGCTGTGCACTTCCGGGCATGTGACCAATATCGTGATTGCCGGGCAGACTGAGAACCGGAGCAGAAATTTCGTTCAGCAGTTTGGCCGAGAAGGCAAGATCGTCCTCAATATCAGCCCCATCAACAGCCAGGTCGCCCGTATGAATAACCAGATCCGGATTCTGGTCTGTGACCCATTGGGCCAATGGTGACCAGTTCGCGTTGAAATGCGGTTTGGACGGGCTGAGGTGAGTGTCAGTGATCTGGATGATCCGCACGGGATATCTCTCTTTAAAAATCAAATGTGAAGGCGCAAATGCGTTGCGGCAGACAGGGGAAATACAATTCGAGCATACCCCGTCCAGCGCGGGGTCTTCATAGGCTTGGTCTGTGACAGCTGCGTTTCAGGCTAATGACAATTCGATGAATGCGGATACGATCGGAAATCGCCCAATGCAGCCGCTGGATTTGCACAAACGCCGAATTCCGGGAGATAGTGCCAAGATTTCAAGTATTAAATTTGCAGGGTCAGGCGTTCGGTTCCGCTCAAGGCGATCATAACGTCTGCTTCTAGCCGATATCGTTGAAAAGCGCGGTATTGCTGCAGCTGGCATGTTGTGATGCAATCGTCGCATTGACTTGCGGAGGATTGAGCGACGACCGGATGTCAGACAGCTCCAGCGCAGCTCGTCTACGACTTCTGCCTCGATGATCATGTCTCTGCAGACCATATGCGTTGCGAGTGGGGCGGACAGGGGACTTGATGAGGCCGATCAACTGACCGGCTGAACCGGTTGGGTGCGATCTACGCCTGCGGCTTGCCAATGCGCTTAAGCAAGAGTGTAACTGCGGAGGGTATTGGTGCGATGACAGGCGCCAAGAACCGTTGGCTTAACCAGTGCGCAACTTGACCCAGCGGTCCGCCGCCAACAATAACGGCTTCTGCTCCATCATGCAGAAAACATTTTTCAACGGCACTGAACAAAGCACTTTTCAGCCTTTCCTTGTTGGCGACAAGCGCTTCAGGTTCTCCCTGTGTCAGCCGCGTTCCGGTAAACAGATTACCGACGCCAAGACTCCCGGCCTTTGCGGCAAAGCTGCTAACCAAACCGGGCGTAATGGTTGCGATCCCGAAGCGCCGACCCTTCATGGAGGCGTCGAGCATGCTCGCCTCGCATATGCCAACCACCGGAAAGGTGACCAGATTGCGCAGGATGTCGATGCCTGGATCACCGAATGCTCCAATGATAATGCCATCCAAACGGTCGTTTTCTTCTAGCGCCATTTCAATGACACCAGACGCAGAAGCAGCCAATTGGCCTTCATTCAGGATCATCGGGACACCGCGCTTTGCAGTGACACCTTCAATAACAAAGCCGGATGGGAGCGCATCGCGTGCGATCGCAACCATCATCGCTGTCGTCTCTGTTGATGTATTTGGGTTTATCAAACGTACGCATGGCATATTCTGAGGCGTTCTCCTATAAGCTGCGCAGCTCCCTTCATTTGGTCGTATGGTCGTTTGTCGAACGAGACTAACCAGGATGAATGCAGGCAACGTGCCTGTCATGATGGTGTGTAATAAGGGTGGGTACCGCTATTCGACATCCTTCGGCGGCTTTCTCGCATCGTGGTGCGAAGGCGCAGCCAGGCGGCAGGTTGGTAAGGTCAGGAGGCGAGCCGGGAATTGTGATCAGCCGATCACGACCATGTGCCAGTTCCACCCGCGCGCCGAGAAGGCCCTTGGTGTATGGATGACGGGGCGCGGAAATAATATCGGCCACCTTACCTTCCTCAACGATGCGCCCGGCGTACATAACTGCAATGCGATCGGCAATTTCCGCTGCCACGCCGATGTCATGTGTCACAAAAATAACCGAAAGACCGTATTCGCGTTGTAGCTCACGGACCAGCAGCAAAATCTGTATCTGCACAGTTGCATCGAGCGCCGTCGTGGGCTCATCTGCCAGAAGCACCTTCGGATTGCAGGCGATTGCCATGGCAATCATGGAGCGTTGAAGCATGCCGCCTGACATTTCGTGGGGATATGTATCGAGCCGCCGCTCTGGCGAAGGGATTCGAACTTTCTGGAATAGTGAGAGCGCGCGGTCTCTGGCGCCAGCGCGGCTGACCTTTTCGTGTCGCTGTATGGTCTCCGTGATTTGATCGCCAATTGTATAGACCGGATCAAGGGCCAGACGAGGTTCCTGGAACACCATGGAAACTGCCCGCCCACGCAGATTGCCAAGTTCTTGCTTTGACATGCCCAACACATCTTGCCCGGCGATATTGATTGATCCTTCGATCAATGTGCCCGGAGGATGCAACCTTAGAAGCGAGCGCATGGTCACGCTCTTCCCGGAACCGGACTCGCCGAGAAGGGCAACGACCTCGCCTGGGCGAACTGCAAGACTAACTCCACTGACAGCCTTGACTGGCTTGCGGCCACGCCAGAAGGTTACCGACAGATTTTTGATATCGATCATCGGCGCAACCTCAGACATGCTTCATTCCTCCATCATAGGCGCGGCTGTGACCTGAGCCTGGAAGGGACATCAGACAAGCGGTTTTGTGCGTATCACCAAACAATGGCGGCAGGGCTTTAGTACAGATAGGCTCGGCAAAGGAACATCGCGTATGAAACCGGCAGCCTGATGGAGGGTCGATCGGGTTGGGCGGATCTCCGGCAAGCGGCGCCTCGGTTGTTCGCTTGGCCGGATCCGCCTTGGGCATGGATGCTAAAAGTGCAGCCGAATAGGGATGACGGGTCGCCTCGAACACGGCATCCCGGGTCCCGATTTCCGCGACCCTGCCAAGATACATCACCATGACCCGGTCCACCATAAAGCGGACAACATTCAGGTCGTGGGAGATAAAAAGATAGGTGAGGCCAAAATCTCGCTTAAGGTCGAGTAATAGGTTCAACACCTGCGCCTCGACCGATTTGTCGAGAGCCGAAACTGCTTCGTCGAGAATAACAAGACGCGGTTCCAGAGCCAGAGCCCTGGCAATGTTAACCCGTTGGCGCTGACCGCCAGAAAGCTCGTGCGGATAACGACCAGCAAAACGTCTCGGTTCCAGACCCACGCGATCAAGCAAATCGTGGGTTCGTGCCAAGGCTTTGTTTGCCGATACACCATGGATGCGCGGTCCGAAGCTGATCGAATCCTCAATCGTTAGCCGCGGGTTTAGCGAAGCATAGCTATCCTGAAACACCATCTGAACCTGTCGGCGATAGTCGGGGAGTGGGAGTGTGCCACCTACTGTCTCGCCGTCGAAGAGAATTTCACCTTTGTCTTGCTTGATCAATTGCATCAAGAGGCGTGCCGTCGTGGACTTGCCGCATCCGCTCTCGCCAACAACACCGAGCGTTTCACCTTTAAGAATATCAAAATCAATCCCGTCGACAGCGCGAACGACCCGCTTGGTCTGGAACAGTCCCTGGCCTTTCACCGGGAAATGTCTCTGCAGATCCCGGACGGAAATCAGTGGTTGAGCGGGGCCACCACGATCTCTGGGGTCCGTATCCGGTGAGGAAGCGGAAAGACCGAGTACGCTCATGACTTTACATCCATGGCCTTGCGCAGCCCGTCAGAGAAAAGATTGAAGCAGATTGATGTGAAAAAGATCATCACCCCGGGCAAAGCTGCCACATAGGGATTGGTATAGATTGCAGTGCGCAATGTATTGAGCATCAGCCCCCACTCGGCGTCCGGGGGTCGAACCCCAAGACCCAGGAAAGACAAGCCAGAGGCGAGGATCATCGATACAGAAATGAGACTTGTGGCGAAGACGAAGATCGGCCCAAGCACATTACCAAGAATGTGGACCGTGATGATCGTCAACGGTCCCGCTCCTGAAGCACGCGCGGCGTCGACATAATCGAGGTTACGCACTTGAGTGGTAACGCTTTCTGCAACGCGCGCGATCTGCGGAATGAAAACCACCGTCAAGGATACGAGCGCATTGGTAAGACCCGAGCCGAGTGCACCTGACAACGCGACCGCCAGCAAAACCGAGGGAAAAGCATAGAACACGTCAATCGTCCGCATGATGAGGCTATTGGCGATGCCACCAGCATAGCCCGCAATGATTCCAATTGCTGAGCCAATAACAAAGGCGACGGGAACCGGAATGACCCCCATAACAAGAGAAAGCCGCGCTCCGTAGATCAGCCTGGAAAGGATATCGCGCCCGAGTTCGTCCGTTCCAAGGATATAGCCTGGGGTGCCGATGGGTTTCAAACGCCGGATAATACTTGCCTTGGTAGGATCGTAGGGCGCCAGATAGGGTGCGAAAAGTGCAACCAAGATAAGGATGAGTATAAGGCCGAGCGCGATCACGGCAATCGGATCACGGCGGAGCCGATGAAATACACCACTCCAAAAACCCGCAGACCGGACTATCGCCGGAGGCGCAAACACAAGGGCAGACGAAGGGTTGGCATCCATGCGTCAGCTCCTTTGAATGCGCGGGTCGATTGCGCCTTGCAACACGTCGACAACTAAATTGACAAACACGAAGAACATGGCGAGCACAAGGATGGTGCCCTGAAGGACGGGCAGGTCGCGGGTGAAGATGGCGCCGTTCAAAAGAAACCCGGTTCCCGGCCAGGAAAATACCGTTTCAATAAGAATTGATCCCCCAAGCAGATAACCAAGCTGCAGACCCATTACCGAGATTGCAGTGGGAGCGACATTGCGAATGACGTGCCTCATGATCTGTCGGGTCATAAGACCTTTGGCGACCAGCGCCTGGGTAAAATCCTGCAAAAGAATATCCGCGACAAGCGATCGAATTGTTCTTGCGATGATGCCCATCGGAATGACAGACATGGTGATGGCCGGCAGGATCAGGTACCGGATATAATCCCAATCAAAGGAACGTCCGCCCGACCCGCCAGGGCCCCCTCCCATCGCCGGTAGCCAGCCAAGCTTTACCGAAAATGCGATGACGAGAACCATACCGAGCCAGTAGTGAGGGATGCTCACACCAATCATTGACAGACCCGATGCGACACGATCGATCCACGTGCCGCGAAAGACGCCCGCGAGGAAACCCAGGCTGGCGCCAAGTGTGAAGCCGATCACGGTTGCCGCTACCGCGAGGATCAACGAATTGACTGCCGCATCACCGATTTCTCCGATGACCGGACGTCCAGTTGCGATTGAATTGCCGAGATCACCTTGTAGCGCTCTCCAGCCCCACAGGCCGTACTGTACAATCAGCGGTCGATCGAAGCCGTAAAAGTTGCGTATCTGTGCCTGCTGTTCGGCAGACGCATCAGAAGGTAAAATGGCAGCCAAAGGGTCGCCAGGTGCGATATGAATAAGTAGAAAACAGACAATACTCACACCGATGGCCACCGGTATGACATGCAATAAACGTTTCAAACTATAAATCAGCATGATGTCCTCATTGAAAACAAATCGAGGCCTTGCAACGGGGATGCACCGACAAGATGGTGCATCTCCGCGCCGCGTTATTCCTCAACTGTTATTGCAGAGAAGTCCTGGAACCAGTTCTGTGCCTGAACGAAGCCTTTGACTTTTTTTGACATCGCTCGTGGATTGACATCATGGGTCACCATCAAAAACAGCGCTTCGTTTACGTATTTTTCGTGAACCTGCTGCAAGACCTTGTCCTGTTCGGCGGTGTCGAAGGTGTTGCGCACCTTGTCAAACAGGGCATCCATTTCCGGGTCACAATAATAGCCCCAATTCGTGCCAGCTGGTGGAGCGAGATTGCACTGCAAGTGACGGATAAGACCCGTGAATGGATCCTGGATAAAATAGCTGTAATTGATCGCCGTCGCGCCCTTCGAGCTCGCATCCTTGGCGCCTGCCCGCCATATATTGATGACCGTATTCCAGTCGGCGACCTCATATTCGATGTCGATGCCGATTTCGGCGAGTGTCTGCTGAATATATTCGTTCATCTGTAACGGCAGCATCTGACCTGAGCCCGAGGAAGAGATAATCACCCTGGTCTTGATACGTTTGTTGGGCCCATAGCCGGCCTCTGCCATCAGTTTTTTGGCTTCCTCAACATTATAGCTCGGTTTGAAGGTAGGATTTCCGAACCACTGATGGTTTGGTGGCATAAACCCTTCGGCCGGTATCATGAGGCCGCCAAGGAGCTCTTTGAGACCATCGCGATCAACAGCGAGGTTGGCCGCCTTACGCACACGGATATCGTTCCACGGCGAACCTTCAACGCGCGACAAGTGCCACGTCCAGTTATGTGGATAGGAATTGGTAACAATCGCGAAACCAGCATCCTTGAGGGATGCTACTGAATCTGGAGCCGGTGCCTCAATCCAGTCCACTTCCCCGGATCGCAGCGCCGCGACGCGCGTATTTGGTTCCGGAAGTGGAATGAGCACCAGCTTGTCGAGCTTGGGTACGCGCTTGGCATCCCAGTATTCCTTGTTTGGTGTCAATTCGGCACGTTCGCGTGGCGTGAATCCGCTCGCAAGCTTCCAGGGCCCTGTTCCTGACGGCTTTTGGGCCACCGCATCCCAACTCTTGCCTTGAGCTTCCCAATTAGCGGGAGACGAGATGGTGATCCAGCTGAGCTGATAAGGCAGCGTTGCGTCGGGCGACTTGGTTGTGATTTCAAGCGTGAGTGTATCCAGTGCTTTGTAACTTGCGACAGCGGGAATACGGGATTTGCCTTGCGCCGACTGTCGGGGGTCGAATTGCGGAGCATCCTGCTTCAGTAGTTTGTCGAGATTCCAGATAATTGTGTCAGCCGTTAAAGGGCTGCCGTCATGGAATTTGACGCCAGCGCGCAGTTTGAACGTCCACTTTGTCTTGTCCGTCGCATCAACTGCCCAAGATGTCGCCAACCCGGAAACAAGTCCTGAAGGTTCATCGGCTTTGGAAAGATCCCATTCCACCAATGAATCATAGACGGTATAGCCCATGAAACGTTGTCCTTCGCCTCCCTGGTCAGTCTGGCCCGTGGTAAGAGGGATGTCAGAAGCAGTCATGCCGATACGCAAGGTTCCAGCAGCGAAGCTGAGGGTGACGGCAGACAGCGACAGGGCGATGGTTATCGCTCCCACACACACAGCTTGACTTAATTTGGTGGCAATAGCCTCTTGGTTTCGCGGTGTATGCGATGTGCCTATCTGTTCCCATTTCATTCTTTATCTCCGCACTGGATGTTTCCAACAGAGGAGAAGCAGGTTTCATGCCAGTTTTCGTGAAATGGTGTTTTCCTGCCAATATCAGCGAAACTTGGGTTCTTGCAGGCAATATCAATCAACACATCGGCTTATAATCTGGCGAACTGATTAATCATTGTGCGGTAGCCACGTCTTGGTACGGGATGATTAGTTGGAAGAAATGACAACAGGCTTCGATGGATGTGTTGCAAACGTTTCGTCCATGATGGCTGTGGCAGGCACTGCTCCCGCAGGGCTTTTACGACAATAAATTCCTGAAGGATCGTTGCCATCGATTTTGCTGCAAATGATAGGAGTTCCACGACAGGTTACTAAGCTAGACGTTGAGGGTGCGCTTTTGCTCATCATCATCGAAGAGCGTGGCGACAACGAAAGACACAGCTTGAGTGCACAGGTAGTTGTTGTCAGCGCTTCCCCAGTTCACCCAATTTCGAACCTAGTCAGGTGCGGTAATGCAGCTGGCCTCGGCACCGATCTACAATGTTTTTGGCGAGAGCGAAAAGCGCGACTTTGAAAAATACAGTAAACAGTTTTTGAGCTTTGCGGATCTGAAGCCGGAATTCATCGAGCAGCTCACGCAGTTCAACGCCAACGGCTATGGGGTAGGGCAGGTCTTTGGAACCTTGGCGAAAAGCTTTGCTCATATCGCGGCGAAAGATATGATGACCTAGCTCGAAACGCTATCGGACGATAAACGTGAGGTGCTGATCCGCAATGCCAAACTCGTGACGCGAGATGAGCACGGCAAGCCCATGCTGACCGCAGAAAGCGATTTGGATGTTATTCCCGGAGCGCGGGCAAGAATGAAGGGTCTCAAGGAGGAAGACAGGCCTTCGGGAAATCCCACGCGGGCAATCAATCCGACGCCTGCCAGCGTTTATGGCCACGGAAAACGGCTATAGGATTCCGGGGCTGAACATCGACCTCGCTCCCTATCATAGGAATTGAGACAGTATGCGAAGACATGTTAAATTTGGCCGAACTTCTCTTGGCAAGGTTCGATCAGCAGCTGTTATGCACCCTGTTTGGTTTTCACTGTGAAAACGGGTGCGGCAGCACAAGTGGAGGCGATTGAATTTCAACAAGTCGCTTCTCGAACATTTCCGTTGGCTTCGCCCCCAGGCATGGATCAATTCTGCCGTCAGTGCTGCAGCGCGGAGCAGCCAATGGCTGTTCCCGATTTGGTTACTAGAAACGGTACCATTGGGTAGCCGGAAAACTGGAAATCACTGAAAGTCTGCTGCTTGATGGCACCGGGCAGTGCCAGAAATCGACCGCAACACTTTGCAAGGCGTGCGTTTCGCTATCGATGATGGAACCGGGTACTACTCGTTTGGGAAGGGGTGCAGGACATCGGCGTCGACCGGATCAAGCTCGACAAGGTTATTGTGACGAACCGGTCCGCAGCGGGACTCATTGCCGACATAATCTGTATGGCCCGTGCGAAGGGCCTGAAAATCACCGCTAAAGGCGTTGAGACAGCAGAGCAAAAAGAATACTCGGCTCGCTGCGGCTTCGCTAATTCAACATTTTTATATTGAGACGATAATAATATTATTTTCTTTCTTTCGAGATGCGGGAGGTTCTGATGATTGAAACACGCTTGCTACGGCAGTTCATTGCCGTCGCTGAGGAACTGCATTTCAATCGCGCGGCGCTACGGCTTCATATGGCACAGCCGCCACTGAGCCAGGCAATCCGCCGGCTTGAAGCCGAGGTTGGCTTTAACTTATTGGAGCGCACGAACCGTAGCGTTGCCTTGACGCCAGCTGGCGCTTCCTTCCTGCAAACGGCGAGGGAGATCCTGCTCTCACTTGATAACGGGCTCGCGCGCACTCGGCGCGTCGCCAAAGGTATCGATGGCCACATAACAATGACCTTCATCAATATTGCGCCCTATTCGTCGCTGCTGCGGGCGCTGCGAACCTTTCGCGGCGCCCATCCTACCGTTGAGTTCACCATGCGTGAGGCTCCGACACATGAGCAGGTCAAGGCTCTGGAATCTGGTGTGGCCGACATCGGAATTCTGCGTTCACCGGGCACCACTACTCCCGAATTGTGTTATGAAACTATATTTTTTGAACCCTTCGTTGCTGCATTACCCGCAGGGCATAGACTACAGTCACATGACTCCATCCCGCTGAACGCACTCAGCTCTGAATCTTTCGTGGCTTCGTCCAGAGCACTGGGTCAGGGCTTCCACGACCAGATCATAAGTCTTTGCCAGGCCGCCGGTTTTTCGCCCAGGATTACTCAAGAAGCGCGGCGCTTGCCAACCTTGATAGCTTTGGTCGCGAGCGGTTTTGGCGTTGCATTGGTGCCGTCGTCGCTGGCATCGAATGCACGCGGGGACGTTGTATTTCGCCCCATCAGCGTTGATGCGCCTGATAATATCCGTCATCTCAAATTGCTGATGGCCTGGAATCGTGGCCAGGCCTCGGCAGTTCGGGATCGACTGATCGATGAGATCAGAGGCAGCATGGGCCCTGACGCTTCGAACAAGACTTAGATCGTCTTATTTCGGGACATATAAGATATTTTACGAGCTGCTCCGAAACCGCTACTCCGGCATCCTGGCTTTGCGCCCATGTTGTGGTTTTTCCGAGATCGTCAGGATATTCATATGCCCCTTGCCGTCTACATGTTTTCCCTGTGCACGTTTGCATTTGGCCTTTCTGAATTTGTCGTAGCGGGTCTGGTATCTGCAGTCGCCATTGACCTTCATGCTGACATCGGGATCGTTGGTACCGTCATTGCGACCTATGCCTTTGGTGCCACGATTGGAGCGCCTCTGTTGACGGCACTTGTCTCGCATTGGCAGGAAAAGCACGTTCTGATCCTGGCGATGGTCATTCTTGCCGTGGGAAGCCTGGCAATGTCGGTTGCGCCTGATATTTTTACTCTGCTTGTAATCAGGTTCGCTGTTGGTCTCAGCCATGGGGTTTTCATGGCGGTTGCTTCAGACGCAGCAACAAAGCTCACCGATCCGGCAAAGGCCGGGCGAGCCGTCTCGGTCGTTTGGATCGGATTGACGCTTGCCCTCGCGCTAGGTGTTCCCCTGGGCACTTACCTCGGGAATATT
Organism: Phyllobacterium sp. CCNWLW183; assembly: GCF_037203775.1. Lineage (NCBI taxonomy): Bacteria > Pseudomonadati > Pseudomonadota > Alphaproteobacteria > Hyphomicrobiales > Phyllobacteriaceae > Phyllobacterium > Phyllobacterium sp. CCNWLW183. The sequence goes on along the minus strand of NZ_JBBCBN010000008.1, from coordinate 47,702 downwards.
TGGTCGTGGCGTGTCATTTTCATATTCATCGGCGTTCTGGGTGTACTGGCAGGAGCAGGGTTATTAATCTTCATGAACGGCAATGCACGTGATAGCCATACAACAACTGGTCGAGGGGCTTGGGCTGCCATCAGAGCGATTATTCATCCGCAATTGATGATTGCGGCAGGCGTCGGTGTTCTGGTCAGCCTTGCGACCTTTTCGTTCTTTACGTTCGTTGCCCCATATCTGCTGGAGATAACGGACGCTGACATTCAGGGGCTCAGTGCGGCAATGCTGTTGTTTGGTTTATGTACAGTCGCTGGAAATCTCATCGGTGGCTATATCGTCGATAAGACGGACGTTAATCGGAGTGTTATGATCGGGATTTTAGGACTGGGCCTCAACCTTACGGGTCTCTATCTGTTCAACAACTCACAATTTACAATGGTGCTGCTCATCGGGCTATTGGGGGTTTCGTTCTTTTCCACCGTTACGATGCTCACAATTCGTCTTTTGAAAGTGGCGGAACGTTACGTTCCCGGATCAACAGCAGTCGCTGCCGGTCTCAATATTGCGTCCTTTAATTTGGGAACTGCTCTTGGCGGTGTGCTCGGCAGCGCGACAATTGCCAGCGGGAACTTGCCGCTCATTCCCCTGGCCGGCGCATTTGTGGCAGGGGTCGCAGTTCTGATCCTTGCAGTACAAATGCGACGTGCAAAGTGGGAAACCGAGTGGATGCGGTAGATGTTGCTTTTGCCTTGCGGCTCGCCAGTGCCGGTCCTGAAAGCAGGCCTTGCATGCAGATCTTGGACCGGCTGATGCGAATAAGCGGGACCGGCGAACGGTTTCTGCCCTTCCATGTCGTCTAGCTGGCTGAATTGGGTTCTGTTGCAAGAATCTGATTTGAACAGATGCGTGTCAACTCCGGACGCAGTTCAGCAAAGTGTGCGATCTAGCTAACAGAATGGGATACGTTGCCGCCCGCAGCCAATACCTCAAACAGACGTCGCAATTCGTGCGTGGTGCTATTAAAAGCGGACATGGAATTCTCCATGAGCCAGATTCAGAAGGTGCACGTTGCTCAAGATCAGACCTGCCAAACACGGTGATGCAAAGGCGCTCACCCAGTTGATGCATCAATCGAGTGCCTATGAAGGCAACTACGCCAGCATTCTGGACGGCTATGCCATCACGCCCGCCCAGCTAGACGCAGAAGTTTTCTACGTCGCCGTCCTTCAGGACGCTATAGCGGGTTTCTACTGCCTAACGCTAACCGACGAACCGGAATTGGACCTCATGTTTGTTGCCGATCACGCTCAAGGAACGGGAATAGGTGCGAAGCTATTTCAACACATGGTGGCTGAGGCAAAGCCACGTGGTATTTCTTCAATTAAGATTGTCTCCCACCCACCTTCTGTCGGGTTCTACCAAAGGATGGGGGCCACGATCGTTGGAACTAAACTGCCAACAATGAAGGTGACTTGGGCGCGCCCAATATTGAACCTGGCAATCTAACCTTTCAGAGTAGGGTGCGGATGGCTTATTTTGCAAAATGGACGCAATGAAAGTGGATAGTCGGTATTCCACCGCCGCAAATCGACTTCGTTATAGCTATTAAACGACAGCTTTGCTTAACAAGCGATCCTGATTGAAATGGCCGGAATGCGGGCGCAAAGCCATTATCGCATTAGCACGTGTGCTTATAGATCCTTGAACCTTCAATATGCTCGGGCAGCTTGTACAAAAGTGCTGAGATAGCTCGCGAGTTGCGTCAGACGTTCTATCATGCAGTCCGCCATTCATTATAATTCGATCAGTGCATAATCTTTGCAATAGTTTAATGGGTATTATGGACATCTGCGCTACAATCGAAATCGTTGAAAATTAGCCTCTTATAGGCATTTTCAAAGGAAGGTTTTGCTGACAGGACTTGTAATAGAATAAATGCCCAATCCTCAGTAAGGATGCTCAAGTTCTGCCTGTTGGGAGGTAGGTTCGATGTCGTTCGGGCCTATCACTTGGTTTACCGTTTTAATAATGGAGACCGGCGGGGTGTAAGGGTGCAGAATGAATGTCTACTTTGAATGTGTCGCTACCGGATACAACGAAAGATTGGGTCGAATCCCAGGCAAAGACCGGGCACGCTAACCGCGACAACCGCCTGTTCTGAATTATTAGACGATTGATTTGCCACGTCGATACTTTCCGCAGGAACAGGTGCCGAACCAGCGGTGATGATAAAGACTATCGGAAGTTCAATTTCTATAGATCGGTGAATGCAACGACCGAAAACGCCCCCGTCAGATTAGAACCACTTGGTTCTGGCGTGCGTTATAGCCAAAAAGGTCGGATTAGGGGGGCGCTCCAGGAGCACCTCCCTCGTTCATTTAGCAACGATAAAGACTAGCACTAAACCGTCATTTTTGAATACATGTTGAGACGGTGTCTTTTGTACACTCGTCAAGGCCCGTGAAGACCGGATCTTCAACGGTTTTTCCTTCTATAAGATCAATCATAACGGATGGTGCTTTGTAGCCCATCTCGAATGGACGCTGACCAACCAAAGCGGTTACCAAGCCCTCACCCGCAATAGCAACCTCATCTCCGATAGTATCTGCAGCCGATATGACGAAGTCGTTACTCGCAATCCTGTCTTTCAATGGCCGAACCAGATCCCGGTAAGGTTGCGGCGCGCCGAACAACGGCCAGCCACCTTCAATCGCAAAAGCATCTAGATCCGGATTTGCGGCAAGGATGTCCGTCATTGCCTGAACACCTTTAGCTCCATCATCGTTGGTAAATACCGGGCAGCCAGCGACTTCAGTCCAGCCGCCTTGCCCCTTCAACTCTTTCGCGCCTTTTTCCCCGGTTAGAGCATCGCGGGTACCCTGGGCACGGCGCAAAATGTTGTCAGCGCCAGGATTACCCTCGATCAAGCATATTTTTCCCCCGTTTGGCTTCGCCTTCTTAATGTACTCACCGATCTTAAATCCCATAAGGTAATTGTCTGTACCAAGATATGTCTTTCTCAAAGCGGAGTCTTCGGCAGCAAGATCTGCATCCAGGGTCATAATGGGTATCGTGGGGCTTGCCGTTTTCAGGGTCTGTGCGATCAGCTTGGCATTTGAAGGCGAAATTGCCATCGCCACCGTGTCAGATTTGCCAAGCATATCCTGTACAATCTGGGCTTCTCCCGCCTCATCAGAGGTAGACGCTGGTCCAGTGTAAAAACACTCGTATTCTGAATTGGCATTTTCACTATTCCATTTCTGGCAGCCCTGATTGATTGCCTCGAAAAATGGATTGTCCAAACCTTTTACGACGATTACCAGTTGTTTTTTTGCGAAAGCGGGCACGACGTTAAGGGCCAGTGCAGCCGCAGCAATAAGTAATAGCGATTTTTTCATTAGTTCCTCCCTTTAGTACGTTGAATGATGCACGATACTCTATTTCGGAGTGGGCGCGCTCGCATGTGTTCGCACGATATTTCTGGGCTCAATCAAACAAAATACGTCTGTGTCAAAAGATGAAGCGGAGTGTTTTTATATGCGGGAAATTGCCTGCGCTTGCCCAAGGCCGGCGCGAACTCCCGCTCGGCCTGCCAAATTTTCCTCCCTCAGCCAGCTAATAACGATCTGAGCGAGCCGTCAATCTTTATTTATCGTATAAAATGACTTTTGGGCCATTCGTAGATTGACGGTTATCTCGTGGTTTGCATAGATGTCGTCGTTGGCTGGCCTCGGGAGGAGACTGGTCGAAACACCTGCGACTTGCGAAAACGATCCGTTTAATCGGGCCTGCGGTCGATAGGAAAGGGGAGGTGGAGCAGTGGCAGTTCTCGAACTTGCAAACGTCTCACGACATTTCGGTGCTATTCAAGCCGTCAACGATGTATCTTTTACCATTGAACCGGGTGAGGTCGTCGGTCTCATGGGCGACAATGGGGCCGGCAAGTCGACTTTGGTGAAAATGATTGCGGGCAATTTTCGACCGAGCGAAGGAGTGATGCGAATGGATGGGCAGGAGCTCATTCTGAACCGCCCGGTAGACGCGCGTCGGCATGGTATTGAAATTGTCCATCAAGACCTGGCGCTTTGTGACAACCTTACAGCCGCTGCCAATGTATTCCTTGGTCGCGAGTTGCGCCGGGGCATATGGCCTTTGCGTATACTGGACTATGCTGCGATGTACCGACGTTCCGGACAAATATTTGCTGAACTAAAGTCGGAAACGCGGCCCCGGGATCTGGTCAAACAGATGTCTGGAGGACAACGGCAGGCGGTAGCAATTGCTCGAACACGACTATCCGATGCCAGACTCGTTCTGATGGATGAGCCAACTGCCGCGATTTCAGTTCGACAGGTCGCTGAAGTACTCAACTTAATCAGGCATTTACGGGATCAGGGAATAGCCGTGGTTCTCATCAGCCATCGCATGCCCGATGTATTCACCGTTGCAGACCGCGTAATCGTTATGCGGCGTGGTCGAAAAGTTGCGGACAAAGCAATAAAGGCGAGTTCGCCTGAAGAAGTAACGGGGCTCATCACCGGGGCAATTGAACAAGCTGCGTAAAGCGATGTTCATGTAGCTGAAGGAACGGACGTCATCATGGCTACCACGCTTGACCAAACGATTGACCAAAAACAGGAAAGTTGGCTATCTGTAAAACTGGGCAGCCAGACCTTTTGGGTTCTCGCAGCAGTAGTATTAGCCTGCATTTTTCTTTCTTTTGCTACAGATTCCTTTGCAACATCAAAGAACCTCTACAATATCACGCGAAACGTGACGTTTGTGGCAATCATCGCACTCGGGATGACGCTCGTTATTATCACAGGCGGCATTGATCTATCTGTTGGATCTGTCCTTTGCCTTTGCAGCATGGTGCTGGGCGTGGTTATGCATGCTGGCTATAGTATTGAAGTGGGCATCATTGCATCAATTGCAACCGCGCTCGTCATTGGTGCTTTCCATGGTGTTCTGATTGCGTACTTAGGAATGCCGCCGTTTGTTGTTACGCTCGGCATGTTATCGATCGCCCGCAGTCTGGCGATGGTTGCTTCAGGCAATACGGTGGTGTTCGAATTCGGTCCGGATCAGGCAAAACTCCTTTCTCTTGGCGGCGGGGCTTGGTTCTTCGGCATTGCGAATCCGGTCTTGTACATGATTGTACTGGCATTGCTGACAGGTTTTATTTTGCGGTGGACCCGGTTCGGCCGGCATATCTATGCCATTGGCGGAAATGAGCATGCCGCCACATTGACGGGCGTTCCCGTCCGCCCGATCAAGGTTGCGGTTTACATGATATCATCACTGTCAGCCGGCATTGCAGGTATCATTCAAACTGGATGGCTTGGCGCGATAACGACAAATATCGGTTCAGGCCTGGAGTTGCAGGTCATTGCAGCGGCGGTCATCGGTGGGGCCGCGCTGGCCGGAGGCGTTGGAACTGCCTTCGGCGCATTGGTGGGGGCAGCTTTGATTGAAATCATTCGCAACAGCCTCGGCTTGCTCGGTATCAACGCATTCTGGCAGGGTTGTTTTATAGGCGGGGCAATCTTGGTGGCAGTGCTGTTTGACCGACTGCGTAAGTTCCGGCAAAATCAATAGGGAAGTCAAAGTATGAGTAAGCGGATTGTTTTCACAGGCGGTACAGGAAAGGCCGGTCGTCACGTCGTGCAATATTTGGCTGACAAAGGCTACGACATCTTGAACGTGGATCTGACGCCGTTAGACCATCCCAGCGTGAACACACTGGTGGCGAACATTACTGACAGCGGGCAAATGTTCAATGCCTTGTCCAGCCATTTCGGATTTAATGGCTTTGAAAGTGGCAAAGGTCCGGCACCAGTGGATGCCGTGGTTCACTTTGCCGCTGTTCCGCGGGTCCTGATCAGACCCGATAACGAGACCTTTCAGATCAACACTATGGGAACCTATAACGTTATCGAAGCGGCTGTTAAGCTTGGCATACGAAAGATCGTTATTGCGTCGAGCGAGACAACCTATGGTGTATGTTTCGCCGAAGGTGACAAGGATTTTCATCATTTTCCCCTTGAGGAAGATTACGACGTTGATCCCATGGACAGTTATGGCCTGTCAAAACTCGTTAATGAAAACACGGCACGAGCATTCGCCGCACGATATGGTGCCGATATTTATGCACTCCGGATAGGCAACGTTATCGAACCTCACGAGTATAAATTGTTCCCGGATTTCCTGGCCAGGCCAATGTCGCGCAAACGAAACGCGTGGAGTTATATTGACGCTCGCGATCTTGGCCAGATTGTGGATTTGGCGATACGCAAAGATGGTTTGGGCTTTCAGGTTTTTAATGCCGTAAATGACACGATCACGGCTTTGCTTCCAACGCGCGAGTTTCTCCAGCGGTATTGCCCTGGTACAACGCTGCGCCGTGAAATGGATGAGTTTGAGGCGCCTTTATCCAATCGGAAAACGCGGGAAGTCCTGGGTTTCAAAGAGAATTTTAACTGGCGAGACCTGGTGCCTGAATCGGAACTGTAGCTTGGGACGCCTGGTCGTCTTTGTGCGAGTAAGATTACCGCACGTTTTGTGCGGCCAGGTCGCATCGATTTAACCAAGCAATACGCTGGGTGGAGCGCCACGGGGGAAAAATGGCTGAGGACCGTTGATACATTCAGGATTATTTTGAACCGTCGAAACCCTCGTTTGTCTCGGACACTTGCGTCATATAATAACGTGTAGCGGCGACGGTTCTTTCACGGCGCAACCACTGACGGTTGCCATGACAGTTTTTGGGCCGGGAAAGTCAGGATGGTCGATGCTGCCGGATCAAATCTTGAGGCGACCAACATGCTTAAGGGTTTCTGAACGTGATTTGTACGGAATCGGCTGCGTCGCCCCGCACGAACGTCGCGCCTATCGATGAATGGGGTCCTTCCACAGGACGCCTTCCGGTCTTTCCACCGCTTCAATATCAAGATTGACGACAATGGGATCCTGGCCGGAGCGCACGAGCACGCATTCGAGTGTCTCGTCTTCACTCGCATTGATTTCCTGATGCGGCGCAAAGGGCGGAACATAGATGAAATCGCCAGGCCCGGCTTCCGCGGTAAACTCGAGACGGTTCCCCCAGCGCATGCGAGCCTTGCCCTTGACGACATAAATGATGCTTTCAAGATCGCCGTGGTGATGGGCGCCGGTTTTGGCATTGGCATGGATTGTTACCGTTCCAGCCCAGATTTTCTCCGCACCAGCCCGCGCGTTGTTGATGGCCGTCGCGCGGTTCATGCCAGGCGTCTGGGCCGTATTGGGGTCCAACTGGTTACCAGGAATGACCTTGACCCCGTTGTCGCGCCAGTCAACCTCCTGATGGGGGTGTTCGTCACCGTGCGCATGGTCATGATGCTGGGGGTGATTGTGGTCCTTTGACAATGTCATTTTCTCGATCACGATGGTTTAAGCGGCAGCAGGTGCGCAAAAGAGGGCCCATGGTTTTGATGAGTCCAGGCTAGTCCGGACAAGCCAGACTTGGCCGAAACCGGCAAAGCGGACTGAACCTGCCCGGTAGCTTATACTAACATAAAATTCTAACACAGGGAGGGGCACCTTTCGCAACCGCAATTTCTGACCGCCGTGTAACCGGTTCGCTTAGCCTGGCATATCTTCAGCGCGGTGCAGCCTCAGATCAGGGGAACGATCACAATGTGGAAGGAGCGGGGGCGCTGTTCTTCTAATCCGTTGACCATACGGTGGCGGATGTGGGACTCAGTGACATAGGCAATTCCATCATCGGTAACCATAAGGTTGACGGGACTGTTCAGATCCTCCGCGATCACCTCAATCTTGCGTTGACCAGCGACAAGCGGTTCGGCGATCCGCAATACCCGACCGTGACCGCCAGCCCCAAATTGCCCCACGCCTGCTGGCCTTCATGCGCGCCTATCCAGACTTACAGTTCGATTTGCACTTCAGTGATCATGTGGTTGACCTCATAAGTGATCGCTTTGACGCCGCCGTTCGCATCGGTGCGAGCGAAAGCTGCGGCGATTATCGGGTGAAGAAGATCGCTGAGAACGACCGTTTCCTAGTAGCCTCGCCATCCTACGTCGATGCTCATGGCAGCCCTACGCACCCGGACGAGTTGCAATCCCACAGTATCCTGCATTTCTCAACGTTCATTCACGGCGCACGATGGAGACTGAACGAGCCGAACAGTTTGTGGAAGTTTCGGTCGATCCCATCATGCACTCGGACAATATCGCTGCTTTGCATCATGCGGCGCTCGATGGTCGAGGCATCGCCATTCTTGCGAGCTTCGTCGCCAATGCGGACCTGGCCACTGGACGGCTGGTGCCTGTGATGGAAGGATACCAGCCAATATCAAGCACGGTCTCGATCATCTATCCTCGTGCGCCAATCGTCCCAAGGAAGGTGCGAGCCTTCATCGACTTCATGACCACAGAATTCATACAAATAACTTAGAGACTGAAGCACGGTTTACCTTGTCTCCGGCGCATTGATAACACTTCTGGCTGATGTGTTTGTGCTTTACCTCAGACCAAGAATTTCCACTGGCACATGAGCGGTCGCATTTCCGCTATTATCACCTGATGTTAGATGAGCAGGCGAACAGATATTCGCGAAGACGGATGCATCGCCGAGCGGGTCCGGAAATTTGACGGCATGACCACCTGTTCGATCGGCCATATCTCCAAAGCGAAGCGTCTGCTCGAAAATGATGCTGATTTCGTAACACTGCGAGACTTGCTGGCTAAACGTCGCGAGGACAAGGTAGCACTGGTTTCGTTGATGAAGGAGACGCACAATCTTTGCGACGGCATGGCAATACAGTGACCGCCAGCCTCCCAAACCGGGGTTAAATCTAAAGCAAAACTTTAGCCAGATCTGGCCGTTTTGCCACATTAGCGAACGGCGATCGCCGCGGCCGCTCCTGCCATCATGCCAGCGCTCGTACGATTGGCAATCATCATAGCCTTGCGGTGTTTGAGCAGGCGTCGCGTCTGCGCCGCAGCTACAGTCCATGCAACATCAATGGACACGACGACGACCAACATCGTCGCAGTGAGCTCGAACCAACCGACCGTCGAAATGGCATCGAGATCGACAATCGTGGGTAACAGAGCAACATAGAACATCATCGTTTTTGGGTTGCCCATCGTAACAGCAAAGCCTGCTGCAAAAAGTTTTGCCTTGGATATTTCGCCAGGCACGGTCTGACCAGTGAGGAAAACTGGGGCGTTCCACATCTTCCATGCCAGGTAGAGAAGATAAGCCACGCCGATCCATTTGACGATAAGGAACAGCGGTTGGAACATTTGAGCGAGGACAGATAAGCCGCACACCGCCAGCGCAAGCCAAATCGCTTCGCCAAACCACATTGCAGCTAAAAACGGCAAGACGCCTCTATAGCCTGTGGCAATAACCCTTGACACCAATGCCGCCACGCTTGGTCCTGGAGACGCAGATGCGATTGCCAGCGCTACGGCGAATACAAGAATTGATGTAAATTCCATTCTAAACTCCAGACCGATTTAAGTGCGACCAGACGTTATGGCTCTCCTATTAAACTTCACCCTCAATCCCGGTGATATCAGAAGCAAAGAAGGGGCGCATGAACGTCCTTTCGTGCCTTACTACACATCCACTTTCATCTCGGATCCGATCGACTTTAATGAACCGAGCATCAACCCCAAACAAGGAACGAAATCGTTCATACGAAGCCAGACCATCAAAACTAAACAAAGCGAGAGCCTTATCGCTGGCTCCTTCCGAAGGTAGAAAATAACCGTGATGTGTGCCTCCGTGTTCGGTCACGAGATAAATCCAGGCTGACGCGAACTTCTCAAATATCTCGATCTTTGTCGGATCGATCTCATAGTTAACAACACAGGTGATCATAAAATTTCCTCTCGTACGACGAAGTGCCAGAGTGTTGCGGTTTGATTCCTTAACCGACGTCTGACACAGAGGTTCCGAAGGGATTTGAATTAGAGATTTCACGCATTCAATTTTGGAGTGCACAAACGGGTTAGCCCACCGGTCACTGTCGACTTCCAAGCGTTTCATATCATTGGTTCATTGTTGGGACGCATCTTGTGTCCTCTAACAGTCCCGTCGGATTCCGATCAAAACGAATACGCCGTAGTCCAGCGACAATATTTGCAACGGGAAAGCAGCCGCAAAGACCGTCCCATGCTTCGGCGCCTCGGGGAAGAAGGCGAGCGTTGGCAGGAGAGTGGGAATTCGCTCGGCTCTTGGCTACTGGCCGGCGGCTAGTCGCGATAGAAGTACGGGGCGGCCGGCTCGAGATTGTCGATTTAACGACGAACGCTCACCCGCCAGGAAACCCCGACCGGCTGGTTGCTCCGCGATTGAATGACGGATATCCTGCGGACTCATCAGAGCAGTCAATGATAAAAAAGATCAATGCGCGCGACTTCCAGCACACGCGGCCTCATCATTTTACGACCGACGATGGCTGGTTAGACTTTGTGAAAATTTCAGATTATCTTTTCGCCATGTCTGAGCCGCGTCACTGGAATGAAGGGCACTGATCCTGAACGTTGTCGCATCATCAACGTAAGATATGCTGGCGTACTGTGACAGCGCAAATGTCCGCTTCCGGGAAAGCCACCTCATCGCTGCAACGGCGAAAGCGGGCACTTTACAATCCGGCAGATACCGGCCTCATTTCTGCCGTTAAAGTGCGGACACGGTGTGCGAAGCTGCTATTGGCGTTACCGCCAGGCGCTGCCGTCAAAGACTCTTAATGAGTAGGCAATGATGCGTCGTTGGATAATGGTACCTGTCGTCTTTGCGCTGGTCATCGCCGGACTGTTCGGCATCTTGCGTTTGACCAACGCTAGAACCTTCCAGCTCTTTGGCGATCTCCTAGCCCGCGTCGACACTGATCAGGCCGTTGTGGCGCTTACCTTCGATGACGGTCCCACAACCGACTATACTCAACCCGTGCTCGAAATTTTGAAAGCGCACGACGTTAGGGCGACATTCTTCCTCACCGGGCGAGAGACTGCCCAGAATCCGGCAGGGGCCAAAGCTATCGCGGATGCCGGTCACGAGATCGGCAATCATTCCTGGTCGCATAATCGCATGATCTTCGTGAGCTCCGCAACGGTTCGCGAGGAGATCGAGAACACGGATGCTGCGATCCGTGATGCCGGGTATAAGGGCGAGCTGCATTTCCGTCCTCCATATGGCAAGAAACTCGTCGCATTGCCTTGGTATTTGGCGCAGAACGACCGCACCACGATCATGTGGGATGTGGAACCTGAAGCGGATCTGGTCACAGCTGCTGATCCCCAAGCTATGGCTGACTATGTGATTACCAATGCGACCAACGGCTCGATCATCATCATGCACGTTATGTACGAAAGCCGAGGGGCCAGCCGGCAGGCATTGCCCGCTCTGATCGATGGTCTCAAGGCGCGGGGCTTTAAATTTGTCACAGTTTCCGAATTGCTGGCGCTGCAACAGGGAAGTTCAAATTGAATAGAACTTAACAGGACGTCATTGCCGACAATGAGAAACGTCCGAATGTCTCGATTTCAGGCCGAACGGGTACCATTGTTAGTTTTAGGCTGTTCATGGCCCAATCAAGCGTCTCCTTTGCCGATGCTCTCCTCGCCCTCGGTCAGGTTTCCGAAACATTCGATAAGCATCTCAGTGAGGATTCTCACTTTTCTCGTGGGATACCGACCGGGCGGTCTCACGACGAAGATGGCGGCCGGTGGAACCGGATAACCTGTCATGATTGGCACCAATGCGCCCGACGAGATATGATCGGCGACGAGCGGTTCGGGTAGATAGGCGACCCCTATCCCCTCCAAAGCGGCCGCCACGAGCGATACTCCGTTGTCAGCTACGAAACGCCCTTGGGGGCGCACCAGGACAATCTTGTCGACATCCATAAATTGCCACGTTTCAGCTTCCCGCATGACCACCTGGTGATTCACAATCTCATCCGGTGTTACGGGAGCGCCGTGAGCCTCGACGTAGGCAGGACTTGCGACAAGTTTGCCAAAGAGTGGTCCCACACGTCTTGCGACGAGGTTGGAATCCTGAAGGTGGCCTACACGGATTGCGCAGTCAAAACCTTCTCCAACGAGATCTACGAAGCGATCAGTATAGGAAGAACTGATATGCAGTTGGGGGTGTCGGCGCGCCATCTGCGAAAGGACAGGAGCAAAATGCGTTGGACCAAATGACAGTGGTACGGCTATGCGCAGGCGGCCTCGAAGCTCACCGGCCGGCAACATCGTTTCCTTTGCGACATCCAGTTCGGTGGAAATCCGGGCTGCGTGCTCCCTGAATGTAACACCTGCTTCTGTCAGCGCTATACCACGGGTCGTCCTCGCAAGTAACTGTGCGCCAAGTTCCGCCTCGAGCTGGGTGATTCTCCGGCTGACCATCGACTTCGAAATGCCCAGGCGCAGCGCCGCTGACGATATCCCGCCGGCATCAGCGACCTCGATGAATATTCTCAGATCCTCAAGTTGCACATCGCGTTCCTTTTCCTGCAACACAGCGTCACACGATTTAGGTCTACCGGCTCGCAGAAGACAATGACAAGTTGGCTGCGGATGGCTCTCCGATGAGGGTATCCTCGCAACATCTCTTAACGAACCGCCAATATAGGATCTATATTCAATGACCTTTCGTAACGGCCTCAATTCTCTCCTTCGTCCCGAAGATTCCGTCCTCGTTCTGATTGATCATCAGCCTTACCAGCTAACTAACCTCAATAGCCATGATCCTCAGGCCGTCGTCAACAACACGACTGCGCTAGCAAAGCTGGCAAAAGCCTTCAATGTTCCGACCATCCTCACCAGCGTGATTGCGGACCGCGGCGGCAAGCTCTTCAAGCAAATCACAGACGTTTTCCCAGGGCAGGAAGTAATCGACCGGACCTGGGTGAATACGTGGGAGGACAAGAAGGTGGTGGACCTGGTGAAGGCGACCGGTCGCAAGCAACTAATCATCGCAGGTCTGTGGACCGAAGTTTGCGTAGCGATGCCAGCGATTCAGGCAGCTGGCGAAGGCTGGGATGTGACTGTAATCACTGACGCATCGGGCGGAAGCTCAACCGAATCTCATCAGGTCGCCATCCAGCGGATGATTGCGGCAGGCGTTAACATGATGACTTGGATGGCTCTTGCTGGCGAGTGGCAGCGTGACTGGGCTCGCACCGAGCACGTCGAAGAGCTGACCGAAGTGCTCATCTCGCACATGGCCGGCAGCGGCATTGCCTATCTGTGGGAGCAGCAGTTGCTCAATACCCCCGTCCCGACAACCAAAGGCGGCCATTAAATCCTTCCTGGGGTGATGGGGACATCGACGGTTGCGCCGCGACTAGCTGGGCGATCTGTCGATCCTCGTCATCTTCAATCGGTCTCAGCAATTGTAGAATCGTTGAAGCTCCGTTGCCGAGACGCCCAACCAGTCGGACGTGAATGGCAGACTTTTTCCTGTGCCCCGCAACATCGGTTGCGCAATAGGCCGCAATTGTTGTGGCTTCAGCATGTGACAGCCGTCTTGTTCCGTCGCTGCATCGCGACCGGCTTTACAGGCTCGGATGCGGGAACCATTTCCCTACCGACAGGTTATGGTTCGGGCCGTCAGAGAGCTCCGGGTAGTGGAGGTTAGTGAGGGATAAAATGCCTTCTACGTTGATCCGAAATACCAGCTATGATGAAGCGGCACGGATATTGTCAATATGGTTTGTGACAAGCAGAAATCGGTACGACTATATGGATGTGCCGCCTGGAATATATGACGATTTTCGCCATGCCTTTTCCAAAGGACGTTTCTTCAACCAGCACATTCGCGACGTGTATCGCTATCGCATCTACCGATCTTGAATGATATTTCCGGCGAAACCACCTCGATCAATCCACTGGAGTGGTCAAGGGCTCCGAAAGCATTGATGAGCGATAGTGCTGTTTGCTGGTTTGAATCTTATCAATGGCGAGCTTAACAAGCCAGCGGCATCTGTCAGACGACATCTTCACGGTGCGCAATGCGCCTGACTTCCTCAGCCGCAGCATCAAGAATACCTTCTGCCAAACTCTTGTCCCCCATGATACGGGAAAGCGTGACGGCACCAACCATAAGCGAAAGTATTGTCATCGCCTTGGCGCTGGGGTTGGAGCTCTTGGCTTCGTTCATCAGTTCATCCAGCACCTCAAAGTGAGCCGCTACTCCCTCTTCAAATGGGTGTCTCACTTCGTCACTCTGGCGCACCGCATCAGATCCCAGCGCCACCAATGGGCAGCCATCTGCCATTTCCCCGCGATGCCCCATTGAAAGATAGAACGACATCACCGCCTCCAGGGGATCGGAGCTTGTCGCGGCAGCTGTCGACCATCTGCGCGTCGCACTTTCCATGGCGCGGCTGGATGCCAGAGCAGCAAGGTGTTCCTTGGATGAGAATTGCTTATAGAATCCACCTTGCGTTAGACCGGCACCCTTCATCAGATCCTTCAAGCCAATTCCATCAAAGCCACGCTCTCGAAAGAGGCGGCTGGCAACGTTGATCACCTTTTCTCGATTTTCCTCTGCCTGCACGCGGCTCACTCTCATATTCGCCTCCGATTAGATTTCATTTGACATCTATGACATATTTAGATTTAGGTCGCAATCTAAATTGTACGGATCGCTCGCCAAACCGAGAATGTAAAATGAAACGCAAATATGTCTTGACATCTGTAGGCCTCCTCGCAGTGGCCGCTGCTGGCGGTTTTTTCCTGGTTTCCGAATCAACCGAACGGAAAGCCGATGCCGCGGATCCGAGGACGGTTGCACCGCTCGTAAGGGTGACAGAGGCGAAGAAGACTGCATCGGCAGAGCGGTCGTTTACCGGCACAGTCGCGTCACGGGTGCAAAGCAATCTCGGTTTCCGGGTGCCGGGCAAGATCGTCCAGCGGATGGTTGATGTGGGTCAGCAGGTTCGGGCAGGTCAGGCTCTGATGCGCATAGATGAAACAGATCTCCAACTCGCCCTTACGGCCAAGCGCAATACGGTCATCGCGGCGCGGGCTGTCCTGATCCAAGTACAAGCAGATGAGAAACGCTATGCGGCGCTGGTGAAAAATGGACTGGCTGCCACCCCACAACGTTATGAACAAGCGAAAGCAGCGCTCGACACGGCCAAAGCACAGCTTGATGCGGCTGAAGCTGACGCCAAGGTCGCAGAGAACGCAGCCACCTATAGCGTTCTACTTGCAGATGCAGATGGCACTGTCGTCGAGACGCTTGGAGATCCAGGACAGGTCGTGGCCGCGGGCCAGACGGTCGTTCAACTCGCGCAGGCTGGCCCGCGTGAAGCCGTTGTCTGGCTACCTGAGACGCTGCGGCCCGACATAGGATCCCAAGCTGAGGCCAGTGTCTATGGAACCGACGGTATCAGCGGAAAGGCGCGCTTGCGACAGATCTCCGATGCTGCCGATCCGCAGACCCGTACCTACGAGGCGCGTTACGTCCTCGATGGCGCCGCCGCCTCTGCCCCGCTCGGCTCGACGGTGACGATTAAAATCCTGGACGCGCACAGGCAGTCGGAGGTCGCAGTTCCGGTAGGTTCGATCCTGGACAACGGTGGGCGGACGGGTGTTTGGGTCGTCAACGGTGCCACCCTCACGGTGACGTTTACACCAGTCGAAATCAAACGGATCAGCGAGGAGATGGCATTTATCACCGGTGTCAACATTGGCCAGAGGGTTGTCGCTCTTGGCGCGCATCTCCTGGAAAATGGCGCAGCCGTTAGAATTGCCCCGCAGCAAGAGGTGACAAAACAATGAGCTTCAACCTGTCAGCTCTTGCCGTTCGCGAACGTGCCGTCACCTTATTCTTTATCGTTCTATTGGCTGCGGCGGGGGCGTACGCCTTTGTCAAGCTGGGACGCGCCGAGGATCCTTCCTTTACCATCAAGACCCTGACGGTCACTTCCGTCTGGCCGGGCGCGACGGCGCGCGAGATGCAGGATCTTGTCGCTGAACCACTGGAAAAGCGCATCCAGGAACTGACCTGGTATGACCGTGTCGAGACGACGACACGGCCTGGCTACGCCTTCCTCACCGTGACCTTGAAGGATAGCATGCCGCCGGCCGCCGTCGAAGAAGAGTTCTATCAGGCGCGCAAGAAGCTCAGCGACGAAGCCCGCAATCTGCCTCCGGGCGTGATGGGCCCGTTCGTCAATGATGAATATTCCGACGTGAGCTTCGGTCTTTATGCATTGAAGGCGAAGGGGATGCCGATGCGGGACCTCGTGCGACAGGCTGAGGTCATCCGTCAAGATCTCCTGCACGTTCCGGGCGTCAAGAAAATCAACATCATCGGGGAGCGCCCCGAACAGATCTTCGTCGAATTTTCCTATGCCAAGCTCGCGACACTTGGAATATCGGCAACCGATATCGCCGCAGCTTTGCAAAGACAGAATACGGTCACGCCAGCTGGCTCCATCGACACGCGTGGGCCGCAGGTGTTCATCCGGTTCGACGGAGCCTATAACAGCGTGCAGGCGATCGCCGATACGCCGATCGTAGCGGCTGGGCGGACGCTGAAGCTCTCCGATTTAGCGGATGTGCGGCGCGGGTATGAGGATCCGGCAACATATATCATCCGGCATGAAGGTGAGCCAGCCATCATGCTGGGTGCCGTGATGCAACAGGGTTGGAATGGTCTTGATCTCGGCAAGGCGCTTGAAGCGCGATCCGCCGCGATCGCGCAGACACTGCCGCTGGGCATGACGCTCACCAAAGTCAGCGATCAGGCCGTCAACATCGACGAGGCGGTTGGCGAATTCATGCTCAAGTTCGCAATGGCGCTTGGCGTCGTGCTGTTTGTGAGCCTGGTTGCCCTCGGCTGGCGCGTCGGCATCGTTGTCGCACTTGCCGTGCCGCTGACGCTTGCCGTCGTTTTTCTCATCATGCTGGAAACCGGCCGGTTCTTCGATCGTATCACGCTCGGCGCATTGATCCTTGCGCTGGGCCTCCTCGTGGACGACGCCATCATTGCCATTGAAGTGATGGTGGTGAAGATGGAGGAGGGCATGGACCGTATCAAGGCGGCCGCTTATGCCTGGAGCCATACGGCAGCGCCGATGCTTTCCGGCACACTCGTCACAATCATCGGGCTGATGCCAGTAGGCTTTGCAAGATCGACTGCAGGTGAATATGCCGGTAACATATTCTGGGTCGTGGGCTTTGCGCTGATCGTTTCATGGTTTGTAGCAGTGATCTTTACGCCCTATCTCGGCGTCAAGATGCTGCCCGACATCAAGCCTGTAGAAGGCGGACCGCACGCAATCTATGACACGCCAAACTACCGTCGCCTGCGCTCCCTCATCGAGTTTGCGGTTCGCCATAAATTCATGACCTGCGCCGTGGTCGGCATCACAATGGCTGTCTCCGTCGTCGGGATGGGAGGCGTGAAACAGCAGTTCTTCCCGACATCGGATCGACCCGAAGTGCTGGTCGAAGTTCGTATGCCCGAGGGTACAAGCATCGAGACCACGACAGCCGCAGTGGAGAAAGTCGAAGGCTGGCTGCAAACGCAGCCGGAAACAAAAATCGTCACCAGCTATGTAGGGCAGGGAGCGCCGCGCTTCTTCTTTGCCATGGCGCCGGAATTGCCCGATCCTGCCTTCGCCAAGATCGTTGTGCTGACGCCCGATGCGCATGCGCGTGAGGATTTGAAGCATCGCTTGCGCCTCGCCATTTCCGAGGGACTTGTCCCAGAGGCATCTGTGCGCGTGACGCAACTTGTCTTTGGGCCCTACACGCCATTTCCGGTCGAGTTTCGGATCATGGGATCGGATCCGGATGAACTTTACAAAATCTCCCAGCAGGCTCTTGCTATCATGAAAAGTGTTCCAGATGTCCGCCAGGCCAATCGGGATTGGGGCAACCGCACGCCGGTGCTGCGGTTCGTTCCCGACCAGGATCGACTCAATCTGATCGGTCTCTCACCCTCCGAGGCAGCCCAGCAGATGCAGTTGCTGCTCAGCGGCATCCCTGTCACACAGGTGCGCGACAATATCCGCAACGTGCCGGTCGTTGCCCGAAGCGCAGGCGAGAACCGTCTTGATCCATCACGGCTTTCCGACTTTTCGCTGATGAGCAGGGATGGCCGTCAGGTCCCCCTTGATCAGATCGGCCGTTCTGAAATCCGGTTTGAGGAGCCGATCCTGAAACGACGCGACCGCACCCCTGTGATCACAATACGCTCAGACATCAACGAGGCCACACAACCCCCGGAGGTCTCCCAACAGGTCATGACGGCACTACAGCCGCTCATTGCATCGCTTCCCCTTGGGTACAGGATTGAGATGGGCGGCAATATAGAAGAATCCCTCAAGGCCAATGTCGCACTCGTCAAGATCTTTCCGGTTATGATTGCAGCCATGTTGATCGTCATCATTCTCCAGGTTCGCAGTTTGTCAACGATGACGATGGTCATGTTGACCGCACCCCTCGGACTTGCCGGGGTGGTCCCGACGCTGCTCGTCTTCAATCAGCCTTTCGGCTTCAACGCCATTCTCGGGTTGATAGGATTGGCAGGCATCCTCATGCGCAACACGTTGATCCTGACAGAACAAATCAAGGAAAATCAGGCAGCCGGTCTCAACGATTATAAAGCGGTCATTGAAGCGACAGTACAACGGACACGTCCGGTCATCCTCACTGCACTGGCTGCCATTCTCGCCTTCATACCCTTAACTCATTCTGTGTTCTGGGGATCGATGGCCTACACGTTGATTGGCGGAACGGCAGCGGGAACCGTGATGATCCTCCTCTTCCTTCCAGCTCTATACGCGGTATGGTTTCGGATAGAGCCAACGAAAGATAGCCGCCAGAGCTCGGCGTCGGTAGTTCCTGTATAATATCAAGATGGAATAAGGCTTTCGTATCCTGGCTTATCACTTAGTGAGGAGATTTATCGTTTTTTGGAACCACCTCTGTCTGTGGCATTTCGCTTTATTCAGCATGGTCAAAAAGACAGAAGATTTCGATGGCCAATTCGAACACCACAACCAATCACGATAAAATTCGCAAGTGGGCAGAAGCGCGCAATGGCAGGCTCTCCATTGTCTGGACCCAGGGAAAGGGCGGAATTTTTCGAGATTTTTGATAATAGCAAATTGGCATTTCTTCATCCGGAAGAGACCGACGATGGCGCTCAGAGCCGGTTCAACAAATTTGTCAGCCGGACTGACTGCAGTTAATTATCTGCCGGACGTTAGGTGAATAATCCGTACCTTTTGAAGGGATGCTGCTATTGCAGATTTGTATGGCGGTACTGCATGGCTTTATGCGCGTCCGGTATTCCAACTGTCAGCCCCAATATTAGGCCATCGAGAATGATCAGGCTGCATTGTTCGAAAAGGCTTCCGCCAAACTGCGCACTCACGTCTACAGGTACGTGCAATATGACATCAGCAATCTCAGCTAGTGGGCTGCCCATTTTCCCCGTGAGTGCAACAACGGTTGCTCCCTCGGACTTGGCTATCCGGGCAAAACTCAAACCGACGGGTGTCTCGCCTGACGCCGATAGAATCAGAAGTCCGTCTGTTTTTCGGATTGAGGGCGCGGTTGCTTCACCTACAAAGTGAACCTTGCGCCCGATATGCATGAAGCGCATTGCAGCCATTTGCGCAGACAAACCGGAGCGACCTTGTCCGGCAAAGAACCAGCGGCGTTCGGAATTCGCGAAAACCTGCGCCAGGCGGTCAAAGGCGTTTGCGTCTATCTTCGATAAGGCTTCTGTTAATTCCTGACCAACAATCAGCCAGGGTCCTTGAGAAACAGTCATCGGCAATACCTTGGTAGAAGCGCGCGGTTGGGCATCAGCTGCGCCTGCGAGATTGCGTCAATGACAACGGGTAACGGACAGGGTGATATGCCATCGAACTGACATTCACCGGGCGATATTCGCTATCATAGGCAATTTGATCGAGAGTAAGCACAGCCGCAGGAAGATCAAGTTGCAGAAACCCGGCCTCTGATTCTGTCGCAAGCCGGGCACTCAGCGTTGATTGGCCACGGGCGGGAATGACACCATAGCGTTCTTTGAACTCGGCATAGAGCGACCTGTTTCCGGTGTTCCAGTCTATATCCAGAATGCCTGGTGTCAGTACCTCAGCAAACCAGTCGCGCTGAACGACAACCGGCAAATCATCAAGGAAGCGCAGCCGCTCGATGAAAACAACATTTGAACCTGAAGGAAGCCCAAGCGGACGCGTAATATCTGCGTCGGCTCGAATAATTTCTGCGGCGAGCAATTTCATGCCAGGCTTACGATTATTAGCCTCGGCCGTTTCGGTGAAGCTCCGTACGATCTCAATTTCATAAGTCGGTCGGGGCTCGGTGACGTAAATACCCTTGCCTGCGCGAGTTTGCAGAAAGCCGAGGTTCTCGAGATCCTTGACTGCTTGCCGAACGGTAATCCTGCTCACTCCGTACAATGCCACAAGTTCGCGCTCGGACGGCAGTTTGTCGTTGACCGAGAGTTTTCCGCTGTCGATCATATTTTTGAGGACAGTCCGTAGTTGGACGTAGAGTGGGTCGGGGTGGTTTCGATCGACCGGATTTATTCGGCCACGCCGGTGTGTTTCACTCATCTCGAATCTTCACCCGCTTTTTGGTGTCTGAGCTATCTGGCAGATTGCTACGCCTGTTGTCGAGGTTATTGAATACAAGATGTTTCGACTGTGTTGACATAACTGGTTATGACCAGTAGCAATAGCACAGCATGAGCATTGGAGCAATTCATGAAGTTGACTTTGGTTGGCGGCGGCGGAGTGAGAGCGCCATTGTTTGTTGGGTCGGCGCTTCGCCGAGCAGAACAGAGCGGGCTGAAGGAAATTTGCCTGCTGGATATCAACGAGAAGAAGCTCGAACTGTTCGGGCGTATCAGTCAGGAATTGGGTCGTCGGAACCAATCCTCCGTGAAAATCTCCCTGACCACCAGTGCTGAAAAAGCGCTGGAGGGTGCAGATTATGTTGTTACAACCGTTCGCCCTGGCGACGAAGAAGGCCGGATCAAGGATGAGCGGATTGCTCTCTCGCATGGCGTGTTGGGACAGGAAACAACCGGGCCAGGCGGATTCGCTATGGCTCTGCGCAGCATTCCGGCAATTTTGGAATATGCGAGGCTTTTAAAGAAAGTCAGCCCGGATGCCTGGCTCTTTAATTTCACAAATCCGGCTGGTCTTGTTGCGCAAGCACTTCAGGATGAAGGCTTTCATCGCACGGTCGGTATTTGTGATGGCGCCAACGGCGCGCAGGAAGCCTTGGCGAAGTGGTTCAAGGTTCCACAAAACGATGTGCACGCAGAAGTGGCAGGCCTCAATCATCTCTCGTTTACGCGAAGCGCAACCATTAACGGGCAAGAGGTTCTGCAGGCCTTGCTGGATGACGATCGGTTTTTAAAGGCGACGTCGCAGCGGATGTTTGATCCAAAGATTATCCGCAGGCAGCGGAACTGGATAAATGAATATCTGTATTACTATTACTACGCCGAAAAAGCCGTGGCGGCGTTGAAATCCGATGTCCGTACCCGCGGCGAGGAAGTCAAAGACCTTAACCGGACATTGATTGAGACGCTTGGTTCAATCGATCTTGAGAAGAATGCGCAGGAGGCACTGAACCGCTATTACGCCTATGAGCGCCGTCGTAGCTCAACCTATATGCATTATGCGCTCGAAGATGCTCCAACCATGGAAGAAGCTGATAGCCTGATCGATACCGGCAGCCATGAGGGCAATTCGGAAGAAGGCGAGGGTTACGCCGGAGTTGCGCTTAATCTTGTGGATGCTCTGCAAACCGGAAAGCCTTGCTACAGCGGCCTCAACGTCCGCAATGAGGGATCAATAGACGGTCTGCGCTCCGACGATGTTGTCGAAGTAAGCTGCGTCGTTGACAAGGAGGGAATTCGCCCTTTGCATATCGGCAAGATGCCGGAACCACAATTTCAGCTTGTTCAAAGCGTCAAGCAATATGAACGTCTGGCTGTAAAGGCAATTCGCGAGCGAAGCCGCGATGTTGCGGTTGAAGCTTTGATGGCCCATCCGCTTGTGCTGTCCTATTCGCGTGCAGTTCCATTGGTCGACGAATACCTTGCCGCTCATGCGCCATATGCAGGAGTATGGAAATGACGAAAACCACACGATCAAGCTACGAAGTGATGGTCGTTGGCGAATATTATTTCGATCTTGTTTTCCGTGGCCTGCCGGATATCCCTCGAATTGGTGCGGATCTTTGGGCTCAGGAATTTGATTGGGTGCCGGGTGCAGCATTTTCAACAGCCTTGGCACTGACACGTCTTGGGACAAATGCCGGATGGTGGTGTGCTTTCGGTAATGACATCTTCAGTCGTATGATCATGGAAGAGGCTCGAAAAGAGAATATTGACGATGGGTTGTTTATCCAAATGGACAAGCCTTGGCGGCGGCTGAGTTCGGCTTTTTCATTTACCGATGATCGCGGATTCATCAGTTACAGCGAAGACCGTGATCCCAGCCCGACACCGGCTGATCTTGAACGAATCCGGCCAAACGTACTTCTGCTGCAGGGATTCTCGCTTGATAAGGAGCGCAAGGCACTTATCAATGCGGCTCGTAATCTCGGCATAAGAATCTGTTCGGACTGCCAGCACATAGATATGGATTTGTCGGAGCCTGGCCTGACTGACGCTTTGGGACAGATCGATGTGTTCCTGCCCAACGAAACAGAAGCCAAGGCGCTGACCGGCGAAACCGACGTCGAAATCGCGCTCGGCGTTCTTACCCGATACTGCAGCACCGTCGTGATCAAGCGTGGAGCGGAAGGTGTTATCGCCAGCGATAATGGCCGTGTCTACCGGCTACCGGCTTTGTCGGTCGATGTTTTCGACACAACCGGAGCCGGGGACTCCTTCAATGCAGGGTTTGTTCACGGTCTTCTGCACGAGCCGGACTTTATCTCGGCTCTGGAAGTGGCAGTGATTTGCGGCTCGCTTGCAGTAACCGGATATGGTGGCAGGAACCTGCCATATCTTTCCGATCTTGACCGATACCGGCGGCGCAGTGCCGCCGGCTGATGACTCCAATCAATCAAGAAAAATAGGGAACGATCATGGGATACCAATACAAACTGCTTGCAGGCCTCGCTTTTTTAACAGTTGCAGTGGCGTTGCCAGCCAAGGCAGAAACCATATCGATGTTCTGCTCGGCCACGGATTATGAGCTTTGCGAAGAAGGGGCTCAAAAATGGGCAAAATCCTCGGGTAATGAGGTCAAGATCAATCGCACACCGCAAAATCTCGATGACGCCATTCCGATCTATCAGCAATTATTCGCTTCCAAATCGTCTGATGTCGATCTGCTCTATGTGGATGTGATTTGGTTGGGCATGATGAAGGATCACTTCTCAGACCTTGTCTCGCTTGTTCCCGAGGCAGAGGTAAAAGCCCATTTTGCATCGGCGACAGATGCGGCCCGTATCGACAACAAGCTTGTCGCAATGCCCTTCTACATTGATACCGGACTGATGTTCTATCGAAAGGATCTGCTGGAAAAATATGGCAAGCAGGCACCGAAGACTTGGGATGAGCTAACAGCAACCGCCAAGGAAATTCAGGACAGTGAGCGCAAGGCTGGCAATGCCGATATGTGGGGTTACGCCTGGCAGGGCCGTAGCTATGAGGGGCTTACCTGTGACGCCGTCGAATGGATCGCCGCAGGCGGTGGCGGTACCATTCTTTCCGACAAAGGAGAGGTGACAATCAACAATCCAGCAACCGTTGCCGCACTCACTCGGGCTCGGGGTTGGATTGATACGATCTCCCCAAAGGGTGTCTTGAACTATGATGAAGAGAGCTCCCGCGCACTCTTCGAAAGTGGCAATGCCGTCTTCCACCGCAATTGGCCTTATGTCTGGGGGACATCTCAGGCGCAGGGCGGCAAGTTGGTTGATAAGGTTGGCGTCTCAGCATTGCCAATCGGTGCAAATGGGCAAAAATCAAGCGGTGCTCTTGGTACAGCCTATCTGGCCGTGTCGAAATATTCGGCCAAGCAAGAAAAAGCTGCAGAACTATTGAGGTATATGGTCGGTCTTGAGGACCAGAAAATGCGAGCAATAAAGGGCGGATACAACCCTACGGTTGAAGCACTCTACACCGACGCTGACGTCCTCGCGAAAATACCGTTCCTGCCCATGGCGAAAGCGGCTTTCGAAGAATCCGTTGCTCGGCCATCTGCGGCGACCGGGAAGAATTATAATCGGGTTTCGCGCACCTTCTATCGCGCGGTCCATGACATAATCTCCGGGACCGGCGATGTGGCAGAGGAAGTTGTGCAGCTTGAAAAGAAGCTGAAGCGCGACGTAAAAGCCAACTGAAGCACAACCGCCTGCGGATAACGCCCGCAGGCGGCTTCTCCTTCACCAAAGCTCACGCATTGCAAGTCACAGGTTAAGGCAAGGGCAACGTAATGGCCTCCGTCACACTGAAAGAAGTCAGCAAGAGCTTTGGAGCTTTTGATGTGCTCCGGTCGATCGACCTCGACATTGAAGATGGAGAATTCGTGGTCTTCGTGGGGCCATCAGGCTGCGGCAAATCAACTTTGCTGCGTGTCATTGCCGGGTTGGTTCCTGTCTCGCAAGGGACTGTCTCTATCGATGGAGAAGAAGTTACGGACGTACCGGCGTCAAAACGCGGCGTTGCGTTCGTTTTTCAGTCCTATGCCCTCTATCCTCACATGAATGTGGCCCGTAACATCAGTTTCGCCCTGGAAACAGCGCGAATGACCAAGGTCGAGATTGGTCGGCGGTTGGCCAAGGTCGCCGATATGTTGAAAATCGACCATCTGCTCGACCGTAAGCCAAAGCAGCTTTCAGGCGGGCAGCGCCAGCGCGTTGCGATAGGACGGGCTCTGGTCAGTCAGCCGAAACTATTCCTCTTTGATGAGCCCCTTTCCAATCTTGATGCTGACTTGCGAATGGAGATGCGTTTCGAAATCGCCAAGTTGCATGCCGAAGTCAGTGCCACGATGATTTATGTTACACATGATCAGACTGAGGCCATGACGCTCGCCGATCGGATCGTCATCCTCAATCATGGGCGCATTGAACAGGTAGGAACGCCCCGTCAGCTCTATGATCATCCGGCAAACAAGTTCGTTGCAGGTTTCCTTGGTAGCCCTCGCATGAACTTTGCGTCTGTCAAAAGTGAAACACAGGGCGTGATCACCGGCCCTGACGGCTTCGAGCTGAAACTGGACCCGTTAGATGCAAAAAAACCAGTGACACTAGGACTTCGCCCCGAATCATTGGAAATAATCTCCGCAGACGCAGGCCTTTGCATAAAGGGTGTCTTTGAACGTGTCGAAGACCTTGGTTATGAGCAGATCGCATATATCCGCTTGAGCGATAACACGATCTGGACCGTACGCTCCGGAGGGGCAATTCCGGTATATGCTTCAGGGTCGAAGGTTGGCTTGAGATGGAACCCCGAGGATATCTATCTTTTCGATGATAAAGACCGGTGTCTCGACGTTGGCCTAGTTCTGAAGCCAGCAGTTGGAATAAGCCAATGAAAAACAGGGAAACAACCACAGCCTGGTTTTTTCTCCTGCCACTTCTGTTGGCACTTACAGCTGTTGCCGCATGGCCGCTGGCACGGAACATGTATTTCTCTTTCACCGATGCCTTTCTCGATAATCCTGCAGATTATAGCTTTGTCGGCTTTCAGAACTTTATTACCGTTTGGGAGGACTCCATTTTCTGGGGTGCTGTACGCAATACGCTTGTTTTCACGTCTATCTCGGTGGCGTTGGAGACCCTGCTTGGTTTTGCGATCGCCTTACTGTTGCATCGCGCCTTCGTCGGGCGCGGGCTGGTGCGGGCCGCTATGTTGGTTCCATGGGCCATGCCGATGGTCGTATCCGCGAAGATTTGGGAGTGGATGTTCAATGATCAATTTGGCCTTATCAACAAGGGTTTAATCTGGCTAGGCTTCCTTGAAAAGGGCGTCGCATGGACAGCTGATCCGTCCCTTATCCTCGGCACGGTTATCTTCATCGACGTATGGGTCACGACGCCCTTCATGGTTCTGCTTATTCTTGCTGGTTTACAGTTGATACCGGAAGAAATCTACGAGGCGGCTGAGGTTTCCGGAGTGCCTGCATGGAAGCGTCTGTGGTCGATCACCTTGCCGTTGGCGACACCCGCCATTGGAGTAGCCGTTCTTTTCCGGACACTCGATGCGCTGCGGATGTTTGATCTGAGTTATGTCCTTGCCGCCAACAATGAGAAGGCGATGACAATGTCAATCTATGCGCGGGATCAACTGATCAGCTTTCAGGACCTGGGTGTAGGTTCCGCCGCTTCAACTTGGGTGTTTCTTATAATAGGGCTGATTGCGATCGCTATGGTGAGCATTCTCAGACTCGACCGGAATACGGGTTGACCGATGACGGAAGGTTTAAGACATTATTCCAACAGCACCTATCGAAAATTACGCATTGCCAAACGTGCCGGGCTTTATGCGGGTGTGGCGCTGGTGCTCGTTTACATGTTATTCCCTTATTATTGGGCTATTATTTCCTCTACAAAATCGCGCGAAGATCTTTATTCTTTCAGTTTGCTGCCCTCGCTGGATTTCAGTAACTACATCACCCTTTATCACAACCCGATCTTTATTGGTGCAATCGTCAACTCAGCTTTTGTCGCCTTTACCAGCAGCGTGATCTCTCTAGCCATCAGTATCCTGGCGGCATATGCATTGGGGCGGATGAGTTTTCGGTTTTCCCGTATCATTCTGATCTGCGTGCTGATGATTTCAGTTTTCCCGCAGGTTGTTGTCTTGTCCGGAATGTTCGAGGTTATCGGATGGCTCGGTCTTTACAATCGACCGACGGCACTTGTCTTCTCCTATCTCTTGTTGGTGTTGCCATTTACGACGTGGGTTCTGACAAGTTTCATTCGAGATCTGCCGCAAGAACTCGAGGAGGCTGCGCTAATTGACGGATGCTCCCGTCTGAGGATACTCACCCATGTCCTCCTACCACTTATGGGGCCGGCCATTGCCAGCACAGGCTTGCTTGCCTTTATTCTTTCGTGGAATGAGTTTCTGTTTGCCTTGACGTTCATTCTCACCGATGAGAACCGCACGGTCCCTGTCGCTATGGGTCTGCTTACCGGTAGCAGCCGTTACGAATATCCGTTCGGTCAGATAATGGCGGCTTCTGTAACGGTTACGCTTCCGCTTCTCATTCTGGTTCTGATTTTCCAACGCAAAATTGTATCGGGTCTGACCGCCGGCGCAGTGAAGGGTTAACGCGAGATCGGCAGGTCGATCCTGTTGCCGCAACATGACAGCAATGGTCTGAACGACGGTTGCAATCCACTAGTAAATAATTTCTACTTATAGGGGCGAAAATGGGAAACCATTCTACGAAACTAGTCGATAAGATTGATAGCATGAAAAATAATCAGTTAAACCAGTAAGATACGTCGAGATCTTACGAAGCTCTTGGGAAAAATCATGATCTTGAAAAGCATCGCTGCGCTTGGTCTGGGCGCTCTTATAACGCTCGCTGGAGCGACTTCTGGTTTTGCCCAAACGGTTAAGATTGGCAGCAAAAATTTCACGGAACAATTCGTCGTTGCCGAAATCTACGCGCAGGCTTTGGAAAAGGCGGGGCTCACGGTGGAGCGCAGGTTGAACCTTGGCGCTACGTTGATTGCTCATTCAGCGCTGACCAGCGGTGAAATCGATCTATATCCGGAATATACCGGCACGGCTCTGGCTTCAGTTGTTAAAGGGGATTTGTCGGGGACCGCCGATAAAATCTACAAGGAAGTCAAAGACTACTACGAGAAAAACCTGCAGCTGACGCTTCTCGATCCCACGCAGATCAACAATGGCTATGCGATTATCACGCTTCCTGAAACTGCCGAGAAATACAAGCTCAAGACGCTGACTGATCTCGGTCCGGCGTCCAAAGATTTGTCATTCGGCGCAGAGGGTGGTTTCGGCGAGCGCAAGGATGGATTGCCAGGCCTGAAGCAAACTTACGGCATTCAGTTCAAGGACTTCCGCATCTTCGCCAAGCTCGGTATCCGCTACAGCGCACTTACGAGCGGTGATATCGATGTTTCCTATGGATTCAGCACCGACTGGCAGATCGCCGACAGCAAGCTTGTCGTGCTCGATGACGACAAACATCTTTTCCCTCCCTACTATCTGGTGCCGGTCGTTCGGAAGGATACTTTGGCCAAGAATCCAAAGATTGCTGAAGTGCTGAACAAGATCAGCCCGCTCCTTAACAATGAAAACATGCGCGCACTGAACGCAGCGGTAGAGCGTGACAAAAAGGAACCGAAGGAAGTAGCAGCCGAATTCCTGAAGGAAAAAGGTATCTGATTGGCCTAAAAGGAACCAAAAGCTGCAGCGACCATGCGATAGGAACCAGCGGAGATGATTGCATCTCCGCTGGTTCATTGCAGAACCGGCAATACAGGAAACACCTTTGAATTGGGCTCCTAAAAACATTCCTGAAATACTGACCGCAACCTGGCAGCATCTGTTCCTGTCCGTTTCTGCGGTTCTCATCGGACTGATAATCGCGCTGGTACTCGGCGTCATCTGCGCGCGCCGGCAAAAACTTTATGCGGTCGTGCTGACGATTACCGGTATTATCTTTGTCATTCCGAGCCTTGCCCTGTTTGCCTTGCTCATACCGTGGTTGGGGCTTGGCACAAAACCGGCACTGGTCGGTCTATCATCTTATTGTTTGCTCATCCTGTTGCGCAATGTCGTGACGGGCTTACGTGGTGTTCCCGCCGACGTACTGGATGCCGCAGATGGTATGGGATACAGCGCGTGGCAGCGGTTGGTTCAGATCGAGTTGCCCCTTGCAATGCCGCTTATAATTTCCGGCATTCGTATTGCGCTTGTAACAGTGATAGGAATCGCGACTGTTGCCGCATTCATTGATGGCGGAGGTCTCGGCACTATTATTCTCACGGGAATAGATCAGGAATACACCGAGAAAATTCTCGTTGGTGGCATACTGACCGCTCTGATGGCTACGTTTTTCGATGTTGTCCTCAGCCAGGCCGAAAAACTGATGGCAAGAGGGCGGTGACAGCATGTTAAGCACTGCCTTTACCTGGATAATCGAACATCAGCCTGAGTTTTATCGGGCGCTGGGTCGCCACCTCGTTATGTCGGGTGTTTCTCTTGCAATTGCGCTCGCTATTGGGCTTCCGTTGGCGATCCTGATTATCAACCGCAGTAATCTCGCCTTCAGCGTAATCAATATCGTCAACGCTCTGCGCACGGTGCCGAGCCTTGCCATTCTTGCGATCATGATGCCTTTGCTGGGTATCGGGCTTTTGCCTTCCATTGTCGCACTGACGGTACTTGCCCTTCCGCCAATTCTGCTCAATGCCTTTATCGGATTACGGGATGTCGATCCGGATGCGATCGAAGCTGCAATCGGGATGGGCATGAGCCGCGGGCAGGTTCTGCGGAAAATCCGTATTCCGCTTGCGGCGCCAGCCATGTTTGCTGGAGCACGTACTGCTGCCGTTCAGGTGCTGGCAGGAGCAACACTCGCGCCATTCATTGGCGGAGGCGGCCTTGGCGATTTTATCGCTGTTGGTATCAGCATGATGGATATGTCGCGGCTGCTCGTCGGAGCGATTCCAATCGCACTTTTGGCACTTGGCACCGAGTTCATCCTTGGCCTTGCCGAGAAAGTTTTCTTTTCAGAAAGATCGGCCGCATGATTAACATGGAACACGTCACCAAACGCTACACCGATGGCGGGCCTGCCTCGGTTGACGATCTATCAATTGCTGTGCCCGAGGGCACAACCACTGCGCTTATCGGACCATCAGGTTGCGGCAAGACGACGACAATGCGGATGATCAATCGCCTCATTGATCCGACCGAAGGCAAGATCATCGTCAACGGCGAGGATGTGACCAAGGTTGATCCCGTACAACTGCGCAGGCATATTGGATATGTGATTCAGCAGGTCGGCCTGTTTCCGCACATGACCATAGCGCAAAATATTGCGGCGGTGCCCAAATTGCTTGGCTGGGAAGACGCTAGGATCAAAAGCCGCACAGAAGAACTGCTTCATCTGGTCGGTCTCGATCCTAACGAAATGCTAAAGCGCTATCCACGCCAACTTTCCGGCGGACAACGTCAGCGTATCGGTGTGGCGCGCGCTCTAGCTGCCGATCCTCCCGTCCTGCTGATGGACGAACCTTTCGGGGCGATTGACCCGATTGCTCGCACAAGGCTGCAAGCCGAGTTTCGCCAGATATTGCAGCGGGTGAAAAAGACGGTCGTACTTGTGACGCATGATCTTGACGAAGCGATCCGGCTAGGCGATCGCATCGCCATCATGAAAGATGGCAAGATCGTTCAATATGATACGCCAGACGCTGTGCTGTCACATCCAGCAGACGCTTTTGTCGAAAATTTCGTCGGTATAGACAGAGCGATCAAGCGGCTTAGCCTGTTTACTGTCGCAGATGCCATGAATGGCGACGCACCGTCAAACAATGCAAGGAGCGTCAGGCAAACAAGTAATCTACGCGATGCGCTGGCACTGATGGTTGCCGCCAATAGCGACGTTCTTGCAGTGATAGACGAACATGGCACCGTGACGGGTAAACTTAGCCGCGACGCCATCTTTTCAGTTTGACGGCGCAGGGAGCGCGAAGATGCATCTTGGAACCTCCATTACGCCGTTCGGCCATCATCTTGCTGCATGGCAAAAAAATGGATCGGTAAATGCGCTTCGGTTCGATCGAATTTCGGAACAGGTGAAGCGGGCGCAGGATGCAAAACTGGATTTTGTTCTTTTTGCAGACAATTTTGGCCATAGGCCAGTTAAAAACCTGTCAGCCCAAACCGTTCCGTTTGAACCCACGACACTGATTGCGGCTTTGGCGACCATGGCAGGCAAAATCGGGTTGATAGCCAGTGCAGCTATGGATCAGCATGAGCCATATAATCTGGCGCGACGATTTGCTTCACTTGATACGATCAGTCACGGTCGCACCGGGTGGAATTATATCGCAGCATCAGCTTCGGCAAAAGCTGCCGAGTACATCGACGTCGTAAGCAGATTGTGGGACAGTTGGGAAGACGACGCTTTTGTCTATGATAAGAACAAGGGGCGGTTTTTCCTGCCCCAGAAAATGCATGTGTTGAACCACGTCGGTGAAAATTTCACGGTTCGCGGCCCGCTCAACGTCAATCGATCACCGCAGGCAAAACCGGTAGTCGCTACGCTGTTACGGTCGCAGACACTAGAGCTTGCCGCGCAAAAGGCAGAAGTGATTTTCCTGGATGTAAGTAGTCCGGAAGAGTTGAAATCGACGCTCACCAACTTTCACGAAGCCCTTGATCGAACCGGACGCAAACGAAGCGACATCAAAATCCTTGTCAATATCGTCCCCTATATTGGCGAGACCGAGAATGAGGCAAACAAGCTTCGGCAGGAGCTCTGTGGTTTGATCGAGGTCAACGAACAAACTTCCGGCATCGAATTGGTCGGAACTGCACAGGCAATTGCTGACCAATTGGAAAAGTGGAGCGAACTGGTCGATGGCTTCATCAGCCTTTCCCCCTTTCTGCCCAATGGCCGCGATCCATTCATTGAAAGTGTCGTGCCCGAACTCCAGAAACGCCGCATTTTTCGTTCAGAATATGCTGGACAAACTTTGCGCGAGCATCTGAGTTTGCCAAGACCTGCCCATCCGGCAACTGCTATGACGGAGCAAGCATCATGACTGGTACGAATTCAGGGCAGATGAAACTTGGTGCCTTTCTGATGGCGGGAGGGCATCACATCGCAGCCTGGCGGCATCCGGATGCAATCGCCAATGCGGGAGTCAATATCGACCACTTCATCGAATTGGCGCGCATGGCAGAGGCTGCAAAATTTGACATGGTATTCGTAGAGGATGCAGCGGCAATACGTGAGCGAGATCCTAATCTCGCAAGTCAGGCGGCACGCTCGACAATGTTCGAACCGCTGTCGCTTTTGGCTGCATTGGCGGTCAATACATCCCATATCGGGCTGGTTGCCACCGCATCGACAACCTACAATGAGCCTTACGGTCTGGCACGCGCCTTCGCTTCGCTAGATCAATTGAGTGGCGGGCGCTCAGGCTGGAACCTAGTCACGTCTGCCAGTGAACTTGAAGCTGAAAACTTTGTTTCCAGCGGATTGAGGCCCCATGCGCAGCGCTATGAAAGGGCAGAAGAATTTGCCGGTGCTGCAGCAGCGTTGTGGGACGGTGTGGATAGTGATGCACACACCATCAGCGACGGAGTTTATGCCGATCCAGCTAAACTTCATCCGGTGGACCATCACGGCAAACATTTCACCCTAACTGGTATTTTGGACAGCCAGCGCTCACCGCAGGGACGCCCGGTTATGGTACAGGCTGGCGCATCGGAGGCGGGTAAGAATCTGGCAGCGCGCACAGCAGATGTGGTATTCACTGCCGCGCAAACGATCGAAGAAGCGCAGGCCTATTACGCTGATCTTAAATCCCGGATGCCGGCGTTCGGTCGAAAGCCCGACGACCTCAAAATCCTTCCCGGTGTTTCTCCAATAGTCGCGAATTCGGAGAGCGAGGCGAGGGCGAAATATGAGGCCCTGCAGGACCTCATTCCAGATGAGGTCGGCGTCGCACTGCTGGCCAGCTATCTGAGCATTAAAGATTTGTCGCAATACCCACTCGACGGACCTTTGCCAGAAATGCCTGCGACCGACGGAATACAGAGTCGTCAGCAGTTGATTGTCGATCAGGCAAGGCGGGAGAACCTCAATATCCGGCAATCAGCCCGCAAATTCGCGGGCGCACGCGGTCATTGGCAGTTGATTGGGACGCCCATGCAGATCGCTGATAGGTTGGAGGAGCGCTTTCGTGCCAAGGCTGCCGATGGCTTTAATATCATGGGCGCATACTTCCCTGGTGCGCTGAAGGATTTTATTGATTTGGTTTTACCCGAGCTTCGCCGACGTGGTCTCTTTCGTACAGAATATGAAGGAAAGACACTACGTGAGAATCTCGGGCTCAGTATTCCGGAGCGTGCAGTGTGACCAAAAAAACAAACATGAAACCAGTCTACATCGATTATCTGAACGCGTTTGATATCGACTCACTGGCACTTACCGATGCTGAAATTCTGGGCGCCATCGAGAAATCTCTCACTGCTCAAGGCAACAATCAGACTGTTATCGAATCGCGCGTCCATCTCGAGCCGGATGCGAGTTTTAATGGTCACTTCAATGTGTTACGGGGGTATGTTGCACCTTTGAATTTAGCCGGCGTCAAGATCGTTGGCGACTTTGTTGATAATTATAAGCGGAACTATCCTTCGGAATTCGGTGTGCTTAATCTGTTCGATCCTCGCACCGGCGTTCCGCTTGCCATTATCGATGCCACGGCAATTACCGACATGCGAACAGGTGCAATTACGGCACTGGGTGCCAAGCATCTGGCGCGAAAGAACTCGAAAATTCTCGGGCACATTGGCGCACGCGGCACGGCCTACTGGAATGTGCGTCTGCTCAATCATCTCTATGATTTTGATGAGATCAGGGTCCATTCGCGCCGCCCGGAAAGCCGGGAAACTTTTGCGGAAAAGTTGTCGAACGATCTCGGGAAGAAAATCGTGGTGACCGATGACTGGCGCAGCTGTGTTGAGGGCGCCGATATCATTGTCGAAGCTTCGCGTCTGCCATCTCCCGAGCCGATGCTGAAAACCGAATGGGTCAAGCCAGGAGCGTTTGTAGTGCCCTATGGCACGATGAGTGCCGTCGAACTGTCGTTGACAGATATAATGGATAAGCTGGTCGTTGATGATTGGGGTCAGTGCAAAGCCGGCAAATTCGGCTCGCTGCGGGCTCATGTTGAAGCTGGAAAACTTTCTGAAAAAACTCTGCACGCTGAACTTGGACAGATCGTTGCCGGGCATAAATCCGGCCGGGATGACGATGGAGAAACGATTCTGTTCTGGCACCGAGGCTTGTCACTTAGCGATATCGCACTCGGCCATGCCATGTTGGAAAAGGCCAAGACAGCCAATATTGGCCAGCGATTGCGGTTTGCATGAATATCGTCTTTGGTAACGGCCCCGTCAACATTACAGATATTGCAGCTATAGCCCGCAACGATGCGTTCGTGGAAATTGCATCGGAGGTATATGAACGGCTGGAAAAAGCGCGCGATATACTCGATATGGCAGCCGCATCCGGGCAGCAGATTTATGGATTGAACACCGGTCTCGGCGCTAATCTCAGAACACCCGTCAGCAGCGATATAACCGGATTTCAGCAGCAATTGGTGCGTGGTCGCGGTATGGGAGCGGGCACGCCCTTGTCCCGCGAACTAACGCGGGCGGTTATGGCCACACGGCTTTCCATGCTGGTTGCGGGAGGCTCAGGTATTTCGCCTGCCGTATTTACAGATCTGCTCGCTCTGCTGAATAAACAGGTTCACCCCGTAATGCCCTCAATTGGATCGATTGGCGCAGGGGATCTGGTGCTGTTATCAGCACTTGCCCAGGGCATGATAGGTGAGGGAAACGCAGAGTATCAAGGGCAGGTTTACCCATCTGCGTCTGCACTTGAATTGGCCGGTCTCCTCCCGTCGCAGCTTGGTCCAAAAGATGGGCTTTCGCTCCTTAATGCTTCAGCCGTATCGGTCGGGCAGGGCGCACTTGTTGTCTTTGATGCATTGGCGCTTTTTGATTTTCAGCGTCAGGCAGCTGCCTTGAGTTTTGAAGGCTTGGGTGGCAATCCACTTATTCTCGCACCGGCGTTGCAACGTGCACGGGCTGCCTGCGGCCAAATCGAAGAAGCAGAACAACTGACGGCCTTGCTTGATGGTTCGGCATTACATACGACCAGCCCTGCCATACAGGATCCCTTAAGCCTGCGCTGCATTCCTTCAATCCATGGAGCATTGTCGACGGCGCTGGAAGGAGCAAAGCACTCAGTTGAAATCGAACTGAATGCAGCGGCAGATAATCCGCTCGTGGTCATCGATGAAGAGCGGGTGCTTTCAACCGGCAATTTTCACACACCCGCATTGGCACTGGCTTTCGAGACTTTGGGCCTTGCAATAGCACAAGTCGCCGCTGCCAGCGCTGCACGGTTTATTCAATTGACTGGCTCATCGCGCAACGGACTTCCAAAATATCTCAGCGCTGTGGGCGGAGCTTCAGCCGGTTTCGTGCCGCTGCAAAAAACTGTCGTCGCATTATTGGCCGCCATTCG
This sequence comes from Phyllobacterium sp. CCNWLW183, assembly GCF_037203775.1. Taxonomy (NCBI): domain Bacteria; kingdom Pseudomonadati; phylum Pseudomonadota; class Alphaproteobacteria; order Hyphomicrobiales; family Phyllobacteriaceae; genus Phyllobacterium; species Phyllobacterium sp. CCNWLW183. The sequence goes on along the minus strand of NZ_JBBCBN010000008.1, from coordinate 12,406 downwards.
CCATAAAGCCAACCCGGTCATGCTCGATTTCCTGCCGGTTTCGGAGGGTGTGGAGGATCACGCTACCCAATCGGTACTGGCCGTTTCAAAATGCGCCGACATGATTGATCTCTGGCGGCAGATTGTAGCTTGTGAATTCCTCGCCGCCGCACAAGCCGTTGACCTCAAACCCGAACAGATTTGCGGCGAGAAAACCTTGCAGATACATCGTTTCGTGCGCAACTCGTCAGCCCAGCTTGTCGAAGACCGAGCACTCAGCGATGATCTCTCCCGACTCGTCTCTTCCTTAATCCATAGCTGAACTTGACACCAACTCTGGCAGCCTTCCACTCGATCGGCCCCGACATTGGCCGAAGCCTTCACAAACGGCGGAACGAGTACGGGGCTTTGAATCTCCGGTCCGCATTCGGTTGCGGCAGGAGCTCACTAGATATTAGCTCGCTCAGGCACAGCTTGCTGCAACACAAAGGTAATATGCGGAGCTGTTTCTTTCGGAGTGGGGCGTTTCTGCCTGGCTTCTAACCGCGCTGAACCACCAGGAAGGCAGCTACGATCAACAGCACGAAAAGGCCAACAGCGGAGGCAGCTATTCCCAAAAGAACGAGCCATGTCTGCAGATTGCGCAGGCTTGGCCGCCTGCCATCTGCCGCCTTTGTACCAAGAAAAGTCAGAGCTCCGACGACAACCGGCATGCCAGCGCCAACAACCATTGCCGTTGTTCCTTCCGGAGCTGTTGTTCGCCAAATCATTCCGAATAGGTATATTCCGGCAATGGTTCCAGCGATGAGAGAGCTGAAAATGAGAAGTACGCGCATGATGTACCTTCTTTGACGCAAGAATCGTAGGCAATTATCTACCGGTTAACTCACTGTGTGGAGGCAAGGTCAATGATCTCCACGCAATTCGTTTAAGCCGAAACAGGAAAGGTATGAAGGGTTGCTCGCGATATCGACTGCGGATGTCAGAATGAATGCCAAGGCGCGAATGATGCAGTTCAGCTGATCGTTACAGCTTTGCCTTGCTGGGCCCTGCACGATCTAACCAGCACTTGAATTCGGTTCCGGGCAAATGGGCAACCATCGCCGTCGTAAAAAAGTCCGCTTGGTGGCGGGAGCCGTGGCTTCTCCTGGTGCTGTTCAATCGAATGATGGACGCGACATCACACAAGCAAGCGGCTATGGTAAACGTTTGCACATGCCAATTGATATCTGGAGGCCATTTGGAACGTCGACTGAGCGCTATATTCGCCGCTGACGTTGTCGGCTACAGCCGTTTGATGGGCGTTGACGAGGCGGGAACGCTCGACAGTTTCAAGCGTCATCGCCGCGAACTTATCGATCCGTTGATCAGCGACCATTCCGGCAGGATCTTCAAGCTGACCGGTGACGGAATGCTGGTGGAATTTTCCAGTGTGGTCAACGCTGTTGCGTGTGCAGCTGATATCCAAAGGGGCATGGCGGAACGCAACCGCGATGTAGACGAGAACAGCCGGATTGAACTGCGCATTGGGATTAATATCGGCGATATAATTGTTGAGGATGGCGATATATTTGGCGACGGCGTCAATATCGCCGCGCGTCTTGAAAGCATTGCGCAACCGGGCGGCATTGCCGTGGCCGCATCCGTTCGCGATCAGATTGGCTCCCGGCTTAATTTGGGTTTCATGGACCGGGGTGAGCAATCCCTTAAAAATATCAAGCAAAACATCAGAGTCTACACGGTTGGTTTTGGCGAGGCGAGCACAAGAGGTTCCGATTTACCCGCAACGCTTGACGTGCCTGATCATTCTCAGAAATTCATAGCCGTCTTGCCATTCACTAATATGAGCTGCGATCCAGAACAGGAGTATTTTTCCGACGGGATTACCGAAGACATAATTACCGATCTGTCAAAGGTTTCGAGCCTTCATGTCGTGGCGCGCAATACCGTGTTCACCTACAAAGGCAAATCCATAAAAGTCAAACAGGTCGCACAGGAACTTGGTGTGCGCTATGTTTTGGAAGGCAGTGTTCGCAAAGTTGAAGGACGCGTCCGCATAACAGGGCAGCTTATTGATGCCATGTATGGCGGTCATGTCTGGGCGGAACGATATGATCGGGAGCTCACAGATATTTTTGCGATACAGGATGAAATAACCTACGCAATCGTCAGTCAATTGAAAATCAAACTGTTGCCGGACGAGCGCAAGGCGATCGAGACCGAGCCAACAGGGAATGTAAAAGCGTACACTTATTATCTGCGTGGGCGGCAATTCTCTCATGCCTGGACGAAATCCTATCTTCACCTGGCACGGCGCATGTTCTGCAAGGCAGTGGAACTGGACCCCGATTACGCCCGTGCCTATGCTGGTATTGCAGATTGCGAGGCAGCATTGCGGGACTGGCAGCCGGAAGATTTTCCGTTGGAACGAATTTCGGCAATGGCGGCCAAGGCCCTTGAGCTGAACCCAAATTTGGCCGAAGCATATGCTTCCCGTGGATTGGCGCTGCATCAGGCTGGTCGAGATGAGGAAGCAGCTGCCTCTTTTCATCACGCGCTGGCGATTGATCAGGGTCTGCACGAGGCAAACTTTCACTATGGTCGCTTCCATTACATGCGAGGAAATTTCGAGGCAGCAGTACAGTTCTTTAAACGGGCAGCCGAGCTCAAACCTGATGATTATCTGTCGCCCGTTCACTTGATGAGCGCTTACGCATCGCTTGGCAACTCAACAGAGATCGAAAGTTGGGCTCGCGTGGGGTTATGGCGGGCCGAACAGGCATTGAAACAAAACCCGGAGAATTCCGGACCAGCCCACCGAGGAGCTCTTGCCTGGGCCCATCTTGGCGATGATCAACGTGCCCGTGAATGGGCCGACCGGGCGTTGGCGATTGATCCCGATGATGTTGTAGCACAATACAACGTTGCGTGCGTATACGCGTTGATCGGCGACGCTGAGCAAGCCATCCAGCTTCTGCAGTGTGTTTTGCCTAGAAGCTCCTACTACCAAACAATGTGGTTCAAGAACGATTCCGATTTAAACGCCATAAGATACGATAGCCGGTTTACGGACATGTTCAGGCTTATCGAAGAAAAACACGACGAGGTTATCAAGGCCAGGGCAAATGGTGACTGACGGATGGAACAAACGGACCTGGACGCAGATTCGACTGAATACCTTTCGTCCAGACGTTATCAAGGGCGTTTGTTCCGCTAACGACATTCAGGTCGCCAAATACGCTCCTCGGTCGCCAGGGTAGATTCGACCGAACGGAACTACCTGTGACCTAAGTTTCGTGCGCAGACATGGGAATGCGTACTCATTGCCGAGGGTTAGAGAGGATTGTCTTTCAAATTCAGCGATATGGTCGCCAGCGGCCCGAGAGCGACCATTGGTTGCGCGTCATCCGCTTTAATATTGAAGGCTTCTACGTCGACGTTTTTCGTTTCCGAAGTCACATTCACAAGCCGCAGATATGATCCCTTTGCACCTTCTACGATAAAAGCGACGACGTGGGTAGGATCTGACGAGATGCATTCCTGCCATTTGCTTTGCGCAACGCCGGCCAGCCATTTGATTGTGTTGTACAGTGGTCTTTTACCACCCTCGATAACCGGCTCTCCCTGTCCGGCGATAAGCCCGAAGGAACCGGTCAATGCTGAAAGAGTGAGGCATTCAAGCTCGGCGTCGAGAACCTGAATCGCGTAGGCCATTGCAAACGCTTCAGCGAATACGCTGTTATGTCGCGGGTCGGTTTTTGCCATTGTAATGCGTGCGCCCGCGGGGTTTTCCATCGTGCGGCTGCCATACGGATTTTGGCGCATTGCTATGGTCGATGGTCCGATGCGATAGGCTTTATCGCCGTAAATCGCGCGTGTTGACCGGGTAATGAAGGGCAAGGCTTCCAGGGTTTGCATGACGCTCAGATCATCGCTCGCATGCACAATGGGATTTGTACAATGAGTTATGAAATCGAGCGCACGGGCCGGTACACGCTTGCGGTTAAGTTCCGTGAAATAGCTGAGCATGCCGCCTCCAAGCCGCGCGTGCGGAAAGGCAGCGCGCGCAGCGTCATAGACTTCCTCAAGGGGTGGGCATTGCGGCCAGATACTGCCGGGCGGTGTTGATTGTCTGTCAACGGCAGGGGATACGACAATGGCCCGGGGATGGAAACCGGAAGCACTCATTTGTGCTGCGATTAGGGTAAGTTCCGTTGCCGCCGTTTGTTGGCATGGAAGCACAATTTCCAGGGTGGAACTGCCGCGATGGATTTCGGCGATTGCGGAAAAATCCTCAAAAGCTTCTTTTCCGTGCCCGGCCAATGGATCAAAATGGAACAGCAATTCCTGTGGAGCAACATCGGCAAGATGCTGGCGTGCAGCGAGCGTTGCCTTGGCTTCTTCCGGAGTTACGACAAGGCCAATGTGCGGTATTGTCCCGGACTTGACGCCATGGGTTACGACGACTGCCGGATTGGGCCGGGAAGAAAACGGCGCCGACTTGGGCGCAATGCGCGTATCAGTTATGGTCAGCGCGATCCGCTGCTTGACCGGTTTTGCTACGGGAATCTCGTAAGGCCAAGGCAGAGCCAGCGGACGGACATAGGTCTTGTAGGAGGCGTCTGACCAATTTCGCTGGTCTTCCATCTCGAACGTGTCGCCTTCCATGCGACATTCAGCCTTGACCCCGGTCTTAACATTATGCGTTATCGCTCGCATATTCTTGAAAGGCTGCCAGGGTTCAATCAAAAATGGTAACTGCGTCTGTTCTATCACGCCGTCGACGTGTTCGACAGTGACAGTGGTGCCTGCAAGGCCGATGATCGGATGAAGAACGCAAAATCCACAGCGGTTGGTTTCAAATCCCGTTTGCGAGAGCGCTTCGGTTTCGAATGTAAGAACGCCAGAAATGGTCGCGGAAATTGCGACTGAGACCTCCAATTCTGTTTCTGCATTGCCTTTGTACCGGGCCAAAAAAGCGATCAGAAATCCATCATCGTTCTCGTTGATACGAAGATCCTCGATGCGGGGAACATATGTACCCCAATCTCGGTCCCGGACCAGATAGGCAACAGAACGCAATACCTCTACGCCGTCATAGGAAACCGTCCTCAAGCCGCCATCGGTGAATTCCGCCGATATTCTCCCCGCTGTCAGAAGGATCGGCCGAGCTTGGCGCTGATGAGTGCCAAAAAGCCTGAAATGATCCAGATCAGCGGTCATTTCAATAGCGCTCTTATGTCGATTGTCTGACCGCATTCGGCGCTTTGATAGGCAGCCTCCACCAATGCAAATGTCTTCAGATTATCCGCACCGGAGGTGGAGGGCTCCGTGCCGACCAGAAGATGATCTGTCCAATGCTGCTGGATCGCAAGCACACTTTCCTGGATATTGTGCCAGGGGTGTGATGCCCAGGACAGGAGCCTCGGCGACACATCGAGAACCTCGCTTCCAAGCGGACCATTGATCTGAAGCCGGTAGCCTTGAGACAGGCGTAACGAACCCTCTGTCGCATCAAGTTCAATCAGAGTTTCGGGGAATGGATCTGTTGGGAGCTTGGTGGCGTAGCTCACATCGACGACGGAGGTCACGCCATTTTCGTGATCGAGTAGTATGGTTGCTACATCCTCTCCCTGGATGGCTCCATTGACGCGCTTTGTGCGCGCAGACAGGCGTCTCACGTCGCCAAGGATATAGCGGGCGATGTCAAGCGTATGGATGCCGAGATCCTCAATGATAAAGCGCCTTCCCTCAGCCAGATAAGGCTGACCGGAAAACACGTCATAACCGGAGCGAAACGAGAATCTGCCCCAGAAAGGCTCACCGATTGTCCCCGTGTCCAAAATCTTGCGCACGGCTTGGATTGGCGTTTGCCAGCGAAAATTCTCATGGATCATGAGCGGTATGTGAGCGTCCTGACAGATGGAAACCATGGCTTTGGCATCAGCCAGTGTCGGCGCGAAAGGTTTCTGGCAAATGACTGGAATCGTGTGTTTGGCCGCCATTTCAACCAGCGTACGATGACTTGCTACCGTCGTCGCAATATCGACGAAGTCGAAACCGCCATCCTTGAATAAATCTGAGGCATCGCTATAACGGCGCTCGATCCCAAACTGATCGCCGACGCTTTTCAAGCGCTCCGGATCGCGATCGCATATGGCTGTGATCGTCGCGCCCGCAACATCTCTCCACGCATGCATCTGGTTGACGGCAAAAAAACCGCAACCGATGAGAGCTCCACGCAGATTCGACATTGACTCAACCTTTCTTGGCTAACTGCATCAGGGCGACCTGTTGCTGCAAGCGGCGTTGTGCCTGATCTATCACCACTGCGACGATGATGACGATACCTTTGATGACCATTTGCCAGAAGGAAGAGACGCCCATCATCACCAGGCCGTCGGATAAAATACCGATGACAAAGGCACCGATAATGGTACCGCCGATTGTGCCGCGCCCCCCGGACATGGAGGTGCCGCCCAATACGGCTGCAGCGATTGCGTTGAGTTCGAAGGAATTACCGGTCGCCGGGTGCGAGGCCATCAACTCGGAGGAAATAACGATGCCAACGATCGCTGCGCAAAAGCCGGAGAACATATAGACGAACATTTTGACGCGATTGACACGGATGCCGGACATGCGGGCAGCACGCTCATTGCCGCCAACGGCAAATATTTGGCGACCGATGGGCGTGTATCTTGCCAGATAGGCCGCGGCAAGTGCCACAACAATGAGCATCCAGATGGAAACCGGCAGACCAAAAACACGGCCGGACCCGAGGAAACCGAATCCCGTGGTTGACAGTTCGGCTTTCCCCACGAGGTTCGGAAAGGTCTGTCCGTCGGAAGAAAGCAGGGCAAATCCGCGGGCAACGTAGAGGGTGCCAAGCGTGGCGATAAAGGGAGCAACATTAAGCCTAGTTATCAAAAGTCCGTTGATTGCGCCGATGGCGACGCCAACGGCGAGCGTGATCAGGCAAACTTCAACGATGTTGAAATATATCGTATAGCCGAACTGCAGATCGATGCCATGCAAGATGAGGCCGCCTGCCACCATGCCGCAAAGGCCAACAATCGAGCCCACGGAAAGGTCAATGCCGCCGGTGATGATAACGAACGTCATGCCCATAGCGAGAAATGCATTAAGCGCGACATGCTTTGACATCAGAATGATATTTGCCGCCGACAAAAAGTTGGGTGCGAAGATCGAAAAGAAGACAATGACGGCAAAAAGTGCGATGAACGTTCGCAGTTTCATCAGTGTCAGCAGAATGGAGCCGCTGTATGCTCCGGATGTTTTTTCACTCGCAGTTGCCGTAGCCATCACGCAATTTCCCCAATAACATTATGCCCGGCGGATTTGTGTCCTTCAGACGCGGCCTTGATAATGAGTTCTTCGCTCGCGTCAGCCCGGTCAAGGATAGCCGTGATCCTGCCGTTGCTCATCACGGCGATACGGTCGGACAATGCCATAACCTCTTCCAGATCGGAGGTCGAAAACAGAATGGCGAGACCTTCGCCAGCCAACCGTCTCATGGTACGAAACACGTCTGCCTTTGCACCCACGTCAATCCCGCGGCTCGGCTCGTCCATGAGGAGCACTTTCGGATTGGTCATCAGTGCCTTGCCGATGACGACTTTTTGCTGATTGCCGCCGGACATGGAGGTAACATCGAAATCCGGATTGGGTGCCTTGATAGAAAGGTTCTGGATCGAGTCTTTGATGGCAGATTTTTCCCGTTCGCCGACGATGTGGAAGCCAAATCTGACAAATCTCTCAAGGCTGGCGAGGGTCAGGTTCGAGGCGATGGAAAGCACCTGTACGAGACCCTCACGCTGCCGGTCTTCAGGGATCAGTGCGAGGCCTTTGCGGATCCGCGTGGACGTATCGCGGGCAATGACCTCTTCGCCTGCCACAAAAATCTTTCCGGTCGAGTGCGCATGCTGTCCGATGACGCACTCAAAAAATTCGCTGCGACCCGCGCCCATCAGGCCGTATATGCCGAGCACCTCTCCAGCGCGAACCGAAACGGAGAGATGATCGACAGAGAGGCCTCCGGTTTTGCGCGGCAAGCAGATATCCTCCGCGCGGAAGGCTTCCGGCCCGAGCTTGTGGTCAACAGACTTGGCGAAATCCTTGGCGTCAGAGCCGATCATCGAGCGGACGATCCACCTTGTGTCGATGTCCTTGACGATGGCCTGACCGGTGATCCGGCCATCGCGCAGCACCGTGATATAGTCACCGATGCGCATCAGTTCTTCGAGACGGTGCGATATATAAACAATCGCGACACCTTGCGCCTTCAGTTCGCCGATCACCTTGAAGAGAATATCGACTTCGGCGGCCGACAAGGCTGAAGTTGGTTCATCGAGGATCAATATACGGGTATCAAGCGAGATTGCCTTGGCGATTTCAACGAGCTGCTGCTGGCCGATCGGTAAGTCTTCCACCATGGTCTCGGCATTGATGCCAGCATCAAGTTTATCCAGAAAATGGTTGGCTTTTTCCACCTGCGCCTTGTGATCGATGCCACGCATGCCACGGGTAATCTCCCGGGTCAGGAAGATGTTCTCGGCCACGGAAAGATTGCCGAAGAGATTGAGCTCCTGAAACACCATTCCGATGCCATGCTTCTGCGCATCGGCTGGCGAATTGAATTCGACTTCTGTACCGTCCAGGAGAATGCGGCCGAGGGTTGGCCTCTCGACGCCTGCAATCATGCGCATCAGCGTTGACTTGCCGGCGCCGTTTTCGCCGACGAGCACGTTGACCGCGCCGCGATACAATTCAAGGCTGGCGCGCTTGACTGCAACGATACCCGAATAGACCTTCGTGACATCGTCGAGCTTGAGGATTGTGTGGAGTTTGTCGGTGACCGTCATCTCAGCCGCCGATCGCGATGGTGGCTGGCGTAAATAATGCCGGCTGGCCGGTTGACGGTAAGGGATAGGCGCCGAGTGCTTCGATCTTCTTGCCTTCCAGGCCGTTGCGTGACAGCTTTTCAAGCGTTAATTTATTAACGTGCGTGTTAAATGCTTTGCCAAATTCTGCCCATTGGATCTGGTTCTTGAACTCATTGAAATTGACAAAATCGAGGCTGTCACGCAGTGCTGTCCCTTTGATGACCGGACCGATTTGAATGCGGACATCCGCCTTGCCGTCACTATTAACATCAGTGTCGAGATAGGCAGCGCGGGATTTCGTTTCGGCTTTAATGATAAAACCGGAAACCTTGGCGGCAAAAGTCCAGGGTGCGCTTCCCTCCTTTTCCTTGTGCCCATAGGCAGCGGCGGCCGCGTTCAGATCAGTTGCGGAAAGAGCAGACACCTCTTGGAATGTGCCGGCGCGCTTTTCAAGAAACGAGATGACTTTCGTGTCCCAAATCCCGGCAACCTGTTGATCCGGGTTAAACCCGCCGTTTGCCGCCGCCGTGGCCTCTTCAGCCGTCGGCGTCTTGATAATTTTGCAGCCGGTCAAAATCAGCGCAATGGCGAGGCAGGCCGCGGCAGCTTTGCGAGGGTTCGGCATGAATACTGCTCCCTTCCAAAGGAATAATCGTGCGGTGCGGAAATCATCCACACCGCACTTATTCTCTGGAGTATCAATCTTTCAGGGCGAAGGTTTCAAGCGCTGCGGCATTGTCGGCATTGATCAGCACACAATCCATCAGCTGCTTTTCTTCCGCAGGTCCCTTGCCCGTCTTGATGAAGACATCGGCCTGTTCAACAGCCATCTGTGCCTGAGCAAAGGCAGGCTGCAGGACCGTCGCTTTTATACCGCCGGATTTAATGGAATCGCGAACATCATTGGACCCGTCGAACCCGACAACGATAACGTCCTTTCGTCCAGCCGCTTGCAGTGCTGCAATCGCTCCCATTGCCATGGTATCGTTGCCGGAAATCACCCCTTTAATGTCAGGATTGGCTTGCAGGATGGTCTCCATCTTGGAGTAGCCTTCCGTTTGGCTCCAATTTGCCGACTGTTGTGCAACCATCTTCATTTCGGGATATTCGTCGATGACGTCATGGTAACCTTTCGAACGAATTCCCGCATTCAGATCAGCTTCACGGCCAAGCAACTCGACATAGTTGCCTTTTTCGCCCATCAACTTGACGAACTCCTCAGCTCCAAGTTGCGCACCCTGATAATTGTTGGAAACGATCTGGGAAACGGCAATACCGGTGGCATTGATCTCACGGTCGATCAGAAATGATGGTATTCCCGCGTCCTTGGCCTTCTTGACGGCAGCAATGGACGCCTCTGAGCCGGCATTATCGAGAATGATCGCCTTGGCGCCACGACCAATGGCAGTATCGATAAGCTGCGATTGTTTGTTCGCGTCATCATCGTGAACAAGGATCAAGGTCTCGTAACCAAGTGACTTGGCTTTTGCCTCGGCACCCACTGCTTCCGCCTTAAAGAAAGGGTTGTCGTGTGACGGTGTGATAATTGCGATAAGGTCTGCCGCATAGGCCGGCATTGCTGTGCCAATTGCCAGTATCGCAGCTGTGGCAAGCAATAGTCTGCGTGTGAATTTCATGTCGTTCCTCCCAGATAAAATGAACGGCTCCGTTCCCGGCGAAGCCGATAGTGATTGTGGGATTTAAGGCCCCATGCCGGTCAGGTGATGCGCCGGATGCTTTCAGCGATTTCGGAAGGCTCAAACACCTTTCTCCAATCGTCGCGCATAAGCGCTGGAATACCAAATTCGATGGCTTTGTTACACGCGTCAGAGAACACCCCCTGAACTTCACCGAAGATCACCGCGCCGAGGACGTTCATGTGGCCGAGCAGAAAGTCGCGTGCGGCCTGTTCTGGCACCCCTCGCGTCACGCATTCATCCATCGCCTGCTTCATGACCATGAGCAGAGAAGCCGCTACCGTTTCCGATAAGCCCGGCTCGAGAATGGCGAGCTGTTCAACGGTGACACGATGAGACCGCATGACCGGCGCCCAGATCACTTTGGCAATTTCCTCACCCAGAGTATATGCCGTTTCGGGACCCTGCATCAGCGCGGAGACGATATGCTGCTTGGCATAGAGACCTCCAAAGTGATCCTTCTTCGCCTGCATATCGGTTTCGTCGTTGAAAATCGGTGGATGGCACGGGTGGGTGACGAAATACGTCAGGTCGGGTCGAACGGGTAGGTGTCCCGCAAAGGGCGCTGCTGCGTCGAGCGCAATGACCATGGTTCCCGCAACCAGCCTATCAACAATACTGGCGGCGACCTTGCCAATGACTGTATCTGGAACCGCAAGGATGACAACATCAACACCCGCAAGTGCCGTGTTAATATCTACACATGACAGGCCAAGCTCTTCTTCAAGGCGAGACTTGCCGGCATCGCTTACTTCTACATGGCGCACCTCAAAGCGTGAGCCCATCAGATTTTTGGCCAAGCGGTAGCCCATTTTCCCGCCGGCACCGAGTAGAGCGATTGCAGTCATGTTTCCTCACCTCATGAATATATGTTTTTGGTACATTAACTGGTATGATGAGTCAATGATCGCTCCATCATATTCGACGCTTATTTCGCGCGATCCAACTTATCGATTGCTTCGACATTTCCTGCTGATGCGCCTTGTGGATCGAACTCGGATTCCAGCCATTTATCGACGATAGCCTTGGCAAGTTCCGGGCCGATAACACGGGCGCCCATGGTGATGATCTGCGCATTGTTGGATTTGGCAGCGCGCTCGGCGGAATAGGTATCATGGGTCAGCGCGGCGCGAATGCCCGGCACCTTGTTTGCTGAAATACTGACGCCAATGCCTGTACCGCAGATGAGAATGCCGCGCTCATTGGTTCCATCGACAATTGTCTGTGCCAATTTTTGCGAAAGATCCGCATAAAAGCCGGACTGGCTGAGGTCTGCAACGACATGTTCCGGCTTTGTCGCAAGATGCGCAGCAATGATATCGAGCAAAGGCTTACCCGCACTATCGGCTCCAATGGCTATTTTCATGAGTTTTTCCTTTCTAGATCTGTTCTTTACGCAATTCCGGACGGAAAACCGGTTCCCACTTTTTCTGGAATTGCTTTTGCGACCCGCTGTAAAATATCAAGATAGCCCTCTGCGGCCCAAGCAGAGCGACCAATGAAAAGGCCATCAATATTCGGGCAGGCAATCAGTTCGGCGCAGTTTTCAGGATTGACGCTGCCGCCATAAAGGACAGGTACGGCAGTGCCGAGCACCGACCTGGCCACAGCCGCGATCTTCCCATGGCGTTCATCTGCATAGTCGGATGTGGCCGGAATGCCGTTGACGCCGATTGCCCATATGGGTTCGTAGGCCAGAAGGACCGGCTGCTTTCTTGCCTCACCTTCAAGCAAAGCGAGGGCAGCTTGTACTTGCGCAGCAAGCACGGCGTCGGCCTCTCCGGCCTCGCGTTGTGCCAGACTTTCACCAATGCAGATCAACGGGGT